>CAWFQP010000049.1:0-81271 GCA_963818005.1 uncultured Pseudomonadota bacterium
TTGCCGTCGTCGGCGTCTCGACCGAAACTGCGATAGGCGATCGCCGCCTCCGCCATCTGCTCGGCCGACGGGCGGTTCGCCCCGGCCGCCGCGAACAGCGCGGCCAGCAATTCCCGGATCGGCGACGTTGATGTCGATGCGCGACGTCTCGGGCCGCAGCTGCACCAGCAGCGCATCCTCGCCAGTCGCGGCAGCCCCAGGTGTCCGAGAAATTGTCGATCCGTCCGTCGGCAAACGCCGTCCACCCCAGCCGCACGCCGCCATCGGCCAGCGCGCGGGCGCGCGTCAGCTCGGCACCGGCATTGACCACGATGGCGGACGTCGACGCCTGCCGCGCGGCGGCCGCGGCGATGATCGACATCACCACCGCCCCCCAAAGCACCATCACCAGGGCGGCGCCCCCTGGTCCTCCTTGCGGGAAGAGCGGCGCGGCTTCCATTCGCTACTCGCTCGCAGCGCGCCGTGCGGCGTCTTCGATCGCGATGCTGACGCCGCGCATCTTGTCGCGCAGTTCCTTGGTCACGCGTCGCGCGTCGTCGCCGCCGCCGACGACACGCGGCGTGATCAGCACGACCAGCTCGGTCCGCTCGTTCTTCTTGGTGGTCGAGCGGAACAGCTCGCCGATGCCGGGGATGTCGCCCAGCAGCGGGATCTTGGTGCGCCCGTCCGTGACGCGGTCGCGGATCAGGCCGCCCAGCGCAATCGTCGAGCCGTTGTCGACGGCGACCGACGTCTTGATCTTGCGCTGCTGGATCGTCGGCGAGTCGATGCCCGAGGTCTTGCGTCTCGATCACGTCCGACACTTCCTGCTCGATATCCAGCATGACGCGGCCGCCTTCGTTGACGCGCGGCGTGACCTTGAGGATGACGCCCGTGTCGCGCAGTTCGACCGAGTTGACGATCGGCGCGTTCGGATCGTTGGTCGAGACCGCCGTCTGCGTGACGATCGGAACCTGATCGCCGACCTGCAGCGTGGCCGTGCGGTTGTCGAGCACCATCAGGGTCGGCGACGACAGCACCTTCACGTCCGTGACCGAGGCCACGGCATTGAGGGCCGCGCGGCCATCGTGCGCCGGTGAACAGCACCGAGAAGCCCGGGAAGTTCGATGCGACTGCGCCGGTTCCGACGTCGCTGAAGCTGACAGGTCGAATTCGCCGTACTCGAGGAACCAGTTCAGCGCCGTAGGAAAGGTCATCGCGCAGCGTGACTTCCGCGATCGTGGCTTCCAGCATCACCTGGTTCGGCGTCACGTCGAGCAGCGTCGACGACCTGCTGCAGCAGCTGGAATTCTTCGGCCGTGGCCAGGATCAGCAGCGAGTTGTTGGCTTCATCAGCCTGGATGCGGATCGGGCTTGCCGGTCGGCGAGGAGATCGCCGGCCGCCACTTCGACGGTCGACGCGCCGGAGGCGTCGCTGGCCGAGCTGTCGCGCTTCGGTGACGACGGGCGTCAGAGCCGGGCTGCACCGTCGCCAACGCTCGTGCTTTCGGTCGTCTGGCTTGCTGGTCGGACAGCGTCTTCTGCAGCAGCTCGGCGACTTCCTTGGCCGGGCGGTTCTGCAGCGGGACAACGTGGAACGACTGGTCGGCCAGGCTGCCCGAGCGATCAAGGCGGCCCATCCATGCCTGCACCTGATCGAGCGTGGTGCGGCTGGGCCGAGATCGCAAGCACGGAGTTGAGGCGCTCGATCGGGACGAAGCGCACGACGCCGGCCATCGGCGACCCGCTGGTCGCGCCGAACAGCTGGTCCAGCTCGCTCACGAGGCCGCCAGGCCGAGGTGTTCTTCACCGGCAGCAGCGGCGAACGACATGCCCGACATGTAGTCGACGTCGAACAGGTCGACCAGTTCGAGCATGCTGACGCGATGTTGCGCGAGTCGTCCTTGAGGATGAGGAGTTGCGGGCCGCATCGACGCGCGCGATGGCGCCCTCGCTGGCGATCGGGCGCAGGATCTTCTCCATCTCCGACGGCGGAGATATAGCGCAGCGGAACGACCTGCACGCCGGGGCCGACACGAGGTCGGTCGACATTGCGCCATAGCCGACAACGCGCGAGGACGATGTCGCGGCAGCTTCCAGCGGGTGCGATGCGGTAGAAGCCGCCTTCGTTGATCAGCGCAGCTCGTTGCTGGCCAGCGCGCCGGCCAGCATCTGGAGCAGCGTAGCGCTGGTCCACCGGGCGCGCCGTCTGGATCGTGATGCTGCCGGAGGCTTCGCCCTCGATGACGTAGTTGAGGCCCAGCGTATCGCCGAGCATTTGCTGGACAGCGTCGGCGGTCGAGCAGTCGACGAGCTTGACGACGATGTTGCCACGTCCTGTGCGGCTCGAGCTGGGCAGCGCTGTCGACGAAGCGGCCCGTGCCCTTCTGGATGATCGGCTCGACCTGACGCCTGCGGCGTGTCGGGCGTGAGGCGCACTTCGCCGGGCGCTGCTGCAGTGTCCGGCGAGGGCATCGCCGGGCTGGACCGGCGCCCTGCGGCGATAGCCACTGTCGTCAACCGCGACGCAGCCCGACAGCGCGACGATCGCTGCGACCGAAACCGCAAGACGCAGGCGCACCTGCGACCTGCGCGCGCGGCGTCCCCGGTTGGCTTGCAAGACGATGGACATGCCCGACTCCACTTTAATCACTGGTCTTTGGATAGTTTAAGTTCGGCGACTTCGTCGCCATTTCCGCATGCGGACCCGGTGCTGGCCGTGATGGCTTCGACCTTCCAGCCATCGACCTTTCCCCGACCTTGACCCAGGTCAGCGCGCCGGAACCTGGCGACTGCAGGGCAACTCGGGCGCCACGATCGGACACGATGATGATGCCCTTGACTGTCACGCCGACATGTCGCCGCGGCGCTTCAGGCGCGTTCCGCGCCGGCGGATGCGGATGGATCGTCATTGTCGGCCGTCGCCGGGGCGCCTTGTCGGGGCCCGGCTCGCGCGTTCGCGTGGAACATCGGGCGGGTGAAGGCGTCGGTCGCCATGGGCGGGATTCAGCAGCCGGCGGAACGGCGGGAATGGACACGGCTCCTGGTTACGTTGGCGGGCGGCACCTTGGCGTCGGTGGTGAGCGACATGACGACCCGCGCCGACCAGCGTGGCGCTGGCGCCGATGAGCACGAGGCCGAGGATGCAAGTTTGGGAAGCGACTGGCTGGACATGCTCAGCCATTCCTCGCGAAGGCAAAGATGTCGAACGTGGCCTGCAGCAGCGGCGCCTGCGGATCGTCGACCGGACGGCGGCTGTCGCCCATCGTCTGGATGTTGCCGCCAGTGACGATCAGCACCGGGCGCGCCAGCGCTGATGGCTTCGAGCGCGCGGTTGATCTGGTTGCTGGTGCCGATGACGGCGAGCGCGAACGCCGACGCGGCGAACCGCGCCTTCCTGCACGACGTCGAGTGTCTGGACCGACCGGACTTGCGCCCGGCGCGATCGAACACGCGCTGGGCAGCAGACTGGACAGCGGCCGAGGCCTGCGCGTCGCTGGCCGGCGCATACATGTCGACGGCCAATCGCGGATCGCGCTCGAGCCGCGCCCATGCGGCGCGAAGCTGCGAGATCGAACCGGCCATGGAGTTAAGCGAGGTGACGCGCTTCTCGACCGACGCACTCGGCATCGAGATCGAACACGAACGACATCAGCAGCCACCAGACGATGGCCGCGGCCACCGCGAGAGCAGCGATCAGCAGGCCGACCGCAATGGTGCGGCGGGACGAACGGGGGAGCGCGTGCAGCATCATTGCTCCGTCTCCGGAGCCGGGGCGGCTTCGTCTGCGGTGCCTTTGCTGGCGTCCTTGAACGTGATTTCGAGGCGGAAACGCTCGGCGCCGGTCTGCGTATCGCGCACGACCGGCGAGGCGAAGCGGGCCCCCGCAATTGCGTCGGACGCTTCAAACGCTTCGACCAGGGTCGCGCTATTGCCGGACAGACCCGTCAGCGTGACGGTCGGCCGTTCATAGGCAAATTCCTCAAGCCAGCTTCCGTCAGGCAGCAGCGCAGGCAACGGTGTTGTAGACGCGCAGGAAGCCAAGGGGATCAGCCTGCTCGGCCGCGAGCTTCTCGATCCCGCCAATGCCTTGCGTCACGCGAGTCGAAATCTGCATCGCTTCCGCCGCGCCCCACCTCGGCCGTCGCAATCACGCTGTCTGCCGCAGCAATGCGGCGCTGCTGCAGGTCACGCCAGGCGAAGCCGGCGAACACAGCGGAGGCGAGCAGGACGATGCTCAGTAGACGAAGTCCGGAGGCGCCCCCGGTCTTGACGGCTGGCCGCCTGGACGGCGGGAGAAGGTTGTAGCCAACCCGACCTGTCGGCGTCGACTTGTCGGCGAGATCGATCGCCGAAAGCTGGATGCCGTAGCCCTGGTATAGCTGGTCGACCAGCGCATCGATCGAGGCGCGCGGCGCCAATGCCTGTGAGACGATGATCTCGCGGGCGGCGTCGTCTTCGCCGGTCACGATTGAATCCGCGTAGACCTCGTCGATGGTGAACGGCGTATCCGACGCCATCTGGAGGTTCATGATGTTCTGGACGTGTGCACGCGAGGCACTCGGGAGGCGGCGCTCACGGCGCAGGGCCGCGTCTTCCGACAAAAGGTAAACCACGCCCGCCTTGGGAATACCCCGCGGCGTCTTCCCGCCCGGCACGAGCGGGACAGCAGGCACGCCAGGCTTTGTCTTCAGGACAAGCTGACCGTCCAGTTCCTGCACAGTCGCTACCGCCCCACGCGTCTCAAGCGAATTGCGCCAGCTCCCCGGCGTTAACGAGACGAGTTCTTGACGCCACCAGGCGAAGAAATCACGCACATTCCCCCCAAAGGATACGCTGGACGCGGCATCCTCTTCGCTTGCGCGACCCAACTCGCGATCACCTTCACCGGTAATCGACACTTGCAAACTCCCCGACCAGACCACCTAGCATTCAGCGCTGGCGCCCGACACAGCGCAAGAAATGTTCCAGCACTATTTACAGCGTGTGTGTCTGGCCTTGAACTTGCTGGCTGAATCCCGGCCCATGCGCCTATAATTGCGTCGGCCGGGAGGCGCGGGCGATAGTGACTAACAAGGATCGCACAGATCGACAGGTAGCGGACGCAGTCAGCTGGCTGATCGCCAACGGCCTCCTCCCGCAGGAAAAGCACGCGCGCGCGATCGCGATGGCGCAGCATTCGTCCGAGCGGATGGATCAGCTGCTGCTGAAGCTTGGCCTCGTCAACGAACAGCACCTTGCTCAAGCCTTGTCGGTCGCCTGCGATCTTCCCCTTGTTGCGCGCGATGATTTTCCGCCCGAAGCCCCGTTCAACGGCCTTCTGCAGACAGACTATCTCCGCGCCCAGCGCATTGCACCGCTACGCATGGAGGACGGCTCCGTCCTGCTTGTCATGGCCGACCCCTTCAACGCAGAAGCGCTCTCAGCAGTCGCGCTTAAGACCGGACTGAGGGTAAGGCCAGCCGTCGGCGTCGGCGGCGACATCGACGTCTGGCTTGTCGGCACAGCTCTCGCGCCGAAGCAGGAGCGCGACGTTTCTGTCGCCGAAACCGGCGCAGATTCAGACCTCCAGCGCCTGCGCGACCTCGCCGGCGGCGCGCCAGTCATCCGCTGGGTCGACCAGATGTTCGAGAGCGCGGTCGCTGCCGGCGCATCCGACATCCACCTCGAGCCGGGCGCGCGCGGCATGCGCGTCCGCCTGCGCGTCGATGGCCACCTCCGCGAAATCCCGCCGCCTGACGCCAGCCTGACGGAGGCGACCATCTCGCGCATCAAGATCCTCGCGAAGCTCGACATCGCCGAACGCCGCCTGCCGCAGGACGGCCGGACGCGCATCACCATCCAGGGCCGCGAGATCGACCTGCGCATCGCCACCTCGCCGACCCTGCATGGCGAAGGCGCCGTCCTCCGCCTGCTCGACAAGTCCGCCGCCGTGCTGCTCGCTCGATGTACTCGGCCTGTCGCCCGACACGGTGGAAAAAATCCGCCGCTCGATCCGCCGTCCGAACGGCGTGACGCTGGTCACGGGCCCGACAGGCTCGGGCAAGACGACGACGCTCTATTCGGCCCTGCGCGATATCCTGACGCCCGAGATGAAGTTCGTCTCGGTCGAAGACCCGATCGAATACCAGATCGACGGCGTCTCGCAGATCCAGGTTCGCCCGACCATCGACCTCACCTTCGCCAAGGCGCTGCGCTCCGATCCTGCGCCAGGACCCGGACGTGCTGATGATCGGCGAGATCCGCGACAAGGAGACCGCCACCATCGCCATCGAAGCGGCGCTGACCGGCCACCAGGTGCTGTCGACGCTTCACACCAACAATGCGCCCGCCACCGTCACACGCCTGATGGAGATGGGCGTCCCGGAGTACCTGATCGCCTCGACGGTCAGCTCGATCTCCGCCCAGCGGCTGGTGCGCAATCTCGTGCCCGTCTTGCGCCGAACCCTATCAACCCTCCGCAGCGCTGCTGGCGAACCTGCCCGGCGCGAAATCCGCCAGCGACGCCCAGTATCGCAAACCAAAAGGCTGCAGCGCATGCCGCGGCACCGGCTATCGCGGGCGCGCCAGCATCGCGGAGATCATGATGATTTCCGACACTATGCGCGACTTGATCCTGCGCCGCGCGCCGGAGCGCGACATTCGCAACAAAGCAATCGACGAGGGCATGACCCCGCTGCTGGCCGATGGCCTGCGCCGCGCCGCTGACGGTCTCACCTCGCTGGACGATGTCATCCGGGTGGCGGGGCTGGACTGATGCCGGACTTACAGCTTCAAGGCTTACGCGAAGGACGGCGCGCTGGTCGCCGACCACGTCGCTGCCGCAAACCGCGCAGACGCCGTGCGCCAGCTTTCGGCGCGCGGTCTGGTCGCGTTCGAGATCAACGAGGGCGCAAGGCGCCGTGACGGCACGTCGCAGCAAGATGTCGCTCAAGACGCTTGCCGCCTTCTGCCGCCAGATGGCGACGATGGTCGAGAGCGACCTGCCGATCGACGATGCGCTGCAACTGCTGACGCGCGACACGAACAAGAAGGCGGCAGCGCTTGCGGCGGGCCTGCGCAAAGCGGTGCATGGGCGGCTCGACGCTGTCCGCGGCGCTGCAGACCTATCCGGAAAAAGTACCGGAAGTCATGGTCGGCCTGATCGCGGCGGGCGAAGCCGGCGGCGCCTTGGCGCCGGTGTTTCACCGCCTCGCCGATGGCTTCGAGATGCAGCTGCGCACGCAGGACGCTCTGCGCTCTGCTCTGATCTATCCGGCAGTCCTCGGCGTCACCGCTCTGGCATCGCTGGTGCTTGTGCTGACTGTGGTGGCGCCCGCCCTGACGCCCGTGTTCGCCGGCGCCGGCGACCGGACGCCCCTGTCGGCGCAGAATCCTGATCGGCGCGTCCGAAGCTTTGCGCAACTACTGGTGGATTGGCGTCCTCGGCATTCTGCTGCTCCTGCTCATGATGATCTCCAGCTTCCGTACGCCCGCCGGCCGCGCGAGCGCTTGCCCGCCTTGCGATCAACGCGCCGTTCATCGGGCAGATCGTGACAACGACGGAGACATCTCGCTTCCTGCACTCGCTCGCGGCGCTGCTCGACAATGGCGTCAGCGTCGTGAATGCGCTCGAGATCACGCGCAGGGCCACCGGCAACCCGGTGTGGCGAAGGAGATCGATCGCGATCACGCCGCGTGTCGAGCTGGGCGAACGGCTTGGCGATACGCTGGCGAAGTCGAAAGTGTTTCCGCCGCTGGCGGGACAGCTGGCGGCCGTGGGCGAACGCTCGGGCAGTCTTGCAAAGATGCTGCGCCATGGCGCACGCGTGATGGAAGAAGCCGCCCAGCGCGATGTGAAGCAGCTGATGTCGGTCGCCACGCCTGCGCTGACGATCATCCTCGGCGTGCTGGTGGGCGGCGTCGTGCTGTCGCTGCTCAGCGCGATCCTGAGCGTCAACGATCTCGCGATCTGAGGCCGCGATGACCAGCCGGCGCCAGAGCAGGAGAGACGCCGCCACACGCGGCGAGGCTGGCTTCTCGCTGCTTGAGATCATGGTCGCTCTCGCGATCCTTGCGCTGTCCGTCGCGCTCGTCGGCGCAGGCGTTTAGCCGCTCCAGCGTGGCTTTCCGCTTCGACGCGGCGGCGCAGGAACTGGCGCTAAACCTTCGCGAAGCCCAGGCCCGGGCGCTCCGCTCCGGCCGGGACGTCGCGCTGGTGATCGATGTCGATACGCGCGTCTATCGGCTGCAGGAAGATCCGCATGTGCAGCTGCCGGAAGGGATCGCCCTTAACGTCATCGTTTCGGCTGGCGAGGTCATGGCGTCATCGCGCAGACCGGTGATCGCTTTGCCGCCGGATGGCGGCTCGACGGGCGGCGCGATCAGGCTATCGCTCGAAGACCGCAGCACGACGATCAGCGTCGACTGGCTCACCGGCGACGTCACAACAGCTTCAGGAGGCGGCGATGCGCCCAGACCGAGGCGCGCTGACGGCGAAGCCGGCTTCACGCTGCTTGAAGTCCTGGTCGCGTTCGTGATCCTCACCTGGTCGTGACGGCCTGCCTGCAGGTCTATTCACGCAGCGCGCGAGACCGAGAGTGCGCGCCCGCTGGTCGGAACGCGCGCACACGCTACTCCGCGACCGGCTCGCCGCATTCGAGACGGTCGGCCTGCGGACCGGGGTTACGGCCTGCTGCGGCACGAGCATCGCGCCGGCGATCTGCCCCTGCACCAGCCGCGTGCGCACGTACATGCCGGGCAGCAGCGGCGCCTGCGGGTTGGCGACCTCGGTGCGCAGCGTCACCTGTGCCGAGGTCGGGTCCACCGACAGGTCGGCGAACATCAGCCGGCCGCGCTGCGGCAGCTCGCTGCCGTCGTCGAGCACGATGCGCACCGCCGACAGGTCGCCGGCGCCGCGTTGGCCGCCTTGCGCAGCCGCGCCACTTCGGCCACCGCCTGCGTGGAGTTGACGTACACCGGGTCGATCTGCTGGATCAGCGCCATCTGCGTGGCTTCGGCGGCCGACACCAGCGCGCCTTCGGTCACCAGCGCGCGGCCGATGCGGCCGGAGATCGGCGCGGTGACGCTGGCGTAGCCCAGGTTCAGCTGCGCGCTGCGCAGCGCCGCGTTGGCTGCGGCCACGTCGGCCTCGGCCTGCGCCTGCGCCGCCTGCGCGTTGATGTAGTCCTGCGTGCTGATGGCGCGCGCGTCGGCCAGCGGCTTGAAGCGCGTCGCCAGCTCCTTGGCCTGCACCAGGTTGGCCTGCGCCTTGGCCAGCGCAGCTTTCGCGCTGTCCACCGCCGCCTGGTACGGCGCCGGGTCGATCTGGAACAGCAGCTGGCCGGCCTTGACCTCGCTGCCCTCGCGGAACAGGCGCTTGAGCACGATGCCGTTGACGCGCGCGCGCACCTGCGCCACGCGCGAGGCCTCGACGCGGCCGGGCAGCTCGGTGACCAGCGGCGTGGTCTTCGGCGCCACCGCGACCACCGCCACCTCGGGCGGCGGCGGGGCGCCGCCGGCGGCGGCCGCCGCCTTCGGTTCGCCGCCGCCGCCGCAGGCGGCCAGCAGCAGCGCCAGCAGCGCCGCGCCGAGGCCGCGGGCGGTCGCGCGGCGGCACCAGGGCGATGGGCACGGCCGTGCCGGGGATGCGTGAGATCACTTGGAATTCCTTGCACAAAGCTCGGCGACACCTGCCGGGCGCAGTCTGGATTGGAGTATAAACATACGTTCGCAAACGTATGTTGAAGACCCGCACGTCGCATCCAAGGCCATGGTCCGCCGCACCAAGCAGGAAGCCCAGCAGACCCGCCATGCGCTGCTCGATGCCGCCGAACTGGTGTTCGAGCGGCGCGGCGTGGCGGGCACATCATTGCAGGAAGTGGCCGAGGCCGCAGGCCTGACCCGCGGCGCGGTCTACTGGCACTTCCGCGACAAGGCCGACCTGTTCAACGCGATGATGGACCGCGCCGTGCTGCCCTTCGAGCAGCCGCTGGCTGCAGCCCGGCGCCGGCGACGCGGCCGACCCGCTGGCGCCGGCTGCGCGATCTGCTGCTCGACATCCTGCGCCAGGTGGCGGCCGATGCGCGGCTGCAGCGCGTGTTGGCGATCTCGACGCAGAAGGTCGAATACGTCGGCGAGCTCGACGCCATCCGCCAGCGCCATTTGCGCGTGTACTGCCAGGCGCTGCAGCGGCTCGAGCGCGCTGCTGCGCCTGGCGGCGACCGCCGGCCAGCTGGCGCCGCGGCGTGTCGCCGACGGCGATGGCGCGTGCGCTGCACGCGCTGGTGGACGGGCTGATCGCCAACTGGATGCTCGACCGCCAGGCCTTCGACCTGAAGCGCGTCGGCCGCAGCGCGGTGCTGCAGATGCTGGCCGGGCTCAGTCGCTCATAGGCCTCATCTCAGTGGCTCCACCGCGCTTCGCGCGACCGCGACGCATCGAGCGAACGCCGCGGAACCGGCTCTGCCGGGCCGCTGGCGTCGCCCCCTGGGGGGAGCGCCGAAGGCGCTTCGGGGGGGTCCACATCAGCCGCGCTCGAAGCGGAACACCGCCACGCTGGCCGCGCAGGTTGGGCCAGCGCCGCACCACGCGCCCGTCCTGCAGGCCGAAGCTGTCGGTGACGTGCAGCCCGCATCTTGCGCGCCAGCACCTCGAAGTCGGCATAGGTGCCGACGCGGATGTTGGGCGTGTCGTACCACTGGTAGGGCAGCGCCTTGGTCACCGGCATGCGCCCGGCCAGCACGCGCAGCCGGTTGGGCCAGTGCGCGAAGTTCGGGAAAGCTGACGATGCCGATGCGCCCGACGCGCGCCGTCTCGCGCAGCATGCGCTCGGTGTTGCGCAGGTGCTGCAGCGTGTCGAGCTGCAGCACGACGTCGAAGCTGGCGTCGTCGAACAGCGCCAGGCCGTCCTCGAGGTTGAGCTGGATGACGTTGACGCCGCGCTGCACGCAGGCCAGCACGTTGGCGTCGGCGATCTCGATGCCGTAGCCGCTGCAGCCGCGGTGCTGCTGCAGGTGGGCCAGCAGCTCGCCGCCGCCGCAGCCGAGGTCGAGCACGCGCGAGCCCGTGGGCACCAGGCTGGCGATGATCTCCAGATCGCGCGCTCGCTCATCGCTGCATGCTCGCATCAGGCCCCTCCCCGCGAGGGGAGGGGAGCGGGGAGGGGCGGCGTCAGGACGGCGCAACGCGCCTCGCTTCGAGCGCCACGCGCTCGAAGTAGGCGCGCATCACGCCGTGGTAGCGCGGGTCGTCGAGCAGGAAGGCGTCGTGGCCGTGCGGCGCGTCGATCTCGGCGTAGCTGACGTCGATGCGGTTGTCGACCAGCGCCTTGACGATCTCGCGCGAGCGCGCCGGCGCGAAGCGCCAGTCGGTGCTGAAGCTGACCAGCAGGAAGCGGTTGCTGGCGCGCCGGCGCGAAGGCGCGCGCCAGGTCGCCGCCGTGCGTCGCGCGCCGGGTCGAAGTAGTCGAGCGCGCGCGTGATCAGCAGGTAGGTGTTGGCGTCGAAGTACTCGCTGAACTTGTCGCCCTGGTGGCGCAGGTAGCTCTCGATCTGGAACTCGATGTCCTGCGTGCTGTAGCCCAGCTCGGCGGCGCGCAGCGCGCGGCCGAACTTGGCGTCCATCGCGTCGTCGGACAGGTAGGTGATGTGGCCGATCATGCGCGCCACGCGCAGCCCGCGCTTCGGGCACCGCGCCATGGCGCTGGTAGTGGCCGCCGTGGAAGTCGGGGTCGGTGACGATGGCGCGGCGCGCCACCTCGTTGAAGGCGATGTTCTGCGCCGACAGGTTGGGCGCGGTGGCGATGGCGATGCAGTGGCGCACGCGCGCCGGGTAAGCGCAGCGTCCAGGCCAGCGCCTGCATGCCGCCGAGGCTGCCGCCGATCACCGCGGCGAGCTGCATGATGCCCAGGCGCTCGAGCAGCCGCGCCTGTGCGTCGACCCAGTCCTCCACCGTCACCACCGGGAAATCGGCGCCGTAGAGGCTGGCCCGGTGCTCGGGGTTCGGGCTGCGTCGGCCCGGTGCAGCCGAAGCACGAGCCGGGGTTGTTGACGCCGATGACGAAGAAGCGGTCGGTGTCCAGCGGCTTGCCCGGCCCGACCAGGTTGTCCCACCAGCCTTCGCTGTGGTCCTGTCCGGCATGATGGCCGGCCACATGGTGGCTGGCATTGAGCGCATGGCATACCAGCACGGCGTTGCTGCGCTGCGCGTTGAGCGTCGCCGTAGGTCTCGTAGCACCAGGGTGTAGTCGCGAAGGCGTGCGCCGCTTCGCAGCGGCAGCGCCTCGGCGAAGAACATCGACTGTGGGGTGACGGTACCGATGGAGGCCATGTGCCGAAAACGAAGAACCCGGTGCCGCGAGCTTCGAGGCGGTCACCGGGTGCCCCTCTTTAGCTGCATTTCTAGAGCGCCCGCAATCCGGACAAATCGGCGCTGTGTTGGCAAGTATAGCGACGCAGATGCTCGCCGCAGCGGCTTCAGAAGCGTTCTCGGTCGTCGGTGCCGGTGCCTGCCGCCGCGCCTGCGGCGGTTGCGGTCGGCGCGGCCTTGGCGCCGAAGTTCGGCCGCATCACGTTCTTCGCCCGGCCCGGGCCACGCCGCTCCCGTGCCGGGGAGGGAGTCTGTGACCGGGCCGCCGCGGCGGGCGGCCGCACCGCGCCGGTCGTCGCGGCGGCGCCGACCTTGAACGCCGTCACCGCCTGCACCAGCAGCAGCGCCTCGTGCTTGAGGCTTTCGGCGGCGGCCGCGCTGCGTTCCACCAGCGCCGCGTTCTGCTGCGTCGCCTGGTCCATCTGGCTCAGGGCCTCGCCGACCTGCGCCACGCCGGCACTCTGCTCGGCGCTGGCGGCGCTGATCTCGCCCACGATTTCGGTGACGCGGCGGATCGAGTTCACCACCTCACCCATGGTGGCGCCGACCTGGTCAACCAGTGCCGTGCCGTGCTCGACGCGCTCGACGCTGGCGCTGATCAGGCCCTTGATCTCCTTGGCCGCTTCGGCGCTGCGCCGTGCCAGGTTGCGCACCTCGGCCGCCACCACCGCGAAGCCGCGGCCCTGCTCGCCGGCCCGCGCGGCCTCGACTGCGGCATTCAGCGCCAGCAGGTTGGTCTGGAAGGCAATGCTGTCGATGACGCTGACGATGTCGGCGATGCGCCTGGACGAATCGTTGATGCCCTGCATGGTGTCGACCGCGCGGGCCGCGACTTCGCCGCCGTGCACCGCCACGCTCGACGCGCTGAGCGCCAGCTGGTTGGCCTGACGCGCGTGGTCGGCGTTGCGCCTGACGGTGAGGCTGAGCTGCTCCATCGACGTCGCGGTCTGCCGCAGCGCGCCGGCCTGCTGCTCGGTGCGAGTGCTCAAGTCGTTGTTGCCCTGGGCAATCCGCGCCGAGGCGGTGGCCACACGGTCGGCGTTCTGCCGCACGCGGCCCACCACCTCGCTCAGGCTGGACTGCATCGCCTTCAGCTGGGCCATCAGGCTGCTGCCGTCGCCGTCGCGCAGCGCGATCGGCGTGTCCAGCTCGCCCGCGGCGACGCGCTGCACCAGTGCCGCGGCCAACGCCGGTTCGACACCCAGCTGGCGTCCGACGGAAGCGGTGATCGCGTAGCCGCAGCCTACAGCCAGCATCAGGCCCAGGCCGATGGCCACCAGCAGGCCGACGCGCATCGTCGCCATGTCCGCCATCGCGGCCTCGTGCTGGGCACGGGCTTGGTCGAGCTGCAGCCGGCTCAGCGCCGCGAGCGATTGCTCCAGTGCCGCCGACAGCGGCTGCACCTTCTCTGCCTGCAGCCGCATCGTTTCCTTCAGGTTGTTGGCTCGCAGCGCAGCCACGCTGGGCATCAGGCCGTCCTGCACGACGCGGACACGGGCATCCGCCACGGCCCTGGCGAGCCCGAGCTCCCGTGCCGCCAGCGGGCCGGTCATGTACAGCGCCCAGCGCTGACTGGCCTGGGCGACGTGGTCCTCGATCTGCGCCGCCGCCGCGGCGGCCGGCAGCGTCTGCAGCAGCGCCTGGGTCAGCGCCAGGCGGCCGCCCAGTTGCAGCGCATGCATGTCGGCCAGCTGCTCGATAGGCACGGCGCGGTCGTCGTGGGCAGCCCGCAGCGCGTCGCTCGAGCGGCCCATGGCGTACAGGCCGAACAGGCCGATGCCCAGCAGCACGACCGACAGCGCGCCGGTCAGCAGGCTCAGCCGGGTGCAAATCCCGAGGTTCATTGACGCAGATCCTGGTGTGGGCCGACGCGCAGGCGCCGGGCTATTGCAGCGTCGATCCGCCCCGGCCGAACTCGGCACCCGACAAGAGTTTCTCGATGTCCACAATGATCAACATGCGCCCGTCGACGGCGCCGATGGCCAGCAGGTGTTCGCCGGCCAGGCCGGTGTCGACCTGCGGCACAGGACGCAGCTGTTCGTCGGCCAGCGTGATCACGTCGGACACGGCATCGACCACCATGCCCAGGACCCGCGGGCCGATGTTCAGCACGATGACGACAGTGAGGGGGTCGTATTGGACCTGCTCCAGCTTGAGTTTCAGCCGCATGTCGATGATCGGCACGATCGCGCCGCGCAGGTTGACCACGCCCTTGACGAACTCGGGCGCATTGGCGATGCGCGTGGGCTTCTCGTAGGAGCGGATCTCCTGCACGCGCAGCAGGTCGATGCCGTACTCCTCGGTGCCCAGCTTGAAGGCCAGGAACTCGCGGATCGGGGTCGGCGCGGCGGCCGATGACGCGGCGCCGGCATGCGAGGCGGTCTGCGGGTCCATGAATGCTTCTCCTTGGGGGTCGGGGACCGGGCGTGGGGCGCTGCCTGCAGGGCAGCGGGGCAGCGGCCCGGCCGATCGGTTCTCATGTCGGCTATCGGCCGGGCCGGCATCGGCTTGATGCATGGCGGCCTGGCTCGGGTCGCAGGCCCCGTGGCGCGTGGCCATTCCGGCCATTTGCCACGCCGCCGGGTCGCTCGGCGCGGCGCACGACGCGGCCGGCCGTCAACGGCGCGCGCGGCGCACCAGCGCGCCCACGTCCAGGATCAGTGCCACGCGGCCGTCGCCCAGGATCGTGGCGCCGGCGACGTTGTCGACCGGGCCGCAGTTCGACTCCAGGTTCTTCACCACCACCGGCTGCTGGCCGAGCAGCTCGTCGACCCATGCGGCGGCCCTTGCGCCGTCGGACTCGATGACCACCATCACCCCAGCGCCGCGCTCGCCGCCGCCGCGCTGCACGCCGAAGATCCGCCGCAGGTCCACCACCGGCAGGAACTGCTCGCGCAGCGGGATCACCTGCGCGCGCGCGCCGAGGGTCCTGATCTGACCGGGCGAAAACTGGAACGATTCGACCACCGAGGCCAGCGGCAGCACGTAGCACTCGTCGGCCACGCGCACCGACATGCCGTCCATGATGGCCAGTGTGAGCGGCAGGCGCACACGCACGCTCATGCCCTGGCCTTCGACCGAGTCGATCTCGACCACGCCGCCGAGCGCGGCGATGTTCTTCCTGACCACGTCCATGCCGACGCCGCGGCCGGAGACCTCGGTCACCGCCTCGGCGGTGGAAAAGCCCGGCGCGAAGATCAGCGCCCAGACCTCGGTGTCGCTGAGGTGGTCGGGCGCATTCAGGCCGCGCTCGCGCGCCTTGGCCAACAGCCTGTCGCGCGACAGGCCCTGGCCGTCGTCGCGCACCTCGATGAGGATCGAGCCGCCCTGGTGCGAGGCGGCCAGCGTGAGGGTGCCGGTCTCGGGCTTGCCGCGCAAGCGCCGCTCGGCCGGCATCTCGATGCCGTGATCGCAGCTGTTGCGCACCAGGTGTGTCAGCGGGTCGGTGAGCTTCTCGATCAGGCCCTTGTCCAGCTCGGCGGTTTCACCTTGCGTCACCAGCTCGACCTTCTTGCCCAGCTTGCCTGCCAGGTCGCGCAGCATGCGCGGAAAGCGGTTGAACACCGCCGACATCGGAACCATGCGGATCGACATCACCGATTCCTGCAGCTTGTGCGTATGGCGCTGCAGGTCGGCCAGTGCGGCGGCCAGCGGCAGCTGCGCCGCCGGCTCCAGCGACGCGCTGCGTTGCGCCAGCATGGCCTGGGTGATGACCAGTTCGCCCACCAGGTTGATCAGCTGGTCGACCTTGTCCACTGCCACGCGCAGCGTGCCGGTGTCGGCGCTGCCGGCCGCAGCGCGAGCTGCGGGGCGAGCCGCCGCAGTGGCTGAAGACGGCTGCGCAGCCGCCGCGCCAGCGCCCAGCGGCGCGCCCGGTGCACCGCCAGGCAAGCCGCAGCCCGCGTCGAGCGGCGCCAGCCGCACCAGCGCGCGGTCGACATGGAAGGAGAACAGGTCCACCAGCTCGGCGTCGCTGCAGGCGGTGCACAGCTTGAAACGGCGCATGCCGTCGACGCCGACAGCGCCGTCCAGCGGCTCGATCGTGCCCAGGTCGGCGATCTCGTCAAACAGCTCGACCACGCCCTGGACGGCCTGGGGATCCTGCAGCGGGCCGATGCTCAGCGCCAGCAGCCGCCGCCGCGCAGCGGCTGTGGGTCCCAAGGCTTCGGCGGTCGGCTGCGATGGTGCTGGCGCGCACGGACTGGGCCCGCCCTGACCGGCCAGCGTGCGCAGGCGTGCCAGCAGCTCGCGCGTGTCCGGTGCCTCGCCACCGCTGCCCCGGTGCCGAGCCAGCTGCGAGCGCAGCGCGTCGCCGGCCTGCAGCAGCACATCGACCATCGGGGCCAACGGGGTCAGCTCGCGGCGGCGCAGCTTGTCGAGCAACGTCTCCGCCTGGTGCGTGAGTTCGGCCACATCGGCGAAGCCGAAGGAGGCGGCGCCGCCCTTCAGCGAATGCGCGCAGCGGAAGATGGCATTCAGCGCCTCGTCGTCGGCCGACTCGAGATCGATGGCCAGCAGCCGCTGTTCCATCTGCTCCAGGTTCTCACCGGCTTCGTCGAAGAAGGTCTGATGGAACTGCGACAGGTCGATGCCCGCCGCCGCGCTGGCGCCGGTGAGCTCGTTCATGGGGCTGGGGTGGACTGTGGCGTGGCGCCTGGGGCGCGCGCCAGCGGCGGCATGGCCTCTGACCGGCTGGCGCACGGGTCGGCCATGCTGCGCAAGCGCTCGAGGCTCTCGCCGAGCAGGCTGCCCGCCAGGGGCGAATCGTCCACCACCCGCACTCGGATCTTCGGCGTCATCGTCGGTCCTGGTTGCCCCGTCGCTTCGGCAAGGGTCGATCGAAGCGGCCCGGGCATGGGCCGCCGCCAGCGCGCAAAGTTCCGCCACGGCGCGAACTGCGACCTGTTTGGGGACGGGGTCTGGGGCATCTCGGGGTCTTGCAGCCGGCGCGCCGTGTCGAGCCTGGCGCCGGGCCAGGATCGGTCGCCGCTTCAGTATCGGCCGCCCGGGGCGCGACCCAAGCGCCGATGTAGGGGTGAATTCCAGGCCAGTGCCGTGCCGGGCTCAACTTGCGCGGCGCCGCACCGATATGACCCTCGAGTCCCGGACCCAGGAGCCCCCCGTGAGCGACCCCACCCCACTGAAGTTCCTGGTCGTCGACGACTTTTCCACGATGCGCCGCATCGTGCGCAGCCTGCTCAAGGAAATGGGCTGCAGCCATGTCGCCGAGGCCGAGGACGGCGCTGTGGCGCTCGCGATGTTGAAGGCGCAGCGCTTCGACTTCGTGGTCTCGGACATCAACATGCCGAACATGGACGGCTTCGAGTTGCTCAAGGCCATCAAGGCCGAGCAGACGCTGCGCCACCTGCCGGTGCTGATGGTCACCGCCGAGGCGCGCAGGGAAGACATCGTGCTCGCCGCGCAAAGCGGTGCCGCCGGCTACATCGTCAAGCCCTTCAGCAAGGCCACGCTGGAGGACAAGGTGCAGCGAATCCTGCACAAGATGGCCGTCGCCGCATGAAGATGAACGAATTGCCGACGGCGCCGGCGCCGGTGGCGCCCGAGGTGTACCAGCAGTTGGGCCAGATCACGCGCCAGCTGCACGACATGCTGCGGCAGCTGGGCCTGATGCCCAAGCTGCAGCAGTCGGCCCAGGGCCTGCCCGACGCGCGCAGCCGGCTGAGCTACGTCGCCGCCAAGACCGGTGATTCCGCCGAGCGCGTGCTCGACGCGGTGGAGCAGGCCAAGCAGGAGCATCTGGCGATCCGCGCCGCGGCCAAGCAGATGGCGCAGCGCTGCGGTGCCGACCCGGCGCGCCTGCTGCCGGCACTGCAGGTGTTGGCCTTTGCCGCCACGGTCGAAGGCGCGGTGAATCGCATCGACCGGCAGCTGACCGACATCCTGCTGGCACAGGACGTCCACGACCTGACGGGCCAGGTGGTGGCCAAGTTGGTGTCGCTGGTCATCGACCTGGAAGACAGCCTGCTGCAGCTGCTGATGCACGCCGCTCCTGCACAGCCGCCGCCAGCGGCCGCATCGGCGCCCGCCATGCGGAGTGGGCCGGCGATCGTTGGCGGGGCCGAGGTGCTGAGCAATCAGGTTGAAGTCGACGATCTGCTCGCCAGCCTGGGCTTCTGAGGGCCGCGCCGCGCGCGACGGCCCCGTCGCCACAGCCTGGCCACACCCGCAGCGGTCGGTACACCCGTGCCCCGCACCCTACAAGGAGACCGTGTGATGCTCGAATGGTTGACGCGGATCGATCGCCATGTGCCGCTGCGTTATGCGCTGTGGCTGCTGTGCGGCGCTGGCGCGCTGCTGTCGGGCTTGTCCTGGGCGTGGCACGGGCAGGGCGCGGTGTGGCTGCTGCTGTTCGGCGCGCTCAGTGCGCTGGGTTTGCGCGACCGCCTGCAGACGCGCCGCTCGGTGCTGCGCAACTACCCGGTGGCCGGACACCTGCGCTACCTGATGGAGCACATCCGCCCGGAGATCCGCCAGTACTTCATCGAGTCCGACCACGAGGCGGCGCCCTTTTCGCGCCAGCAGCGCTCGCTGGTCTACCAGCGCGCCAAGGGCGACCCGGACAAGCGGCCCTTCGGCACGCAGCTCGACGTGCATGCCCACGGCTACGAGTGGATCAACCATTCGATGGCACCGACGCGGCTGCCGACGCACGATTTCCGCGTCACCATCGGCGCCGACCGAGCCAAGCCCTATTCAGCCAGCATCTTCAACATCTCGGCCATGAGCTTCGGCGCGCTCAGCGCCAACGCCATCCTGGCGCTGAACGGCGGCGCCGCGCGCGGCCGCTTCGCGCACGACACGGGCGAGGGCTCGATCAGCCAGCACCACCGCGTGCACGGCGGCGACCTGATCTGGGAGATCGGCTCGGGCTACTTCGGCTGCCGCCATGCGGATGGCCGCTTCGACCCCGAGGCCTTTGCCGCCAACGCGCGCGACGCGCAGGTGAAGATGATCGAGCTCAAGCTCAGCCAGGGCGCCAAGCCGGGGCATGGCGGGGTGCTGCCCGGACCGAAGGTGACGATCGAGATCGCCGCGGCGCGCCACGTGCCGCCGGGCGAAGACTGCATCAGCCCGGCGCGGCACAGCGCCTTCGACACGCCGCTGCAGATGCTGGAATTCATCGATCGGCTGCGCGATCTGTCCGGCGGCAAGCCCACCGGCTTCAAGCTGTGCATCGGCCACCCGTGGGAATGGTTCGCCATCTGCAAGGCGATGCTGCACACCGGCATCGTGCCCGACTTCATCGTCGTCGATGGCGCCGAGGGCGGCACCGGCGCGGCGCCGCTGGAGTTCACCGACCATGTCGGCGCGCCGCTGCAGGAAGGGCTGCTGCTGGTGCACAACACGCTGCTCGGCTTGAACCTGCGTTCGCGCATCAAGCTCGGCTGCGCCGGCAAGGTCATCGGCGCCTTCGACATCGCACGCGCCATGGCGCTGGGCGCCGACTGGTGCAATGCCGCGCGCGGCTTCATGTTCGCGCTGGGCTGCCTGCAGGCGCAGGCCTGCCACACAGGCGCCTGCCCGACCGGTGTGGCCACGCAGGACAAGCGCCGCCAGCAGGCGCTGGTGGTGCCGGACAAGATGGAGCGCGTCTACCGCTACCACCAGAACACGCTGCAGGCGCTGAAGGAACTGGTGCAGGCCGCCGGCCTGAACCACCCGAACCAGATCAACGCCTTCCACATCGTGCGCCGCGCCGCCGACCACGAAGTGCGGCTGCTGGCCAACGTGCTTCCCTTCGTGCAGCCGGGTGCGCTGCTGGCGGCGGCGCGCGGCGAGGGCGACTGGCCGCACAACGTCTACCGCCACTACTGGCCGCTGGCCAGCGCGCACAGCTTCGCGCCGCTGCATCCGGTGGCGCTGCCGGCGCAGGCGGGCGAGGTATCGGCCTGGGGCTTGCTGACCTGAATCAGGCCGGCGGCGCCGTGTCGATGAAGCTCTGGCGCAACGCCAGCTTGTCCGCCAGCCGTGCCAGGTTGGCATGGCGCTCGCGCCAGGCGATGGCCGGGAAGCGGAAATTCAGGTAACCCAGCGCGCAGCCGACGGCGATGTCGGCCAGCGACAGGTGGATGCCCATGCAGTAGGGCTTGTCGCCCAGGCCCTTGCTCATCGCGGCGAGCGCGCTGTCGACGCGGCTCAGCTGCCGATCGACCCAGGCCGGCGAACGCTGCGCGTCGCTGCGCCCGGTCCAGAACTGTTCCATGCGCGCCAGGATGGCGGCGTCGTTGATGCCGTCGGCCAGCGCCTCCCAGGTGCGCACCTCGATGCGCTCGCGCCCGGACGCCGGGATCAGCTTGCCGACCGGCGACAGCGTGTCCAGGTATTCGACGATGACGCTCGAATCGAAGACCGCCTCGCCGCCTTCCATCACCAGGCAGGGGACCTTGCCCAGCGGGTTGGTCTTGAGCACCTCGTCGGTGGCCCACACGTCTTCCAGCTTGAGCTGAAAGTCGAGCTTCTTCTCGGCCATCACGATGCGTACCTTGCGCACGTAAGGGCTGGTGAGCGATCCGATGAGTTTCATGTGTGCGGGGAGTCCGAAGTGCGATCGATTCTAGCCAAGCAAGACTTTGGCCAAGACCCGCGAACGCGGGGGCGGGACGGCGCTCAGCCGCGCGCGGGGGTGGTCCAGTCCACGGCCGCGGGCCGTCCCGGCAGGTCCAGCGTCGCGGACATCGCGGGAGATCGGGCAATCACTTTGCCGTGCCGCATGACCCACAGGCGGTGGGCGCGCAGGCGGATCGCCTCGATCGGCGAGCGCGCCTGCAACAACACGCAGTCGGCACGGTGGCCGGGCGCGATCCCGTAACCGTCCAGGCCGAGCACGCGTGCGTTGTTTGTCGTCACCGCGTCAAAGCAGGCACGCATGCCGTCCAGCGAGGTCATCTGCGCCACGTGCAGCCCCATCTGCGCGACTTCCAGCATGTCGCCCGAGCCCAGCGGATACCAAGGGTCCATCACGCAGTCGTGGCCGAAGCCGACGTTGATGCCGGCGGCCATCAGCTCGGGCACGCGCGTCATGCCGCGGCGCTTGGGATAGCTGTCGTGGCGGCCCTGCAGCGTGATGTTGATCAGCGGGTTGGCCACCGCGTGCAGGCCGGCCTCGCGCATCAGCGGGATCAGCTTGGACACGTAGTAGTTGTCCATCGAATGCATCGAGCTCAGGTGCGAGCCGGTGACCCGGCCCTGCAGCCCCAGGCGCTGGGTGTGGAAGGCCAGCGCTTCCACGTGGCGGCTCAGCGGGTCGTCGCTTTCGTCGCAGTGCATGTCCACCGGCAGGCCGCGCTCGGCCGCCAGCTCGCACAGGATCCTCACGCTTTCGGCGCCGTCGGCCATCGTCCGCTCGAAATGCGGGATGCCGCCGACCACGTCCACACCCAGGTCCAGCGCCCGCTTCAGGTTGACCAGTGCACCGGGTGAGCGCAGCAGGCCGTCCTGCGGGAAGGCCACCAGCTGCAGGTCCAGGTAGGGCTTCACGCGCTCGCGCACGTGCAGCAGCGCTTCCGCCGCCAGCAGCCGCGGGTCGCAGACATCCACGTGCGAGCGGATCGCCAGCAGCCCCTTGGCCACCGCCCAGTCGCAGTAGCGCAGCGCGCGTTCGACCAGCGCGTCCTGGGTCAGCTGCGGCTTCAACTCGCCCCACAGCGCGATGCCCTCGAGCAGCGTGCCCGAAGCGTTCAGCCTGGGCAAGCCCAAGCTCAGCGTCGCATCCATGTGGAAATGCGCATCGACGAAGGGCGGGCTGAGCAGCCAGCCTTCAGCGTCGATCAGCTCGGCGCCTTCGGGCGTGGGCAGGTCCGGCCCGATGGCGACAAAGCGGCCCTCGTCGATGAGCACTCGCTGGTGTTCGCGGCCATCGGGCAGGGTGGCATCGGTGATCGACAGCATGGCAGTGGTCTCGGTCCATGGGGCACGCCATGCAGGAAACTCCTATCAGCCGGCGTGCGCGGTCAAGCCATGATGCCACCCAGCCGCGCTGGGTTGCGGCGAAGCATGGAGGCAAGACCATGAAGATCTGGCTGCGGCGTGCTCTGGTCACGGTCCTGGTCTTGGCGATCGCACTGTTTGGCGTCGTGGAATACGCGCTGTTCAAGGCGCGTTCGCGCATGGACCGGCGCATCGACATCGCCACGTACAACGTCGCCATTCCCACCGAGGCCGCGGCCATCGAACGCGGCAAGTACCTGTTCAGCACTCGCGGCTGCGTCGATTGCCACGGCGCCGACGGCGCCGGCCGCGCCTTCATCGACGACGGCAGCATGCGCGTCAAGGGCGCCAACATCAGCCCCGGCCCGGGCAACGTGGTCGCCAGGTACACGCCGGCCGACTGGGAGCGCACGCTGCGCCACGGCGTCAAGCCCGATGGCCGGCCGGTGCTGATCATGCCCAGCGAGGACTACAACCGCCTCACCGACGCCGACCTGGGCGCACTGGTGGCCTACATCCAGCAGTTGCCGCCGGCCGCCGGCGGCGCGGCGGAACTGGTGCTGCCGCTGCCGCTGCGGGTGCTCTACGGCCTGGGGCAGATTCCGGATGCCGCATCGATCATCGACCACCAGCGCAAGCCGTCGCTGCCGGTGGCCGAAGGCGTGACGGTCGAACACGGCGCCTACGTGTCGGCCATGTGCATCGGCTGCCACGGCGAACATCTGTCGGGCGGCACGATCCCCGGTGGCCCGCCCGACTGGCCACCTGCACCGAACCTGACACCGGGCGAAGGCAGCGTCATGCCGCGCTACGCGGACGCCCAGGCACTGACGGCCATGATGCGCCAGGGCAAACGACCCGACGGCACGGCCATCAAGGTCATGCCCTTCGACTCGTTCAAGCACATCACCGACACCGACGTGGCGGCGCTGCACCTGTACTTGAAGAGCCTGCCGCCGCGGCCGGCGGGCGGGCGCTGATCAGCGCTCGTTCCACGACCTCGCTGCAGCTCGGCCGGCTCGCGCCGCGTGCGGGTCCACGCAGGTGGACCTCACGTCAGCGCTCGCCCTTGCGATACGGCTTCATCAGCGCCTGCGGGTAGGCGGCGCGCCGCGCCACCAGCACCAGCGCGGCGATGCTGAAGACATAGGGCAGCATCAGGTACACCTGATAGGGCACGGCGACACCGAACAGGCCGCTGCCCGACTGCTGCAGCCGCAGTTGCAACGCGTCGAACAGCGCGAACAGCAGCGCGCCGAGCAGCGCCTTGCCCGGCCGCCAGCGACGCGAACACGACCAGCGCCACGCAGACCCAGCCGCGGCCGTTGACCATGTTGAAGTAGAAGGCGTTGAAGGCCGCCAGCGTCAGGAAGGCGCCGGCCACGCCCATCAGCGCCGAGCCGGCGGTGAGGGCCGCATAGCGCACCGCGGCCACGCTCAGGCCCTGGCCTTCGGCGGCGGCCGGGTTCTCGCCGACCATGCGCACGCGCCAGCCCGGCCGGCGTGCGGTAGAGGAACCAGCCGATCGCCGGCACCAGCAGCAGGGCCAGCAGCGTCAGCGGCGTCTGCGCGTTCAGCACCGGAATCGGCAGCCAGGCCATCTCGGCAAAGGGCTGGATGGTCGGCGGGCTGTCCACCTTGGGGAAGCTGACGCGGTAGGCGTAGCTGGCCAGGCTGGTGGCAAAGAGCGTCAAGCCCCAGGCCCGAGACATGCTGCGACAGCGACAGCGTCACCGTCAGCAGCGCATGCAGCAAGCCGAAGGCCGCGCCGACCAGCGCGGCCACCGACACGCCGGTCCACAGCCCCATGCCCTGGTAGACCGCCAGCCAGCCGGCGAAGGCGCCCGCCACCATGATGCCCTCGATGCCCAGGTTCAGCACCCCGGCGCGCTCGCACAGCAGCACGCCCAAGCGTGCCCAGGATCAGCGGCGTGGCGATGCGCAGCACCGCCACCCAGAAGGGCAGGCTGAAGAGCAGCTCGAAGGTCTCAGCCAGCATGGGCGGCCCGCCGGCTGAAGACGATGCGGTACCTGCGCCGCCATCGTCGCCACCAGCATCGACAGCAGCGACACCGAGACGATGACGTCGGCGATGTAGGTGGGCACGTTGACGGCGCGGCTCATGCTGTCGGCGCCGACCAGGATGCCGGCCACGAAGACCGCCGCCGCCACCACGCCCAGCGGGTTCAGCGCCGCCAGCATGGCGATGACGATGCCGCTGTAGCCGTAGCCCGGCGACATGTCCAGCGTCACATAGCTGGTACGGCCCGCCACCTCGATGGCGCCGGCCAGCCCGGCCAGTGCGCCCGACAGCAGCGCCACCTTGACCGTGACCCAGCCCACCGGCATGCCGGCGAAGGCGGCGGCGCGCGCGTTGGCGCCGACGGCACGGATCTCGAAGCCCAGCGTGCCGTATTTCATCAGCGCCCACAGCAGCACGGCCAGGCCCACCGCCCACAGCAGCCCCGTGTGCACGCGCGTGCGCTCGATCAGCTTGTCCAGCTGCAGGGCATCCTGCAGCACCACGCTCTGCGGCCAGCCCATCGCTCCTGCGTCCTTCATCGGGCCGTCGAGCATCATCGACACGAACAGCAGCACGATGAAGTTGAGCAGCAGCGTGGTCACCACCTCGTCCACACCGAGGCGGCTCTTCAGCAGCGCCGGGCCGAGCAGCAGCAGCGCGCCGGCGAGGGCCGCCGCGGCCATCATCGCCGGGAACAGCAGCGCCGGATGCAGCGCGAAGCCCTCGCCGCCGTGCAGCCCGCCGAGGGCCACCGCGGCCAGCGCGCCGGCATAGAGCTGGCCTTCGGCGCCGATGTTGAACAGCCGCGCGCGGAAGGCCACCGCGGCCGACAGGCCGGTCAGGATCAGCGGTGTGGCACGGGTCAGCGTCTCGCTCCAGGCGAAGGTGGAGCCGAAGCCGCCTTCGAGCAGCAGCGCATAGGCGGTGCCCACCGGTGCGCCGGCCCAGGCCACCAGCAGCGAGCTGATGCCGAGCGTGAAGGCGATGGCCAGCAGCGGCGCCGCCAGCTGCAGACGGCGCGACGGCGCCGCGCGCTTTTCAATGCGCATGTTCGGCTCCCGAACCCGACATCGCCAGGCCGATGTCGGCCAGCGACCATTCAGCCACCGGCCGCGCCGTGCTGAGGCGGCCCTGGTGCAGCACCGCCACGCGGTCGGCGATGGCGAAGATCTCGTCCAGGTCTTCGCTGATCAGCAGCACCGCCGCGCCCGCGGCGCAGGCGTCGAGCAGCTGCTGGTGCACATAGGCCACCGCGCCGACGTCCAGGCCCCAGGTGGGCTGGTCGGCGACGATCAGTGTCGGCGGCTTGTCCGCGCCGGGGTCGCCGACCAGCGCGCGGCCGAGGATCAGCTTTTGCATGTTGCCGCCGGACAGCGCGCGCGTGTGGGTGTTCACGCCCTGGGCCTCGGTGCCGCGCACGTCGAAGCGCTGGATCAGCTGCCGTGCATGGGCCTGCGCTGCCGCACGCCTGACCAGGCCGAAACGCGAAAAGGCCGGGGTGGCCACGCGCTCCAGGACGGCGTTCTCCCACACCGGCAGGTCGCCGACCACGCCGACCGCATGGCGGTCCTCGGGAATGCGCGCGACGCCAACGCGCACCCAGTCGCGCGGACGCGCCGGCATGGCTTGCCCGAGCAGTTCCAGCTGGCCACTGCTCAAGCCCGTGCAGGCCGAAAAGCAGTTCGGCCAGCGCCTGCTGGCCATTGCCGGCGACGCCGGCGATGGCGACGATCTCGCCGGCCCGCAGTTCCAGGTCCGCATGGTCGAGCAGCCGACGTCCGTCCGGCGCGCTGACGCAGGCCTGCCGCAGGCGGCACACCGTGGCCGCCGGCACATGGGCGCGACGTGTCGGCATCTGCACCTGGCGCCCGACCATGGTCTCGGCCAGCAGCGCCTTGTCGGCGCCCGCGGCCGGCAGCACCGCGATCAACTTGCCGCCACGCAGGATGGCGATGCGCTGCGACACGCGCAGCACCTCGTCGAGCTTGTGGCTGATGAAGATCACCGACAGCCCCTGTTCGATCAGCTGGCGCAGCGTGCCGAACAGCGATTCCACCTCGCTCGGTGTCAGCACCGCGGTGGGCTCGTCCAGGATCAGGATGCGCGCACCGCGCACCAGGGCCTTGAGGATCTCGACCCGCTGGCGCTCGCCCACCGACAGCGCGGCGATGCGCGCGTCCGGGTCCACGGCCAGGCCGAAGCGCTGGCCGGTGTCCAGCAGCTTGGCGCGCGCCGCGGCGCGGCGCGACAGCGGCCACCACAGCGGCTCGGTGCCGAGCATCACGTTGTCCAGCACGCTCAGGTTGTCGGCCAGCGTGAAATGCTGGTGCACCATGCCGATGCCGGCGGCCAGCGCCGCCTTCGGCTGGCCCGGTGGCAGCGGCTCGCCGAAGACCTCGATCGAACCCTCGTCGGCGACATAGTGGCCGAACAGGATCGACACCAGCGTGCTCTTGCCGGCGCCGTTCTCGCCCAGCAGCGCCAGCACCTCGCCGCGGCCGAGGTCCAGCGAGATGGCGTCGTTGGCCACCAGGCTGCCGAAACGCTTGGTGATGCCGCGCAGGCGAAGCACGGTGTCGGGGTTCATGGCCGGGATGTCGTCACGGTGCTCAGTGGTAGTCGTCCTCGAGCTGGTGCCGCAGCGCCAGAACCGTCACGCTTGCCGCGTCATCGATCTCGAACAAGGCCACGTAGCCGCTCTGGCCGAACGGAATCAGCAGCTCACGCAGGAACGGGCTGCGACCGGCCTTGCGGTAGATGAAGGGCGAGTAGCGCAGGCTTTCGATCGATGTTTCGATCGTGTCGATCGCGCGCTCGGCGAGATCCAGTTCTTCGATCGTCGTGCTGCGATCCAGCAAATAGGCATACAGCCGCTTCAGGTCTTCGCGTGCACTGGCGCTGTACCTGACGGCAAAGCTCACCCACGCACCCGCTTGCGGGCCTTGGCGAGCATCGTGCGCAGTTCGTCGTGCACCGACTGCGCCGAAAAGTAGACACCGGTGCGCCGAGCCTCCTCGCGCGAGGCCAACCCGCGCGCGATGAACTCGGCGCGGGTGCGGCGCCGCTCGACAGTTTCACGCACCGCCGTCTCGATCAATGCGGACAGCGTTTCGCCTTCCTGCAGAACGGCCTCGGCAGCCTCCCGAAGCTCGGGCTCCACACGCAGCGATGGAAAGGAGGCGGTCTTCATGGGGGAAACAAGATGCGTCGCAGTTGCAACGCATTCTAGGCGCTGCCCTACTTCGCCGTCGGCTTGGGCTGGTTGTCGTCCACAGCCACCTTGAAGCTGCCGTCGAGGATGGCCTTCTCCTTGGCCTTGACCTTGGCAATCAGCTCGGCGGGGATCTTCTTCTCGAAGGTGCCGAGCGGCGCCAGCTCGCTGCCGCTGAACTGCATCGTCGAATACTTGCCCAGGTCCTCGGCCTTGAACTTGCCTTCCTTCACTGCCTTGAGCGCCACGCCGATGGTCGGCTCCATGTGCCACAGCGCACTGGCGACCACGGTGTCGGGGTACTTGTCCTGGGTGTTGATGACGTTGCCGATGGCCAGCTTGCCTTTTTCCTTGGCGGCGTCGCTGACGCCGAAGCGTTCTGCGTACATCACGTCCGCGCCCTTGTCGATCATCGCGAAGGCGGCTTCCTTGGCCTTGGGCGGGTCGAACCAGCTGTTGATGAAGGTAACCATGAACTCGGCCTTCGGGTTGACTTCCTTGGCGCCGGCCATGAAGGCGTTCATCAGCCGGTTGACCTCGGGGATCGGGAAGCCGCCGACCATGCCGATCTTGTTGCTCTTGCTCATGCCGCCGGCGATCATGCCGGTGAGATACGCCGGCTCATGGATGTAGTTGTCGAAGACGGCGAAATTGGGCTCTTGCGGCTTGCCCGAGCTGCCCATGACGAAGCTGACCTTCGGATAGTCCTTGGCGACCTTGCGCGCCGCTGCCTCGACCGCGAAGGACTCGCCGACGATGAGCTGGTGGCCTTTCTCGGCATAACCGCGCATCACACGCTCGTAGTCGGCGTTGCTGACGTTCTCGGAGAACACGTACTCGATCTCGCCGCGCGCGGCCGCAGCCTTCAGCGCCTTGTCGATGCGCGACACCCATTGCTGCTCGACCGGCACGGTGTAGATGGCGGCGACCTTGGTCTTGCTCTGCGCCCAGGCGGGCAGGCTCGAGGCGGCCAGTGCGGCAGCGGCGGCGGTGATCGACAAAAGGGTCAGGCGGCGGGACAGGTTCATGGAGTTTCCTTTGCTGGTTTGACGGAGGGGTGGATCGGCGAACCCACGCGGCGGGTGCGCTACTGGCCAGGATGATGTCGCATTTCGGGCGGCCTGCGATCGCACCGGCGCGGCCTGGGCCGCGACAGCGCTAGAGCTGAGGGCCGGCGCCTCATTCGATCAATTCGTCGGCCTGCAGCAGCAGGGTCTGCGACAGCGTCAGGCCCAGCGCCTTGGCGGTCTTCAGGTTCAGCGTCGTGTAGAAGCGCGTCGGCTGCTCCACCGGCATCTCGCCCGGCGGCGTGCCTTCGAGGATGCGGATCACGTAGTGCGGCAGCCGGCGCAGCAGGTCCTCGTTGCTGGAGCCAAAGCCGATCAGGATGCCGGCGCGCACCTGAGTCGCCGTGCCAAGCGCCGTCGGCCAGCGCCGCTGCAGCGCCAGCGCGGCCACGCGCGCGGCGCGGTCGCCGGTGTTTAGGAAGGGTTGGAACATGAAGTGCACGGCCTCGACCTGCTCGCGCTGCAATGCATCGAAAGTGGCGTCGATCTCGCCCGGCGTGCGCATCACCAGCGCCCGCACATGCACGCCCTGGCGTTGTGCCACCGTCTCGACATCGCGCAGCCCCAACACGTGCGGCGCGAGTTCGGGGTTGTGCACCACGCCGACGCGCCGCGCGCGCGGCGCCGCCTGCAGCAGCAGCTCGAACTGCTTGGCAAGGATGCCGTGGTCGAGGGTGCTCAGGCCGGTGACGTTGCCACCCGGCCGGGCCAGGCTGGTGACGAAACCCTGCCCGAGCGGGTCACCTACGGCGAACATGACGATCGGGATGGTCTTCGTCGCCTGCACCAACGGGCGCATCGGCGGCGTGCCGCTGCCGATGATCAGGTCGGGCTGGCGCGCCATCAGTTCGGACACGACCGCCGGGATGCGCTCGGCGCGCCCGTCGTAGCTGGCCGAGTCGACCACATAGTGCGTGCCCTCGACCCAGCCGCGCTCGCGCATCGCGTCGACGAAGACGGCGTAAGGCGGCCATTGTGCGATTGGCACGCTCGCCGGCCAGGCGATGCGAAAGACGCGCTGCGCCATGGTGCGTGCCGGCAGCAAGGGCGCGACCAGACCGGACAGCACGATCGGTCGGCGCTTCATTCGCCGGGCCCCCGTGTCTTGCCGAATGCCTCGGCGAGCGTCATCGTTCGGGCCGGGCTTTGGCAAGGGTGCGACAGGGCGTCGCGCACAGACGCCGCAGGCTGTGCCTGTGCTGCGGCCATCGTGTCTATCCTGCCACCCCGGCCCGCTCGAGCATCGCGTGCAGCAGCACGTTGCAGCCGGCGCTGATGTGCTCTGGCTTGGCATCCTCGATCTCGTTGTGGCTGATGCCGTCCTTGCAGGGGATGAAGATCATGCCGGCCGGCGCCAGCCGCGCCATGTAGACGGCGTCATGCCCGGCGCCGCTGACGGCCGGCATGTTGCTGTAGCCGAGCGCCGTGGCGGCGCCCTGCACCGCCGCGATCATGTCCGGGTGAAAGGGTTGCGCCGGGTAGGCGGAGACCTGCTCGATGACGATCGGCAGACCGGTCTCCGCGCTGAGCTTTGCCGCCACGGCGCGAATGTCGGCATCCATCGCGTCGCACAGCGCATCGCTGGCATTGCGCAAATCGATGCTGAACTTGACTCGGCCGGGGATGACGTTGCGGCTGTTCGGGAACACGTTGACCATGCCCACCGTGCCGCGGCCGTGCGGCGGGTGGCGGTGGGCGCAGGCCACCACCTCCTGCATCAGCCGGGTCGCCACCTGCAGCGCATCCTTGCGCAGGGCCATCGGCGTCGGGCCGGCATGGGCCTCCATGCCGGTGACGGTGCAGTCGTACCAGCGGATGCCGAGCACGCCCGTCACCACGCCGATGGTCTTGTCGTGATCCTCGAGCACCGGGCCCTGCTCGATGTGCGTCTCGAAGTAGCAGCCGATCGGGTGCGCGCCCGGCGCCTCGTCGCCGATGTAGCCGATGCGCTGCAGTTCGTCCTTGACCGACTTGCCTTCGCTGTCCCTGGCCGCATAGGCGTGTTCCAGCGTGAAGGCCTTGGCGAAGACGCCCGAGCCCATCATCACCGGCACGAAGCGCGAGCCTTCCTCGTTGGTCCACCAGGCCACCTCGATCGGCGCTTCGGTCTGGATGCCATGGTCGTTGAGCGTGCGCACCACCTCCAGCCCGGCCAGCACGCCGTAGTTGCCGTCGAACTTGCCGCCGGTGGGCTGGGTGTCGATGTGGCTGCCGGTGACGACCGGCGGCAGGCTGTTGTCGCGGCCGGCGCGGCGCAGGAAGCCGTTGCCGATCTTGTCGATGGTGATGCTCATGCCGGCTTCGCGTGCCCATTGGCTCACCAGGTCGCGGCCCTGCTTGTCCAGGTCGGTCAGCGTCAGGCGGCACACGCCACCCTTCGGCGTGGCGCCGATCTGCGCCAGCTCCATCAGCGACGCCCAGAGGCGCTCGCCGTCGATGCGCAGCTTGGCAATGTCTACCTTCACCTTGGTGTCCATCGAATGCTCCTTTCAACAGGGCAGGGTGCGAACGGTCGGCTTCAGCGCGCCTCGGGGCGCTGCGAGGCCAGCGTGCGCGGCTGGCGCTGGAGCGAATCCAGCTCGAGAAATCGCAGCACGGGCCGGCCGCGATAGGCGGCGTAGTCGCCGATGAAGGTCTGGGCCGTGGCATAGGGTCCGGCAATGTGGCCGGGGCGCTCGGAATCGGCAAAGAAGAAGATCTGCCCATCGCGCCGGAACGAGGCGATCCAGTGCAGGCGCAGCGTATGGCCGTTCAGCGTGACCGGCTCGAACTCGATCATCAGGTAGCGCGCTTCAGCTTGCGGGGCGATCTGGCGCAGGGTCTCCACCGCGAAGCGCGACAGATCGAGGCATACGCCGACCGGCGCATCGAAGAAGGCTGCCGGCTCAGCGATGGCCGGCGCTGTCGAGACACTGCGTTGCGTGGCCGAGAATTGCAGCGCACGCGCCGGGTCGTAGCTGAAGCGCTGCCCCGCCCAGGCGCTCAGTTGCTCGGGCTGGCGCCAGTCCTGCAGCGCCTGCGTGTACGACGGGGCGGTGGCGACCGGGTCGGCCGCCACCGGCACGGTGCTGCACGCTGCCACCAGCGGCAGCCACGGCGTCAGTCCCCCGTGCATGGCGGCGCTCCTAACGGGCCACCGCCGTCGGCGCCAGCGTCTCGGCCCGGCGCTTGACGGCGTCGAAGTTGGCGCCGAAGGCCGGCCGCTTCAGGTAGCGCCCTGCCCCCTGCACGGTGCGCAACTCGCCCTTGGTATAGACCAGCTTGCCCTGGCTGACGGTGGCCACTGGCAGGCCGCGCACCTGGCGGCCTTCGAAGATGTTGTAGTCGACCTTGCTGCGCTGCGTCTTCACTGAAATCGTCTTCGCGGCCGCAGGGTCCCACACCACCAGGTCGGCATCGGCACCTGCGGCGACCAGCCCCTTGCGCGGGTACAAGTTGAAGATGCGCGCGGCGTTGGTCGAGGTCACGGCGACGAACTCGTTTGGCGTCAGCCGTCCGGCGTTGACGCCGCCGTCCCACAGCACTGCCAGCCGCTCCTCGACACCGCCGCAGCCGTTGGGGATCTGTGCGAAGTTGGCCTTGCCGGCCGCCTTCTGCGGCGCGCAGAACACGCAGTGGTCGGTGGCGGTGGTGTGCAGGCTGCCGGCCTGCAGGCCGCGCCACAACATTTCCTGATGGCCCTTGGGCCGGAACGGCGGGCTCATCACGTGCGCCGCGGCCGTCGCGAAATCGGGGTCGCGGTAGACGCTGTCGTCGATGGTCAGGTGCCCGGCCAGCACCTCGCCGAAGACGCGCTGGCCGCGCGCGCGGGCACGGGCGATGGCCTCGGCCGATTCGATGCACGACACGTGCACCACGTAGATCGGCACGCCCAGCACCTCGGCGATGGCGATGGCGCGGTTGGCCGCCTCGCCCTCGACCATCGGCGGGCGGCTCAGCGGGTGGCCCTCGGGGCCGGTGATGCCCATCTTCGCGACTTCGGCCTGCAGCAGGTAGACCAGCTCGCCGTTCTCGGCATGCACGGTGGGGATGGCGCCGAGTTCGAGCGCGCGCTTGAAGCTGTTCACCAGCGTCTCGTCGTCGCACATGATGGCGTTCTTGTAGGCCATGAAGTGCTTGAAGCTGGTGACGCCCTCGTCGTGCACCAACGTGCCCATGTCGCGGTGCACCGACTCGTCCCACCAGGTGACGGCGACGTGGAAGGCGTAGTCGGACGCCGCCTTCTCGGCCCAGCCGCGCCACTTCCTGTAGGCGTCGATCAGCGGCTCCTGCGGCGCCGGGATGACGAAGTCGATGATCGTCGTCGTGCCGCCAGCCAGGCCGGCCGCTGTGCCGTCGTAGAAGTCGTCCACCGCCACCGTGCCCATGAAGGGCAGCTGCATGTGGGTGTGCGGGTCGATGCCGCCGGGCATGACCAGCGCACCGCCGGCATCCACCACCTCGGCGCCGGCGGGAGCCTGAAGATCCGGACCGACCGCCCGGATGAGGCCGCCTTCGCACAGCACGTCGGCACGCTGGCTCAAGTCGGCATTGACGACGGTGCCGCCGCGGATCAACAGGCTCATGGCGCGCTCCTTACTTTCCGGTGGCCTTGTTCCAGACGGCGTGCGTCCATGCCTCGGCGCCCGGGTCCTTCTTGATCACCGGGTCGCTGCCGCCGGCCAACAGCACCTTCACCGTGCGCTGATAGGCGGTCGGCTCCAGGAAACCCATCTTCGGCCCGTTGGCCACGGTGATCAGCTTGGCCACGTTCTCCAGCTGGCGCTTCTGCACCGCGGCGGTGGAGCCGCCCGAGGCATCGGCCGCGAGCACGATCTTCACCGCCTCGTCCTGGTTCTTCAGCGCGTACTCCCAGCCCTTCATCGAGGCGGCGACGAACTTGCCCAGCCGGGCGACGAAGGCCGGGTCCTTGAGCTTCGGCGCCAGCGCGTACAGGCCGTCTTCCAGCGTGGCCACGCCCTGGTCCTCATAGGGGAAGGTGACCAACTGGTCGGGCTTGACGCCGGCGTCGATGATCTGCCAGTACTCGTTGTAGATCATCGTCGAGACGCAGGCGGCCTGGTTCTGCAGCAGCGGGTCGACGTTGAAGCCCTGCTTCAGCACCTTGACGTCGGGGTTGGCGCCGCTGGTCTTGAGGCCCAGCGTGCCCATCCAGCTGAGGAAGGGGTATTCATTGCCGCCGAACCACACGCCCAGCGTCTTGCCCTTGAAGTCCTTGGGCGTGCTCACGCCGCTGGCCTTCTTGCAGGTGAGCATCAGGCCGCTGCGGTTGAAGATCTGCGCCACGTTGACCATCGGCACGCCGGCCTCGCGCGCGGCCAGCGCGCTGGGCATCCAGTCCACCGTGACGTCGGCGCCGTTGGCCGCCAGCACCTGCGCCGGGGCGATGTCCGGGCCGCCGGGCTTGACCGTGACGTCCAGCCCCGCGTCCTTGTAGAAGCCCTTGGCCGCAGCCACGTAATAGCCGGCAAACTGGGCCTGCGGCAGCCATTTCAGCTGCACGGTGACCTTCTCCTGCGCGGCGGCGGCGCCGGCCGCCAGCAGCAGCGACATCAGAACGGTGGTCTTGCGCATCGACTTGAACTCCTCTTTGGTTGGCCTCGCGGCAGTTTGAACGAACATCATCCCATGCGGATCGACGGGTGCCAGAAGGTGCTGCGCCGCTCCACCCATTCGAGCGCCGCGTACAGCAGCGAGCCGGCCACGGCGGCGACGACGATGGCCGCCCACACCAGCCCCATGTTCAGCCGCGCCGCCTCGGTGCTGATGCGGAATCCCAGCCCCGACACCGGCGAGCCGAAGAATTCCGCCACGATGGCACCGATCAAGGCCAATGTCGAGTTGATCTTCAGCGCGTTGAAGATGAAGGGCAGCGCCATCGGAATGCGCAGGCTGAACAGCGTGCGCCAGTAGCCGGCGCCGTAGCTGCGCATCAGGTCGCGCTCCATGTGGCCGGAGGCGGCCAGCCCGGCCAGGGTGTTGACCAGCATCGGGAAGACGGTCATCACCACCACCACCGCGGCCTTGCTGTGCCAGTCGAAGCCGAACCACATCACCATGATCGGCGCCACGCCGACCAGCGGCACGGTGCTGGCCAGGGCGGCCACCGGCAGCAGCCCGCGCTGCAGGAAGGGGCTGCGGTCGATCAGCACGCCGACCACGAAGCCCAGGCCGGAGCCCAGCGCCAGGCCGATCAGCACCGAATGCAGCACCGTCTGCACGAAGTCGGCCTGCAGCGTCGGCGCGCCCTGCAGCAGCGAGGACCACGACCACCGTGGGTGCCGGCAGCAGCACCTTGGGCACGTCGAAACCCCGCGTCAGCAGCTCCCAGAACAGCAGCACCCAGCAGCCGAAGAGCAGCGGCGTGGCAAAGCGCACCTGCCAGCCCTTGGGGTCCAGCGCCGAAAGCCGGCGCAGCGTGGCCACGGCCAGCGCAGCCAGCACGATCAGCAGCACGAAGAAGGCCCAGCGCCAGGGCTGCCCCGCCAGCGCCACGCCCCCCTGCAGCTGCAGCGCCGCCCAGGCCCCGGCCAGGCTGAGCAGGGCGAGCAGCGCGTTCACGTCCTGCCTCCGGGCGTGAGCAGCTTTTGGGCCCAGGCCACGGCACCCGTCAGCGCCAGGCCCAGCAGCGCCGACATCACCAGCGCCGACCAGATCTGCACCGTGTTGCCGTAGTACGAGCCGGTGAGCAGCCGCGCGCCCAGCCCGGCCTGCGCGCCGGTGGGCAGCTCGGCGACGATGGCGCCGACGAGCGCCGCGGCAATGCCCACCCGCAAGGAAGGGAAGAGGAAGGGCAGCGAAGCCGGCACGCGCAGCTTCCAGAAGGTGTGGCCGGCGCTTGCCGCGTAGGTGTGCATCAGCTCCAGCTCCATCACGCCGGGCGAGCGCAGGCCCTTGACCATCGCCACCGTCACCGGGAAGAAGCACAGGTACATCGAGATCACCGACTTCGGAAACACGCCCGTCAGCCCCATGCTGCCGAGCGCGACGATGACGATCGGCGCGATCGCCAGCACCGGCACCGTCTGCGAGGCGATGATCCAGGGGAACAGGCTGCGGTCCAGCGTGCGCGAGTGCACGATCGCCACCGCCAGGCACAGGCCGAGCAGCGTGCCCATGACGAAGCCGACCAGCGTGGAGGCTGCCGTCACGCCGGTGTGGAAGAGCAGGCTGCGCGGCGAATCGAGCGGCCAGTCGACGATCGAGCGCCACATGTCCAGCACGATCTGCTGTGGCGCCGGCAGCACCGGCCGCTGCATGCTCCAGGTCAGCGGCAGCAGGTCGGAAAGACCCCAGCCCGGCTGGTCGGCGAGCACCCGCTCGATGACCTGCGGCGCATTCAGCCAGGCCGCGGCGGCGTACCAGACGACCCCCAGCGCGACCAGCACGCTGAGCACCGGTGCAAATCGGTGCCGCACCCCTTCGAGCGAACGCCGCGGAACCGCGCTTGCCGGGCCGCTGGCGTTGCCCCCTTGAGGGGGAGCGCCGAAGGCGCTGCGGGGGTGGGCCTCGTCAGTCATGGGCCTCATGCAGCGCAACGCGCACACGGTGCGCGATGTCGATGAACTCCGTTGTTTCGCGGATGTCCAGCGTGCGGTCTGCGGGCAGATGCGATGTCGATGACCTCGACGATGCGCCCAGGCCGTGGCGACATGACGACGATGCGCGAGGACAGGAACACGGCCTCGGGGATCGAGTGCGTGACGAAGATCACCGTGCGCCGTTCACGCTCCCACAGCCGCAGCAACTGCTCGTTGAGTCGGTCGCGCGTGATCTCGTCGAGCGCGCCGAAGGGCTCGTCCATCATCAGCAGCTTGGGTTCGAAGCCCAGCGCACGCGCGATCGACACACGCTGCTGCATGCCGCCCGACAGCTGCCACGGGTACTTGCCCTCGAAGCCCTTCAACCCCACGCGTTCGAGCTGCATGCGCGCCGTCTCGCGCGAGCGTTCGCGCGGCACGCCCTGCACTTCCAGCGGCAGCGTCACGTTCGCCAGCACCGTGCGCCACGGGAACAGGGCCGGCGCCTGGAATACATAGCCGTAGGCGCGCGCCAGCCGCGCATCGCGCGAGCTCATGCCGTTGACCATCACACGGCCCGAGCTGGCCTGCTCCAGATCGGCGATGACGCGCAGCAGCGTGGTCTTGCCGCAGCCCGACGGGCCGATCAGCGAGATGAACTCGCCCTCGGCAATGTCCAGGCTGACGCGGTCGAGCGCGGTCACTGGCGGCGTGCCGGCGAAGCGCACCGACATCTCGCGCACTTCGACCACCGGCCGCAAGCCGACACCCGTCTCCACAGGTTTCATGAAGCCCCCGAGGCGCCTGGCGCGAAGCCTCCTGGAGCGGTGCGACGAGGCTTCATGCGCGCGCCGGGTTGTTCGGGTGCGTGGTCCAGTTGGCGTAGGCGCCGGAGACGACCAGCCCGGTGCGCTTGTCCACCTCGCCCGGCTGCAGTGCCTTCATGCTGATGCAGCCCGGCACCGGGCAGATCGACGCGCACAGGTTGCAGCCCACACATTCTTCTTCCATCACCTCGAAGTGGCGCTGGCCGTTCTTCGTCGCGCTGATGGCCTGGTGCGAGGTGTCCTCGCAGACCACGTGGCAGCGGCCGCACTGGATGCACAGATCCTGGTTGATGACGGCCTTCTCGATGTGATTCAGGTTCAGCTGGTTCCAGTTGGTGATGCTGGGCACGGCCAGGCCGACCATCTGTTCGACGCTGCGGTAGCCCTGCTCGTCCATGAAGTTCGACAGCCCGTCGCACAGGTCCTGCGCGATCTTGAAGCCGTAGACCATCGCCGCGGTGCACACCTGCACCGTGCCGCAGCCCAGCGCGATGAACTCGGCGGCGTCGCGCCAGGTGGTGATGCCGCCGATGCCGCTGATCGGCAGCCCGGCGGTGGCCGGGTCGCGCGCGATCTCGGCCACCATGTTCAGCGAGATCGGCTTGACCGCCGGCCCGCAGTAGCCGCCATGCGAACCCATGCCGCCGACGTTGGGGCTCATGCGCATGGTGGCCAGGTTCACGCCCATCACCGAGTTGATGGTGTTGATCAGGCTCACCGCGTCGGCGCCGCCGGCATGGGCGGCGCGTGCCGGATGGCGGATGTCGGTGATGTTGGGCGTGAGCTTCACGATCACCGGCAGCTTGGTGTAGCTGCTTGCACCAGCGCGTCACCATCTCGATGTACTCCGGCACCTGGCCCACGGCCGAGCCCATGCCGCGCTCGCTCATGCCGTGCGGGCAGCCGAAGTTCAGCTCCACGCCGTCGCAGCCGGTGTCCTCGACCATGGGAAGGATCGCCTTCCACGCGCCTTCCTCGCAGGGCACCATCAGCGACACCACCAGCGCGCGGTCGGGCCAGTCGCGCTTGACTCGGCGGATTTCGTCCAGGTTGATCTGCAGCGGCCGGTCGGTGATCAGCTCGATGTTGTTGAAGCCGATGACGCGCCGCTGGTCCGACAGCAACGCTTCGTAGCGCGGGCCGTTGACGTTGACGATCGGCGGGCCCTCCTCGCCCAGCGTCTTCCAGACCACGCCGCCCCAGCCGGCCTCGAAGGCGCGGCGCACGTTGTACTCCTTGTCGGTGGGCGGCGCGCTGGCCAGCCAGAAGGGGTTCGGGCTCTTGATGCCGCAGAAGGTGGTGCTCAGGTCGGCCATGGTCTGTCTCCTTCAGGCCCGCAGGGCGGCATCGATGGATGCGGCGGCCAGCTTGCCGTGCTGCACCGCTTCGACCGTCAGGTCGCGGCCGCCATGCCGGCAGTCGCCGCCGGCCCAGATCTTCGGGTTCGAGCTGCGGCCCACGGCGTCGGTGGCGATGCGCCCGTCCTGCAGCGCCAAAGACACGCCCAGCGGCTTGGCCTCGAAGCTCTGGCCGATGGCGGTGAGCACCATGTCGGCCTCGACATCGAAGTGCTCGTCCGTCACCACCAGCCGCTCGCCCTGCATCGCCGTGCGTGCGAAGCGCACCCCCAGCAGCCGGCCGTCGGCAATCAACATCTGCTGCGGCGCGCCCCAGTGCTTGATGCGCACGCCGTTCTTCTGCGCCCATTGCTGCTCGTATTCGCTGGCCGACATGGCTTCGGGGCCGCGGCGGTAGACCATGGTCACGTCCTCGGCGCCGAGCAGCTTGCTCTGCACCGCGGCATCCACCGCGGTCATGCCGCCGCCGATGACCACCACGCGCCGACCCACCGGCACGTCGGCCGGCGAGGCGGCCTGGCGCAGTTCGGCGATGAAGTCCACCGCCGGCCGCGCCGCGGCGTCCACCGGCTCGGCAATGCCCAGGGTATTGACACCCGCCAGGCCCAGGCCCAGGAAGACCGCGTCGTAGTCCTTGGCCAATGTGTCCAGATACATGTCGCGGCCCAGGCTGTGCTGCGGCTTGACCTCGATGCCGCCGATGGACAGCAGCCAGTTGATTTCCTTCTGCGCGAAGCCGTCCACCGTCTTGTAGGTGGCCAGGCCGTATTCATTGAGCCCGCCGAGCTTGGGCTTGTCGTCGAACAGCGTCACCGCATGGCCCAGCAGCGCCAGCCGGTGCGCACAGGCCAGCCCGGCCGGGCCGGCGCCGACCACCGCCACACGCTTGCCGCTGGCCGGCGCGCGCGTGAACAGCGGCGCGCCCGGCTGGGCGAAATAGGCGTCGGTGGCATGGCGCTGCAGCAGTCCGATCTCGACCGGCTTGTCCTCCTGCGTACAGCGCACGCAGGCCTGTTCGCACAGCACCTCGGTCGGGCAGACGCGGGCACACATGCCGCCGAGCACGTTTTCTTCCAGGATGCCGCGCGCGGCACCACGCAGGTTGCCCTGCGCAATGCGCGCGATGAAGCTCGGGATGTCGATGCCGGTGGGGCAGGCCGCCGTGCAGGGCGCGTCGAAGCAGTAGTAGCAGCGTTCGGCCTCCAGCAACGCCTGCACGGCGCTCAGCGGCGGGTGGGCGTCGGCGAAGTTGCGCGCGTATTCGGCCTGCGACAGGCGGCCGGCTGCCAGGGGCGGCGGAACCGAAGGGTTGCTCATGGTGCACTGTCTTCCGCTGTTGGGGCCCGTTGCCGGTGCATCGAAGCCGTGTTTTACCACTTGGTAAACTCCGGGCAATCTAGCTCAGCGCCGCGGGGCATGCCCATCCTGATTTGCACCTAAACCCCTCGCAAGCCACATGCCAGAGCTCCGCGACCGAGCCGGCGCGCGCAGCACGCCGGCGCCGCAGCGAACCGAAATCGAGCAGCGCATCCTGCGCGTCGCCAAGCCGCTGTTTGCGCAGCAGGGCTACCGCGGCGTGTCGATCGACCGCATCGCCGCCGCCGCCGGGTTGTCCAAACAGAACCTGCTGTACTACTACCCGCGCAAGGAACTGCTGTACCGCGCGGTGCTCGGCGGGGTGCTCGACGTCTGGCTGTCGTACATGGACGCGCTGAGCCAGCGCGAGGACGACCCGGCCGCGGCGCTGCGCGAATACATCTCGGGCAAGCTGCGCTTTTCCTTCGAGCACCCGGACGACTCGCGCATCTATGCCAACGAGGTGATCGCCGGGGCGCCGCATTTCGCCGACGAGATCGAGCGCCGCGTCATCCCGGCCTTGCAAGCCGACGCGGCGCAGTTCCGCCGCTGGGCCGACAAGGGCTGGTGCCGGCCGGTGGACGCGCGCCACCTGATGGTGGTGCTGTGGGCCGCCACGCAGGCCTATGCCGACTTCGCGACCCAGGTATGCCTGGTGCTGGGCAAGCCGCGGCTGGAGCGCGAGGACCTGGCCATCGCCGAGGCGCAGCTGGTCGACATGGTGCTGCGCTCGATGCTGTTGCCGGGACCGCCCGCCTAGAATCCTTCGCTTTTCGCCAACGCCTTGCGGGCCGCATCGCGGCCTGCCGCTCCATGGAACTGTCTGCCCTGTCCGCGCTGTCGCCGCTCGACGGCCGTTATGCCTCGAAGGTGGCACCGCTGCGGCCATTGCTCAGCGAATTCGGGCTGATGCATCGCCGCGTGAAGGTGGAGGTGGAATGGTTCATCGCGCTGTCCGATGCCGGGCTGGCCGAGTTCAAGCCGCTGGGCCGCGCGGCGCGCTACCGGTTGAGCCGCCGCGTCGCCGGCTTCACGCCCGCCGACGCGCAGGCCATCAAGGACATCGAGCGCACCACCAACCACGACGTCAAGGCCGTGGAGTACTGGATCAAGGCGGGTTTCAACGGCGATGCCGAGCTGTCGGCCGCAGCCGAGTTCGTGCACTTCGCCTGCACCAGCGAGGACATCAACAACACCAGCCATGCGCTGATGCTGAAGAGCGCGCGCGCGGAGGTGCTGCTGCCGGCGCTGGACGCGCTGATCGACAAGCTGCGCACCATGGCGCACGCGCTGGCCGACGTGTCGATGTTGAGCCGCACCCACGGCCAGACCGCCAGCCCGACGACGCTGGGCAAGGAGGTGGCCAACGTCGTCGCGCGGCTGGCGACCGCGCGCCAGCGCATCGCCGCCGTGCCGCTGCGGGCCAAGATGAACGGTGCAGTCGGCAACTACAACGCGCACCTGGCCGCCTATCCGGACGTGGACTGGGAGGCCTTCGCCGCCAGGTGGTCGAAAAGCGCCTGGGCCTGAGCTTCAACCCGCACACCATCCAGATCGAGCCGCACGACTACATGGCCGAGCTGTTCGACGCCTTCGCGCGCTGCAACACCATCCTCATCGACTGGGCGCGCGATGTCTGGGCCTATGTGTCGCTGGGCTACTTCAAGCAGCGGCTGAAGGAGGGCGAGATCGGCAGCAGCACCATGCCGCACAAGGTCAACCCGATCGACTTCGAGAATGCCGAAGGCAACTTCGGCCTGGCCAACGCGCTGCTCGCGCACCTGAGCCAGAAGCTGCCGATCAGCCGCCTGCAGCGCGACCTGAGCGACAGCACCGTGCTGCGCAACATGGGCGTGGCGCTGGGCTACACGCTGCTGGGCGTCGACAGCCTGCGGCGCGGGCTGGACAAGCTGCAGGTCAACGAGGCGGCGCTGGCCGCCGACCTGGACGCGTCCTGGGAAGTGCTGGCCGAAGCGGTGCAGACGGTGATGCGCCGCCACGGCCTGCCCAACCCCTACGAGCAGCTGAAGAAGATGACGCGCGGCAAGGCCATCACCGCGGCGGCGATGCGCAGGTTCGTCGCCTCGCTGGAGCTGCCCGCGGCCGACAAGAAGCGGCTGCTGGCGCTGACGCCGGCCGGCTACACCGGCCTGGCGGCCACGCTGGCGCGGCGCGTCTAATGGGCCGGGCATGAAGTTCACCGACATGCTGCGCCAGGCGCAGCAGGCCAACGACTCGATGCTGTGCGTCGGGCTGGACCCGGAGCCGGAACCGCGAAGTTCCCCGCCGACTGGCAGGCGACGCCTCGCGCACCTTCGACTTCTGCTCGGCAATCGTCGACGCCACCAAGGACCTGGTCTGCGCCTTCAAGCCGCAGATCGCCTACTTCGCCGCGCAGCGCGCCGAGGACGCGCTGGAGCGGCTGATCGCGCACATCCACCGCGTCGCGCCGGGCGTGCCGGTGATCCTGGACGCCAAGCGCGGCGACATCGGCGCCACCGCCGAGCAGTACGCGCGCGAGGCCTTCGAGCGCTACCGCGCCGACGCGCTGACGCTGTCGCCCTTCATGGGCTTCGATTCGATCGAGCCTTACCTGCGCTACCCCGACAAGGGCCTGATCCTGCTGTGCCGCACCTCCAACCCCGGCGGCAGCGACCTGCAGGCTCAACGCCTGGCCAGCGGCGAACTGCTCTACGAGCACGTCGCCCGGCTGGCGGCGGGGCCGTGGAATGCCGGCGGCCAGCTCGGGCTGGTGGTCGGCGCCACCTACCCGGGCGAGATCGCGCGGGTGCGCGAGCTGGCGCCGACGCTGCCGCTGCTGCATCCCGGGCATCGGCGCGCAGGGCGGTGATGCCGAGGCGACGGTGCGCGCCGGCTGGCGCGAAGGCGGGCCGATCATCGTCAGTTCCTCGCGCGCCATCCTCTATGCCTCGGCCGAGGCCGACTTCGCCGAGGCCGCCCGCCGCGTGGCGCAGGCCACACGCCTGCAGCTGAATGCCGCGCGCGGCGTGAACTGATACCCCCGGGCGGGGAAAACGAGGCTGCACGTGCCTGCCCTTGGCGCCAAACTTGCCGACTTGCACAAGACGTCGGCGAGGACCCCACCGGTCGTGAAGCCCGCACTGGCCCCATCACCCCCCGCGTTGATCGACGACGCCGAAGCGCAGCGCGCGGTTCGGTACATCATCAGCCGGCATTTCTTCGGCACGGCGGCGGTCGTGGCGCTGCTCGCCGCATTGGTCTTCATGGTCCTGCCCACCGGCACAGCGCCGGGTGCGCGCTGGCCGCTGGTGCTGGCCTTCTGCGCGCTGGGCGCGCTGGCCGCGGCCTCGATGCGCGCCGGCGCCGCCCGCACGGAAGACAGGGTGGCGCTGGTGGTCATCTCGTCGATCGCGGTGATCACGCTGGCCGTGACGCTGCTCGACTGGGGCATCGCCGGGCCCGGCATCGGCTTCTTCGGGCTGATGAGCTGCATGGTCTGCGCGGTCGCCGGGCTGCGCTTGGGCGTGCTGGTGGCGGGCTTCAGCGCGCTGGTGGTGCTGAGCCTGGCCTACGCGCAGTATCGCCAGTGGCTGCCTGTGGGCAATGCCGCGGTGTCGAACGAAAGCCTGGGCCTGCGCACGCTGATCCACATCATCGTCATCGGCACCGGCCTGGCCGGCGGGCTGCTGGTGTCGCGCGTGGTCTCGGGCTACGTGCGTTCGGCCGAGGAGCGCGAGCAGCGCTTCCGCGGCCTGCTGACCATCGCCGCTGACGCCTACTGGGAGATCGACGAGCAGTACCGGCTGGTCACCTTCAAGCGCCAGGGCCGCGCGAGCGCTTCGATGGGCGCGACCACCGCCATCGGCCAGGTGCCCTGGGAACTGCCCGAGTTCGGCGTCGACGACGACACGCTGGACCTGCTGCGCGCCCACCTCGAGGCGCGCGAGCCCTTCCGCGACCTGCCGGTGCAATGGCTGGGCGCGCCGGTGCAGGTGCGGCACTTCCTGGTCAGCGGCGAGCCGCGCCAGCCGGCGCAGGCCGGGTTCCTGGGCTACTGGGGCGTGGCCCGCGACGTCAGCGCCGACGTGCATGCACGTCAGGCGCTGGTGGCCACCGAATCGCGCTACCTGGAGCTGTTCACGTGCATCCCGACGCCGCTGGTGCTGCACACGCAGGGGCGGGTGCTCGATGCCAACCCGGCGGCGCTGGACATGTTCGACTTTGCCGACCTGCAGGCCATGGTCGGCCAGGACCTGCTGGCGGTGTTCGAGGGCGGCGACTCGCGCGAACGCGCGCGCCGGCGCCTCGAATCGCTGCAGCAGATGGGGGCCGGCGAGGCGCTGCCCGTGGCCGAGTTCCGCCTCACCGGCCAGCAGGGGCGCCGCATCGTCGTGCGCGCCACCGGCGTGCACCTGGACACGCCCGACGGGCCGGCGGTGCTGTCGATCTTCGTCGACGACACCGAGCGCAAGAAGGCCGAGGACGCAGTGCGCCGCTCCGAGGCCATGCTGTCGCACCTGGTGGCCACCAGCCCGGACGTCATCACGCTGACCGACCTGCAGACTGGCCGCTATGCGATGGTCAACCGCAGCTTCGAGCGCCAGACCGGCTACAGCGCCGCCGAGGTGGTGGGGCGCACTTCGGTGGAGTTGGGCATCTGGCGCAACCCGCAGGTCCGCGAGCGCTTCGTCGCCGCCATCCGCGACCAGGGCCAGGTGCAGGGCATGCCCACCGAGTTCGCCACCAAGAGCGGCGGCACGCTGTCGATGCTGGTTTCGGGCGCGCGCTTCGCGATGGACCGGCGCGAGTACCTGGTGATCAACGCCCGCGACGTCAGCGAGGCCGAGCGCGAGCGGCTGCAGCGCGAGGCGATCCTGCAGAACGCCTCGATCGGCATCGCCGTCACCCGCGACCAGCGCTTCGTGATCACCAACCCGCGCTTCGAGCAGATGTACGGCTGGCCGAGCGGGGCCTTGATCGGGCAGAGCGGGCGGGTGGTCTGGGACAGCGACGAGGACTATCAGCGCATCGGCGCCACGTTGGGGCCCTTGCTGGCACGCGGCGAGTCGGCCGAGATCGAAATCCAGGCGCGGCGTTTCGACGGCAGTACCTTTCTTGGGCGCGTCACCGGCAAGGCCATCGACCCCAGCCATCCCGCCAAGGGCGGCACGATCTGGATCGTCGAGGACATCACCGAGCGGCGCCAGGTCGAACAGGCGCTGGCCCGTGCCCGCGACGCGGCCGAGGCGGCCAACCGCGCCAAGAGCGCCTTCCTGGCCAACACCAGCCACGAGCTGCGCACGCCGTTGAACCAGCTGATCGGCCTGGCGCGCATGGCGGCGTCCGCCGAGACGGCCGAAGAGCGGCGGCGCCAATACCTGGCCCAGATGGGCGACGCGGCGCAGGCACTCTCGGACATCATCGCCAACGTGCTCGATCTGTCGAAGATCGAAGCCGGCAAGCTCGAACTCGAGGCCAAGGCCTTCGACCTGGGCGAGTTGCTGCGCGGCATGCAGCGCACCCATGTCACCCTGGCCGAGCCGAAACCGATCGCGCTGCGTCTGGAGCTGGGCGAAGGGGCCGAAGGCATGGTCACGGGCGATGTGCTGCGCACCCGGCAGATCCTCAACAATTTTCTCGGCAATGCGCTGAAGTTCACCTCGAGGGGCGAGGTGCGGCTGCGGGCGCAGCGTCTGGACGCCGAACGCGTGCGCTTCGAGGTGCACGACACCGGGCCGGGCATCGACGAGCCGACGCAGGCGCGGTTGTTCCGTCCGTTTACCCAGGCCGACGAGTCCACCACGCGGCGCTATGGCGGCTCGGGCCTCGGCCTTTCGATCTGCCGCGAGCTGGCCACGCTGATGGGCGGCGAAGTCGGCGTGCACAGCCGCCCGGGCGAAGGCAGCTGCTTCTGGGCCGAGCTGCCGTTGCCGGCCACCACCGTGCCGGTGCCGGACCTGGCGGCCGAGATGCCGCCGCACGGCTCGCTCGAGGGCGCGTCGGTGTTGATGGTCGAGGACAACCCGGTCAACATGCTCATCGCCGCGGCCATGCTCGAGCAGTGGGGCGTGCGCATCGAGCAGGCCAGCGACGGTCAGCAGGCGGTGCGGGCGGTGCAGCATCGGGCGCAGAGCGGCGCGCCGTACGACGCCGTGCTGATGGACGTGCAGATGCCGGTGATGAGCGGCCACGAAGCCACCCGCGTGTTGCGCCGCTCCTTCAGCCGCGAGCAGCTGCCGATCATCGCCTTGACCGCGGCCGCGCTGGTGAGCGAGCGCGACGAGGCGTTGGCTGCGGGCATGAACGACTTCCTGACCAAGCCGATCGACGCGCCGCAGCTGCAGCAGGCCTTGCTGCGCTGGGTGGCGGCGCGGCGCGACTGCGCGGGCTCCTAAGGCAACGCAGGGCCGTCCCGAGTTGCCTTGACCGCCGCGGGGGGCGGGCCGGGCAGCGCCCGCCCTGCGGGCGATCAGAACGCCGACCCACCGGCATCGACGCAGGGATCGGTGCTCGGCAGGGCCAGCGGGTGGCGCTGCCCGGCCGCGTGGTCGGCAATGCCTGACCACCCCAGCGGGGCGCGGCGGCGACGCAGCTGGCCTGGATATCACGCGCCGATGGATGCCGCGCTGAGTGCAGCCAGTCCGGCTGCGGGCACGTATTGTGTTAGCTTCGCCGGGTTTCACCCAACAACGACCTACGCGAGGAGAAGACCCATGCGCATTGGAGTTCCGAAGGAGACGGCGGACGAGGAAAAGCGTGTCGCTACCGTGCCCGACGTGGTGGAAAAGCTGATCAAGCTGGGCTTCGCCGTGGCGGTGGAAAGCGGCGCCGGCGATGCGGCGAATTTCGCCGACGACACCTACCGCGCCGCCGGCGCCGAGGTGGTGGGCACGGCGGCCGAACTCTGGGCGACATCGGACATCGTCTTCAAGGTGCGCGCGCCGGGCCCGGACGAAGTGGGGCTGCTGCGCGAAGGCGGCACGCTGATCGGCTTCATCTGGCCGGCGCAGAACCCCGAACTGATGCAGCAGCTGGCGCAGCGCAAGGCGACCGTGCTGGCCATCGACTCGCTGCCGCGCCAGCTGTCGCGCGCGCAGAAGATGGACGCGCTGACCTCGATGGCCGGCATCAGCGGCTACCGCGCGGTGATCGAGGCGGCCAACGCCTTCGGCCGCTTCTTCAACGGCCAGATCACGGCCGCCGGCAAGATCCCGCCGGCCAAGGTCTTCGTCGCCGGGGCCGGCGTGGCCGGCCTGGCCGCCATCGGCACTGCGGCCAACCTGGGTGCGATCGTGCGCGCCAACGACACGCGCGCCGAGGTCGCCGACCAGGTGGTGTCGCTGGGCGGCGAGTTCGTCAAGGTCGACTACGAGGAAGAAGGCTCCGGCGGCGGCGGCTACGCCAAGGTGATGAGCGAAGGCTTCCAGCAGGCGCAGCGCGAGATGTACGCCAAGCAGGCCAAGGACGCGGACATCATCATCACCACCGCGCTGATTCCGGGCAAGCCGGCGCCGAAGCTGATCACCGCCGAGATGGTGCAAAGCATGAAGCCGGGCAGCGTCATCGTCGACATGGCAGGCGAGCAGGGCGGCAACTGCGAGCTCACCGTGCCCGGCCAGGCGGTGGTGCGGCACGGCGTGACCATCATCGGCTACACCGACCTGGTCAGCCGGCTGGCCAAGCAGTCGTCGACGCTGTACTCGACCAACCTGCTGCGCGTGACCGAGGAGCTGTGCAAGACGAAGGACGGCGTCATCGACGTCAACATGGACGACGACGCCATCCGCGGCCTGACGGTCATCAAGGACGGCAGCATCACCTGGCCCCCGCCGCCGCTGAAGCTGCCGGCGCCGCCTGCGCCCAAAGCTGCTGGCGCGGTGGCCGCCCCGGCAGCAAAGAAGGGTCACGGCCACGGCGGCGGCGAGCCGATGTCCGTCAAGTCGCTGATCACGGTGTTCGGCCTGGGCGCGCTCGCCTTTGGGCTGGTCGGCCTGTACGCGCCGGCCAGCTTCCTGTCGCACTTCACCGTGTTCGTGCTCGCCTGCTTCGTCGGCTACATGGTGGTATGGAACGTGACGCCTTCGTTGCACACGCCGCTGATGAGCGTGACCAACGCCATCTCGTCGATCATCGCCATCGGCGCGCTGGTGCAGATCGCGCCGCCGCTCGTCGGCGGTGCAGGTGCGGACCGGCCGAACGGGCTGATCCTGGGCATGGCCGTGTTCGCGCTCGCGCTCACGGCCATCAACATGTTCGGCGGCTTCGCGGTCACGCGGCGCATGCTGGCGATGTTCCGCAAGTAAGGGAGACGGCACATGAGCTCGAGCCTGGCCACCGTCTCCTACATCGGCGCCACCATCCTCTTCATCCTCAGCCTGGGCGGTCTGGCGAACCCCGAGACCGCGCGCCGCGGCAACCTGTTCGGCATCATCGGCATGGCCATCGCCGTGCTGGCCACGGTGCTCGGGCCGCGTGTCACGCCGGCCGGCTACGCCTGGATCATCGGCGCGCTGCGTCGTCGGCGGCAGCATCGGCCTGGTCGCTGCCAAGAAGGTGCAGATGACGCAGATGCCCGAGCTGGTCGCGCTGATGCACAGCCTGGTTGGCCTGGCGGCCTGCCTGGTGGGCTTTGCCAGCTACATCGACACGTCGACCGTGTTTGCGACGGCGGCCGAGAAGTCGATCCACGAAATCGAGATCTACATCGGCATCCTCATCGGCGCCGTCACCTTCTCCGGCTCGATCATCGCCTTCGGCAAGCTGTCGGGCAAGATCGGCGGCAAGCCGCTGCTGCTGCCCGGGCGGCACTGGCTCAACCTGGCCGGGTTGCTGATCGTCATCTGGTTCGGCCGCCAGTTCATCAACGCCCACGGCATCGGCGACGGCATGCTGCCGCTCATCGTCATGACCGTGATCGCGCTGCTGTTCGGCGTGCACATGGTCATGGCCATCGGCGGCGCAGACATGCCGGTGGTGGTGTCGATGCTCAACAGCTACTCGGGCTGGGCCGCGGCCGCCACCGGCTTCATGCTCAGCAACGACCTGCTGATCGTCGTTGGCGCGCTGGTCGGCTCCTCGGGTGCGATCCTGTCGTACATCATGTGCCGCGCGATGAACCGCAACTTCATCAGCGTCATCGCCGGCGGCTTCGGCACCGGCGGCGGTGCGCCTGCGGCGGCGGCCGGCGGGGCGCAGCCGGCCGGCGAGGTGACGCCGATCAGCGCGGCGGAAACCGCCGAGACTGCTGCGCGAGGCCAAGAACGTGGTCATCGTGCCCGGCTACGGCATGGCGGTGGCGCAGGCGCAGCACACGGTGTTCGAGATCACCAAGCTGCTGCGCGACAAGGGCGTCAACGTGCGCTTCGGCATCCACCCGGTGGCCGGGCGCATGCCGGGCCACATGAACGTGCTGCTGGCCGAGGCCAAGGTGCCCTACGACATCGTGCTCGAAATGGACGAGATCAACGAGGACTTCCCCGCCACCGACGTCTCGATGGTCATCGGCGCCAACGACATCGTCAACCCGGCGGCGCAGGAAGACCCGGCCAGCCCGATCGCCGGCATGCCGGTGCTGGAGGTGTGGAAGGCAAAGACCTCGGTGGTGATGAAGCGCAGCATGGCCTCGGGCTACGCCGGCGTCGACAACCCGCTGTTCTACAAGGACAACAACCGCATGCTCTTCGGCGACGCGAAGAAGATGCTCGACGAGGTGCTGGCGGCGTTGAGGGGTTGAACCCGCGGCTCCAGGCCCACCTGCATGGGCCTGGACGGGCGAAACGGCCCGAGTTCTGCGAGGGCGCGGCCTGCAGGGCTGATGGTGAGCTGAGCGACGGCCGTGTCTTCGTCGCGGAATACAAGGGCGACCACTTGCGCAACGTGCCCAAGGAGATCGAAAAGGGACAGGTCGGCAAGGTCTGGGCCGAAACCAGCGGCGGCAAGGCGCTGTTCGCGATGCTGTTCAAGCACGAGCGCGGGATGAACATCGCGCAGCAGCTGGACGCGGCGATCTGGTAGCGCCACCTCGGGCGGCCCCTGCGGTGCCGGCATGTAAGCATGGCTCCGTCGATTGCGACTCATCGCCATGAAGACTGCCCTGATGTCCCTGTGCGTCGTCGCGCTGCCGCTGCTCGCCACGGCGCAGGTGTGTGAGCGCACGGCCGGCGCGCGGCCGCCGCTGGTCGTCGAGCTGTATACCTCCGAAGGCTGCAGCTCCTGCCCGCCCGCCGACCGCTGGCTGTCGTCGCTGAAGGGCCGCGACGACGTGTTGCCGCTGGCCTTCCACGTCGGCTACTGGGACCGCCTCGGCTGGGTGGATCGATTCGCGACACGCGAGACCACGGAGCGCCAATACGCGCTGTCGCGTGCCATGGGTGCGCGCAACGTCTATACGCCGCAGGTCGTCGCGCACGGCCTGGACTGGCGGCGCTGGCCGGCGCTGCCGGCGTCGAATGTCGTCGCTTCGGCGCCGATGCCGCTGAAGCTGCGGCGCGACGGCGATCGCGTCGTCGCCGAAGTGGGTGAGGCCGCGGGCCGCTGGACCGGCTACTGGGCCGTGCTCGAGGACGGCCATCGCAGCCGCGTCAGCGCCGGAGAGAACCGCGGCGAGACCCTGGCCCACGACCATGTGGTGCGCCTGTACCGGCCGGTCGGCGAGTGGCAGGGCGCGCAGAGCTTCACGCTGGTGCTGCCGCCGGTCGATGCTGGGCATCCGCGTCGCATTGCCTTCGTCGTTGCCGGCGCGAACGATCCGCGGCCGGTGCAGGCGCTGAGCCTGGGCTGCTAGCGCGGCAGCGCTTTCGCGCGCAGCATCCGCGCCACCGGCCACAGCCAGATCAGCAGCCTCAGCACGCCCAGCGTGCCGGCGATCGGCCGCTCGAAGAAGACGAGGAAGTTGCCGTCGGCCTTGATCAGGCTGCTGAAGAAGTGCTCCTCGAGCATCGTGCCGAGCACCACGCCGAGGATGGTCGGCGCCACCGGGAAGCCCCAGCGCTCCATGAAGAAGCCGAGCACGCCGGCGACCAGCATCACGACCACGCCGAACAGGCTGTTGTTGATGGCGAAGCTGCCGACGATGCAGAACAGCAGGATCAGCGGCATCAGCAGCGCCGCCGGGATGCGCAGGATCTGCTTGGCCACCTTGATCGCGCATCCAGCCGCAGCGGCAGCATCAGCAGCTGCGCCAGGATGAAGACGATGAACACCGCGTAGATGTTCTGCGGGTTGTTGACGAACAGCGTCGGCCCCGGGTTCATGTCCTTCAGGTACAGCACGCCGATGGCGATGGCGGTGATCGAGTCGCCCGGGATGCCGAACACCAGCGCCGGGATCCACGCGCCGCCGAGCGCCGAGTTGTTGGCCGCGCCCGACTCGACGATGCCTTCGACGTGGCCGGTGCCGAACTTCTCCGGCTCCTTGGAGAAGCTTCTTCGACATGCGCGTACGACATCCAGGCGGCGATGTCGGCGCCGGCGCCGGGCAGCGCGCCGACCAGCGTGCCGAGCGCCGAGCCGCGCAGCAGCTGCAGCGGGTACTTCTTCAGCAGCGCCCACATGCCGGCGAAGACGTTGCCGAACGGCCGGTCGATGGCCATCTCCGGCTTGCACGACGACGACCGCGAAGCGCAGCACCTCCGAGATCGCGAACATGCCGATCATCAGCGGGATCAGCGGGATGCCGCCGGTCAGCTCGGCGTTGCCGAAGGTGTAGCGCGGCGCGCCGGCCGGGTTCTCCAGGCCGACGCACGCGAATCAGCAGCCCGAGCAGCAGCGACACGCAGCCCTTCAGCGGGTCGCTGCCGGCGATGAAGATGGCGCAGGTGAAGCCGAGCATCACCAGCCAGAAGTACTCGAAGGAGCTGAACTTCAGCGCCACCTCGGCCAGCGCCGGCGCGGCGACGATCAGCACCAGCACGCCGAAGATGCCGCCCAGCACCGAGAACACCAGCCCGGCGCCGAGCGCGAGTCTCGGCCTGGCCCTTCTTCGTCAGCAGGTAGGCCTCGTCGGTGTAGGCGGCCGAGGCCGGCGTGCCGGGCATGCGCAGCAGCGCGCTCGGGATGTCGCCGGCTGAAGATCGCCATCGCGGTGGCGGTGACGATCGCCGCCACCGCCGGCACCGGCGGCATGAAGAAGGTCACCGGCACCAGCAGCGCGGTGGCCATCGTCGCGGTCAGCCCCGGGATCGCGCCGACGAACAGGCCGTAGAGCGCCGACAGCACGATGACCAGCAGCACGTAGGGCTGGAAGACCAGCCCGAAGGCTGCTGATGACGGCGTCCATCAGCTCAGTAGAAGGGCGTGATCGGCGCCCCAGGGCAGCGGCACGCGCAGCAGCTTGTAGAAGGCGAAGTGCACGACCAGCCGTGCCGACCACCGCCCACAGCAGCGCGCGCCGCCAGCCGACGCGCAAGCGCCAGGAAGCCGGCCAGCAGGCACAGCGGCGCGACGATCAGGAAGCCGACGCGGTCGGCCAGGACGATGTAGCCCAGCACGACGCCGATGATCGACCAGCGAGCTGCCGAAGTGCTCGCTGCCGGCGGCCGTCGGCCTCGTCACCGGCATAGCGCGCGGCCGCGCAGGCTGCGCACGATCAGCGCCAGCGCGCACAGCAGCAGCCCGGCGCCGACCAGCATCGGCAGGAACGCGGCGCCGAGCTTCTGCCCCGGCACGTTGGGGAAGGCGCGCGCGCGTCCACAGCACGGCCAGACCGAGCAGGGCCAGCGCGACGCCGACCCAACGATCGCTGCGCTGCACGCGCTGCGCTGTCGCGCGCGCTACTTGGCGATGCCGACCGCCGTCATCACCGCCTTCATGTCGGCGTCGCCCTTGGCCATGAAGGCGGCGAACTCCTGCGAGCCGCCCCACAGCACGCCGAAGCCGCGCTGCGCCATGAAGTCCTTGTATTCCTTGCTGTCGTAGGCCTTCTTCACCGAGGCCTCGAGCTCGCGCCTGCACGTCGGCCGGCAGGCCCTTCGGCGCGGCGATGCCGCGCCAGGCGCCGGTGGCCCAGTCGGAGCCGGTGGCCTCCTTCAGCGTCGGCACGTCGGGGAACAGCGCCGCGCGCGCTTGGCGTCCATCACCGCCAGCGAGCGCACCTTGCCGGCGTCGATCAGCGAGCGCGCCTCGGGCAGCGAGCAGGGCACGAACTCGACGCCGCCGGCCACCAGGTCCTGCAGCCCGGGCGCGGCGCCGTTGCTCGGCACCCAGGGCACCGCTGGCCGGGTCGATCTTCAGCGTCGCGCAGCATGCCGGCCAGCGCCAGGTGCCAGATGCCGCCCTGGCCGGTGCCCGAGGCCTTGAACTTGCCGGGCGGCTTGGCCTTGATCGCGGCCAGCACGTCGGCCATGGTCTTGTAGCGGCGAATCGGCGCGCACCTGGAAGCCGGCCGGGTCGAGGTTGACCAGCGCGATCGGCGTGTAGCTGGCCGGCTCCAGCTCGGTCAGCTTCTGGTGATGCATCATCGTGATCTCCACCGTGATCATGCCGATCGTGTAGCCGTCGGGCGCGGCGCGTGGCGATGGCCGAGTGGCCGACCACGCCGGAGCCGCCGGTGCGGTTGACCACGTTGACCGGCTGGCCCAGGTCCTTCTCCATCAGGCTGGCGATGATGCGCGCCACCGCGTCGGTGCCGCCGCCGGCGCCCCAGGGCACGATCAGCGTCAGCGGGCGGTTCGGGTACTGCGCGAAGGCGCTGGCGCTCAGGCACAGCGCCAACAGCGCCAGCACGGCGCGAACGGGTTGCAGCAATCGGTTCATCGTGTCTCCCGGGAGGTGTTGGCAGCGGATGCTCGCGCCCTGCGGAAATACGGCGCGGCTCCTGCAAGTTTGGCTTGCGCAACGCTGCGCCGACAACGCGAGTAAACCCCGGGCCGCGCCGCGCTATCGAATCCCCTGATGCTGCGTCTGTCAGCCAGCCGTCAGAATCGCCGCTCGAACCTGGGAGCGTGGATGGAGAAGATCTGGCTGAAGCACTACCCCGGCGGCGTGCCGGCGCAAGTGCGCACCGATCTGTACCCTTCTCTGCTGGCCCTGCTCGACGCTGCCTTTGCCAAGCACGCGGCGCTGCCGGCCTGCAAGTTCATGGGCCGCAGCCACAGTTTCGCCGAGATCGATGCGCAATCGCGCGCGCTGGCGTCCTACCTGCAGGGGCTGGGGCTGCAGCGCGGCGACCGCGTCGCGATCATGCTGCCCAACGTGCCGCAATACCCGGTGGCCGTGGCGGCCATCCTGCGCGCCGGCTGCGTGGTGGTGAACGTGAACCCGCTGTACACGCCGCGCGAGCTGGAGCACCAGCTCAGGGACTCGGGTGCGCGCGCCATCATCGTGCTCGAGAACTTCGCCGCCACGCTGCAGCAGGTGCTGGACGCCGTGCCCACCAAGCATGTGATCCTGGCGTCGATGGGCGACATGCTCGGCAACCTGAAGGGGGCGCTCGTCAACCACGTGATGCGCAAGACCAGGAAGCTGGTGCCGCCCTTCCTGCTGCCCGGCGCGCTGCGCTTCAACGATGCCTTGGCACAGGGCCGCAGCCGCAACTGCACCGCAGCGGCCGTCGGCCCGGACGACATCGCCGTGCTGCAGTACACCGGCGGCACCACCGGCGTGAGCAAGGGCGCCGTGCTGCTGCATCGCAACCTGGTGGCCAACCTGCTGCAGGCCGAAGCCTGGAACCAGCCGGCGCTGGCCAGGCTGCCGGCCGGCGAGCAGCCGACGACGGTGTGCGTGCTGCCGCTGCATCACATCTTCGGCTTCACTGCGACCATGATGCTGTCGCTGCACCGCGGCGGCTGCAACATCCTGATTCCGAACCCGCACGACATCGGCGCGATGCTGAAGGAGCTGTCCAGGCACCGCTTCCACAGCTTCCCGGCGGAGAGCACGACGTTCGATGCCATGCTCCGCCACCCGGCCTTCCACACCGTCGACTGGAGCCACCTGGTGCTGGCGGTCGGTGGCGGCATGGCGGTGCAGCAGGGCACGGCCAAGCTGTGGCTGGAAGAGACCGGCTGCCCGATCGTCGAAGGTTACGGCCTGTCGGAGACGAGCCCCTCGGTCACCTGCAACCCGGTGGACGGCACGGCCCACAGCGGCCACATCGGCCTGCCGTTGCCGAGCACCGAACTGGCGCTGCTCGACGATGCCGGCCACGAGGTGGGCCCGGGCATGGCCGGCGAGATCGCGATTCGTGGGCCGCAGGTCATGGCCGGCTACTGGCAGCGGCCCGACGAGACGGCCAAGGTGATGACGCGCGATGGGTTCTTTCGCACCGGCGACATCGGCAGGGTCGACGAGCGCGGCTACTTCCGCATCGTCGACCGCAAGAAGGACATGATCCTGGTCAGCGGCTTCAACGTCTACCCGAACGAGATCGAAGACCTGATCAGCACGTTGCCCGGCGTGCTCGAGTGCGCCGCCTTCGGCGTGCCCGATGCCAAGGCCGGCGAGGCGGTGAAGCTGGTGGTGGTGAAGAAGGACCCTGGCCTGAGCGAGGCAGACATCCGCAACTTCTGCGAGGCCAACCTCAGCGGCTACAAGCGGCCACGCAGCATCGAGTTTCGCGAACAGCTGCCGAAGAGCCCCATCGGCAAGGTCCTGCGCCGCGAGCTGCGCGAAGCCAAGAGCTGAGCCGCCTTCCGGCGTAAAGCAGCCCACAGAACCCACCCTTGCCGCAGAGGTGCGCAGGGCGCGAGGGTTCACACAGCAAACACATCAACGCGCTTGGAGTCCTTGCATTTCCTCTGCGTCGACTCCGTGTCCTGCGCTGCTCTGCGGTGAATGAACTGCGCATTTCGCCGCCGGCTGCAATGCCCTGACACCGGCCCGCGATTGCCGAGCCTTGATCGCAACCCGGCATAACGGGTCGCCCGGGTCATCGGGCACACTGCAGGCCATGAGCGTGCGCCTGTACGTCGACGCTGCCATGCAGCGTGACGCCGAACTCGAGCTGCCCGCCGCGGCCGCACGCCATGTGCAGGTGCGCCGCCTGCAGCCGGGTGACCCGCTGCGGCTGTTCAACGGCCGCGGCGGCGAGTGGCACGCGGCGGTGCTGCGCATGGGCCGCAGCCAGGTGGTGGTGCGACTCGGTGCCTTCGACCCGGTCGAGCGCGAACTGGGCATTGCCGTCACCGTGGCGCTGGGCATGCCGGCCAACGAGCGCATGGACCTGGTGGTCGAGAAGGCCACCGAGCTGGGTGTGCATTCGATCCAGCCGTTGCAGTGCGAGCGCTCGGTGCTGCGCCTGGCCGGCGACCGGGCGATGCGCAAGCGCGCGCACTGGCAGGGTATCGCCGCCGCTGCGGCCGAACAATGTGGGCGCACGCGCGTGCCCGAGGTGGCCGCGGTGCTGACGCTGGAGGCCTTCCTGGCGCAATCGCCCGCGCAAGGCCTGCGCCTGTTGCTCAGCCCGGGCGCGGGCGTGGCCGCATTGCACGAGGTGGCTGCCGGTGCCCAGGCCTGGCTGACACTCAGCGGGCCGGAGGGCGGCTTGTCGCCAAGCGAGGAAGCCGCCGCGGCAGCGCAGGGCTTTGTTCGCGCTCGATTGGGCGAGCGGGTGCTGCGCGCCGAAACGGCACCGCTGGCGGTGCTGGCCTGGGCCGGGCTGAAGGGCTGAAACACGTGAACCGCAGTCTGCTGCTGCTGACGCTGTGCCAGGGCCTGTTCCTGACAAACAACGTGGTCTTCATCGCCATCAATGGGCTGGTCGGGCTGCAGTTGGCGCCGTCGGCCTGGATGGCGACGCTGCCGCTGACCGCCTACGTCGCCGGCGGTGCGCTGAGCGCCGCGCTGGTGGCGCGGCACCAGCGCAAGGTGGGGCGCCGGCGTGCCTTCCAGGTCGGGCTGCTGTGGGGCATCGGTGCCACGGCGCTATGCGCCTATGCCGCCTGGCAGCGCAGCTTCGGCCTGCTGGTGCTGGGCACGGTGCTGGCGGGCTACTACCAGGCCAACGGCTCGCTGTACCGCTTTGCCGCGGCCGAGTTGGTGAACCCGGCGGCGCGCGAGAAGGCCATCTCCTGGGTGCTGGCCGGCGGCATCATCGGCGGCGTGGTCGGGCCGAACCTGGCTTCGGCCACACGCGAGCTGCTGCCGCAGCCCTTCACCGGGGCCTACCTGTCGCTGGTGGTGGTGGCGCTGCTCGCACTGGTGCTGATCAGCCTGATCCCGTTCCCGCCGCTGCCCACGGCAGCGCAGACGGCCGGTGGGCGGCCACTGCGCGAGATCGCGAGGCAGCCGGTGTTCATCATCGCCGTGGCCGCGGCGGCGCTGGGCTACGGCGTGATGAACCTGCTGATGGCGGCCACGCCGATTGCCATGGCGCAGTGCTCGCATCCGTTCTCCGACGCCGCGCTGGTGCTGGAATGGCATGTGCTGGGCATGTTCGTACCCAGCTTCTTCACCGGCCCCCTGATCAAGCGCTTCGGCGCGTTGCCGGTGATGACGCTGGGCCTGCTGCTCAATATCGGCTGCGTGGCCTTCGCGCTGTCGGGCACCGACCTGATGCACTTCCTGGGCGCACTGTTCGCGCTCGGTGTGGGCTGGAACTTCCTCTACATCGGTGGCACCACGCTGCTGACCGAGGCCTACCGCCCCGAGGAACGCACGACCGCGCAGGCGGCGATGGACTTCTGGGTCTTCGCGACGATGAGCCTCACCTCCTTCAGCTCCGGCGCACTGGTCACCACCGGCGGCTGGAGCTCGATGAACCTCGGCACGCTGTTGCCACTGGGCTTGCTGGGAGCGGCTCTGCTGTGGCTTGCCAGCCACCGGCGCGCCACGCAGAATCTGCCCTCCACTACAGGGGGATGAGCATGGGACTGCTGGATATCGTGGGCGGCATGTTGGGCGGCCAGGCGGGTGGCGGTCAAGGCGGCAGCCCCGGCGGCGGCCAGGCCGCGTTGTTGAACCTGATCGTCGGCATGCTCCGCGGCGCGGGGCAGGGCGGCCAGGGCGGCGCGGCGGGTGGCCTGGGTGCGCTGCTGCAGCAGTTCCAGGCGGCCGGCCTGGGCGAGCAGGCCGACTCCTGGGTCGGTACCGGCCAGAACCTGCCGGTCTCGCCCGAGCAATTGCAGGGTGCGCTGGGCGGAGATCAGATGTCGATGATGGCCGAGAAGATGGGCCTGTCCACAGGCGACCTGAGCGCGCAGCTGTCCCAGATGCTGCCGCAGGTGGTGGACCAGCTCACGCCGGGAGGCCAGCTGCCCGAAGGCGGCCTGGGCAACCTGGACGACTTGCTCGGCAGCCTGATGCGGCGCTGAGGTCAGGCACGCGCGCCGGTGCACGCGCCAGGCGCTGCGCGGCCCGTCCACGCCCTTGGCAGGCGGCGGTGGCGCTCGTTGCAACGTGCCTGCCGCGCCTTCAGGTCGGCGCGCGTGCGGCGGCGGCGGCATCGAGCGCCCCTTCGCCGCGCGCAAGGGCCGCATCGAACATCGCCGCCACCCCCGGCATCACGAACAGGTCGACGCCGCCGCGCTGCGCCTCTTCGATCATCAGGCGCACGTCCTTGCGCGCCATGGTCACCTCGAAAGAAGGATGGCTGTAGTCACCGGCGGCGATACGTGCTGCGCGCGCCGGCAGCATCTGCCCGGGGTTGAACTGCTTGAACAGCCCGAAAGCCTCTTCGGTGCCGATGCCCACCGCATGCGCCAGCCGGTTGACATCGCCGAGCACGCCCAGGATGCCGAGCAGCGTCAGGTTGCCGAAGAGCTTGAAGGCGGCGGCGCGTTCCGGCGCCGCGCCCAGGTAGTGCACCGTGCCGGTCATCTGCTGCAGTGCCGGGAGCAGCGCGTCGTGGTGTGATTTCTCGCCCGACACCAGCATCAGCCCGGTGCCTTCGGCGCAGTTGGCAGGCGCCATGAACACCGGCGCGTGCACGAAGCGGCGACCACGCGCCTGCCAGCGAGCGACACGCTCGGCGGTGGGGCGCACCGCGGTGGTGGTGTGGTCGACGATCCAGGTCGATGTCGGAATCGCGGCGGCGATCGGCTCCAGCACCGCATCCACCGAGGCATCGTCGGCCAGCGACAGGTGGATGCGCTCGACGCCGTCCAGCGCCGCGGCCGGGTCGTCGAAGGGCCGCGCGCCCAGCTCGGCCAGCGCCCGCGCCTTGGCCGGGCTGCGGTTCCAGATGTTGACCTCCCAGCCATTGGCGCGCGCGCGGCGCACGAAGCCCGAGCCCATCAGTCCGGTCCCAAAAAAAGCGATCTTCATGGCGCATGCCCCCCATCAAAGGAGCCGCGACGATAGCGCGTCGCCGCGCCGCGTTCGAAGCGCAAGGTGTTGCGGTGCTGCGCTCATGTGGCCCAGCGCCGTGACGGCGGAGGCAAAATGGCGGCCGAGGAAGGACCCGACCATGCCGATCTACGAATACGCCTGCCAGGACTGCGGCAATGCCTTCGAGCTGCTGGTGCGCTCCAGCACCGTGCCCGCATGCCCGCACTGCCATTCGCAGCAACTCGACAAGCAGCTGTCGGTGTTCGCCACCGCCGCGTCGGGCGAAGCGCCACAGCCGATGGTCGCCGGCGCCTGCGGCAACTGCGGCCACCCCGACGGCCCGGGGTCCTGCGCGATTCACTGATCCCGCGCGGACCCGGCCACCAGCTCGAAGCGGTACAGGCGGCACTCGATCGGGCCGTTCCACAGCGGCACGCGCAGCGAGGCCTTCAGCCGCATCGCGCCGGGCAGCTTCATGTCCGGGCTCAGCACCCAGGCGGTCCAGCCCGCCGGGTGCTGGGTGTAGGCGCGCTTCCAGTGCGCCGCCAGCCGCGGGAAGAAGTCGCTTGGCGTGTCGCGGTCCTGTTCGGAAGGCCGCGCCGCCTTGCCGGCGACCTCGATGCGTTCACCGTAGGGCGGGTTGAGCATCAGCGTGCCGTGCAGATGAGGTGGCAGCGCGGGCGCCGGCCGTTCCAGCGCGTCGCCGCCATGGAAGTCGATGGCCGCCTCGACACCGGCGCGCTGCGCATTGCGGCGCGCGAAATCGAGCATGCGGAAGGACACGTCGCTGGCCGAGATCGGCACCGCCGGCGCATGGATGCGGGTCTGCGCCTGGCTCTTCAGCCGCTGCATCAGCGCGCGATGTTCGGGCGTGGCAAAGGGCAGCAGCCGTTCGAAGGCGAAACGCCGCTTCAGTCCGGGCGCAATACCGCAGGCGATCTGCGCCGCCTCGATGGCGATGGTGCCGCTGCCGCAGCACGGGTCGTGCAGCGCGCCGCCCTCGTGCGGCGTGCCGCGCCAGCCGGCGGCGGCGAGCATGGCCGCGGCCAGCGTCTCCTTCAGCGGCGCGTCGCCCTTGTCCTCGCGCCAGCCGCGCTTGAACAGCGACTCGCCCGAGGCATCGACATACAGCGTGGCGCGCATCTCGCCCAGGTGCAGCACCAGCTGCAGGTCGGGCGCGCGGGTGTCGACATTGGGGCGCTCACCGCTGAGTTCGCGCAACTGGTCGCACACCGCGTCCTTGATGCGCAGCGCGGCGAAGTTCAGGCTGCGCAGCGGGCTGCGCTGCGCAGTGGTGTCCACGCGCAGCGTGTGCTTCGGCGTGATCCAGGTGGCCCAGTCGACGCGGCGGGCCAGCGCGTACAGGTCGTCCTCGTGGCGGTAGTCGGCGCCGGCCACCTCGATCAGCACGCGCTGCGCCAGCCGGCTGCCCAGGTTCAGCGCCATCAGGCCTTCGGTGCCGCAGCTCAGCGACACGCCGCCGCGTCGCGCCTGCAGCGGCGTGCCGGGCAGCAGGCGGCCGATCTCGTCGCACAGCAGCGCCTCGACGCCGGCCGCGCAGGGCAGGAACAAGCGCCAGCGCACCTGGGTCAAGGCGCCTTGCGCAGGTTGGCCGGTGCGATCTTCAGCGCCTCGCGGTACTTGGCCACGGTGCGCCGCGCGACCGTGATGCCCTGCTCGTCGAGCATCTGGCTCAGCTGGCTGTCGGACAGCGGCTTGGCCGCATCCTCGGCAGCGACCAGCTGCTTGATCAGCGCGCGCACCGCGGTGCTGGAGGCGTTGCCGCCCGATTCGGTGTTCAGCGACGAGCCGAAGAAGTACTTCAGCTCGAAGGTGCCCATCGGCGAGGCCAGGTACTTGGCGGTGGTGACGCGCGAGATGGTCGATTCGTGCAGGCCCAGCTCGTCGGCGATCTCGCGCAGCACCAGCGGCTTCATGGCGATCTCGCCGTGCGTGAAGAAGCTCTTCTGGCGCTCGACGATGGCGCTGGACACGCGCAGGATGGTGTCGAAGCGCTGCTGGATGTTCTTCATGAACCAGCGCGCCTCCTGCAGCCGCGCGCCCAGGCCCGCGTTGGCGCCGTTGGCGCCGCGCGAGCCGCGCAGCGCCTGGGCGTACAGGTCGTTGATGCGCAGCTTGGGCATGACGTCGGGGTTCAGCGCCACCTTCAGCCCGCGGCCGCTGCGGCGCACGATGACGTCGGGCACCACCGCATAGGTTTCGGTCTGCTCGAAGGCGCGGCCGGGCTTGGGCTCGCACATCACGATCAGCGCCTGCGCCTCGCGCAAGCGCTCCTCGTCGGCGCCGGTGGCCGCGGCCAGGCGCTTGAAGTCGCGCCTGGCCAGCAGCTCCAGGTGGCGCTGGCAGATGATCAGCGCGATGGACCGCGCTTCGCAGCGCGGCCCGGCGCGCAGCTGCAGGCTCAGGCACTCGGCCAGGTCGCGTGCGCCCACGCCCAACGGCTCCATGCTGTGCAGCCAGGCCAGCGCGCATTGCAGCCGTGCCATCAGCTCGTCGCGCGCCTCGTCCTCGTCGATGCCCAGCATCTCGGCCAGCCGCGCGGCGATGTCGTCCAGTGCATCGGCCAGGTAGCCATCGGCATTGAGCGATTCGATCAACACCTCCAGCGCCGCACGGTCCTCGGTACTCAGCCGCATGCCGGCCATCTGCGTGCGCAGGTGTTCCTGCAGCGAGATGCTGCCGCCACCGCGCTCGAAGTCGCCGCCGTCGTCCTCGCCGCTGGCGCTGCTGCCGTTCAGGCTGGGGGTTTCGCGGATGCCGTCGAAATCGTCGCGCTCGGTGCCGTTTTCCCAGTCGTCGCGCTCGGTGGCGCCGAACTCGTCGGCCTTGACCTCGCCCAGCGCAGCCTCGGACTCGCCGCCGTCGAACTCGTCACGCTCGCGCACCTGCTCGCTGCTGAGCTCGGTGGCCGAGACACGCTCCGACGGCGCGGTGTCGAAGGACGCAGCCTCGTCGTCGGTCTCGAGGAAGGGGTTGCTCTCGAGCATCTGCTCGATTTCCTGCTGCAGCTCCAGCGTCGACAGCTGCAGCAAGCGGATCGACTGCTGCAGCTGCGGAGTCAGCGCCAGGTGCTGCGACAGGCGGACCTGCAATGACGGCTTCATCATCGACACCGCCGGCTACATCCTGAAGTGCTCGCCCAGGTACACCTTGCGCACCTCGGCGTTGTCGATGATCTGCTGGGCCGTGCCCTCGGCCAGCACCTGGCCGTCGCTGATGATGTAGGCGCGGTCGCAGATGCCCAGCGTCTCGCGCACGTTGTGGTCGGTGATGAGCACGCCGATGCCACGCAGGCGCAGAAAACTGATGATGCGCTGGATCTCGATCACCGCGATCGGGTCGATGCCGGCGAAGGGCTCGTCGAGCAGGATGAAACGCGGCTGCGTGGCCAGCGCGCGCGCGATCTCCACCCGCCGCCGCTCGCCGCCCGACAGGGCTGGCGCCGGCGAATCGTGCAGCTTCTCGATGCCCAGTTCGTGCAGCAGGCGGCCGAGCTGGGTGTCGATCACGGCTTTCGACAGCGGGCGGCCGCGCTCATCGACCTGCAGCTCCAGCACCGCACGCACGTTTTCCTCGACCGTCAGCTTGCGGAAGATCGACGCTTCCTGTGGCAGGTATGACAGGCCCAGGCGCGAGCGTTTGTGGATCGGCAGCCCATGCACCGGCTGGCCGTCGATCTCGATCACGCCGGCGTCGGCGCGGATCAGCCCGACCACCATGTAGAAGGTGGTGGTCTTGCCGGCGCCGTTGGGGCCGAGCAGGCCCACCACCTCGCCGGCGCTGACGGCCAGGTGCACGTCCTTGACCACCATGCGCGAGCCGAAGCTCTTGCGCAGCCCTTCGGCCTGCAGCCGGCTGGCGGGGGCGGCGCTGGCTACGTCGCGCAACTGGGCGCTCTCAAGGAAATGTGGCGCTGCCATTTCCGTGGATTCCCGCGGGGGACGGCCGGCCCCGGCCGGCCTTGGGGCGCTCATTGCAACGCCCTGTGCGTCGCGCGCTCGGGATCGAGCACCTGGGGGCGGCCCGGCGCGCTCAACGCGTCGCCCCGAGAGCGCCGGACGGCTTCAGCGGCACCGGGTCCGCAGGCTTCGCAGCCGATGCCGCCGAGTCCTCCCGCGGCGCAAACACCGCGCGCACGCGGCCGCTCGGGTTGGCGGGCGAGGCCGCACCGCCGGTCACCTTGAACAGTTCGTTGGTGTTGTCCCAGGTGATCAGCGAGCCGGTGATCTCGTCGGCCAGCACGCCGCCGCGAAGTCGGCGCACGGCCGCGTTGCCGACGAGGCGCAGCGTGTCGGTGCGCGCATCGAACTCGATGCGTTCAGCCGCGCCCTCGACGATCTCGTCCACGCCGTCGCGCTTCTGGCGGAAACTCGCCGGCCGCTCGGCACTGCCGATGGCCATGGCCTCACGGTAGCCGTCGGGGCGCTCGCGCAGTTCCAAGCGTTCGGCGCGCAGCAGCATCGTGCCCTGGCTGATGACCACGTTGCCGTGGAAGATGACCACCTGGCGCTGCAGGTCGACGCTGCCGGGCTTGTCGGCCTCGATCGACATCGGTTTGCTGCGGTCGGCCTTCTCCGCCTGGGCCGACGGGCCCGCCAAGGCGACCAGCGCCAGCGTGGCCGCGGTCAGCCAGCTGGCTGGGGATGGGATGTGGGGAATAGGCACGTCTTGCGGCACGGAACTTGCAGGCCATTTTAGCCGCATGGATCGGCTGCAGGCCCGGGAGTCGGGCGCAAAAAGCCACATTCGCACTCGTTTGCCGGACCGCTGGCGCGATCCGCCGCGCACGCAAGCGGCGCGGCGGGCCGGTTCAGGCGGGCTTGCGCAGGCCCTGCACCAGCGCGTCGGTAACGGCCAGCGCGCGCTCGTTGCTGCCAGCCATCGAGCCGGAGGTCACGAAGCGTCCCTGCACCGCCATGGCCGGCACGCCGTCGATCTTGTAGCTCTGGCTCAGCTGCTGTGCCTGGCGTGCCTTGGTCTGCACGCTGAAGGACTTGTACAACTCGATGAACTTGGCCCCGTCCAGGCCGTTGGCCGTCATGAAGGCGGCGATGTCGGCTTCCTTGTCGAGCCGCTGGCGCTGCTGGTGGATGGCATCGAACACCTTGCGATGCATGTGCTCGACCTGACCCATGGCCTCGAGGGCGTAGTAGATCCTCTGATAGTTCTCGTACAGCGCATTGAAGCCCACCGGCACGCGCTTGAAGGCCACGTCGGCCGGCTGCCGCTTGGCCCAGGTCTCGAGCGTCGGCTCCAGCGTGTAGCAGTGCGGGCAACCATAGGAAAAGAACTCGAGCACCTCGATCTTGCCGGCCGGCGCACTCACGGCCACGGGCTGGGCCAGCTTGGTGTAGTGCGTGCCTTCGACCGGCCCGCCCTGCGCGGCGGCGGTGCCGGCGCACAGGGTGCCCAGGCCGACGGCGGCCAGCTGCAACGAAAAATCACGGCGCTTCATGGGTTTCCTTTGCTTGAATCGGTGAGTACCTGAGTTGGCAGGCGGCACAAGGTTCATTGTCGCTCGACACGCACCAGGGCGGCTTCGATGCCCGCCGCCTGCAGCTTCTCGATGACTGCGTCGGCCTGGGTCCGGCCTTCGAAGGGGCCGACCCGGACACGATAGACAGTACGGCCGGCCTGCTCGCGTTCGCTCAGCTTGGCGTCCATGCCCAGCAGTGCCAGCTTGGCACGCTGTGCTTCGGCGTCGTCGGAACGGTTGAAGGCACCGGCCTGGGCAAAGTAGATCAGGGCCGGTGCGCTCGGCTTGGACGCCGCGCGCGCCGCCGGGACGGCCGGGGCAGGCACGGTTGCAACGGTCGGCGCCGCGGGTGCGACTGGTGCGGCCGGTGCCGCTGGTGCGGCGGGCGGCGGGCTCGCCGAGCCTCCTGCTGCGGCCGGCCGCGGCGCGGGCTTGGTGGCCAGCCCGGCATTGGGATCCCAGCTCTTGTTGCGCTGCACCTCGGCGGCGTCCTGGTCGGCCGTGCGCTGCGGCACCTTGTTGATGAAGGGCAGCGGCACCTTGGTCACGTACAGCGCCACGCCCAGTGCCAGTGCCAGGCCGATCAGCAGGCCGATCACCAGGCCGACCAGGAAGCCGCCGCGCTGCGTCTTCATGCCACCTCCTGAGGCGGGTCCACGGCCTCGCGCGCCATCGCTTCGGGCGCGCTCACGCCCAGCAACTGCAGCGCATTGCGCAGCACCTGGCGGGTGGCGGCCAGCAGCGCCATGCGCGCGCGCGCCAGGCCTGGGTCGTCGACCAGGAAGCGCTCGGCCGCGTAGTAGCTGTGGAACGCGGCCGCCAGGTCGCGCAGGTAGAAGGCCAGGTCATGCGGCGCCAGATCGGCGGCGGCGCGCCCCAGCAGTTCGGGGTATTCGGCCAGTTTCAGCATCAGCGCCAGTTCGGTGGGTGCAAGCAGCAGCGACAGGTCGGCCGATTCCAGCCCCTGCCGCCACTGCGCCAGCACGGAGCAGATGCGCGCATGGGCGTACTGCACGTAGAACACCGGGTTCTCGTCGTTGGCCTTCAATGCCAGGTCGATGTCGAAGACGAACTCGGTGTCGGCCTTGCGGCTGATCAGGAAGAAGCGCACCGCATCGCGGCTGGTCCAGTCGATCAGGTCGCGCAGCGTCACGTAGCTGCCGGCGCGCTTGGAGATCTTCACCTCCTGGCCGCCGCGCATCACCGTCACCATCTTGTGCAGCAGGTAGTCGGGGAAGCCTGCGGGGATGCCCAGGCGCGCGGCCTGCAGCCCGGCGCGCACGCGCGCGATCGTGCCGTGGTGGTCGCTGCCCTGCACGTTGATGACCTTGTGGAAGCCGCGCTCGAACTTGTTCACGTGGTAGGCGACGTCGGGCACGAAGTAGGTGTAGCCGCCGTCGGACTTGCGCATCACGCGGTCCTTGTCGTCACCGTAGTCGGTGCATCGCAGCCATAGCGCCCCGTCCTTCTCGTAGGTGTCGCCGCCCTCGACTAGGCGCTGCACGGCCGCCTCGACCCGGCCGCTGGTGTACAGGCTGGATTCGAGGAAGTAGTGGTCGAAGCGCACGCCAAAGGCCTGCAGGTCCAGGTCCTGCTCATGGCGCAGGTAGGCCACCGCGAACTGGCGGATGTCGTCGAGGTTGTCGATGTCGCCGCTGGCGGTGAATTCGCGGTCGTCGGCCTTGACCGTGGCGCGCTCGCGGTAGGCCGTGGGCGATGTCGGCGATGTAGTCGCCGTTGTAGGCGGCTTCGGGCCAGCCGTCGTCGCCGGGCTTCAGGCCGCGCAGCCGCGCCTGGGTGGACGCCGCCAGCGTGGCGATCTGCACACCGGCGTCGTTGTAATAGAACTCGCGTGTCACCTGCCAGCCCTGCGCTTCGAACAGGTTGCAGATGCAGTCGCCCAGCGCCGCCTGCCGCGCATGGCCGACGTGCAGCGGGCCGGTGGGGTTGGCGGAGACGAACTCGACCAGCACGCGCTCGCCGCGTGCCGGCCGGCGGCCGAAGGCATCGGCATCGCGCAGCACTTCGGCCACCACCGCCTGCTTGGCGGCGGGGTTGAGCCGCAGGTTGACGAAGCCGGGCCCGGCGATCTCGAAGTCCTGCACCCAACGCTGTGCCGCCGGCTGTGCGCGCAGCTGCTCGACCAGTTGCTGCGCCAGCTCGCGCGGATTCTTCTTCAGCGTGCGGGCCAGCGGCATGGCGGCGGTGATTGCCAGGTCGCCATGGGCGGCGACCTTCGGCGATTCGAACGCACTGTTCAGCGCCGCGCCCGGAGCCATCTGCGCGAGCACTGCCTCCAGCGCCTGCAACAGCTCCTGCTTGGCTTGGATCATGCGGGGATTCTACTTTTGGCTCCGGCGTCACATCGCGCGCTTTGGCTCCGGCGTCACATCGCGCGCGATATGAGCCTGCACCGAAGCGAGGCGCTTTGGCTCCGGCGTCACATCGCTGCGCGATACGAGCCTGCACCGACGCGCGCTGCGCCTGCGCGTTCGCGCAGCGAAATGTGACGGATGACGCTTTGCGCGGCTGCTGCGCGCCGCGGCAGCCCGGCAATGCCTGCACCATGCGTGGTGGCGTGATCCGGTCGCGCCCCGCCGCCGATGCCTGTCCAAGCTCCCCCTAGCCCCGCCGCCCGCACCCGTACGAGCGAACTGCCTGCGCAGATCGGCAAGTACGTGGTGCGCGCCAAGCTCGGCGAAGGCGCGACCAGCGAGGTCTTCCTGGCGTACGACGAGTTCCACCAGCGCGATGTGGCCATCAAGCGCGTGCGCAGCGGCTTGGCCCTGGACACGCCCGAAGGGCATTTCCAGCAGCACTTCTTTGCCGCCGAAGCGGCGCTCGTCGGGCGGCTGCAGCACCCGAACGTGGTGCAGATCTACGACGCGGTCGAAGACGCCGAGGCCACCTACCTGGTGATGGAATACGTCGATGGCGTGACGCTGCGGCGCTTTTGCCGCGCCGATGCGCTGCTGTCGCTGGAGCAGGTGGTGGAGATCGGCTTCAAGTGCGCGATGGCGCTGGGCTATGTCTACCGTCAGGGTTTGATCCACCGTGACGTCAAGCCCGCCAACATCCTGGCCAGGCTGCAAGCTTCGCGCCCCCAAGGCCACCGCGATGCGGCGGCCGTTTACCCAAAGGGGAGCCCCGAGCCTTGGGGCGGCCCGGCGGCTCCTTGCGGGCTCGTCACCGACGTCAAGATCACCGACTTCGGCAGCGTCATGAACCTGCAGTCCGAACGCACGCAGGTCTTTCGCGTCGGCTCGCTGGCCTACATGCCGCCCGAGCAGCTGGACGGCGATCCGCTCGACTGCCGTGCTGACATCTATGCGCTGGCCGGCGTGCTGTACCACCTGATCGCCGGGCGTGCGCCCTTCGACGCCACGCAGCAGGCGGCGCTGATGCACCAGATCTACCACGCCGAGCCGGCCTCGCTGCAGTTGCAGCGCGATGGCGTGCCGCCGCGGCTGGACCGCTTGATCGCGCGTGCGCTGAGCAAACGTCGCGAGGATCGCCACGCCGACTGGGACAGCTTCGCGCAGGAGCTGTCCTCGCTGGTGGCCGACGGCGACGTACCGCGCGGGCCGCTGCAGGGCGTGCTCGATTCGGAGCGCTTCAATCTGCTGCGCTCGCTGGAATTCTTCGCCGGCTTCGGCGATGTCGAGCTGTGGGAAGTGGTGCACCGCGCGATGTGGCAGCGCTGCGCGTTCGGCCATGCGCTGTACAAGCATGGCGAAGAGGGCAACAGCTTCCACATCATTGCCCAGGGCCAGGTCGAGGTCTACCGCGACGGCCAGCGCGTCGCGCAGCTCGGCGCCGGCACCTCGGTGGGCGAGATGGCGTACCTGGCGCCGAGCCCGGCGCTGCGCATCCACAGTGCCGACGTCATCGTGTCCGAGCCGGCGACGACCATCTCCTTCACGCCGCAGTTGCTCGAGCAGCTCGGCCTGGGCACGCGGCGCCTGTTCGATACCGCCTTCATCCGCGTGCTGGTGCGCCGGCTGCATGCCGCGCACGAGGCGCTCGCCCACCCGCGGCGCATCCTGTGAGCGCCCCCAGGCCGACGACGACGTCGTCCGCTCCCCGAGGGGGTATGAGCAAAGCGGCAGAGCCGCATTTGCTCATGAGCCGCTTCGTGGTTCAATGCGCGGCGGCGGCGCCGCCGCCCACCGTCAAGAAGCCCGAGGAGCGACGATGAAGACCCTGATGAGCATCCTGACCCTGGTGGTCGCGGCCTTTTCCACCCAGGCCAGCGCGGCCAACGCCGCCTGCGAAGCGACTGCCAAGGAAAAGAAGCTGGCCGGCGCCGCGCTGACCAGCTTCATGAAGAAGTGCGAGGCCGATGCGGCCGGCGCCAGCAACTGCGAGGCCATGGCCGCCGAGAAGAAGCTGGCCGGCGCGGCCAAGACCAGCTTCGTCACCAAGTGCGAAACGGATGGCGGCAAGGCCGCCTCGGCCGCCGCGGCCTGCGACAAGCAGGCCGACGAGAAGAAGCTGGCCGGCGCCGCGCGCACCAGCTTCACCAAGAAGTGCGTCGCCGACGCGGGCGCTTGACGCCTTGTCTCAGCACGCGCCGCGCCGCCCTCGCCGGCCTGCCAATAGGCCGGGTCGCCGTAGCTGTGCTTGATGTAGTCGATCCACAGCCGCACGCGCAGCGGCAGGTGCTTGCGCTGCGGGAACACGGCATAGATGCCGTTGGGCGGCGCGGCAAACGCTTCCAGCAGCGCCACCAACTGGCCTTCGGCGACTTCGCGCTCCACCTCCCAGGTGCTGCGCCAGGCGATGCCCATGCCGCGCAGGCACCAATCGTGCAGTACCTGGCCGTCGCTGCAGTCGAGCCGGCCGCGCGGGCGCAGGTGGGTCAGTTCGCCGTCCACCAGGAAGGCCCAGCCGCGTGTCTGGCTGGCATCGGACGACAGCGTCAGGCATTCATGGCGCAGCAGCTCCGACGGGTGCGCGGGCACGCCGGCACGCTTCAGGTAGTCCGGTGAGGCCACGCACAGCCGCCGGTTGTCGGCCAGGCGCACGCTGACCAGGCTCGAGTCCGGCAGGTCGCCGACACGCACGGCGCAGTCCACGCCTTCGTTGACGATGTCCACCACCCGGTCGCTGAGGTTCAGCGACAGGCTCACCTCGGGATGCTGCTGCACGAATCCGGGCACCAGCGGGGCCACGTGGCGGCGCCCGAAGCCGGCCGGCGCGGTGATGCGCAGGTGGCCGCTGGCCTTGACGCCACCCGCACTGACACTGGCTTCGGCATTGGCGATATCCGCAAGCAAGCGCTGACAATCCTCGAGGAAGGCGCTGCCTTCGTGGGTCAGCGTGATGCGCCGCGTGGTGCGCACCAGCAGCTTTACGCCGAGTCGCTCCTCCAGCGCGTCGATGCGCCGGCCGATCACTGCCGGGGCCACGCCCTCCGCATTGGCCGCAGCCGTCAGGCTGCCTTTCAGCGCCACCGCTGCGAACGATTCGATTTGCTTCAGTCTGGCCATGGCTGCAGATTGGCTTCGGACAGATCACCCATCAACCGGTGGCTAGTGTCACTCATTCCATGCGGCGGTCGAGGGGGCGAAGGGCCTTCTGCGGCGAATGCACCACTTCAGGTCACAAATCCAAGACCCCAGGCGCACACAATGGCGGGGCTGCTTCGGCATAAATTCACGCCATGGATTCCGCCCCTTCGCCGGCCCGCCCGCGCGCGCCGCATGCGCCGCGGGCGGTGCTGTTCGATGCCTTCGGTACGCTGTTCGACGTCTACAGCGTGTCCACGCTGGCCGAGCAGCTGTTCCCTGGCCATGGCGAGCGGCTGTCCGTGCTGTGGCGCGACAGGCAGATCGACTACACCCGGCTGGCGTCGATGAGCGGCGCCCACGGCGAGCATTACCGGCCGTTCTGGGAGATCACGCGCGCCGCTTTGCGCTATGCCGCGCTGCGCCTGGGCCTGGCGATGGATGCGGCAGCCGAGGACCGGCTGATGAACCAGTACCACCACCTGAGCAGCTTCCCGGAAAACCGGCCGGTGCTGCAGGCGCTGAAGGCGCGCGGCATCCGGGCCGGCATCCTGAGCAACGGCGACCCGCAGATGCTGGCGGTGTCGGTCAAGAGCGCGGGCCTGGACGGACTGCTCGACCCGTTGCTCAGCGTGCATGCCACGCGCCGCTACAAGACCGACCCGGCCACCTACGCACTCGGCCCGGCCGCCCTGCAGCTGCCGGCACGAGATATTCTGTTCGTCTCCAGCAACGGCTGGGACGCCATCGGCGCCACCTGGTTCGGCTACACCACGCTGTGGGTCAACCGTGCCGGGCTGCCGCTGGAACAGCTGGACACCGAGCCGACTCGCGTGGGCAGCAGCCTGCGCGCCGTGCTCGACTTCTTCCCCAATCCCTCGAACTGAACGACGCCATGACCGAACGCACCACCGTCCACCGCCTGCAAGTCGCCACAGACCTGTATCGCTTCATCGAAGACCAGGTGCTGCCCGGCACCGGCGTCGAAGCCACCGCCTTCTGGCAGGGCTTTGACCAGATCGTGCATGACCTGGCCCCGAAGAACGCCGCGCTGCTGGCCGAACGCGACCGGCTGCAGGCCGAAATCGACGCCTGGCACAAGGCCAACCCCGGCCCGATCAGGAAGATCGCCAAGTACCGCGCCTTCCTGCAGAAGATCGGCTACCTGGTGCCGGTGCCGGCCAAGGTGAAGGTGACGACGAAGAATGTCGATGCCGAGCTGGCGCTGCAGGCCGGGCCCCAGCTGGTGGTGCCGATCACCAACGCGCGCTATGCGCTGAATGCCGCCAACGCGCGCTGGGGCTCGCTGTACGACGCGCTGTACGGCACCGACGTGCTGCCCGAAAGCGACGGCGCCGAAAAGGGCAGCGGCTACAACCCGAAACGCGGCGCCAAGGTCATCGAATACGCGCGCCACGTGCTCGACCGCTGCGCACCGCTGACCAAGGGTTCGCATCTCGATTCCACGGCCTACCGCGTGGTCGACAACAACCTGGCGGTGACGCTCGCGGGCGGCAGCGTCGTCGGCCTGAAGAACCCGGCGCAGTTCGTCGGCTTCCAGGGCGAGACCGATGCGCCCTCGGGGGTGCTGCTGTCGCACCACGGGCTGCACCTGGACCTGCGTGTCGACCGCGCCCACCCGATCGGCCGCGACGACGCGGCCGGCGTGTGCGACCTGGTGCTCGAATCGGCGCTGTCGACCATCATGGACCTGGAGGACTCGGTGGCCGTGGTCGATGCCGCCGACAAGGTGCAGGCCTACGGCAACTGGCTCGGCATCCTGCGCGGCACGCTGACCGAAACCGTCGCCAAGGGCGGCAGGAGCTTCACCCGCGGCCTCAACCCCGACCGCCAGTACACCGGCCCGCGCGGCGAGGACGTGGCGCTGCACGGCCGCTCGCTGCTGTTCGTGCGCAATGTCGGCCACCTGATGAGCAACCCGGCGGTGCTGTGGGGCGAGGACGGCCGCGAGATCCCCGAAGGCATCCTCGACGCGGTGGTCACCACCGCCATCGCGCTGCACGACCTGAAGGGCCTGGGCAAGCCGGGCATCCGCAACTCGCGCCACGGCTCGGTGTACATCGTCAAGCCGAAGATGCACGGTCCGGCCGAGGTGGCCTTTGCCGCCGAGATCTTCGGCCGCGTCGAAAAGCTGCTCGGCCTGCCCGACAGCACCGTCAAGCTCGGCATCATGGACGAGGAGCGGCGCACCTCCGTCAACCTCAAGGCCTGCATTGCCGCGGCGGCCAGCCGCGTGGCCTTCATCAACACCGGCTTCCTCGACCGCACCGGCGACGAGATGCACACCGCGATGCACGCCGGGCCGATGATCCGCAAGGCCGACATGAAGGCCAGCGCCTGGATCCAGGCCTACGAGCGCAGCAACGTCGCTGTCGGGCTGGAGTGCGGGCTGCGCGGCAAGGCGCAGATCGGCAAGGGCATGTGGGCCATGCCCGACCTGATGGCGGCCATGGTGCAGCAGAAGATCGTGCACCCGAGGGCCGGTGCCAACACCGCCTGGGTGCCCAGCCCCACCGCCGCCACGCTGCACGCGCTGCACTACCACCAGGTGGATGTGTTCAAGGTGCAGAAGGCGCTGGAGAAGGCCGGCATCGAGGCCGAGCGCGAAGCCATTCTCGAAGGCCTGCTCACCATCCCGGTGGCGAAGAAGCCGAACTGGAGCGACGCCGACAAGCAGCAGGAAATCGACAACAACGCCCAGGGCATCCTCGGCTACGTGGTGCGCTGGATCGACCAGGGTGTGGGCTGCTCGAAGGTGCCGGACATCCACAACATCGGCCTGATGGAAGACCGCGCCACGCTGCGCATCAGCAGCCAGCACATCGCCAACTGGCTGCATCACGGCATCGTCAGCAAGGCGCAGGTCAAGGCGACGCTGAAACGCATGGCCAAGGTCGTCGACAAGCAGAACGCCGGCGACCCGCTGTACAAGAAGATGTCGGGCAACGAAGCCACATCGGCCGCGTTCCAGGCGGCCAGCGACCTGGTCTTCAAGGGCCTGGCGCAGCCGAGCGGCTACACCGAGCCGCTGCTGCATGCGTGGCGGCTGAAGGTCAAGGCGGGCGGCTGAGGCGCCGGCCATCGGCATCGGCCCGAGCTGCCGCGCCAGTTCGGCAGCGTGCGGCTGGCGCTGTTCGGGCCGTGTGCGTGCGATCGATCCCGGCAGGGCAGTGACGCGCAAACGCGGATGGCCCTTCGACGGCCCGGCGGATTCGGCGCGCTGCTGCGGGCTGCTTCGCTCTGCAGTCCTATCCGTTCTTGGCATGCGCAGCTGGCGCACGCAGCGGCAGCCTGAGCGTGAACGTGGGGCCTCGTCCGAGCGCACTGCGGATGCCGATCGAGCCGCCATGCAGCTCGGCAAAGCGCCTGGACCGCGGCAGGCCCAGGCCGCTCCCTTCGGCCTTGCGCGCCAGGTCGTTGCCGACCTGGCGGAATTCCTCGAACACGGCGGCGTGATCCTGCGGCAGGCCGCCGCTCAGCCGCGCCTCGCGGATCAGCGGCACGGCCAGCAGGGCGTGAAAGCCGGCGCCCAGCAGGCTCTCTCGCGATCGCGCCTGGCAGTTCGGGTCAAGCGCGATGTCGGCGGTCTGGGATGGCGATCACCGCGTGGTCGGCGAAGGACTGCAGCAACTCGACGTGCCGCTGCGTGAAAGCCTCGGTGCGCTGCCCGGTGACCGTGATGACACCCACCGGCTGCCCGGCGCGCAGCATCTCGGCGCGCACTTGCCTGCGCCGTCATGCATCGATCATCGCCCGAGCCTCGGCCAGGTCGCGCGTCTCGCGCCGTGCGGACGCGAAAGATTCGAGCAGCGGCTGCAGCAGCGCGCGCACACGCCCGCGCTCGCCGTGCGCCAGCCACAGCGCGGCCAGCCCGTTGGCCGCGCGCAAGGCCAAGCCGCGGGCCTGCTGGGTCCGTGCCACTTCGATCGCCTCCAGGTAGCGCGCTTCCGCTTCGGCTTTCAGGCCGCGCACACGCAGCACGCCAGCGTGTACTGCCAAAGCCATCGACTTGATGCCGCCCTCGCCATGCGCCGCGATCTCGTCCAGCGCGCGTTCGACGGCCGCCTGCGCGTCGTCCACGCGGCCCACGGCCAGGCAGGCTTCGGCGGCGATGGTGCGCATGACCGGCACGCGCAGCCGCGTGCCGGTCGACCCGAACAGCTGCACGCCGCGCAGCGCCGCATCGGCGGCCGCCGGGTCGCGGTCGGCCACGGCCGCGACCCAGCTGCAGAGCACGAGGAACAGGCCTTCGTACTGGGTCAGCGACAGCTTGCGGCAGGCCGCCAGCGCCTCGTCGGCCGGGCCGCGCAGCGATTCGGCATCGCGCGCGATGACGAACATGCCGCAGGTGGCGTAGTGGCCGACGATGCGGCTCGCCACGTGCTCGCTCGCCCGCGCGGCCCGCAGCGTGCGCTCGGCGCTGTCGTAGGCCGCGTCCACGTCGCCGAGGGCGAAGGCCGCGAAGGTGCGCGCGCCCAGCGCACAGATGCCGGGGTCGTGGCCGACGAAGTTGTCGCAGTGGTAGCCGGCGTCCACCGGGCGATAGAGCTTGTAGCCGGCGTCGACGGCCTCCAGCGCCTGGCCGAAGTCGCCGAGCAGCAGCGAGGTGGTGTACCTGGCATGGTGCGCCTGCAGCACCAGGCGCGGGTCGCCCGACTCGAAGGCCAGGCGCTGCGTGTCCTCGATGTACAGGCCGGCGACGTCGAACTTCAGCTGGGCCTCGCTGACGAACCAGAGGTTGAAGGTGGCGATGAAGCGCTCGGCCAGCGTGCCGACCTCGTCGGCCAGCGCGAGCGCACGCCGGAAGTCGGCCTCGGCCTCGGCCGAGCCGGTGCCGCGCGTCAGCATGTGCAGGTTGCCGAGCTTGACCAGAAGCGGCAGCTCGGTGCGCTTCAGCGCGGCGGCCTGCGCCGGGTCGGCCGCGGCGGCCTCGCGCAGCAGCGCGCAGGCCCGGGTCAGGTGGTGGGCGGCCTCGACGTAGCCGGAGCGCGCGCCGGCCGTCGCCGCGGCCTGGGCCCAGTACGGCACCGCCTCGGTCGGCCGGCCGCCTTCGCAGAGATGGTGGGCCAGCGTCTGCGGCTGCTGGCGCACGAGATCCGGCGCGTGCGCGAGCATCGCGTCGGCCACGCGCGCATGCGCCGCGGTGCGCTCGCCGGCCGCGTCCAGCTGCAGCAAGGCGTACTCGCGCGCACTCTCGAGCAGCCGGCAGCGCCGCACCTCGCCAGGCTCGACGACCACCAGCGAGCGGTCGACCAGCGCGGCGATGGTGTCGACCGCGGCCCAGGGGTCCTGCCCGTCGTCGGCCACGGCATGGGCCGCCAGCTCGAGGTCGAAGTGGCCGGCGAAGACCCCCAGGCGCCGGAACACCGCCTGCTCGTGCGGCGACAGCAGGCCGTGGCTCCAGTCGAGCGCCGCGCGCAGCGTCTGCTGCCGGCTCGGCGCGTCGCGCGAGCCGCCGGCAAGCAGGCGGAAGCGTTCGCTCAAGCGCGCCAGCAGCCCCGCCAGGCCGAGCAGCGGCAAACGCGCCGCCGCCAGCTTGATGGCGAGCGCCACGCCGTCGAGACGGCGGCACAGCTCGACGACCGCGTCGACGTTGGCGTCGGTGACGGCGAAACCGCGGTCCGCGGCGCGCGCCTGCGCCGCGAACAGCGCCACGGCGCCATGGCGCAGCGCCGCGTCGGCCGGCATCGCGACCTGCGGCACCGCCAGCGTGCCGAGCCGGAACAGCCACTCGCCCTCGACATGCAGGGCGGTCTGGCTGGTCACGACCAGCCGCAGCTGCGGCGCACCCCGGGCCAGCGCCGAGACGAGCTCGGCCACGGCGTCGGCCAGGTGTTCGGCGTTGTCGAGCACCAGCAGCGCCTGCCGCGCAGCGAGCCCACGCACCAGCGCGGCCAGCGGGTCTCGACCGGCGACCGCAACCCCCAGCGTCTGGCCGATCGTGCTGGCCAGCAGCGAGGGCACCGATATCGGCGCCAGGTCGACCCACGCGACAGCGTCCGTGCGATCGGCTCCTGCGCGGTGTGCCGCCGTCAGCGCCAGCGCCGTCTTGCCGATGCCGCCGGGCCCGAGGATCGTGACGATGCGCGATTCGCTCAGCGCGCGCTGCAGCTCGCTCAGGTCGTCGTCGCGGCCGACCAGCGACGACGGCGCCGACGGCAGCGCGCCGCGGCCCGACCGGGCCGGCCCAGTGCCGGCGGGTGGCGGGACAAGGTGTCCGACGGCAAAGGCATGCACCGGCCGATCGATGTTCTTCACCGCCTGCTCGCCGAGGTCGGTGACGGGCACGCCCGCGCGCAGACGCACCACGTCGAGCAGCGCCTGCGAAGCGACGATGCCGCCAGGCGCGGCCAGCGCCTGCAAGCGCGCAGCGACGTTGACGCCGTCGCCGTAGACCGTGCCGTCGGGCTTCTCGATGACGTCGCCGAGGTGCACGCCGATGCGAAAGCGCAAGGGCTGCTTCGCTTCGGCACCGGCAGTGGCGTCGGCCAGCTCGCCCTGGGCCGCCAGCGCCGCCGCGATCGCCCCCTGCGCCGACACGAACACGGCGAGCACGGAGTCGCCCGCCGTGTCGACCACGCGTCCGCCGTGGGCACCGATGCGCTCGCGGAAGGTCGCACGCGCCGCATCGAGGGCCGCCACGGTGGCGAGATCGTCTTCGGCCATGCGCTGGCTGAACCCCGCGGCGTCCGCCGCCAGGATGGCCATCAGCCGGTGTGCGGATGTCCGCGGTCAACTGCGCCTCTCCTGTCCGATGACGACGGCGTCAGCGCAAATGCCCCAGCGGCAGCGCCGCGCCGGCCTTGACTTCGCCCAGCGAAAAGCTGGTGTGCAGGTCCTTGAAATTCGGCAGCTTGAACAGTGTGTCGCGCGCCCAGCGCGAATAGGCGTCCAGGTCGGTGCACATCACCTGCAGCTCGAAGGTGCCGGCGCCGCTGATGTAGTGGCAGGCCACCACCTCGGGCAGCGCGCGGATCGCGTCTTCCAGCGCGCGCGTGGCCTCGGCGTTGTTGCGCTCGGCATCGACGCGCACGAAGGCCAGCACGCCCAGGCCGATCTTGCGCCGGTCGATCTCGGCGCGGTAGCCGGTGATGTAGCCCTGCTGCTCCAGCCACTTGACGCGGCGCCAGGTGGGCGCGGCCGACAGGCCGATGCGCGCGGCCAGCTCGGCGTTGCTCAGCCGCGCGTCTTGCTGCAGCTCGCCGAGGATGGCGATGTCGTAGCGGTCCAGGCCGGCACCGTGGGCGTCGTCGCCGGCTTCGGGCCCCGATCTCAGGGTTTTCCCTGATTTCGAGGCATTGGACGACTTTCGCTCTCTGACAGCCATGTTCGCGCAAGATCCTTGCTCGAAGTATCGCTGTTGCGGCAAACAAAGAAAAGACATCACGACGCGGAAATCCTAAACTGCGCACCTCCACCGGCCAGGAGTTGCTCCGCATGAATGCTCCACTCCCCGAATCGATCCGCAAGGCGCTGGAAAGCGCCAGCCTCGACGACAAATACAGCCTCGACTCGGGCCGCGCCTTCATGAGCGGCGTGCAGGCCCTGGTGCGCCTGCCGATGCTGCAGCGCCAGCGCGACGCACGCGCCGGCTTGAATACCGGCGGCTTCATCAGCGGCTACCGCGGCAGCCCCGCTCGGCGGCTACGACCAGGCGCTGATGGCGGCGAAGAAGCACCTGGCCGAGCAGCACATCGTGTTCCAGCCCGGCGTCAACGAAGAACTGGGCGCCACCGCGGTGTGGGGCTCGCAGATGCTCGACCTGTACCCGCAGAGCAAGAAGTACGACGGCGTCTTCGGCATCTGGTACGGCAAGGGCCCGGGCGTGGACCGCTGCTCCGACGTGTTCAAGCACGCCAACATGGCCGGCACGTCGCAAGCACGGCGGCGTGATCGCCATCGCCGGCGACGACCACGTCGCCAAGAGCAGCACCGCCGCGCACCAGAGCGACCACATCTTCAAGGCCTGCGGGCTGCCGGTGTTCTTCCCGTCCGGCGTGCAGGACATCCTGGACATGGGGCTGCATGCCTTCGCGATGAGCCGCTTCTCCGGCGTGTGGAGCGGCATGAAGACGATCCAGGAGGTGGTCGAATCCTCGGCCTCGGTCAGCGTCGACCCGGACCGGGTGAAGATCATCCTGCCCGAGGACTTCGTCATGCCGCCCGGCGGGCTGCACATGCGCTGGCCCGATGCCGCGCTGGACCAGGAGGCGCGCCTCTTCGACTACAAGTGGTATGCGGCGCTGGCCTACGTGCGCGCCAACAAGCTCAACTACAACGTGGTCGAGGGCGCGAACGACCGCTTCGGCATCATCGCCAGCGGCAAGGCCTACAACGACACGCGCCAGGCGCTGGCCGACCTGGGGCTGGACGACGACACGCTGCGGCAACTGGGCATCCGGCTGCACAAGGTCAACGTGGTCTGGCCGCTGGAGGCGACCATCACGCGCAGCTTCGCGCAGGGGCTGCAGGAGATCCTGGTGGTCGAGGAGAAGCGCCAGGTCATCGAATACCAGCTGAAGGAAGAGCTCTACAACTGGCGCCCCGACGTGCGCCCCAACGTGCTGGGCAAGTTCGACGAGCCCGAGGGCGATGCCACCGGCGGCGAATGGAGCATGCCCAACCCGAGCGAGAACTGGCTGCTGCGCGCCAAGGCCGACCTGACGCCGGCGATCATCGCCAAGGCCATCGCCAAGCGGCTGAAGAAGCTGGGTGTCGGCGACGACATCGTCGCGCGCATGGAGACGCGGCTGGCCATCGTCACCGCGCGCGAGCGTGAGCTGAGCCGAGCTGAAGACCGACACCGGCGACCGCATCCCCTGGTTCTGCAGCGGCTGCCCGCACAACACCAGCACGCGCGTGCCCGAAGGTTCGCGCGCCACTGCCGGCATCGGCTGCCACTACATGGCGGTGTGGATGGACCGCAGCACCACCACCTTCACGCAGATGGGCGGCGAAGGCGTGCCCTGGGTCGGCCAGGCGCCCTTCACCAAGGACAAGCACATCTTCGCCAACCTGGGCGACGGCACCTACTTCCACAGCGGCTCGCTGGCCATCCGGCAGAGCATCGCCGCGGGCGTGAACATCACCTACAAGCTGCTCTACAACGACGCGGTGGCGATGACCGGCGGCCAGCAGGTGGGCGAGCGCGCCGAAGGCCACAGCGTCATGCAGATCCAGAAGAGCATGGTCGCCGAGGGCGTGAAGAAGGTGGTGATCGTCACCGACCAGCCCGAGAAGTACCAGGGTGCGGCGCTGGAGGCCGGCATCACCGTGCACCACCGCGACGAGCTCGACCGCATCCAGCGCGAGCTGCGCGAGATCGAAGGCGTCACCGCCATCATCTACGACCAGACCTGCGCCACCGAGAAGCGGCGCCGCCGCAAGCGCGGCAAGCTGGTCACGCCGGCCAAGCGCGTGGTCATCAACGAGCTGGTGTGCGAAGGCTGCGGCGACTGCTGCGTGCAGAGCAACTGCCTGAGCGTCGAGCCGGTGGAGACCGAGTTCGGCCGCAAGCGGCGCATCAACCAGAGCACCTGCAACCTGGACTACAGCTGCGTCAAGGGCTTCTGCCCGAGCTTCGTCACGGTGGAAGGCGGGCAGCTGAAGAAGCCGAAGAAGGAACAGCGCGGCGACCTGTCGGCGCTGCCGCCGCTGCCCGAGCCGACGCTGCCGAACTGCCGACAAGGCCTGGGGCATCGTCGTCGGCGGCGTCGGCGGCACCGGCGTCATCACCATCGGCCAGCTGCTCGGCATGGCCGCGCACATGGAAGGCAAGGGCGTGGTCACGCAGGACGCCGGCGGCCTGGCGCAGAAGGGCGGCGCCACCTGGAGCCACGTGCAGATCGCCAACCGCGCCGAGGACATCCACACCACCAAGGTCGACACCGCGAAGGCCGACCTGGTGATCGCCTGCGACTCGATCGTCGGCGCCACCAAGTACACGCTGGCGGTGATGCAGAACGGGCCGCACCTATGTCGCGCTGAACACCCACGGCACGCCGACCGCGGCCTTCGTGAAGAACGCCGACTGGCAGCTTCCCCGGCGGCCATTGCGAGGCCGCGGTGCGCGCCAGCGTCGGCGACGCCTGGTCGGCGCCTTCGATGCCGAGCAGGTGGCGGTGCAGCTGCTGGGCGACGATCTACACCAACCCGCTGATGCTGGGCTACGCCTGGCAGCAGGGCCGCATCCCGCTGAGCCATGCGGCACTGATGCGCGCGATCGAACTCAACGGCGTGCAGGTCGAGAACAACCAGCGCGCCTTCGAATGGGGCCGGCGCTGCGCCCACGACCTGGCCTCGGTGCAGGCGCTGTTCAAGGCGGCGCAGGTGATCGAGTTCGTGAAGAAGCCGTCGCTGGACGAGATGGTCGCCAAGCGCGTGGAGTTCCTCACCGGCTACCAGGACAGCGCCTATGCGGCCGAATACAAGGCCTTCGTCGACAAGGTGCGCGCGGCCGAAGCGAAGCTCGGCCAGAGCAAGGCGCTTCAGCGAAGCCGTGGCCCGCTACCTGTTCAAGCTGATGGCCTACAAGGACGAGTACGAGGTGGCGCGGCTGCACACCGACCCGGCCTTCGCCGCCAAGATCGACGCCATGTTCGAGGGCGACTACAAGCTGGTGCACCACCTGGCCCCGCCGCTGACGGCGCAAGCGCAACGACCAGGGTGAGCTGGTCAAGTCGCCCTTCGGCCCGTGGATGCGTCAGGCCTTCGGCTGGCTGGCCCGGTTGAAGGGCCTGCGCGGCGGCGCGCTCGATCTCTTCGGCCGCACCGAGGAGCGAAAGACCGAGCGCGCGCTGATCCAGCAGTACCGCGACTGCATCGACGAACTGCTGTCCACGCTGGGCGCCGACAACCTGCCGCTGGCGGCCGAGATCGCGCGCATCCCCGAAGAGATCCGCGGCTACGGCCACGTCAAGGAGCGCCACCTGAAGGCCGCGCGGCCAAGTGGGACGGCCTGATGGCGCAGTGGCGCGCCGGCGGCGTGCGCCAGGCCGCTTGAGCCGCGTGCTGCCGAGCGACTGGCCGGTGCTGCGCGCGGCCAGCGCGCGCGACACTGCCGCGCGCGTGCCCTTCAGCGTCAATGGCAAGACGGTGGGTTCGGTGGCCCGGGTCCACCTGCAGGCGCTGCGCGCCTGGCCAGACGCTCTGCAGGTGGACGATGCCGGCGTGGCATTGCAGGCCGAGGCCGGCCGGCTGAATGCCGTGCTGGCCCGGCTGAACGCCTGGCTGCGTCAGAGAGGGTCTGATCCGCGCCTGGCGCGACGAGCCCTTCGCGCTGTTCGATCCGGCCGACGGCGCACGTCTGGCGACGCTGGAGCGCGCATCGGCCCGCTTCTGGGGCACGCTGACGCTGGGCGTGCATGCCAATGGCTATGTCGCCGACGCCGCTGGCCGGCCCACCCATCTGTGGATCGCGCA
>CAWFQP010000050.1:0-14550 GCA_963818005.1 uncultured Pseudomonadota bacterium
CACCCTCCGGCGACATTGGCCGGCGGCCTCAGCGCGGTTGGACGTGGCGGCGCAGCCAGCCGGCGAAGGCCCGGCTTCGTCCAGGGTGCCGGCGGCTACGGCCAGCATGGTCAGCACGCAGTCGGCGGCGTCGGCAGTGAGGCGCCGGCCGTTCAGCGCCAGGAAGAGCTCGACGGCGACAAACGCCGTGCGCTTGTTGCCGTCGACGAAGGGGCGGTCGCACGCGATTCCGCATGCATACGCAGCCGCGAGTTCAGCCGCATGGGGCTCACCGTCGTGGGCCAACGGTTGGGGCGGCGGCCAATGGCCGATTCGAACAGGCCCATGTCGCGCGTGCCCGCCGCACCACCATGTTCGGCCAGTTGCTCGTCGTGAACCGCCAGAAGTCCCGCGGTGTGAATCCAGATCCAATCCGGCTGTCGCTCACTTCGCCAGCTCGCGCAGCACGTCGCGGCGCTTCTTCATCATGGCGCGCCAACGCCATCTGCTCCTCGAACTCGGGGCTGTACGGGGTCAGCATCATTCCGTCGGCCGCATCGGTCACGAACACGGTGTCGCCCTTCTCCAGCTCAGCCGCGCCAGCACCTCCTTGGGCAGGATGACGCCGACCGAATTGCCGATCTGGGTCAACTTGAGGGCAGTCATGAGCAACTTCGAGAGGTTATAACGGACGTTATACTAGCCGATTTCGCGCCCGCCGCAAACCAGGAGCCTTCGCCGATGCTGACCGTGAACAAGCTGATTGCCCAAGGCCGCGGCCTGGCGCCGGTGCTGCTCAAGCGCGCCGCCCAGGTCGAGCTGGACTGGGACCTGCGCAGCCGCAGCCGCTTCGACGCCACCGATTCGGCCGGGCGCGGCTGGGCGTGTTCCTGCCGCGCGGCCAGGTGCTGCGCGGCGGCGACGTGCTGGTGGCCGAGGACGGCTCGCTGGTGCGCGTGCTGGCCGCGCCGCAGCCGGTGCTGGTGGTGCGCCACTGCGGCGAGCACGGCTCGCCCTTCGACCTGCTGCGCGCGGCCTATCACCTGGGCAACCGCCATGTGCAGCTGGAACTGCAGCAGCGACCACCTGCAGCTGGAGCCCGACCATGTGCTGGCCGACCTGCTGCGCCAGATGCACCTGATCGTCAGCGAAGCGCAGGCACCTTTCGAGCCGGAGTCCGGGGCCTATGCCTGCGGCGGGCATGGCCACGCCCACGACGGCCACGATCATGGCCACGATCACGGTCACGAGCACGAGCACGGGCACGAGCACGACCACGACCACGGCCACACGCACTGACATGTCCGACGCGGACGGCGACGCTCCTTCCAGGTCGCCGAAGGCCCTGCTGGAGCTGATGCAGCTGGCCTCGCCGGCACTGCCGGTGGGCGGCTTCAGCTACTCCGAGGGCCTGGAGGCCGCGGTCGAGGCCGGCCTGGTGCGCGACGAGGCGCAGGCCGGCGACTGGCTGCTCGACCAGTTGCACCTGAGCCTGGCGCGCGCCGACCTGCCGGTGCTGGCCCAGGCCGTGCCGGCCTGGCAGGCCCACGACCTGGAGCGCATCCGCTCGCTCAACGATTGGGTGCTGCACACCCGCGAAAGCGCCGAGCTGCGCCAGCAGACGCAGCAGATGGGCCGCTCGCTGGCCGAATGGCTGAAGAACCGCGACGCGCCCGATGAGCGCATCGCGCTGCTGGCCGCGCTGCGCCCGGCGCCGACCTGGCCGCTGGCCTTTGCGCTGGCCGCCACCTCGAGCGGCGCGCCGCTGCGCGACATGCTGCTGTGCTTCGGCTTCGGCTGGGCCGAGAACATGGTGCAGGCGGCGATGCGCAGCGTGCCGCTGGGCCAGAGCGCAGCCCAGCGCATCCTGGCGCGTCTGATCGACGCGCTGCCCGGCGCGGTGGCGCACGCCGCCGCGCTGGCAGACGGGCAGCGCCAGGCCTTCACGCCGATGCTGGCCATCTTGAGCGCACGGCACGAGACGCAGTACTCGCGGCTGTTCCGATCCTGACGCGCTGGGGTCGCCGCCGGGCCGCCACCATAATCCGCGCCATGAGTTCACTGCACCACATCCCCGGCCGCACGCGCCGGCTGCCGCCGCTGCGCGTCGGCGTCGGCGGCCCGGTCGGCTCCGGCAAGACCACCCTGGTCGAGATGCTGTGCAAGACGATGCGCGAGCGCTGGGACCTGGTGGTCATCACCAACGACATCTACACCAAGGAAGACCAGCGCCTGCTCACCGTGGCCGGCGCGCTGGCGCCCGAGCGCATCATGGGCGTGGAAACCGGCGGCTGCCCGCACACCGCGATCCGCGAAGACGCGTCGATCAACCTCGAGGCGGTGGACCGCATGCTCGAGAAGTTCCCCGACGCCGACATCGTGTTCATCGAATCCGGCGGCGACAACCTGGCCGCCACCTTCAGCCCGGAGCTGAGCGACCTGACGATCTACGTCATCGACGTCGCCGCCGGCGAGAAGATCCCGCGCAAGGGCGGGCCCGGCATCACCAAGAGCGACCTGTTCGTCATCAACAAGACCGACCTGGCGCCCCATGTAGGCGCCAACCTGGAGGTGATGGAGGCCGACACCCGGCGCATGCGCGGCACCCGGCCCTACGTGATGAGCAACCTGCGCACCCAGGCCGGGCTGGACGAGGTGGTGGCCTTCATCGAGACCCGTGGGCTGCTCGAGACAAGATCTATCCGGGGCCGATGCTGCGCATTCCCCGGCCTGAACCACCGCGCCGGGCGTGCTCAGCGCAGCCCGGTGCCGGCGTGCAGCGCCTTCATCGCACCGGCACCGATCGACGCACCGAAGCGCTTGGCCAGCCGCTCGGCGACGTTCTCCTTGGGCGTGTAGTCGATGACCTCGGGCGCCTTGATCACCTCGCGCGCCACGTAGTCCAGGCTGCCGAAGTGGTCGGCCAGGCCGATCTTGATCGCCTCCTCGCCGTTCCAGAACAGGCCCGAGAAGGTCTCGGCCGTCTCCTTCAGCCGCGTGGCCGCGGCCGTCACGCACCACCTTGATGAACTGCTGGTGCACCTGGTCGATCATCACCTTGGCATAGGCACGCTGCGTCTCGTCCTGCGGCGAGAACGGGTCGAGCATGCCCTTGTTCTTGCCCGCCGTCAGCAAGCGACGCTCGATGCCCAGCTTGTCCATCAGGCCGACGAAGCCGAAGCCGTCCATCAGCACGCCGATCGAGCCCACCAGGCTGGCCTTGTCGACATAGATGTCGTCGGCCGCCACGGCGATGTAGTAGGCACCCGAGGCACAGACCTCCTCGACGACCGCATAGACCTTCTTCTTGTGCAGCCCCTTCAGGCGGTGGATCTCGTCGTTGACGATGCCGGCCTGCACCGGGCTGCCGCCGGGGGAGTTGATGCGCAGCACCACCGCCTGCGCGCCGGTGTCCTCGAAGGCGCTGGTCAGCGCCGCCACCAGATTCTCGGCATTGGCTTCGGATTCGCTGTCGATCTCGCCACGGATCTCGACCAGCGCGGTGTGCGGCCCCGATGGTGCCGTCATCGCCATGCGCTGCGACATCAGCCCCCAGGCCACGGCCAAGGCCAGCGCCAGCCACACCAGCCTGAAGAAGATGCGCCAGCGGCGCTCGCTGCGCCGGTCGCGCAGCAACTCGCGGGCCGCGAGCTCCAGCGCGTTTTCCAGGCGGGCCGAGATCTGCGGCGCCGTCGCCAGGGCAGGCGCGGCGGTGGGAGCGCCCGCCGGGGCGCCCTCGTCTTGCGTGTTCATCGGTTCTCTCCCTCAGGCCGGCGCGTCGAAGGGCACCGGCCGGATATCGCGGGAAGGATACCAATACACCTGCCCGTCGCGTTCTTGGACCTCCACGGCCGTCAACCGGCCGCGGCCGCAGGGCCCGGCAACACAGCGCCCGCCGATCGGCTCGTAGGCGGCGCCGTGCGTCGAGCACAGGATGAAACGCTTGTCACTGTCCAGAAACTCGCCCGGCTTCCAGTCCATCTCGGTGGGCACGTGCACGCAGCGGTTCAGGTAGGCGACCACCTGCCCTTCGAAGCGCAGCGCGAAGGCCCGGATCGGCTGGCCATACTGCAGCACGTCGAAGACCAGCGCCTGGCCGCCATCGGCCAACTGCAGCGACGCGCAGAGGTGCTCGGCGTCGGCGCGGCCTTCAGGCGTGCTCATGCAGCCACTCGTGCAGCTCGCGCGTGGAATGCGCGACGAAGCGCGGCGAAAAGCGATGGAAGTCCTCGCTCGGGTGCGCGCCGTAGCTCACCGCGACGCAGGCCACGCCGGCATTGGCGGCCAGCTGCAGGTCGTGCGTGGTGTCGCCGATCATCAAGGTGCGCTCGGGCTCGGCGCCGAGTTCGCCCATCAGCTCCAGCAGCATCAGCGGGTCGGGCTTGGAGGCGGTTTCGTCGGCGGTGCGCGTGCTGTCGAAGAACTGGCGCAGCTGCGCACTGTCCAGCGCCTCGTTCAGGCCCAGCCGGCTCTTGCCGGTGGCCACCGCCAGCCAGTGGTTGCGCGCCTTCAGCGCCGCCAGCATCTCGCGCGTGCCCTCGAAGAGCACGATCTCATGTTGGCGCGCCATGTAGTGGTGGCGGTAGCGGCGGCCCAGTTCGGGGTAGCGCTCCACGGGCAGGTCGGGCACGGCATGGCGCAGCGCATCCATCAGGCCCAGGCCGATGACATAGGCCGCCTGCACGTCGCTGGGCTCGGGCATGCCGAGGTCGCGGCAGGCGGCCTGGATGCAGCGCACGATCAACCCGGTGGAATCGAAGAGCGTGCCGTCCCAGTCGAAGGCGATCAGGTCGAAGCGGCGCCGTGGCGTCGGGTCCGTCATGGCCGGTGTCGCTCAAGCCGCCGCGCGTGGCGCGAGGCTGCGTCGCAGCAAGCGCCGCGCAGGCAGGCCGGGCAGCGGCGCTTCGATGCTCGATGCGCTGGCCGCTGGCCGGGTGGTCGAAGGCCAGCCGCCGCGCGTGCAGGAACATGCCGTCGTAGCGCTGGCCGGCAGCGCCGTGCCGCGCGCCAGCGACTTGTTGAACTCGAAGTCACCGTACTTGTCGTCACCGACGATCGGGTGGCCGGCGATGCGCCAGGTGCACGCGGATCTGGTGCGTGCGCCCGGTCTTGATGCTCACGTCCAGCAGCGTGAAGCCGGCCAGGCGCTGCACCACCTTGACCAGCGTGATCGAGCGCTTGGCCTGCTCGTCGTCGGCCGCTGCGGTGCGCACGCGGCGCTCGCCGTCGGGCTTGAGGTACTTGTGCAGCGGCACGTCGATGACCTTCAGCGACTCCGGCCACGCGCCCAGCACCAGCGCCGGCATAGGTCTTGCCGGTGTCGCGGGCGCGGAACTGGTCCTGCAGCGCCGTCAGCGCGCTGCGCTTCTTGGCCAGCAGCAGCACGCCGGAGGTTTCCCGGTCGAGGCGGTGCACCAGCTCCAGGAACCTGGCCTCGGGCCGCGCGCGGCGCAGCTGCTCGATGACGCCGAAGCTGACGCCGCTGCCGCCATGCACCGCCACGCCGGCCGGCTTGTCGATGGCCAGCAGGCAGTCGTCCTCGAACAGCACGCTCGAACTCACGCGCCGGCACCGCGGCGGCGGACGGCCGCTCGGCCACGCGCACCGGCGGCACGCGCACGTCGTCGCCGGTCTGCACCCGGGTGTCGGCGGCGGCGCGGCCCTTGTTGACGCGCACCTCGCCGGAGCGGATGACACGGTAGACATGGGTCTTGGGCACGCCCTTCAGGCAGCGCATCAGGAAGTTGTCCAGGCGCTGGCCGGCCGAGGACTCGTCGACCGTCAGGTGCTGCACCTGGGGCGCCGCCGGCGTGACCGGCTTCACGGTCGGCGCGCGGCCGCCGCTGCCGCGGGCAAGGCAGCACGAGCACGTCGATCGACCTTTGCCCCCTATAATGCGCCGGTCCACGATTGACCCGTAAGTGCTTGATTTGCCGGAGTTTACCCGGCGCACTCCAGGGCCGAAGGTGAGGCCGCATGGGCCGCGAGGCGGGCCATGTGCAGGTGATGCAATGCCGATGCGCCCGCGGTGGGCCGTGGTCCCCAAGTGACCCGGCGGCCAGGTGGCCGGCGGCACGAGACACGCAACAAGAACCCAGCCTTGAGGGGCACCCGAAAATTTCCGGGTGCAAGACGGTCCGCAAGCCGGCCTTGCACCTCGCGTCCAGCGACGCCACGACGCATGTTGTCCACCGTCCCCCGCTCCCATGCCTGACCGTTGCTCCCGGCGCCACGCCGCCGCAGCCTGTGTCGCCGCATGGCCGCCGCTTACGATGCGGCGCCCCGGGTCGACACCGCACGACACGCAAGCACTGCGCTGACACGCACGCGCCAACGCTGCCGAGCGCCGAAGGCCCGTCGGGCCCGCAAGCCACGCAGTCCAGGGCGATTCGAGCCAAGGGTTCCGCCAGCGTTTCTCCTGCATCGTTGTTGGCCGCGCGCCGCAAGGCGTGCGGCCTGTTGACGCTGTGCCGCCGCGGGCCAGGCCCGACTGCGGCACGTTGAGAGGAGACTGAATGAAACGCATGCTGATCAATGCCACGCAGCCGGAAGAGCGCCGCCTGGCGATCGTCGACGGCCAGAAGCTGGTGGACTTCGAGAACGAGATCGAAGGCCGCGAGCAGCGCAAGGGCAACATCTACAAGGCCGTCGTGACGCGCGTCGAGCCCTCGCTCGAAGCCTGCTTCGTCGACTACGGCGAAGACCGCCACGGCTTCCTGCCCTTCAAGGAAATCTCGAAGAACTACTTCCGCGAAGGCACCGACGTGCGCATCGGCGCGCATCCAGGACGCGATCAAGGACGGCGACTCGCTGCTGGTGCAGGTGGAGAAGGAAGAGCGCGGCAACAAGGGCGCGGCGCTGACCACCTTCGTCAGCCTGGCCGGCCGCTACCTGGTGCTGATGCCCAACAACCCGCGCGGCGGCGGCGTCAGCCGGCGCATCGAGGGCGAGGACCGCGAGGAGCTGAAGGAAAACCTCGAGCAGCTCGACTACCCGAAGGGCATGAGCCTGATCGCGCGCACCGCCGGCATCGGCCGCTCGGCGCGCCGAGCTGCAGTGGGACCTGAACTACATGCTCAAGCTGTGGAGCGCCATCGACGGCGCGGCCAAGGCGGGCAAGGGCGCGTTCCTGATCTACCAGGAATCGAGCCTCGTCATCCGCGCGATCCGCGACTACTTCACCGCCGACATCGGCGAGATCCTGATCGACACCGACGACATCTACGACCAGGCGCAGCAGTTCATGAACCACGTGATGCCGGAATCGGCGGCACGGGTCAAGCGCTACCGCGACGATGCGCCGCTGTTCAGCCGCTTCCAGATCGAGCACCAGATCGAGACCGCGTTCATCGCGCACCGTCAACCTGCCCTCGGGTGGCGCCATCGTCATCGACCACACCGAGGCGCTGGTGTCGGTGGACGTGAACTCGGCGCGCAGCACGCGCGGCAGCGACATCGAGGAAACCGCCACCCGCACCAACCTGGAAGCCGCCGACGAGATCGCGCGCCAGATGCGGCTGCGCGACCTGGGCGGGCTGATCGTCGTCGACTTCATCGACATGGACGAGAGCAAGAACCGGCGCGAGGTGGAAATGCGGCTGCGCGACGCGCTGCGCAGCGACCGCGCGCGCGTGCAGTTCAGCTCGATCAGCAAGTTCGGCCTGCTCGAGCTGAGCCGCCAGCGGCTGCGCCCGGCGCTGAGCGAAGGCAGCCACATCACCTGCCCGCGCTGCAACGGCACCGGCCACATCCGCGACACCGAAAGCTCGGCGCTGCAGATCCTGCGCATGGTGCAGGAGGAGTCGATGAAGGACAACACCGCGGCAGTGCATGTGCAGGTGCCGGTGGAGGTGACCAGCTTCCTGCTCAACGAGAAGCGCACCGAGATCACCAAGATCGAACTCAAGCAGCGCGTCACCGTGCTGCTGATCCCGAACCCGCACCTCGAGACGCCGAACTACAAGCTCGAGCGGCTGCGCCAGGACGACCCGCGCCTGGAAGGCCTGCAGGCCAGCTACACGATGATCGAGGAGCCGAGACGACGAGGTCGGCATCACGCGCCGCGAGAAGTCGGCCAAGCCCAAGCAGGAGCCGGTCATCAAGGGCGTGCTGCCCGACCAGCCGGCTCCGCCGCCGCCGGCCGCCCCGCCAGTGGCCGCGCCGGTGGCCCCGGCCCCCGTGGCCTACGTGCCGGCTGCGTCGGCCGCGGCCGAACCGGCCGCCGGCAGTGGCTTCTTCGGTTGGGTCAAGAAGCTCTTCGGCGGCGGCAGCCCGGCGCCTGCGCCGGTGGCACCACCGGTGAAGGCCGTGCTTGCGGCTGGGGCCGAAAGCCGCGAGGCCCGACCCGAAGGCCGGCGGGGTGAACGGGGTGAACGTGGCGGCCGCGGGGCTCGCGGAGGGCGTGACGGCCGCTCGGCCGAAGGCCGCGGCGGGCGCGGCGAAGGACGTGAAGGTCGTGAGAACCGCGAGGCGCGCGAAGGCCGAGCGCCGCGCGACGGCGGGCGTGGCAGCCGCGACGCCGGCAGCGAGGTGGCCCAAGACGGCGCCGCCGCCCAGGTCGAGCGCGCGCCGCGCGCCGAACGCAGTGAGCGCGTTGAACGTGGCGAGGGTCGCCGCAACGGTCGCGGCGAACGCGACGGCGCGACGCCAGTCGGCGAAGAGATGCAGGCCCGCGGCAGCGTTGATTCGCTGCCTGCCGAAGGCGCGACAGCCGAGGGTGAACGCGACGGCCAGCGCCGCCGCCGCCGTGGCGGACGCGGCGGGCGCGACCGTGACGAGGCCCGCAGCGAAACGCTGGTCAACGCCGAGGCAGCGCTTGGCGCAGAAGCTCCGGCGCCCGAGCAGGCGCTCGGCCTGACGGATGCAAGCGACGCCGAGCGCGAGCCGATGGCGGTGGACACGATGCCAGGCGAGGAAACCGGTGCCATGCGCAGCGAACGCGAAGGTGGGCGCCGACGCGGCGGACGCGGTCGCAACCGCCGCGAAGGCCGTGAGGCCGAAGGTGGTGATCGTCCGCTGCAGGCGCCTGTCGATGCGAGCGGCGAGTTCGTGGCCCAGCCACAGCAGCCGCCGGATCCGCAGGCAGTGCCGGCGACGGTCGAGGCCCTGGCCAGCGTAGCACCTGCCGCCAACGTGGCGCCCGCCGTCACGGCCAGCGCCGTGCCCGAGGCACCCACCGCGGCTGCGCCCTTCGCGCTGCCGATCGACGACCTGCGTGCGCTGGCCGCATCGGCCGGCCTGGAGTGGGTGAACTCGGATGCCGAGCGCATCCTGGTGGTGCAGCAGGCCATGGCCAGCGAGCCGAAGCCGGTGCACGTGCCGCGCACGCCGCGGCCGCGTGTGGTCATCGACGAGGGCCCGCTGGTGCTGGTGGAAACACGCAAGGACCTGTCGCAGCTGAAGCTGCCCTTCGAGCAGCAGCAGCAAGCTCCGGCCACCTGAGCGGCCGGACGCGCCTGCCGCTACGGCAGGCGCTCCAGCGCGCGCTGGTAGGCCGGCTGGTGCATCAGCTCGTCCCAGGCGAGCGGTGCGGTCTGCGGCAGCAGCGCCAGGCGGCGCTGCTCGCTGTCCGGATCCGGCTGCCAGTGGCCGGCGTCGGCCTGCTGCTGCAGGCCGGCCAGCAGTTCATCGACGGCCTCGCCGCCGCCGCTGCTCTGGTTGCACAGCAGCACCATGTCGCAGCCGGCGTCCAGCGCCAGCGCCGCGGCTTCGGCATATCCCAGCTGCCCGCCGTCGAGGTGCCGCGCGCCTTCCATGCTGAGGTCGTCGCTGAAGATGGCGCCGGTGAAGCCGAGCTGGCCGCGCAGGATGTCCTTCAGCCAGCGCGGCGAGAAGCCGGCCGGCCGGTGGTCGACCTTCGGGTAGACCACGTGCGCCGGCATCACCGCCCCCAGGCAGGTGCTCAGGCCTGAATAGGGCAGCGCGTCGTCGGCCAGGATGGCCTTGAGAGAACGCGTGTCGATCGGCACCGCCACATGGCTGTCGGCCCTGGCATAGCCGTGGCCGGGGAAATGCTTGCCGCAGTTGCCCATGCCGGCCAGCAGCAGGCCGTGCATCAGGCTCTTGGCCAGCAGCGTGACCACGCGTGCATCGCGGTGGAAGGCGCGGTCGCCGATGACGCCGCTGCGGCCATGGTCCAGGTCGAGCACCGGCGTGAAGCTGAAGTCCACGCCGCAGGCGCGCAGCTCGGCGCCGAGCACGTAGCCACAGGCGGTGGCCGCGTCGACCGCGGCCAGCGCGTCTTTCATCCACAGCTCGCCCAGGCTGCGCATCGGCGGCAGGTGGGTGAAGCCGTCGGTGCGGAAACGCTGAACGCGGCCGCCTTCATGGTCCACGCAGATCAGCAGGTCGGGACGTTCGCGCTTCAGCTCGGTGGTCAGCTCGACGAGCTGGCGCCGGTCCACCCAGTGGCGGGCGAACAGGATCAGCCCGCCGGTCAGCGGATGCTTCAGGCGGCGGCGGTCGTCGCGGCTCAGTGCGGTGCCGGCGATGTCGAGCACCACCGGAGCATGGGAACTCATTTGCTTGTCTCCTGGGTTTCGACGACCACGAAGGCCGCGGCATAGTCGCTTTCGTCGCTGACGCTGACATGGGCCACCAGGCGCCGTTCGGCGAACCATTCGGCCAGCGCACCGTGCAGCCGGATCTCGGGCTTGCCGCTGGGCGCCTTGACCACCTCGCAGGCGCGCCAGGTCATCGGCATGCGCAGCCCTAAGCCGATGGCCTTGGAGAAGGCCTCCTTGGCCGAAAAGCGCGTGGCCAGGTAGCTGATGCCGCGCTGCGGCACGCGCGCGCTGCGCGCGAGGTACACCGCCAGCTCGTGCTCGCCCAGCACCTTCGCGGCGAAACGCTCGCCGCGCCGCTCCACCGTGGCGCTGGATGCGGCGGATGTCGATGATGTCGGTGCCGATGCCGTAGATCATGCGGGAGCAAAGTCGGGGGCCTGGGCCAGGCGGATGCAGCGCCGGTACAGGCGCACCGTCTCGGCCATGCCGAATTCCAGCGCATCGCCGACCAGCGCATGGCCGATCGACACCTCCATCACGCCGGGCACGGCGCGCAGGAAGTCACCCAGGTTCTGCCGATTCAGGTCGTGACCCGCATTCAGTCCCAGGCCGGCGGCCAGCGCTGCCTCGGCGGCACGCGCGTACGCGGCCAGCCGCTCGGCCTGTGCCGGCGTGCCGTGGGCGCGGGCATAACTTTCGGTGTAGAGCTCGACCCGGTCGGCGCCCAACTCGCGTGCCTGGTGCATCGCTTCGGGATGCGGGTCCATGAACAGGCTGACGCGCACGCCCAGGTGCTTCAGCTCGGCAATCAGCGGGCGCAGCCTCGCAGCATCGGCGTCCAGGTCCCAGCCGTGGTCGGAGGTGGCCTGCTCGGCCGCATCGGGCACCAGCGTGCATTGCTGCGGGCGCAACGCGCGAACCAGCGGCATCAGGTTGTGGAAGGGGTTGCCTTCGATGTTGTATTCGGCCTGCGGCCAGCGCTGCAGCAGCGCGTGCAGCTCGTGCACGTCCTGCGGCCGGATGTGACGCGCATCGGGCCGCGGGTGCACGGTGATGCCGTCGGCGCCGGCCTGCAGGGCCAGCGTGGCGATGTGCACGACGTTGGGAATGTCCAGCGGCCGCGTGTTGCGCAGCAGCGCGACGCGGTTGACGTTGACCGACAGCGCGGTGCGAGCGCCATGGCGCGCGGCGCCGGCTTCGGGGGCGACGAGGGGGTTCATGGCTGGGCGCTTCAGGTGTCGAGGAGTTTGCGCACGTCGGCCATCACCTGGCGGGTGCGCAGCATGGGCGAACCCATATGATATTGAAGCAGCGTGCGCAAGACGCTGCGCAATGCCGTCAGCGACGCCATGCACTCGGCCCGCAGCGCGTCGATGCTGCCGTGGTCCAGCGCGGCCTGCAGCGCCACCCAGCGCGCGCCGGGCAGCGCCGCCTCGTCGGCCGCGGCCGGCACGATGCCCGCGTCGGGCCGCAACCCATAGGGCGCGTCGGCGCGCACCGGCTGCAATGTCAGCGTGACGCTGTTCAGCTCGGGCAGCAGGCCGACCTCGCGCAGCAGGATCAGCTCGAAGGCACGCAGCGCCGCCTGCGACTGTGTTTCGTCCGCGCCAGCCAGCACCGGCAGCACTTGCGCATAGGCATCGAACAGCGCGGCATGCGGGTCCTGGCGCGCCAGCAGGCGCAGCAGCAGCTCGTTGAGATAGAAGCCGGAGAACAGCGCACCGCCTGTCGGCATGGCCGCGCCGCCGGCCCATTCGGCGCCGCGCAGCGTGTGCACCTCGGCGTTGGCGTCGTCGCTGCCGCGGCTCAAGCTGATCTGCAGGCGCTGGAACGGCAGCAGCACGCCGCGCAGCTGCGAGTACGGCCGCTTCGCGCCCTTGGCGGCCACGGCCAGCCGGCCGCGCTCGCGCGTGAACAGGTCGAGGATCAGGCTCGACTCGCTCCAGTCGTACTGGTGCAGCACATAGGCCTGCAACGGCCCGGACGCGCCGCGCCGCGGGGTCATTCGTAGCCGAAGCTGCGCAGGTGCGCTTCGTCGTCGGCCCAGCCGGAGCGCACCTTGACCCACAGTTCCAGGAAGACCTTGGCGCCGAGCAGGTGCTCGAGTTCCTGGCGGGCCTCGCTGCCGATGCGCTTGAGCCGCTCGCCGCCCTGCCCCACCACCATGCCCTTGTGCGCGTCGCGCTCGACGATGATGGTGGCGGCAATGCGGCACAGCGGCCGCGCTCGGCCGCCCGAAGCGGACGCGCTCGCCTCGGGGGACGGATGCGGCGAAGCAGCCGCCTGGGGGCTGTCGATGCCGCCCTCCTCCTCGAACTTGTCGATCTGCACCGTGCAGCTGTAGGGCAGCTCGTCGCCGGTCAGGCGGAACAGCTTCTCGCGCACGATCTCGCCGGCCAGGAAGCGGTCGCTGCGGTCGGTGAGCGCATCTTCCTCGAAATGCCATTCGCCCTCGGGCAGGTACGGCGCCAGGATCTGAAACAGGCGCTGCACGTCGGCGTCCTTGCGCGCCGACATCGGCACGAACTCGGCGAAGGCGTGGCGCTCCTGCATGCTCTTCAGCCACGGCAGCATGTCATTGCGGCGCTTGACGGCGTCGAGCTTGTTGGCGATGAGCAGCGCGGGTTTTTGCGGCGGCAGCAGTGCCAGCACCTTGGCATCGTCCAGCCCGAAGCGCCCGGCCTCGACCACGAACAGCACCGCATCCACCTCGGACAGCGAGGACAGCACGGTGCGGTTCAGCGTGCGGTGCAGCGCGGTGCCGTGTTTCATCTGGAAACCGGGCGTGTCGACGAAGACGAACTGCGCCGGCCCGACCGTGCGGATGCCGGTGATGCGGTGGCGCGTGGTCTGCGCCTTGCGCGAGGTGATGCTGATCTTCTGCCCGACCAGCGCGTTCAGCAGCGTGGACTTGCCGACGTTCGGCCGGCCGACGATGGCCACCAGTCCGCAGCGCCGCCGCGCCTCGTCGGTGGCGCTCACGACCTCAGCGGGCTGCCGGGCCGGTCGCTGGCCTTCAGGGATTCGAGCATGCGGCGCGCGGCCTGCTGCTCGGCGCTGCGGCGGGAGCGGCCCTCGCCGCGCTCGGCCAGCCCGAGCGCATCGACCTGGCACTCGACCTCGAACGTCTGCGCGTGGGCCTGGCCGCGCGTGGCCACGATGCGGTACGACGGCACCGCCAGGCGACGCGCCTGCAGCCATTCCTGCAACTCGGTCTTGGCGTCCTTGCTCCAGTTGTCGATCTCGGTGCCGTCGATCAACTCGCCGAACAGGCGGCGCACCACCTGCTGGCCGGCATCGAAGCCGCCATCGAGGAAGGCGGCGCCGATCAGCGCTTCCAGCGCGTCGGCCAGGATCGACGCGCGCTGCGCCCCGCCGCCGCGGGCTTCGCCGTCGGACAGGCGCAGCACCTGCGGCAACCCCAGCGCGAGCGCGGCACGGTGCAGGCTTTCCTCGCGCACCAGGTGCGCGCGCACGCGCGTCAGGTCGCCTTCGTCCGAGCCGGCGAAGCGCTGGTAGAGCATGGCCGACACGGCCATGTTCAGCACCGCGTCGCCCAGGAACTCCAGGCGCTCGTTGTGCGCGTGGCCAAAGCTGCGGTGCGTCAGCGCCCGCGTCAGCAGCGCGGGCTGCGCGAACACATGGCCCAGGCGCAGCTGCAGGGCATCGAGCGTGGCTTCGGTCATGTATCCCAGTCTAGTTGGAACGCCCTCTGTACTTCAACAGCAGGTACACCGGCTCGACCAGCGGGATTTCCTTGTCGTACGCAAAGCGAATGACCAGCTTCTCGTTCTCCTTGGTGACCTCGAGGTCCTTGCCGGAAATGCTCGCGATCGAATACTCGATGTCCTTCTGCTTGTCGAAGGCCTTGCGGACCTCACCCACGGTGGGCGGCGAGTCCGCCGCAACCCGGTTGACGGCGCGCTGGATGGTGAAGAACTCGTTCATCGTCGGCAGCACGCGCACCGCCACATAGCCGATGAAACCGATGATGATGGCCCAGGCCATCAGGCCGATCAGGCTCATGCCGCGCTGCTGGCGCATGCGCATGGTTGTCGTCTTCCGG
>CAWFQP010000051.1:0-8457 GCA_963818005.1 uncultured Pseudomonadota bacterium
GAGCTGGCGCTGCGCGACAAGGAAGGCCTGCCCACCGGATTGACGGTGACGCACCCGCTGACCGGCGCGGCCGTGCCGCTGTGGGTCGGCAATTACGTGCTGATGAGCTACGGCGACGGCGCGGTGATGGGCGTGCCGGCGCACGACGAGCGCGATTTCGAGTTCGCCAACAAGTACGGCATCGAGATCAAGCAGGTCATCGATGTCGAAGGCCGCACGTTCAGCAGCACCACCTGGGCCGACTGGTACGGCGACAAGCAGCTGGCCGCTGCATCCATTCGGGCCGCTACGACGGCCTGGGCTTCAAGGCCGCGGTCGACGCCGTCGCCGCCGACCTGGCGGCGATGACTGACAACGGGGTCAGCCTGGGCGAGAAGAAGACCACCTGGCGGCTGCGCGACTGGGGCGTCAGCCGCCAGCGCTACTGGGGCACGCCGATCCCGATCGTCCACTGCGCCGAGCATGGCGCGGTGCCGGTGCCCGAGACCGACCTGCCGGTGCTGCTGCCCGAGGACCTGATCCCCGACGGCAGCGGCAACCCGCTGAACAAGTGCGAGGCCTTCCTCGACGTGCCCTGCCCAGTGTGCGGCGCGCCCTCGCGGCGCGAGACCGACACGATGGACACCTTCGTCGACAGCTCCTGGTACTTCATGCGCTACTGCGACCCGAAGCTCGACGAGGCGATGGTCGGTGCCGGCGCGCGCTACTGGATGCCGATGGACCAGTACATCGGCGGCATCGAGCATGCCATCCTGCACCTGCTGTACGCGCGTTTCTGGACCAAGGTGATGCGCGACCTGAAGCTGGTGACGATCGACGAGCCCTTCACCAAGCTGCTGACGCAGGGCATGGTGCTGAAGGAATCTACATCCGGCGCGCCGAGGCCGGTGGCGGCGATACTTCTGGCCGCACGATGTCGAGAACCGTTCGTGACGAACGCAAGGTCGTCGGCGCCCGGCGGAAGGGTGACGGCGGCGCAGTCGACTACGAGGGCTGGGCACGATGTCCAAGTCCAGGAACAACGGCGTCGATCCGCAGCAGCTGATCGAGCGGTTCGGCGCCGGCACCGCGCGCCTGTTCATCATGTTCGCCACGCCGCCGTAGTAGACGCTGGAATGGAATGACGCCGGCGTTACGGCGCGAGCAGCGTTCTGCACCGGCTGTGGACCTGGGCGGTGACGCATCGCGAGCCGATCGTCGTCGCGGCCGAGCCCGCCGATGTTGTAGCCCTCGCACGCCCGCCGCGAGTCCATCTGGTGCTTCGCCAGGCAAGATATGACTATGAGCGCATGCAATACAACACCGTGGTCAGCTCGCGATGAAGATGTCATCGCTCTCGAAGCTGCGGGGGGCGGATGCGGCCGCGCACTGCGCGAGGGCATGTCGATTCTGCTGCGCGCGCTGTACCCGGCCTGCCCGCACGTCACCTGGGTGCCGTGGCAGGAGTCGGTTTCGCCGCCGAGTTCGGCGAGCTGCTCGACGCGCCCTGGCCGCAGGTCGACGAGGCCGCGCTGCTGCAGGAGGAGGTCGAGCTGGTGCTGCAGGTCAACGGCAAGACGCGCGGCGATGTGCGCGTGCCGGCACGCGCCGACCGCGGCGCATCGAGGCGGCGGCGACGGCCAGCCCGGACTTCGCAAAGTTTGCCGAAGGGCGTGCGCCGAAGAAGATCATCGTCGTGCCCGGGCGCCTGGTGAATGTCGTCGTCTGAGCCTGGGCCGCGGCGTCGGCTGCTGCGGGCGGCGCCGGCGCTGCTGCTGGCCGGCTGCGGCTTCGAGCTGAAGCGTGCCGCAGCGCTGCAGTTCGACAGCATCGCGCTGACCGGCTTCGCGCCGCGCTCGACGCTGGCCCAGGAGCTGCGCGCGACGCTGGAACGCAGCATCAGCGTCAAGGACGCGCCGGCACAGGCGCAGGTGGTGCTGCAGGCGCTGAGCGAGGAACGGCCGCGCCGCGCGGTGGCCTTCACGGCCTCGGGCCAGGTGCGTGACATCCAGTTGCGCACGGTGTTTCGCTACCGCGCGCAGACGCCGGCCGAGCGCGAGTTGATCCCCGACTCGAAGATCGAGCTGATCCGCGAGATGACTTTCATCGAATCGGCGGCGCTGGGCAAGCAGCAGGAGGAACAGGACCTGTTCCGCGAAATGCAGTCCGACATCGTGCTGCAGGTGATGCTGCGGCTGTCGGCCATCAGGCTGTAGCTCGCGATGCAGGTACGTGCCGATCAATTGCCTGGCTTGCTGCAGCGTGGCCTGAAGCCGCTGTACCTGGTATACGGCGACGAGCCGCTGCTGGCGCAGGAGGCCGGCGACCTGATCCGCGCTGCGGCGCGCGCCGCCGGCTTCGACGAGCGCAAGGTCTTCAACGTCGGCGGCGCGCATTTCGACTGGAGCGGGTTGATCGGTGCGTCGCAGGAGATGAGCCTGTTCGCGCAACGCCAGCTGATCGAGATCCGCATTCCCTCGGGCAAGCCGGGCAAGGACGGCTCCGAGGCGCTGCAGCGTTATGTCGAGCAGCTGTCCGAGGACGTGCTCACACTGGTGCAGCTGCCGCGGCTGGACGGCCAGCAGACCAAGAGCGCCTGGTTCGCCGCGCTCGACGGCGCCGGGCTGGCGGTGCGCGTCGAGCCGGTGGCGCGCGCGGCGCTGCCGGGCTGGATCACCCAGCGCCTGGCGCGCCAGCAGCAGCGCGTCAGGGACGGCGAGGAGGGGCAGCGCACGCTGGCCTTCTTTGCCGACTGCGTCGAGGGCAACCTGCTGGCCGCGCACCAGGAGATCCAGAAACTGGCGCTGCTGTACCCGGCCGGCGAACTGGGCTTCGAAATGGTCGAGGCGGCAGTGCTGAACGTGGCCCGCTACGACGTCTTCAAGCTCGGCGAGGCGGTGCTCGGCGGCCGGCTGAAGCGTGCGCTGCGCATGCTCGACGGCCTGCGTGCCGAGGGCGAGGCGCCGGTGCGGGTGCACTGGACGCTGGCCGAGGACATCCGCGCGCTCAAGCGCGTGCACGACGCCATGGGCGAGGGCAAGCCGCTGCCGCTGGCGCTGCGCGAGGCGCGCGTGTGGGGAGCGCGCGAGAAGCTGTTCGAGCGCGCGCTGCCGCTGCTGACGCCGCAGACGCTGGACGAACTGCTGCGCGCGGCCAGCGTCTGCGACGGCCTGGTCAAGGGGTTGAAGCATCCCGAGTGGCCGGGCGACGCCTGGGACGGGTTGCGCCAGCTGGTGCTGATGCTGCTGCAGCCGCTGGCCCGGGCGGCGCCGGCGCGCGAGCCGCCGCGCCTGGCGCTGCGCGGCTGAGCCGCGCACCGGCAAGCGCGCCTCAGTTCAGCAATCAGTACCCGCGCTCGACCTGCACCAGGTGGGCCAGCGGCCGGCCCGCGAACAGCGCGCTGACGTTGGCCGCAACCGCCCTCGAGGCGCTGTGCGGGTCGGTTTGCGCCGCCACGTGCGGCAGCAGCGTCACTGCGGGGTGGGTCCAGTAGGGGTGGCCCTCGGGCAGCGGCTCGGTGTGGAACACGTCCAGCACCGCATGCGCCAGGTGGCCGCGGTCGAGCGCGGCCAGCAGGTCGGCATCGACCACGTGCGCACCGCGCGCCAGGTTGACGATGCCGGCGCCGCGCGGCAGCGCGGCGAACAAACGTGCATCCAGCAGGCCGGTCGTGGCCGGCGTCAGCGGCAGCAGGTTGATGACGATGTTGCTGCTCGCCAGCAGCGACGGCAGGGCGGCCTCGCCCGAATGGCAGGCGATGCCGTCGGACGCGCCCGCTTCCGCGCGCGGCCGCAGGCTCCAGCCGCGGACCCGGTAGCCCTGCGTCGCGATGCGCCGCGCTGCGCTCAGGCCCATCTGGCCCAGCCCGAGCATCAGCACGGCCACGCTGTCGGCACTGCGCTGCGGCCGCGGTTGCCACAGGCCGTGGCGCTGTGCCCGTGCATAGTCGAAGAATCCACGGTGCAGCGCCAGCGTGGCCCACAGCGCGGTTTCGGCCATCGACGCGTTCATCGCCGGGTCGACCATGCGTGCGATCGGCACGCCCGGTGGCAGCGTCGGGTCGAGCAGCAGTCGGTCCACGCCAGCCCACAGCGACTGGATCAGGCGCAGCTTGGGAAAGCCGCGCAGGCTGCCCGGCGGCGGGTTGGCGACCACCGCCACCTGCACCGTGTCGGCCGTGGCCAGCGCCGCGTCGCGGTCCAGCCAGCGGGCACCGGGCAACGCGGCGCACAGGGACTGCTGCCAAACGTGAAGTTCCGCCGCTTCGAAATCGCCAATGAGCAGGATGTCCATGTGCCGGGAGCGTAGCGCAGCCGAAAATCCCAGTCATGCAGCATTCGCGCGGGCGAGCCCACCTCCATGTGTCCGCCGTCGCGCGGTGGGCGCTTCTGGGCGCTTGTCGACTTCCCCAGGCGCGAGGCCTGACACGGCACCGCCCAGAGCGCTCGCTCGCTCGATGAAGCTGCGCTGGCCGTCGCTGTCGATCCGTGCCACGGTGCTGGCGGCCATCGTCGTCGGCATGGTGCTGCCGGCGCTGGTGGTGCTGGGTGTGGACAACCACGTGTCGCGCGCCGCGCACGAGCCGCTGGTGCAGCGCAACCGCGCTGCGGTGCTGGTGCTGGCCACGGCGGTGGTCACCGAGCCGGCCTGGACGCTGAGCGAGGAGGGGCTGAAGGCTGCCGCGCAGCGCATCCTGCAGGAGCCGTCGGTCTGCGCCGTCGAGGTGCGCGACCTGCAGCCCACCCAGGGCCCGCTGACGATCGCCGCGCAGCGCTGCACGCCCGGGCTGCCGGTGGTGCTGCGCGACGCGCCGGTGCTGCACGAGGGCCAGCTGGTGGCCAACCTGCGCCTGAGCTTCGACGCCACCGAGATCGACCAGCTGCTGGCGCAGCGCCAGGGCATCATGTGGGCACTGGTGGCTGCGCAGGTGGTGGTCGGCGTGATGGTGCTGCTGGGCGTGCTGTCGCTGCGGCTGCTGCGGCCGATCCACCGGCTGAAGCAGCAGGCCAGCACGCTGGCTGCGCGCGAGACGGTGCCGGCGCTGGTCTGGCGCCAGCGCGACGAACTCGGCCAGCTGGGCCAGCACCTGAACACCGTGCGCGCGCGCATCCAGGAGCTGTTCGAGGAGCTGGAGGCCAAGAACAAGCAGCTCAGCAAGATGGCCATGTACGACCACCTCACCGGGCTGCCCAACCGCACGCTGTTCCGCGAGCTCTTCCAGCATGAGGCGGCCGCAGCGCGGCGCCAGCAGGACAGCTGCGCACTGCTGTTCATCGACCTGGACCGCTTCAAGGCCGTCAACGACTCGATGGGCCATGCCGCCGGCGACGAGCTGCTGCTCGGCATCAGCCAGCGCCTGGTGGCCACGCTGCGCGAGTCGGACATCGTCTGCCGCGTCAGCGGCGACGAGTTCCTGGTGCTGCTGACGCAGGCCGGCAACCGCGACCAGGTGGCGATCACCGTCGAGCGGCTGCTGCGTGCCATCCAGATGCCGCTGCTGCTGCCGCGCGCGGCCAGCACGGCTCAGGTCAGCGCCAGCATCGGCGTGGCGCTGTTTCCCGCCAACGGCGACGACTTCGAAACGCTGGCGCGCTGTGCCGACCTGGCCATGTACAAGAGCAAGGACATGAGCAAGGGCCGCTACCGCTTCTACGAGCACGAGCTGGACATCGCGCTGCGCTCGCGGCTGGAGCTGGAGCGCGAGCTGCTGCAGGCCATCGCCAACCATGAGCTGCTGCTGCACTACCAGCCGGTGTTCGACATGCGCAACGGCCGCCTGGTCGGCTGCGAGGCGCTGGTGCGCTGGCTGCACCCGCAGCGCGGCTTGCTGATGCCCGGCACCTTCATCCAGACGGCCGAGGAAACCGGCCTGATCCGCGAGCTCGGGCTGTGGACGCTGGACGCCGCCTGCTCGCAACTGGCCTCGTGGAAGGCCTCGGGGCTGCACCCCGGACGCATTGCCGTCAACGTATCGGCGCTGCAGTTCCGCGACCAGCGCCTGCCGCAGGTGCTGCAAACCGCCTTGCAGACCTACGACATCCAGCCCGGCGAGCTGGAACTGGAATTGACCGAGAGCACGCTGATGTCCGACACCGAGTCGGCCCAGGCCACCGTGGCCAGCCTGCGCGAGCTGGGCGTGGCGCTGGTGATCGACGACTTCGGCACCGGCTACTCGTCGCTGTCCTACATCAAGCGGCTGCGCCCGGACAAGCTGAAGATCGACCGCAGCTTCGTCAAGGACCTGCCGGACGATGGCGACGACCGGGCGCTCACCGAGGCCATCGTCAGCATCGCGCAGGCGCTGTCGATCAGCGTCGTGGCCGAGGGCGTGGAAACGCCCGAGCAGCGCGACTACCTGCTCGGCCTGGGCTGCGCGCTGCAGCAGGGCTACTTGCTCGGCCGGCCGATGCCTGCCGCACAGCTGCGCGCGCTGATGGTCGACGCCGAAAGCGAAGCGCTGGCCTGAGCCGCGTCGGGCGCGCCCGCGTCAGGTGGCGGCTTCGAGCAGCCGGCGCAGCGCCCGGCGCACCGTCTGCTCGCGCACCGCGGCGCGGTCGCCGCCCAGTTGCAGCCGCTCGGCCTGCAACTGCACGCTGCCCGACGGCGCACGCAGCGCCAGCGCCAGCCACACCGTGCCCACCGGCTTGCCCGGCGTCGCCCCGCCCGGTCCGGCGATGCCGGTCACGGCCACGCCGAGCTCGACGCCGGCGCGCTGCAGCGCGCCATCGGCCATGGCCCGGGCCACGGCCTCGCTGACTGCGCCGTGCGCGGCGATCAGCGCCGGCGCCACGCCCAGCATCTGGCTCTTGGCGGCGTTGCTGTAGCTGACGAAGCCGCACTCGAACCAGTCGCTGGAGCCGGCCACCGCGGTGCAGGCGGCGGCGATCAGACCGCCGGTGCAGCTCTCAGCGCTGGCCAGGTGCCAGCCGCGGCGACGCAGCGCGTCGCCGAGCGTCAGCACCTCGACTTCGATGGCGTTCAGGTCCACAACGCTTGCAGCAGGGCCATGACCGCCAGCGTACACGCCGCGGCCACCAGGTCGTCGAAGAGGATGCCGAAGCCCTGCGCCCAGCCTACCGCGGCGCCGGGCGCGGGTTTGAACAGCCGGTCGGCCCAGCCCACCGGCCCGGGCTTGGCGGCATCGAAGAAGCGGAACAGCGCAAAGGCCAGCAGCTGCAGCCACCAGCCGGCCGGAGCGATCAGCCACAGCACCGCCCAGAAGGCGATGATCTCGTCCCAGACGATGGCACCGGGTCGGCCACGCCCAAGTGGCGCGCGCACAGCGTGCAGGCCCAGACGCCGAGCAGCAAGCCGGCGGCCAGCAGCGCCGCCCAGGGCAGCGGGCCGAAGCCGCGCTCCAGCAGCACGAAGGCGGCCCAGGCCCACAGCGTGCCGACCGTGCCCGGCGCGCGCGGCGCCAGGCCGCTGCCGAAGCCCAGCGCGATGGCATGCGCTGGGTGGCGCAGCATGAAGCGCAGCGAGACGCTCACGTCTTGAAGTGGTCGAAGCCGCCGCGCTCGACATCGAGTGTCTGGCCGCGGCCGTCCGTCACCACCAGTCCGCCGCCCGCTTCGATGCGGCCGATGCAGCTGACGGGCACGTCGGCCTCGCGCGCCGCCGCGAGCACTGCCGTCGCGCCGCGCCGGTGCGGCAGTGAACGGCGACTCGTAGTCGTCGCCGCCGTGCAGCAGGCACTCTTGCTGCACGGCCGCCGGCAGTGCTGCGAGTTGCGTGCTGCGTGGCAGCGCATCGACATCGAGCCGCGCGCCAACCGCCGAGCGGCGCAGCACATGGCCCAGGTCGCCGAGCAGGCCGTCGCTGAGATCGATGGCGCTGCTGGCCACGCCGCGCAGCCGCTGGCCGAGGGCGAGACGCGGCTCGGGCAGCTCCATCGCGCGGCGCAGCGCCGTGAAGGCGTCGCCGGGCACATCGAGCGTGCCGCGCAGGACTTCCAACGCCGCGCGCGCATCGCCCAGCGTGCCGCTGACCCACAGCTCATCGCCGGCACGCGCGCCGCTGCGCAGCAGCGCCTGGCCTGCCGGCACCTGGCCGATGGCGGTGATGCAGATGTTCAGCGGCCCGGCGGTGGTGTCGCCGCCGACTAGCTCGATGGCGTGGCGCTCGGCCAGCGCCCACAGGCCGTCGGCGAAGCCCTGCAGGAAGACTTCATCGGCGCGCGGCAGCGCCAGCGCCAGCGTGCAGGCCAGCGGCTCGGCACCGCAGGCTGCCAGGTCGCTGAGGTTGACGGCCAGCGCCTTGTGCCCCAGCCGCTGCGGTGCCACGCTGCTGAGGAAGTGTCGCCCCTCGACCAGCATGTCGCTGGACACGCACAACTGCATGCCCGGGGTGGGCGCGAGCACCGCGCAGTCATCGCCGACGCCGAGCACGGCACGCCGCGCCGGCCGCGTGAAGTACCGCTCGATCAGCTCGAATTCGCCCAAGCCCATGACGCCGATTGTGGCTCGGCGTCGTGAGCGT
>CAWFQP010000052.1:0-4521 GCA_963818005.1 uncultured Pseudomonadota bacterium
TCGGCGCTGGCGTCGAAGGCCACCGGCTTCCCGATCGCCAAGGTCGCCGCCAAGCTGGCGGTGGGCTACACGCTGGACGAGTTGCGCAACGACATCACCGGCGGCGCCACGCCGGCGAGCTTCGAACCCAGCATCGACTACGTGGTGACGAAGATCCCGCGTTTTGCCTTCGAGAAGTTCCGCGAGGCCGATCCGCACCTGGGCACGCAGATGAAGTCGGTGGGCGAGGTCATGGCCATCGGCCGCACGTTCCAGGAGAGCTTCCAGAAGGCGCTGCGTGGGCTGGAGACCGGCATCGACGGCCTCAGCGAACGCACGTCCTGTACAGAAGCGGACCGCGACGAGATCATCGAAGAGATCGGCGAGGCCGGCCCGGAGCGCATCCTGTTCGTGGCCGACGCCATGCGCATCGGCATGAGCCTGGACGAGATCTTCGAAGAGACCGCCATCGACCCGTGGTTCCTGGCGCAGATCCAGGAGATCGTGTCCACCGAGAAGGCGCTGTCCGGCCGCACGCTCGAATCGCTGTCGGTGGCCGAACTGCGTTTTCTCAAGCAGAAGGGCTTCTCAGACAAGCGCCTGGCCAAGCTGCTGGGCACCAACCAGCACGACCTGCGCCGGCGCCGCCACAGCCTGGGAGTGCGCCCGGTCTACAAGCGTGTCGACACCTGCGCGGCCGAGTTCGCCACGCCCACGGCCTACATGTACTCCACCTACGACGAGGAGTGCGAGGCCGAGCCGACCACGCGCAAGAAGATCATGGTGCTGGGCGGCGGGCCGAACCGCATCGGCCAGGGCATCGAGTTCGACTACTGCTGCGTGCATGCCGCGCTGGCCATGCGCGAGGATGGCTACGAGACCATCATGGTCAACTGCAATCCGGAGACGGTGTCCACCGACTACGACACCAGCGACCGGTTGTACTTCGAGCCGGTGACGCTGGAAGACGTGCTCGAAATCGTCGCCGTGGAAAAGCCGCTGGGCGTGATCGTGCAGTACGGCGGCCAGACGCCGCTGAAGCTGGCGCTGGAGCTCGAATCGAACGGCGTGCCGATCATCGGCACCAGCCCCGACAGCATCGACATCGCCGAGGACCGCGAGCGCTTCCAGCAACTGCTGCACCAGCTCGGCCTGAAGCAGCCGCCGAACCGCACCGCGCGCACCGAGGAGGCTGCGATCGAACTGGCGCAGCAGATCGGCTACCCGCTGGTGGTGCGGCCCAGCTACGTGCTCGGCGGCCGCGCGATGGAGATCGTGCATGGCGACAAGGACCTGCAGCGCTACATGCGCGAGGCGGTCAAGGTGTCGGACAAGTCGCCGGTGCTGCTCGACCGCTTCCTGGACGACGCCATCGAGGTCGACGTCGACTGCATCAGCGATGGGCAGCAGCGTGATGATCGGCGGCATCATGGAACACATCGAGCAGGCGGGCGTGCACTCCGGCGACTCGGCCTGCTCGCTGCCGCCGTACTCGCTGAGCGCGGCGCTGCAGGACGAGCTGCGGCGCCAGACCACGCTGATGGCCAAGGCGCTGAAGGTGGTCGGCCTGATGAACGTGCAGTTCGCGATCCAGGGCGAGGGCGAGGAGGCCACGGTCTACGTGCTGGAGGTCAACCCGCGCGCCTCGCGCACCGTGCCCTTCGTCAGCAAGGCCACCGGCCAGCCGCTGGCCAAGATCGCCGCGCGCTGCATGGCCGGCCAGGCCTTGAGCGACCAGCGCGGCAGCGACGGGCGCGAGCCGCGCGAGGTCATTCCCGCGTACTTCAGCGTCAAGGAAGCGGTGTTCCCGTTCAACAAGTTCCCCGGCGTGGACCCGATTCTCGGGCCGGAGATGCGCTCCACCGGCGAGGTCATGGGCGTCGGCGCCACCTTCGGCGAGGCCATGCTGAAGAGCCAGCTCGGCGCCGGCTCGCGCCTGCCCGACAAGGGCACGGCGGTGATCACGGTGAAGAACGCCGACAAGGCGCGCGCGGTCAAGGTGGCCGGCGACCTGGTCGGCCTGGGCTTCCAGGTGGTGGCCACCAAGGGCACGGCGGCGGCGATTGCCGAGGCCGGGTTGCCGGTGCGCACGGTCAACAAGGTCAAGGACGGGCGTCCCCACATCGTCGACATGGTCAAGGCCGGCGAGATCCAGCTGGTGTTCAGCACGGTGGACGAAACACGCACGGCGATCGCCGATTCGCGCCACATCCGCACCGCGGCGCTGGCGCAGCGGGTGACCTACTACACCACGATGGCCGGCTGCGAGGCCGCCACCGAGGCGATGAACCACCAGCACGAGCTGAGCGTCCAATCGCTGCAGGAACTGCACGGCGAACTGAACTAAAGCGCCTGCGCTTCAGCGCAAACTCATGTCCCGCTTCGGACGTGATGTTGAAGCTAAAATCTCAGGCATCACACCGCCGCCCCAGCCGACCGTTTGCGCGAGCAGACGGGGCCGTCGCGGCGGTTTCCCTTTCTGCGAGCCAGCCATCAATCGACCAGCGACCATGAGCACCATTCCCCTGACACGACGTGGCAGCGAAAAACTGAAGGAAGAGCTGCAGCGCCTGAAGACCGTCGAACGCCATGCGGTGATCCAGGCCATCTCCGATGCGCGCGCACAAGGCGACCTGTCGGAGAACGCCGAATACGAGGCGGCCAAGGACAAGCAGGGCTTCATCGAAGGCCGCATCCTCGAGATCGAGGGCAAGCTGGCCGCGGCGCAGGTCATCGACCCGTCCACGCTCGACGCCGAAGGCCGCGTGGTCTTCGGCTCCACCGTCGAACTGGAGGACGAAGCCAGCGGCACGCGCGTCACCTACCAGATCGTCGGCGACGACGAGGCCGACCTGAAGCTGGGGCTGATTTCGATAAGCAGCCCGATCGCCCGCGCACTGATCGGCCGCTCAGCCGGCGACGTGGCCGAGGTCAAGGCCCCCGGCGGGCTGAAGAGCTACGAGATCATCGAGGTGCGCTACCTCTGATGGCCGAGCGCTGGCGTCGGCTGCTGCCCGGCCTGTGGGCCGGCCTGCTGCTGTGTATCGCAGCCATTGCCGCGCCGGCGGCATTCGGCGCCTTGCCCAGCGCGGAAGCGGGGCAGGTGGTGTCGCGCATCTTCATTCGCGAGGCCTGGCTCAGCTTGGCGCTGGCGGCGCTGCTGCTCGGGTTGGAACGGCGCCGGCCAGCGCAGACGGGCCCGGGCAATGTGTCGGTGCTCTGGACAGCGGCGGGATGCACGCTGCTCGGCTATTTTGCAGTGCAGGCCCTGATGCCGGCGGCGCGGGTCGGCAAGGGCGTGTTGAGTTTCGGCCAGCTGCATCTGATCAGCATGGTCTTCTATGGCATCAAGACGCTGGCGGTGCTGCTGCTCGCCTGGCGCGCCGCCGGACTCAGTCGACCGCCTTCTTCTTGATGCTGGTGACCCGCGGCTTGGCGCGCTTGATCTCGCCGCCGGCGGTGACCCGCTGATTGCCGAAGACCTTGACCTTCTTGATCTGCGGCCGGTGGTTGCCGCTCTTCGAGAACTTGAGGATCTTCACCACCCGCGGCCCCGGCATGCGTGCTTCCGGGGACGGTTTGGCGCCGACTGGGACCGGCCGCCACAGGACCAGCAGCTTGCCAATGTGCTGCACGGCGGCGGCGTTCAACGTATCAGACAGTTGAGTCAGCGTATTGGCGCGGGCTTCGCGTTCGTCGGAGAACACCCGCACCTTGATCAGTCCGTGGGCCTTCAGCGCCGCGTCGGCTTCCTTCAGCACGGCCGGCGTCAGGCCGTCCGCGCCAATGAGCACCACAGGTTCCAGGTGATGGGCCTGGCCGCGCAGGTCCTTTCGTTCGGCGCTCGTCAATGTCAAGGCAGGCATCGCACTATTATGTCTGCTGCCTGCGACGCAAGCGGCCTGCGGCAACTTGTCAATCACGCCATGAAGATCCACAGCAAGAGCCGCAAGGTCAACAAGGCCTGGCTCAACGACCATGTCAACGATCCTTATGTCAAGCTGGCGCAGAAGGAGGGTTATCGCGCCCGCGCGGCCTACAAGCTCAAGGAGATCGACGAGGCGCTGGGCCTGATCAAGCCCGGCCAACTGGTCATCGACCTGGGTTGTGCGCCCGGTGCGTGGAGCCAGTACCTGCGGCGGCGCTTCGCGCCCAAGATCGCTGGCAGTGGCGGCGCGGCCAGCGGCGAACTCCAGGGCCGCATCCTTGCCGTGGACCTGTTGGACTTCGAGCCGGTGGAAGGGGTGCAGTTCATCCAGGGTGACTTTCGAGATGTCGCGGTGCTGCAGCAGCTGGTGTTCGTCATGGGCGGCCGGCGAGCGGACCTGGTGCTGTCGGACATGGCGCCGAACCTGTCGGGCATCGAGTCGGCCGACGCGGCCCGCATGGCGCACCTGGTCGAGCTGGCGGTGGAGTTCGCGCAAGTCCAACTGCACCGCGACGGCGCGCTGGTCTGCAAGGTCTTCCATGGCAGCGGCTACAGCCAGCTGGCCAAGCTGTTCAAGGACAGCTTCCGCATCGTCAAGCCGATCAAGCCGAAGG
>CAWFQP010000053.1:0-27541 GCA_963818005.1 uncultured Pseudomonadota bacterium
CTCGATGAAGATCTTCGGCATCGCCGGCCATTCCGGCATGGGCAAGACCACGCTGCTGGAGCGGCTGGTGCCCGAACTCGGTGCGCGCGGGCTCGTCGTTTCGCTCATCAAGCACAGCCACAAGAGCATCGACATCGACCGGCCGGGCAAGGACTCGTACCGCCTGCGCGAGTCGGGCTGCAAGGAAGTGCTGCTGCTCGGCAACGACCGCTGGGCGCTGATGCACGAACTGCGCGGCGCCGACGAGCCGCCGCTGGACTACCTGCTCTGCGCTTGCAGCGCTGCGACCTGGTGCTGGTCGAGGGCTTCAAGAACGGCGACTTTCCGAAGCTGGAGGTCTGGCGCGCCGCGCTCGGCAAGCCGACGTTGTGGCCCGCGTGGCCGGGCATCGTGGCCGTCGCCAGCGACACGCCCTTGCGGACGCCGGACGTAACCCGGCTGAATCTGGCGGACACGGCCGCGATTGCGGACTTCGTGCTGTCAAACGCCGCGGCCGCTTGACGCGGCGCCCAGCTCGCTGACGAAGTGTTCCGGCAAGGCTCTGGCGGCGGCACGCTGGCTGCGCCGTGTGGCCGTGCCGATGTTGATGCAGCACACCGGCACCTCGCCTTCGGCCAGGTCGCACAGCGAACGCAGCCGCGGCGAGCCCATGGCCTGCCCGCTGGTGAGGCCGGCGCCGAAGCCCATCGCATGCGCACCGAGCAGCAGGTTCTGGATGGCAGCGCCCATCGACACCATGCGCTCGAGCATCGGCGTGTCGGGCTCGCGCGGGCCCAGGCAGGCCACGGCCAGCATCAGCAGCGGGGCGCGGTGCGCCTTCTCGCGCGCCTGGCGCCAGCTGCTCGGATGTGGCCTGCGGGTCGCGGTCGCCCAGCGCCAGCGCAAACACCTCGGCCAGCCGATGGCGCTGCGCGGCCGGCACGACGATGAAGCGCCACGGGTGTCAACTGCCCGTGGTCGGGCGCGGCGGCGGCCAGCGAGCACAGCGCATGCAGTTGCTCGGTTGTCGGCCCGGGCTCGACCAGGCGCTTCGGCAACACGGTCTGGCGCGAGCCGATCAGCGCGCGCACGACACTGAAGACTTCGCTAGGCTCGCCGGCTTCGGGTGTCGGTTCGGTCATGCGGCTGCTCCCTGGCTCATGCGGCGTCCACGCGCAGGCGACAGGCGGCAAAGAACATCAGGCTGAAGTCAGTGGCCTTGCAGGCCTGCGCGATGCGCTCCACGGTCACGGCGCACGGTCGAGCACCGCGCGTGCATAGCCTTGTTCGAAGGGGTAGTCGCCCGGCAGCAGATAGACCTTGCCGTCGCATTCGACGCCATGGCCCGTGGAATAGATGAGCGCCGAGTCGCGGCCTTTGGTTTCGGCGCGGAACTCGCGCAGCGCGCGCAACAGCGACGCGCGGTCTGGCGCGATCCCTTGCCGGACGGAATACCCGTTTTGCGCCAGCATGGCCGCGATGCGGCGCTCGTCATGCGCGGCGCCGAGCAGCCGTGGCGACACGAGGGCGCGGTAGCTCGGACACGATCAGCACCAGGGCCGAGCGGCGTTCGGTGTTCGCGGCCGAGGCATGGCCAGCGTCCACTTGCGCCGCGCGGGCAGAGCGGTCCATGTCGGGTCCTGGTGATCGGCGCTGCGTTCACGCGTCAGTGCGCGCAGTTGCCGCGCAAACCCGGCACAGGCTGCCGTCGGCCTGAGCCGACAACTCGATCAGTGCGGTGGCAAAGGGGTTGCCGCCGCGTGCATCCTGGTCGATGGTGGTGCCACCGGACCGGACGGCGTAGATGATCGGGATAGCCGCGGGCACGGGTGACCCGTCGTCGCGCGGCCGATCAGGCCGCCGCGGGAGGGTTCTGCGGGAAGTAGGCGATGCGATCGCTCTTCGGCACCCACGGTTGCGCCGACTCGTTCCAGATGCCGACCTGCGGTTCGAGCCACGAGCCGTCGTCGAGCGTGCCGGCCTTGAGCCAGTCCATCGTCGGCGTGGCCGCGACTTCCGAGAAGATGGGCGACCCGCACTTGGCACAGAAGCGCCGCAGGACGGGCAAGCCGCTGCTGCCGGTGTCGTGATAGGTGGCGGGTTCGTCCCCCGCGAACTCGAGCGTGCCCTTGGGCAGCGCCACCAGGACCGAGAAGGCGGTGCCGGTCTGGCGTTGACAGTGCTTGCAGCTGCAGATCGCCGTCAGCAGCGGTTGAGACTTCGACGTGTAGCGCACGGCGCCGCATAGGCAACCGCCGAGGACAGGGTTCATGATGGACTCCATTGGGTTCACGACACGCTGGGCACAGGCTGCAGACGCCTTTCAGGCATCGGCCAGCGGGGCAATACTGATGGTAGGGCAACGGCAGCACACACGCGATGGCTCATCGGCTTGCCCCGCGGCGCATCCAGATCGCGTCTTCCTGTTCCAGCTCTTCGAGCCGGCCCTCGATGTCGCCGATGCTGCGGTCCAGCTCGGGCAGCATCACGTCCTGCAAGGCGCGGGCGCGGCGCACCGAGCGCCGGTACTCCAGCGACAGCCGCTCGAGGTTGCCCGACACGGCGGCCAGCTGCGCGCCGGCGGCCAGCACCGCGGCAAAGGCGCGGCGGCAGGCTTCGGCCTCGGGCGAGGGCATCACCGCTGCGGCGGCCGATGCGTCGTCGGCCCGACCACCGCGCCTGCTGCAGGCGCACGCCCATCAGCGAGCGTGCGGCCACGTCGAGCGGCGCATGCGCCAGCTCGGTCGGCGGGTACACCTGCAGCTCGTGCAGCCCGTGGCGCGCAACGCCGCCTGCAGTCGCGCCAGTGCGTGCTCGTGCAAGGCGACGCAGCTCGCGCTGCAGCCGCGCGTGCTGTTCCAGCTGTCGCAGGATCTCGCCGGCCAGCAGCAGGCACTTCTCGTCGAGGAAGACATAGCCCTCGTGCATGGCACGGCGCTCGTCCTTCAGCTCGAGCACGGCGCCGCGGGTCGGGCTGGTCTCGCTCACGCCGGACCTCGAGGTGCGCCGCGATCTGCGCGTCCGACAGGCGCGACAGCTCGCTCCTCGGCAGGCCGGCCAGCAGCCGCCAGCCCAGCGCCATGCTCTGCTCGAGCGTGCGCGCCGTGTCCTGGCTGACCAGCGTCTGCTCGAACGCGGTGCCGAAGGGCAGGTACTGGCGGTCGGTGTCGGCCAGGCCTTCGTCGCCCACCACGCTGGCCAGCACGCGCGCCTGCACGGCGCGCGCATAGGCGGCGTAGAGCTGGCTCGACAGCGCCGGGATGGTCCGGGTGCGTGTACTTGCCGCCGGTGCCGTCCTTCATCAGCCGCGACAGGCTGGGCAGCACGTTCACCGGCGGGTAGATGCCGCGCCGGTCGAGGTCGCGCGACAGCACGATCTGGCCTTCGGTGATGTAGCCGGTCAGGTCGGGGATCGGGTGGCCGATGTCGTCGGCCGGCATCGTCAGGATCGACAGCTGCGTCAGCGTGCCCGTTGGCCAGGGTCGTCGCCGCGCAGGCAGCCGGCACGCTCGAACAGCGTGGCCAGGTCGGAATACATGTAGCCCGGGAAGCCCTTGCGGCTGGGGATCTCGCCCTTGCTCGACGAGACCTCGCGCAGCGCCTCGCAGTAGTTGGTCATGTCGGTCAGGATCACCAGCACATGCTTGCCGCAGGCGAAGGCCAGGTACTCGGCGGCGCTGAGCGCGAAGCGCGGCGTCAGCAGCCGCTGCGTGCTCGAATCGCTGGCCAGGTTGAGGAACAGCGCGGTGCGTTCCAGCGCGCCGCCTTGCTCCAGGCTGCGGCGGAAATACTCGGCGCTGTCGTAGGGCACGCCGATGCCGGCGAAGACGATGACGAAGTCGTCGGCGGGGCCGTGCGCTGGGCCGCTGCCGAGGACGGCCGCTCCCCTGGGGGTGCGGCCGCCGCGAGGCGGTCTTGGGGCTGCAGGCCGCCACGCAGGCGTGCATGGCTGGCGATCTCCACCGCCAGCCGGTCGTGCGGCAGGCCGCCGCCCGAGAACAGCGGCAGCTTCTGGCCGCGCACCAGGCTGTTCATCAGGTCGAGCGTGCTGATGCCGGTTTCGATGAAGTCGCGCGGCAGCGCGCGCGCCACCGGGTTCATCGGCAGGCCTTCGATCGGCACCGTGCGGTGCGCGGCCACCGGCGGCCCGCCGTCGATGACCTGGCCGACGCCGTTGAACACGCGCCCCAGGATGCCGGGCCCGAGGCCGAAGCTCAGCGCCTGGCCGCGAAAGCGCACCACCGTGCCTTCCAGCGACAGCCCGGCGGTGGATTCGAGCACCTCGATGGTCATGAACTGTTCGTCGATCGCGGCCACGCGGCCCAGCCGCGCGGCGCCGTCGCGGCCCAGCACCTCGACCGCGTCGTACAGGCCGACGTCGAGCGTGCGCCGCAGGAACAGCAGCGGGCCTTCGAGCCGCGTGGCGGCGCCTTCAACCGTGAGCAGCATCGGGGGCTTCCGTGGTGGGGCTGCCGGCCGCGGCCGGCGTGGCCTGGGCCGCCGGCACGAGCTGCGCGAAGTCGCGCTCCAGGCGCGCTTCCAGCTCGGCCAGGCGCGGCAGCTGGTCGTCGGCGATCTCCTCGCCCATGCGCTGCAGCGCGCGCATGCAGCCGATGCCGGCGATGCGTTCGGGTTCGACGCCGGAGGCGAGCGCGGCTTCGGCCAGGTCGATGAAGCGGCCGAGCAGTCGCATCATCGCCGCCTGGCGCTGCGGGCTGCAGACGCGATCGATCTCGGAAAACGCCGACTGGCGCAGGAAAGCCTCGTTCACCAGTTCGGCGCACAGCAGCGTCAGCTGCTGGCGCGGCGGCAGCGCGTCCTTGCCGATGATGCGGGCCATGCGCTCGAGCTGGGCCTGCTCGTCCAGCAGCGTGAGAAAGCGTCGGCGCAAGCGCCAGCCACTGGCCGTTGCCCTGCGCCGCCCACCAGGGTGCGAACTCGCGCGCGTCCTCGGCATAACTCTGCAGCGGGTGCACCGCGGGGTAGAAGCGCGCCTGCGCACGCTTCACGTCCAGCGCCCAGAAGGCCTTGACGTAGCGCTTGGTGTGGCTCGTCACCGGCTCGGAGAAGTCGCCCGAGGGCGGGCTGATCGCGCCCATCACCGTGACCGAGCCGGTATCGCCGCCGAGTGTGTCGACCAGCGCGGCGCGCTCGTAGAAGTCGGCCAGTCGGCTGCTCAGGTAGGCCGGGTAGCCGCCTTCGCCGGGAAGCTCGCCGAAGCGCCCCGAGACCTCGCGCAGCGCCTCGGCCCAGCGGCTGGTGCTGTCGGCCATCAGCGCGACGTGCAGGCCCTGGTCGCGGAAGTATTCGGCCACGGTGATGGCGCAGTAGATACTGGCCTCGCGCGCCGCAACAGGCATGTTCGAGGTGTTGGCGATGATCACCGTGCGCTCCATCAACGGCCGGCCGCTGCGCGGATCGGTGAGCTTGGGGAACTCGTCGAGCACGCCGGCCATCTCGTTGCCGCGTTCGCCGCAGCCCAGGTAGACGATGACGTCGGCATTGCAGCCCTTGGCCAGCGCCTCGAGCAGCACCGTCTTGCCGGTGCCGAAGCCGCCGGGGATCGCGGCCTTGCCACCCTGCGCCACCGGAAACAGGCAGTCGAGGATGCGCTGCCCGGTGACCAGCGGTGCCAGCGTCGGCACACGCCGGCGCACCGGTCGCGGCGTGCGCACCGGCCAGACATGGCTCATCGCCAGCTCGTGCAGCCGGCCATCGCCCGCGCGCACGCTGCACACGGTGGCGTCGTCGGCGTACTCGCCGGACGCCATGACCGTCTCGACGATGCCGCTCACATCGGGCGGGGCCAGGCAGCGCTGCGCACGGCCCGCCTCGCCCGCCGCTGCCGCGGCCATGCCGATCACGGCGCCCGGCGCCAGCCGCTCACCGGCGCGCACGCCGGGCTCGAAGTGGCGTCGCAGCGCGCCTGCCGTGCGCATGCCGGGCTGCACGAAGGCGCTGTCCGTGCCCGACAGCGGGCGCAGCAGCCCGTCGAAGATGCGCCCCAGCAACGCGGGGCCGAGGCGGATGGCCAGCGGCTGCCCGTCGCCGTGCACCTCGATGCCCGGGCGCAGACCGGTGGTGTCCTCGTAGACCTGCACGACGATCTGCTCGTCATGGATGCGCACCACCTCGCCGAGCAGCGCCTGCGGCCCGACCCGTACCGATTCGCGCAGCGCGAACGGTCCCTGCTTCACCGCATGCAACACCGGGCCGGCGATCCAGCCCACGATGGCCAGGCTCATGCGCTCTCCGATGACTGCGGCGCCGCGGCGTTTTCGGCCGGCGCGGATTCCAGCAGCCGCAGCAGACGCGATTCGATGTCGCCGCGATCGGCCAGCAAGCCGTCGAGCGTGCCGTCGATCAGGTTGCCGCCGGCCGCGACCTTCAGCCCGGCGCGGATCTGCGCGTCAGGCTCGAACGACGGCAACGCATCGGGCCCCATTGGCCAGCCGGCCCGCAGCGTGTGCTGCTCGGCCACCGGCCAATCGGGCGCATGCACGATGCGCCACGGGCCCCGCGGCATGCGCGCCGTCGCCGCAGCGATCACCGTAGCCACCCAGGCGGCGCGCGCGGCCGGGTCGCGCCACAGCTGCAGCAGTTCGTCCGGCAGCCGCTCCCAGGCCCGCTGCAGCAAGCCGGCGCTGCGCTGCTGCTCATGCAGCCGTCGCTGGGTGGCCAGCCGCGCCGTCGCGGCGGCCAGGCGGTCGCGGTGCAGCGCACGCTGTTCGGCAAAGGCCTCGCGCATGCGCTTGCGTGCCTCGGCATGGGCCTGGGAGTGCAGTGCAGCGGCGCGGCCCCGGGCCTGGTCGAGGATGGCCGCGACCTGGCGCTCCCGGTCGGCCTCGACCAGGTCGAGCAGGGCCTGTGCCTGCGATTCGAGGGTCATCGCCGGCTCCGCCGCGGCGCCTGCGCCCAGCTCACTGGGGCACCTTCGGGCTGCGTCCTGCGGTATTCGCCCTTGGGGCGGCCCGGCGCGCTCATGCTTCCAGCCCAAGTTGCGAGCGCAAGCGCGCCGCCAGGTCCGGCAGCGGCACCTCGCCGTGCAGGTCGGGCACGATCAGCATCAGCGGCGCCAGCGCCGACAGCGCGGTGCGCAGCACCGTCTCGCTGATGTGCGAGGCCACGCCCGACGACAACAGCACCAGCGGCGCTTGCGCGCGTGCCCATGCCAGCGCGGCTGCCTCCTCCCCTGCCAGCGGCGTGCGCACGAGCGCGCCGGCCAGCCGGTAGCCAGCCGCGCTGACGGCGTCGCCGAGATAGACCGCGGCAGCCATCAGGTCAAGCGGTTGAGCATCAGGATCGACACGATCAGGCCGTAGATCGCGATGCCTTCGGCCAGGCCGATGAAGATCAGCAGCCGGCCGAACAGCTCGGGCTTCTCGGCCAGCGCGCCGACGGCCGCCGTGCCCACCTTGGCCACGGCAAAGCCCGCGCCCAGCGACGACAAGCCGGTGGCCAGCGCGGCGCCGACGAAGACCCAGCTGCTGTCGATGGCGCCGCCCTTCAGCGTCGCGGCGGCGGCGTCGCCGGCGGCCTGCGCCTGGCGGTGCCCACAGCAGCAGCGCGGTGCACGCCAGGCCGAGCAGCAGGCTCAGTGCGAGCCATGCGGCCGGGGACGCGAGCGGTTTTTTCATCTAGTTCTCCTGGTAGCTGAAGGGCGGCGCGGGCAGCGGCCGGAAGGCCCGGCCGCGCCCTTGCATGAAGCGGGTGAAGAATTCGAACAGCACCAGGCGGGTGGTCTGGATCGAGACCACCATCGCCTCGAGCACGATCACGACGGCGTTGCCGATGACCAGCACCAGCGCCTTGGCCAGCAGGCTGTCGGCCGCATCCATCAGCGCGACGATGGCCGACGACAGCCCGGCGTGCGCCAGCGCGAAGGCGCCGACGCGGGCGAAGGACAGCGTGTTGATCATGATCTGCAGCGTCTTTTCCACCAGCTCGCCGATGGCGCCGAAGGCCGCCGTCCAGCGCCTGGCGTGCCAGCCATGGCCGATGCAGAACCAGAGCGCGCCGGCCGGCGGCGACGCCCAGGCCGCGCGCGTTCGGCAAAGGCCGCCAGCAGGCCGAGATAGACGACGATCAGCGCCGCGTCGGTGAGCAGCCAGCGGCGCATCTCGCGGCGCCACCACGAGGCCAGCGCATCCAGGCCCAGCCCGAGCGTGAGCAGCAGCGCGCCGCCGAACAACGGCGCCGGCAGCACCGCCAGCGGCCGGTCCAGCGGATGCAGCCACAGCGCCGGCAGCACGCCGTGCAGGCTGAACACACTGCCGAAGAGCAGCCCGAACGCGGCCGCGGACAGCCCGCCCACCATCAGCAGCCGCGCGATCGGAAAGCGCTTGCGGTACCACCAGCCCGCCGCGGCGATGACCAGGCCCTGGCCGACGTCGCCGAACATGTAGCCGAACATCAACGGCACCACGATGGCCAGCAGCGGTGTCGGGTCGGCCTCGCTCGACGCGGGCATGCCCAGGGCGCGGCTGAAGATCTCGAAGGGCCGCGCCCAGGGCGGGTTGCGCAGCAGCAGCGGCGCACTCGACTGCGCGGGCGCGGCGGCATGGTGCAGCAGCGCACGCGCCCGACACTGCTCGAGCGCCCGTGACAACGCATCGCCGCCGCTGTCGCTGGTCCAGCCGGTGATCCAGCACAACAGTGCGCCTGACTCCAGCGACTTGACGTTGTCCAGCACCCACTGCACGCGATGCACGTCGCCCAGCGCGCAGGCCAGCGCATGGCGCTGGTCCAGGTCCTGCAACGTGGCGTGCCCGTCGGCAAGCTCGCGCTCGATGCGTTCCAGGGCCTGCTGCACATGGCGGCGGTTGGCCATCGCGTCGGCCTGCAGCCACGCTGGCAACGCGTGCATGCTGCCCTTGAGCAGGCTGACGCGCTGCGCCAGCGCCTGCAGCGCCTCGGGCCGGCCAGCCACCAGCAGGTGCGGCTGGCCGTCGACGAGCAGCGTGCGCGTCAGCAGTTCCAGCCCCGGCGCGGCCGTCGGCAGCACGCTGGCGGGCTCGGTGCCGGCGGGCAGCACGAACAGCCGCACCGACACCAGCGGGCCGGCGCCGGCCAGGTGGCACGGATCGACGCCGCTCCGCGCCCGGCGCGTCGAGCACGCGCTGCCACAACTGCAATTCGCCGCGCTCGGCCTCGGCGCGCTGCAACCTTGCGGATCACCGGCTCGGCCTCCAGGGCCCAGGCACGGATCGTGGCCAGGCAGCGCCGCAGCGTCGGCACCGGGGCTTCGGGGAAGGCCGAGGGCCGGCAGCTGCTGCGGCTCGGGCCAATAGGGGCGGCAGCGCGACGACAGCTCGCTGAACGCTGCCAGCAGCGGCGTGACCTCGGCCGGATCGGCCGGCAACGGCGCGCCGCTGCGCGCTTCGAGTTCCACCGCCCCAGTGCGCGCCAGCGCCTCGAGCACCAGTGTCGCGTCGTCGCGCGCCGCCAGAATCTCGAACCAGCGGGTCGCACGCGGACGCAGCATCAGGCCACCTTGGCGTTCGGAAACAGCTTGCGCACCAGCAGTTCGCCGCGCAGCCTTTCCAGCTCGAGCGCACTCAGCGCGAGGTGGGTGAAGGCGACCGCCGGCTCGAGCGTGGCACGCCGCATCAGCAGCGACAGCCGCGCCTGCAGCGCACGTCGCAATGGCGTACCCGACCCCGGCGTCGCCGCGGCGAACGCGGCAGCATGCCGGCGCAACACAGCCGCGACCTGGCGCAGGCTGTCGTCGGCGTCGTGCAGCGGCTGCGGCAGGCGCCGACGCCATTCGTCCAGCCAGGCGCCTGCCAACGTGTCCGGCGCGGACCAGGCACGAGCCAGCACTCGCCAGGGCCCTGGGCCAGCACGGCCGTGCGCTCGCCCTGCGGTACTGCGCACAGCTCGCGCCAGCGCGGGTCCTGCGCCATCCAGGCGTCGGGCGTGCCGCCGCGCGCCAGGTGCTGCAGCACCGGCAGGTCGGGCAGCACGGCGCACCAGGCCAGCGCGTCGTGCCACGGCCCAGCCATCCAGGCCACGATTTCGGCCACCGCCGCATGCCAGTGGGTGTGCAGTACGGCCTCGATCTGCTGCCGGCGGCCTGCGCGGTGAGGCCTGCCACCCAGCGTGCGCAGCGGTCCGGCACGTGCGACGTCGAGCAAGGCGGCGAACTCGCCGTGTCGACTCGAGCTGCTGCCACTGCGCCTCGGTGGCGCGCCGGCCATGCCGCGACTGCAGCCGCGCCTGCGCGTATTCGATGCTGCCGCATTCGATCATGGCGCGAGCCCGGCCAGTCCGAGCGCCAGCGTCCGCACGGCGCCGTCCAGCGCGCGCAACTCGGCGGCGCCCAGGAAATGCGGCGTGGCCATGCGCGCGGCTTCGGCGTCGATCGCGGCCAGGCGACGGGTCGAGATCCTGCGCGAAGACGTCGACCACCCCGCGGATGCGTCCTTCGGTGCGTTCGGCCACTGCGCGGGCAGCGGCGCGGGCGCTCTCGGCAATCGACTCGGCCTCGCGACGTGCGTGTTCGATGGACTCGCGGGCATCACGCTCGGCCTGCAGCACACGGGCGATCGCCACGTCGGCCGGGTCGCTGGTCGAGCGTGTCGGGGCGTTCGATTTCACGATGTTCTGGACCCTGTGCGCGCTGGCGCAGGCAGGTCGGCGTGCGCTGCCGGTGAGTATGTCGGCCGCATCCCGCCGGCAGGCTTGACCTGCCTCAACTCGATCTGCGATGTGCCTCAACCGATGGGTCTGCGCGGGCCTGGGCCCGCGACCGCAATGCAGTTCGGGCCGACGCTGTCCGTGCAGGCCTGCCGCGGCGCGACGACGCGATCCGCACCGCACCGAGCGGCGGGCCGGCCTCAGTCCGTTTCGTCGCAGAGCGGCGCGCCGGCTCGCAGCGCATGGACGTGTGCAGGCACGTCCATGCGTCCTCAGGCAGCTCGTCGCAGAGCTTCTCGCCAGCTTGCAGCGTGAAGGCGTGCGCAGGCACGCCATCACGTCCTCAAGCCGCCTCCGGCACCAGGAAGTCGCGGCTGATGCCGGCGCCCAGATCGCCGACGCGCGCCAGGAACTGCGTCAGGTAGGCGTGCAGCCCGGTCGCCAGGATCTCGTCGATGCGGCCGTACTCCAGGTCGGCCTGCAGCCGCCCGGCGCGGCGCAGCGTCTCGCCGCTTTGCTGGTTTGCCACCAGCTTCAGGTTGGCCAGCAGTTCGTTGACGCAGGCGGCCAGCGAACGCGGCATGTCGGGGCGCAGGATCAGCAACTCGGCCACCAGCTCGGGGCGGATGACGTTGCGGTAGACCTTGCGGTAGATCTCGAAGCCGGACACCGAGCGCAGGATCGCGCTCCAGTGATAGAAGTCCACCTCGTGCACTTCCTTCAGGTTGCCGTTGCCGAAGTACTCGCCGGCCAGCGCGTGGAACTTCACGTCGAGCAGCCGCGCCGTGTTGTCGCCGCGTTCCAGGAAAGTGCCGATGCGCAGGAAGTGCAGCGAATCGTCCTGCAGCATCGTGCCCACGGTCACGCCGCGCGACAGGTGCGAGCGGAACTTGACCCATTCGAAGAAGGCGCCGGGGTCGCGCGTGAAGGCGCCCTCGCGCAGCAGCCGGTTGAACTCCAGCCAGGTCTGGTTCTGCGTCTCCCAGACCTCGGTGGTCAGCGTGCCGCGCACCGCGCGTGCGTTCTCGCGCGCCGCACGCAGGCAGGCCAGGATGCTCGACGGATTGTTCTCGTCGCGCACCATGAAGTCCATGACGTCGCGGCCGTTGAAGTCCTGGTAGCGCTTCAGGTAGGCCGGCGTCAGCTCGGAGATGCTGAGCAGCCCGCGCCAGCCCTGCTCGGTGGCCTCGGCCGACTGCGGCAGCAGCGAGGTCTCGTAGTTGACGTTCAGCATGCGGGCGGTGTTCTCGGCCCGCTCCATGTAGCGCGACATCCAAAAGAGATGGTCGGCAGTCCTGGAAAGCATCTTCGATCTCCTTCAGGCCGAGAACACCGCTGCGCGCTGACGCGCGCGCCGTGTTTTGCCTTCGGCGCAACGCGGCTGCGCCGCGTTGTCGGCCCGCTCCATGTGGCGCGACATCCAGAACAGGTGGTCGGCGGTGCGTGACAGCATGATCGGTCTCCTTCAGTCCTCCAGCACCCAGGTGTCCTTGGTGCCGCCGCCCTGCGACGAATTCACCACCAGCGAGCCCTCCTTCAGCGCCACGCGCGTCAGCCCGCCCGGCACCATCTGCACGTCGGTGCCCGACAGCACGAAGGGCCGCAGGTCGATGTGGCGCGGCGCGATGCCGGCTTCGACGAAGGTCGGGCAGGTCGACAGGCTCAGTGTCGGCTGGGCGATGTAGTTGCTGGGGTTGGCCAGCAGGTGGACGCGGAACTCCTCGATTTCGGCCTGGGTCGCCGCCGGGCCGACCAGCATGCCGTAGCCGCCGGCGCCATGCACTTCCTTGACCACCAATTCGTTCAGGTGCGCGAGCACGTAGCTCAGGTCCTTGGCATCGCGGCACAGGTAGGTGGGCACGTTGTTCAGGATCGGCTTTTCGCCCAGGTAGAACTCGATCATCTTCGGCACGTAGGGGTAGATCGACTTGTCGTCGGCCACGCCGGTGCCGATGGCATTGGCCAGCGTGATGTTGCCGCTGCGGTACACGCCCAGCATGCCGGCACAGCCGAGCGTGCTGTCCTTGCGGAAGACTTCGGGGTCGAGGAAGTCGTCGTCGACGCGGCGGTAGATCACGTCCACCCGCTTCGGGCCCTGCGTCGTGCGCTGGTAGACATGGTCGTCGCGCACGAACAGGTCCTGGCCCTCGACCAGCTCCACGCCCATCTGCTGTGCCAGGAAGGCATGCTCGAAGTAGGCGCTGTTGTACATGCCCGGTGTCAGGACCACCACCGTCGGTTCGTCGACGCCGGCCGGGGCCACCGCGCGCAGCGTCTCCAGCAGCAGGTCGGGGTAGTGCGCCACCGGCGCGACGCGGTGCAGGCTGAAGAGATCCGGGAACAGCCGCATCATCATCTTGCGGTCTTCGAGCATGTAGCTCACGCCGCTGGGCACGCGCAGGTTGTCCTCGAGCACGTAGTAGCTGCCGCTGCCGTCGGGGTTGGCGGCGCGCACGATGTCCACGCCGGCGATGTGCGAATACACGCCGCCGGGCACGTTGACGCCGCGCATCTCGGGCCGGTACTGGGCGTTGTTCAGCACCTGCTCGGTCGGCACCAGCCCGGCCTTGAGGATCTCCTGGTCGTGGTAGACGTCGTGCAGGAAGCGGTTCAGCGCGGTGACACGCTGGCGCAGGCCCTTTTCCATCTCCGTCCATTCGTGGCTGGGGATGATGCGCGGGATCAGGTCGAAGGGGATCAGCCGCTCGGTGCCGGCGCCGTCTTCGTCCTTCGCGCCGTAGACGGCGAAGGTGATGCCGACGCGGCGGAAGATCATTTCCGCCTCGTCGCGCCGGTCGCGCATCAGTTCCTGAGGCTGCGCCTGCAGCCAGCGTTCGTAGGTGCGGTAGTGGTCCCGCACCTCGCTGCCGCTGATGCGCATTTCATCGAAGCTGGGTGACATGCGAAGGGCTCCTCGGTAAGCGTCAGGTTAGCAACATTCGGGCCCGCGACTCCTGCATGCGGCGGGTGTCGACGCGGACTTCCAGGGTGTGCCGGCCGCCGCCGCGGATGACGCCGCGCAGCGGCGTCACGTCGCCGTAGTCGCGGCCCAGCGCCAGGCGCACGTGGCTGGTGTCGGGGATCAGGTCGTTGGTCGGGTCCAACTCCAGCCAGCCGTCGGCCAGCCCCGGCGTGTCGGGGCAGTAGACCTGCAGCCAGGCGTGCGAGGCGTCGGCGCCGAGCAGCCCCTGCTGGCCCGGTGGCGGCTGAGTCAGCAGGTAACCGCTGACGTAGCGCGCCGCCAGGCCGAGCCTGCGCAGCGCGGCGATCATCAGGTGGGCAAAGTCCTGGCACACGCCGGCACGCTGCTCGAAGGCCTCGATCAGCGGCGTGTCGACGTCGGTGCTCGCGGTCTTGAACTCGAAGTCGGCATGGATGCGATGCATCAGGTCCAGCGCACCCAGTGCCACCGGCACGCCCGGGCCGAAGCTGGCCAGCGCGTACTCGCGCAGCACCTGCAGCCGCGGTACGTACGGTGACGGCTGGGCGAATTCCACTGCCGCGTCGCAGCGGGCGCCGGCCTCGTAGCGCAGCCGGTCGCGCACGCTCTTCCCAGCGCGGCGAGCGCGCGGCATCGATCGGCCTGCCGCGCGGCACCAGTGCGACCCGGCTGCGCGCGCACACGCGCAGCGCGCGGTGCGGCTGGTTCAGGCTGAACAGCGTGCGCGCGTTGCCGTAGGTGTCGGTGTCGTGCAGCAGCTGCAGCGGGGTCGGTTCGATCAGCAGCTCGTGCTGCAGCAGCTGCTGGCGTGCGTCATGCAGCGGCTTCAGGTAGGCCAGGTGCTGGGCCTGCGTCACCGGTGCGGCATAGCCGTAGTGCGTTTCGTGCTCGACCTCGAGCACGGTCACGCCCGTCGCCTCAGACACGCTGCAGTTCATCGCCGGTGGACGCATGCGCGAAGAAGCGGTGGCCCAGGTCGTCGGCCAGGCCGGCGCCGCTGGCCTGCAGCTGCGCGCTGACCTCGCCCAGCACGCGCAGCACCTGCGTCTCGTCGGCGCCGCGCAGATCGTCGAGCCGCAGCTCCGGCGCCGTCCGGCGGCAGCCGCCGCAGCAGCGTGTCGATGAAGTCGTCGCCGCCGGGCAGCTTGCGCAGTTCGGTGCGCAGCCGCCGCAGCACGCCGGCCAGCGAGCGCGGGTTGGCACTGTCCAGCACCAGCAGGTCGGTCAGCGCCAGCAGGTCCTCGTGACGCTGGTAGCGGGCGCGGAAGGTGATGGCGCTGTCGAACAGCTCCAGCATCAGTTCCATGCCCGTGGCCTGGCCCAGCGCGCCGGTCTCGACGAAGCCGCCCAGCTGCGCCGACAGGCCGATCAGCCGCTCCAGCAGCCGGCCGACGGTCATGAAGCGCCAGCCGTGGTCGCGCGTCATGCGGTCGCTCTGCGCGCCGGTCACGGCCGCCAGCTGCACGCCCAGCCGGTCCAGCGCCGGCAGCACCTGGCCCAGCGCCGGCACGCCGGCCGGCGCATCGGCGCGCAGCGCCAGGACATGCGCACCCATCGAGCGCACCACGCCCCACTGTTCGTTGGACAGCCGCTCGCGCAGCGCCTGTGCGGCTCGCTCCAGCGCGGCCAGGTTGAAGGCAATGCTGCTGGCGGCCGGGTCGGCCAGCGCACCGAGCAGCGCACGCTCGAACAGGTGCGGCGCCTGGTTCAGCGTCGGCGCGCCCCAGGGCGCCAGGCCGCTGTGCAGCGCCAGCTCGGACAGCGCCTCACGCAAGGTCTCGGGCGCGTCCTCGTCGGTGTCGATGAGCAGCAGCACCACCCGCGCCAGCCGCACCATCTGTTCGGTGCGCTCGGTGTAGCGGCCCAGCCAGAACAGGTTCTCCGCGGCGCGGCTGGACACCGGCGGACGGCGCGCGGCGATGTCGTCCACGCTCAGCCGGCTGGGCAGCATCGAGAAGCTGTCCACCGGGCCGTCGGTGCGCACCCAGGTGTCCAGGCTGGAGCCGCCGCGCTGCATCGACACGCTGAGCTCGTCGGACTTGGCCACGCGCGTCATGCCGCCCGGCAGCACGAACCACTGGCCGCCCTGCTCGGCGATGGCATAGACGCGCACCTGTGCGGGGCGCGCCAGGATGGTGCCGCCACTCCAGACCGGTGCGCGCGAGAAGCGCACCTTGCTCGGTCACGGTCCAGGCATCGGGGTCGTCGTCGATGGCCATGTCGTCCGGCCGCACGATCATCGACGCGCGGCCGCTGCGCGGGAAGGTGCTGCGCACGATCTTGTCGTCGAGCTGCGGGCGCACGTCGTGCCAGGCCGCCGCCTCGCCGCACCACCAGGTGGGCAGCGCCGGCAGCAGCAGCTCCTGGCCGAGCAGGCGGCGCGCGATGCCGGGCAGGAAGCCCTGGATCGCCGGCGATTCGAGGAAGCCGTTGCCCAGCGCGTTGGCCATCACCACGTTGCCGGCGCGCACCGCCTGCAGCAGCCCGGGCACGCCGAGCGCGGAATCGGCGCGCAACTCCAGCGGGTCGCACCAGTCGTCGTCGAGGCGGCGCAGCAGGCCGTGCACCGGCTCCAGGCCTTCCACCGTCTTCAGGATACAGGCGCTGCTCGCGCACCACCAGGTCGCCGCCTTCGACCAGCGGCAGGCCCAGGTAGCGCGCCAGGTAGGCATGCTCGAAGTAGGTTTCGGCGTAGGGCCCGGGCGTGAGCAGCACGACGCGCGGCGCGGCACCGCCGGCCACCGCACGCGCCGGCCGTTCGATCGAATCGAGCAGCCGGCGGTAGCTGCTGGCGATGTGCTGCACGCGCAGCTCGCGGAAGGCATCGGGAAACTGGCGCGAGATGACCAGCCGGTTGTGCAGCACGTAGCCCAGGCCCGACGGGCTCTGGCTGCGGCAGCCGAGCACCTGCCAGCGGCCGTCGGGCGCGCGCACCAGGTCGAAGGCAACGATGTGCAGGCGCAGCCCGCTGGCCGGCAGCACGCCGCGCATCGAGCGCAGGTAGCCGGGGTGGCGCAGCAGCAGCGCCGGCGGGAACAGGCCTTCGTGCAGCAGCTGCTGCGGCCCGTAGGCATCGGCCAGCATGGCCTGCATCAGCGCGGCACGCTGCACCACGCCGGCTTCGATCACCGCCCAGTCGGCGCTGTCGATGATCAGCGGCAGCAGCTCCAGCGACCACGGCCGCTGCGCCGCGCCCTGGTCGCCGAAGACGTTGTGGGTGATGCCGTCGTGGCGGATCTGCCGCGCCACCTGGGCGACGCGCCGGTCCATCTCGTCGGCCACGCCCTGGCCGGGCGTCGGCGGCGGCAGCCAGCGCACGAAGTCGCGCCACGAGCCGCGCAACGGCCCGTCGGCATGGCGCATCTCGTCCCACAGGCCCGACTCCGGCCTCGGGCTGTGGCGCAGCAGTTCTGACTGCGCCGCCAGGCCCGGGTCGAGCAGGTCCTCGGCCGCGAACGGCAGCAGCGACTGGGACTGGGTTTGTTGCACGATCGGCGGTCGACGCTCAGTGCCGGCGCAGGTCGAGGGTGAAGGGGAATTCCAGGCTCGGCTGCAGCCGGCTGCACCGACATCTTGCCCGGCGTGTGGCCCATGCGGACGAAGCGCGCCAGGCGCCGGCTTTCCGCGGTGTAGGCATTGACCGGGAAGTCCTCGTGGCTCAGGCCGCCGGGATGCGCCACGTGGTACTGGCAGCCGCCCATCGAGCGCTGCAGCCAGCTGTCGACGATGTCGAAGGTCAGCGGCGCGTGCACGCCGATGGTCGGGTGCAGCGCCGACGGCGGCTGCCAGGCGCGGTAGCGCACGCCGCAGACGTATTCGCCGACGCGACCGGTGGGCTGCAGCGGCAGCGCCTGGCCGTTGGCGGTGACGATGTGGCGGTTGTCGATTCAGGCCGGTGACCTTGACCTCCAGCCGCTCCAGCGACGAATCGACGTAGCGCGCGGTGCCACCGGGCGCGCCCTCCTCGCCCATCACGTGCCAGGGTTCGAGTGCGGTGCGGATGCTCAGGCCGATGCCCATGGTGGCGATCTCGCCGATCAGCGGGAAGCGGAACTCCAGGTGCGGCGCGAACCACTCGTCGTCGAAGGCATAACCGGCCTGGCGCAGCTCGGCCATGACGTCGTTGAAGTCCATCTGCACGAAGGTCGGCAGCAGGAAGCGGTCGTGCAGCCCCGTGCCCCAGCGCGTCAAGCGCGTGGTGCCGTGGCCGCGGTAGGGCTCGCGCCAGAACCAGGCCAGCAGCGCGCGCAGCAGCAGCTGCTGCGCCAGGCTCATGTGCGCATGCGGCGGCATCTCGAAGGCGCGCAGCTCGAGCAGGCCCAGCCGGCCGGTGGGCCCGTCGGGCGAGTACATCTTGTCGATGCAGAACTCGCTGCGGTGGGTGTTGCCGGTGACGTCGATCAGCAGGTTGCGCAAGGACCGGTCGATCAGCCACGGCGGCACGGTCCCGGAGACCGGGGCACCTTCCCCGGTCTTGTGGTGCAGCGCCAGCTGACGCTCCAGTTCGGCGAAGGCGATCTCGATCTCGTAGACCTGGTCGTTGCGCGCCTCGTCGATGCGCGGCGCCTGGCTGGTCGGGCCGATGAACATGCCGCTGAACAGGTAGCTCAAGGACGGGTGGTTGTGCCAGTAGGTCAGCAGGCTGGCCAGCACGTCGGGCCGGCGCAGGAAGGGGCTGTCGGCCGGCGTGGCGCCACCGAGCACGAAGTGGTTGCCGCCACCGGTGCCGGTGTGGCGGCCGTCGAGCATGAACTTCTCGGTCGACAGCCGCGTGCGGTGCGCCGCGTCGTACAGGAACTCGGTGTGGTCGACCAGCTGCTCCCAGCTCGACGCCGGATGGATGTTGACCTCGATCACGCCCGGGATCGGGCGTGACCTGCAGGATCTTCAGCCGCGGGTCGCGCGGCGGCGGGTAGCCTTCGAGCACCACCTTGACGCCCAGCTCGGCGGCCGTGGCTTCGACCGCGGCCAGCAGCTCCAGGTAGTCCTCCAGATGCTTCAGCGGCGGCAGGAAGACATAGAGCACGCCGCTCCTGCCGCCATGCTCCTGCTCGGCCTTCGGGCCGTTGGCACGCTGCGGATCGCGCACCTCGACGCACAGCGCGGTGCGTGTCAGCCAGCCGGCCGATTCGAAGCGGCCGGGAACGCTGTCGGGGTCGCGCGCGGGTGCGGTTTCGGGCGCGTGGGCATGGCGCGGGCCGCCGTCGCCCTCGGCGCCCTGACCCGCGCCGAGGCCGGCCTCGCTGTCCAGCTCCTGCGGCCAGGGCTGCGCCTGCAGCGCCACGCTGCCGCCGCCGGCGAATCCGCCGCCGACATGGTGCGTGTCGTAGCCGGGCCGACCAGCGAACTGCGCACGCAGCGCCGCGGCGTGCGGCAGCGGGCGCAGGTGGTCGAAGGGGTCCTGCGTGATCAGCTGCTGCGGGTCGCCGGCGGCGGCCCAGGGCAGCGAATCCAGCGGCAGGCGGTAGCCCATCGGCGAATCGCCGGGCATCAGGTACAGCCGCTCGTCGCGCAGGAACCAGGGGCCGGTGATCCACTTCGGCCCGGCGGTGGGCACGTGCCATTCGCGCTTCAGCGGCAGCAGGTAGCCGACCACGCTGTCCAGGCCCTGCGTGAAGATGCGGCGCAGCGCGCGCGCTCCATCTCGTCGTCGAGCTTGGATTCGAAGGGGTCGACGTTGACCGGCAGCCGGCGCTCGCGCCACAGGTAGTACCAGGTGTCCTCGTAGCCCGGCTGCACGTACTTGCGGTCCAGCCCAAGGCGCGAGGTCAACGACTCCATGAAGGCCTTGGCGTCGTCGCTGGTGTAGCGGTGCGTCTCGCGCTCGTCGGCGAAGAGCGCCGGGTCGTGCCAGCAGGGCTGGCCATCGGCGCGCCAGCCGATGGTCAGCGCCCAGCGCGGCAGCTGTTCGCCCGGGTACCACTTGCCCTGGCCGAAGTGCAGGAAGCCGCCCTGGGCGTACTTGGCGCGCAGCCGGTGCACCAGTTCGGTGGCAAAGCCGCGCTTCGTGGGGCCGAGCGCGTCGACGTTCCACTCGGCGCCGTCGCGGTCGTCGACCGAGACGAAAGTCGGCTCGCCGCCCATCGTCAGGCGCACATCCTGGCGCTGCAGTTCGGCGTCGACCGCGTGCCCCAGCGCCAGGATCGACTGCCACTGGCCCTCGGTGTAGGGCTTGGTGACGCGCGGCGATTCGTAGATGCGCGTGACCTGCATGTGGTGCTCGAAGCTCACCTCGCATTCGTCGACCGCGCCGCTCACCGGTGCGGCGGAGCTGGGCTCGGGCGTGCAGGCCACCGGGATGTGGCCTTCGCCGGCCATCAGCCCGGAGGTCGGGTCCAGGCCGACCCAGCCGGCGCCAGGCAGGAAGACCTCGCACCAGGCATGCAGGTCGGTGAAATCGATCTCGGTGCCGCTGGGCCCGTCCAGCGACTTGACGTCGGGCTTGAGCTGGATCAGGTAGCCGGAGACAAAACGCGCCGCCAGCCCCAGGTGGCGCAGCAGCTGCACCAGCAGCCAGCCGGTGTCGCGGCACGAGCCGGACCGGTTGGTCAGCGTGAGCTCGGGCGTCTGCACGCCCGGCTCCATGCGGATCAGGTAGGCGATCTCACGCTGCAGCCGCTGGTTCAACCCGACCAGGAAGTCGATGGTGCGCACTTCCTCGAGCGAGACGCTGTCGACGAAGGCCTTGAACAGCGGTGTCGCCGCTCCCTTGACCAGGTAGGGCGCCAGGTCGTGCTTCAGCTCCGGCGCATAGTCGAACGGGTACGTCTCGGCTTCGGGCTCGAGGAAGAAGTCGAAGGGGTTGTAGACCGCCATCTCGGCCACCACGTCCACGCTGACCTTGAATTCGCTGGTCTTGTCCGGAAAGACCAGCCGCGCCAGGTGGTTGGCGAAGGGGTCCTGCTGCCAGTTGATGAAATGCCCGGCCGGCTCGATGCGCAGCGAATAGCTGAGGATCGGCGTGCGGCAGTGCGGGGCCGGCCGCAAGCGAACGACCTGCGGCGACAGGCCGACGCGACGGTCGTAGCGATAGTGCGTGACGTGATTCAGCGCGACGTGAATGGACACAAGGTGCTCCTGCGGATGGCTTCGAGGGATTGAATGCAAGGCGCGGGCCATGCGCGTCGCTCACGCGCCCGGCGGCAACATCGCCGTTCACCCGATGATGCCAGTAACGCGCGGCCGTCTCACGCTGGCAGCGCGCCACACCTTGGGCGTCCCAGCTCCAGGCGCCGCAGGCGTCGCTGCGCACCAATTCGACGCCCAGCGCACGGTAGCGCGCCAGCACCTGCGGCGCGGGGTGGCCGAAACGGCTGCGATAGGCCGCCTGCACCACGGCCGTGCCGGGGGCCACCGCGCCGATGAAGGCCTCGCTGGACGAGGTCTTGCTGCCGTGGTGGGGCACCAGCAGCACCTGGCTGCGCAGCGCCAGCGCCAGGCGATCCACCAGCGCCGCTTCCTGCGCCGCCTCGATGTCGCCGGTCAGCAGCAGGCTGCGCCCGCCCTGGCCCTGCACGCGCAGCACGCAGCTCAGCGTGTTCGGCGCCGCCGACGGCAGGTAGTCGCCGGCCTGCGGGTGCAGCAGCTCGAAGTGCACGCCGTCCCAGTGCCAGGCCTGCCCGGCGGCACAGCGCCGGTGCGGCACGCCGGCTGCCCGCAGCGGGTGCGTCTCGGGCAGCGAACTGGCCATCGCCGCCACCGGCAGCTGGGCCAGCAGCGACGCCGCGCCGCCCACATGGTCGATATCGCGGTGGCTCAGCATCAGCAGGTCGATGCGGCTTTCGCCTCGCGCGCGCAGCAGCGGCAGCAGCACGCGCTGCGCGGCGTCGGCCTGCAGCGAATAGCGCGGCCCGCTGTCGTAGAGCAGCAGGTGGCTGCGGGTGCGCAGCAATACCGCCGTGCCCTGGCCGATGTCGGCAGCGACCACCTCGAACTCGCCCTGGGCCGGCCGCGCCAGCGGCGGCGCCAGCAGCGGCAGCAACAGCGGCAGGCCGAGCGCGCGCAAGCGCCACGGCAGCGGCATCACCAGCAGCGCACCGCCGAGCAGGCCCACCGCCACGGCCCAGCCGGGTGCTGCCGCGGCCGTCCACAAGCCGAGGGGCCAGCCGGCCAGCCCGTCCAGCACCCACACCAGCGAGCGCACCAGCGCGCTGGCCAGCGCCCACAGTGGCGGCCACAGGATGCCGGCCAGCGCCAGCGGCACGATCGCCAGCGTGACCAGCGGGATGGCCAGCAGGTTGGCGATGAAGCCGACCAGCGACACCTGCTGGAAGAACACCAGGCTCAGCGGCGCCAGGCCGACACTGGCCAGCACCTGGGTGCGCAGCCCGCGCTGCAGGGCCCCGGCCAGCCGGCGTATGCGGCGCGCGGCCAGCGGCGGCGGGCGCGCAGTTGGCTCGGCCACCATCAGCAGCGCCACCGCCACGAAGGACAACCAGAAGCCCGGCTGCATCACCGCCCAGGGGTCGAGCAGCGTGACCACGCTGGCGGCGGCCAGCAGCACCAGCGGCGCCGGCCAGTGCAGACCGGTACTGCGCAGCAGCGCCACCGCGGCCAGCATCCACAGCGTGCGCTGCGCCGGCACGCCCCAGCCGGCCAGCAGCGCATAGCCGGCCGCGGCCAGCACCCCGCCCCAGCGTGCAGCGGTAGGCGTGGGCAGCGCCAGCATCAGCCGCGGGCTCAGACGCCACAGCGCTCCGATCAGCGCCGCGGCGAGCCAGGCGAACAGCGTCACGTGCAGGCCGCTGATGCTCATCAGGTGGGCCACGCCGGTGTGGCGGAACAGCTCCCAGTCCTCGCGCTCGATGGCCGCCTGGTCGCCCACCGCCAGCGCCGCCAGCACGCCGGCGGCGCGTGCATCGGCCACGCGCAGCAGGATCGCGTCGCGCACCGACTGGCGCGCTCGGTCCACCGGGTGGCCGGCGGCATCGGCCAGCAGACGGTTGACCGCGCCGGACGCTGGCGCGCACCGTGCCGCTGGCGCGATGGCCCTGCTCGAACATCCACAGCTCCAGGTCGAAACCATGCGGGTTGAGCGTGCCGTGCGGCTGGCGCAGCCGCGCCGTGCAGCAGCCAGCGCTGGCCGGCGCGCAGCGTCCTGCGCCGGCGCGGCGAGCAGCGCGTCGCCGTCGAAGCCGCGGTACCAGCCGAGCGACACCTGATCGGGCACGCGCACCGGCTGGCCGTCGCGCAGCGCCTGCTCCACCTGCAGGACGAAGCGCGTGCCCTGCGGCTGCGGGCTGCGGCAATCCGCTGATCACGCCGGTGAGCTGCAGGTCCACTCCTTCCAGCTCGGTGGGCAACACCTGCGCGAGGCGCTCGCCAGCGCGCCAGCCGGTGCTGCCGAAAGCGACCAGCACCAGCGCCAGGCCCAGGCAGGCCAGCGAGCTCGCGCTGCCTTGCGCGCGCCGCGCAGGCGCCCGCCAGGCCAGCCGCCAGCGCCAGCGCGGCGAGCCCCAGCAGCGAGGTAGTGCGCCGCCGGCCACAGCGCCGGCTGCTGCATCTGCAGGCCGATGCCGGCCAGCCAGGCCAGCGCGGCAGCGGCCATGCGCCAGCCGGCGTCCAGCGCGCTGCGCGAGGCCGGCATGGCAGGGCCTGGACTCATCGCTGCCAGTGTAGGATGCCCGTCCCCTGCACTGCGCACGCCGAACACCATGTCCGTTCAAGCCCGACTCGATGCCCTGGGCATCACGCTGCCGCCGCTGGCCGTGCCGGCGGCCGCCTACGTGCCCTTCGTGCGCAGCGGCAAGCTGGTCTTCGTCTCCGGCCACATCGCGCGCCGCGACGGCAAGCCCTGGGTCGGCCAGCTCGGCCTGACGATGAGCACCGACGAAGGCAAGGCCGCGGCCCGGGCCATCGCCATCGACCTGCTGGGCACGCTGCAGGCCGGCGCCGGCGGGCTGGACAAGGTGGCGCGCATCGTCAAGGTGCTGAGCCTGGTCAACAGCACCGCCACCTTCACCGAGCACCACCTGGTGACCAACGGCTGCTCCGAGCTGCTGGGCGAGGTCTTCGGCGCCGAGGTCGGCGCACATGCGCGCAGCGCCTTCGGCGTGGCGCAGCTGCCGCTGGGCGCCTGCGTCGAGATCGAACTGATCGCCGAAATCAAGTGACGGCCGCATCGCGCCAGACGGCGCTGCTGCTGGGCATCGCGCTGTTCGGGCTGGGCGCGGTGGGCGTGGCGCTGTGGACGCAGCATGGGCTGGGCATGGAGCCCTGCCCCTGGTGCATCCTGCAGCGGCTGATCGTCGTGCTCGTATCGTGCTGGTGGCGCTGCTCGGGCTGGCCTGGCGCGGCACGGTCGGCACGGCCGCTCACGGCGCGGGCTGATCGTGGTGCTGAGCCTGGCCGGCGTGGCCGCCGCGCTGTGGCAGCACTTCGTCGCCGCGACCAGCGATTCCTGCAAGCTGACGCTGGCCGAACGCATCATCAGCGGCCTGGGCCTGGACGGCAGCCTGCCCGAGGTCTTCCAGCCCCGCGCCAGCTGCGCCGACGCCGCCGCCAAGCTGCTCGGCGTGCCCTACGAGTTCTGGAGCCTGGCGCTGTTCGTGCTGATGGGGCTGATGGCATCGCGCCTGCTCGTCTCGGGCGGGCGCTGAGGGCGATTGCCCGGCCGTCGCATCGGCAGGCCCTATCGGTCTTCGGCCCGAGTGGGCTCGGCCACGCGGCAGCCGGACGCCGCATCGGCGGCGGCGTCGGGCGCCGGACGCGGGTACTTCCACTTGTTGTGGATCCACAGCCAGTCGCTCGGTTGAGCACGGATCGTCGCCTCGAGGTGGCTCGCATAGGCCTCCGCAAGGTGTGCACCAAGCTCGGGGTCGTCGTGGGGTGGCTCGGCAAGCACGTGCATGTGCACACGATAGTGGCCTGCTTCCGTACGCCTCATCTCGACGTAGAGCACGGGACCGTCCAGGTAGCGCGCGAGTCGTTCCGGCCCGAGGAAGAATGCGGTGTCACGATTCAGGAAGCGGGTCCAGTACTTCGGCGTGTGCTTCAGCGGGGTCTGGTCGGCCAGCAAGCCGTAGCCACGCGCCTGCGCGCCGCGCTTGAGCAGTTCGAAGAGTACGTGATCGATCGGGATCGGCTGCCCACCGAAGCGGGCGCGCATCGCCCGTGTGAAACTCTCGACGGCCTTGAGGCGCAGCGGCTTGTACACCGCGTCGATCGGCACGTCGAAGCGCGCGCCCGCCGCCAGCAGCAGCCATTCCCAGTTGCAGACGTGAGCGGTCAGCAACACCACGGACACCTTGGTTCGGTATTTCTCGATCAGTTCCGGGTTCTCGAACTGCACGCGCCGCCCCAGCTCGGCGGCCGGGGCGCGCGAGGCCCAGATCATCTCCATCAGCGTGCGGGCCATCTGGCGGTAGCTGTGCCGCAGGATGGCCTCGCGCTCGTCGGGCCGAAGTTCGGGGAAGGCGCCGGCAATGTTGCTGCGCGCCAGCGCCAGTCGCCAGCGAAGACGTGGTAGACGAAGAAGTGCAATACGTCCGCATAGACGTACAGCAGTCGCAGCGGCGTCAACGCCAGCAGGTGCAGCAACACGCTCACGAAACACTCCGCCTTGAGCTCATCGGCAGACCTCAATGCTGCCAGCAATTCCGGACGGCAGTCGGCTGGCGAGCACGAAATGCTGCCGTTCCTGCCGCACCGCCGCGCCTCGAGGCATCCCGGTGCGGCACGGCCGCCGCTGCGGTCGACGGCCCACGCCGCGGCTCCGGGGTGTTCGACCCGAAGTACGGGCGCGGGCAACCTGGGTTGTGCAGGCGGCAGCAGGCGCAGCGGGAGCGGCAGTCGCAAGCGCCGGTGGGCAGCTCGGCACAGGGCGGATGACGCGGTCGACCGGGTGGGTCGGGCGCCGGGCCAGGGCCATCGCAAGGTCGCACGCGTACCCCTTGCGCCGGCCAAGCGCCAAGGCCGGCCGGCGTAGCATCGCCGCGCGAGGCGCGCTGCATCCTGCTTCAGGCAGGCGCCGACTTTCAGGCAGGCGCCGACTTGCCGAGCCTGCCCGATACCCGCGCATGAGCGACACCCAGGAATTCGACTACATCATCGTCGGCGCCGGCAGCGCCGGCTGCCTGCTGGCCAACCGTCTGAGCGCCGACCCGGACAAGCGCGTGCTGCTGGTCGAAGCCGGCGGCAGCGACAACCACCCGTGGATCCACATCCCGGTGGGCTACCTCTACTGCATCGGCAACCCGCGCACCGATTGGTGCTACCAGACCGAGCCCGACGCGGGCCTGAACGGCCGCACGCTGCGCTACCCGCGCGGCAAGGCGCTGGGTGGCTGCTCGAGCATCAACGGCATGATCTACATGCGCGGCCAGAGGCGCGACTATTCGCAGTGGGCCGAACTCAGCGGCGACACCGGCTGGTCCTGGGAGACGGTGCTGCCCTACTTCAAGCGCCACGAGGACCACTGGCGCGGTGCGAACGAATGGCACGGCGCCGGCGGCGAATGGCGCATCGAGAAGCAGCGGCTGCGCTGGGACATCCTCGATGCCTGGGCGCAGGCCGCGCGGCAATACGGGCTGCCCGCCAGCGAGGACTTCAACCGCGGCGACAACGAGGGCGTCGGCTACTTCGAGGTCAACCAGAAGCGCGGCTGGCGCTGGAACACTGCCAAGGCCTTCCTGCGTCCGGCCTGCACGCAGCGCGCCAACTTCACGCTGTGGACCCGCGCGCAGGTGGCGCGGCTGCACATCGAACGCGATGGCGACGGCATGCCACGCTGCCACGGGATCGAGGCGCTGAAGGATGGCCAGCGGGTGCGGGCGACGGCACGGTGCGAGACGATCCTCAGCGCCGGCTCGATCGGCTCGGTGCAGATCCTCGAGTTGTCGGGCATCGGTGACGGTCAGCTGCTGTCCCAAGCCGGAGTGACGCCGCTGCATCCACTGCCGGGTGTCGGCTCCAATCTGCAGGACCATCTGCAGATCCGTGCGGTCTACAAGGTTCGCGGCACGAAGACGCTCAACCGCATCGCCAGCAGCCTGTGGGGCAAGGCCGGCATCGCTGTGCAGTACCTGCTGACGCGCAGCGGCCCGATGAGCATGTCGCCCTCGCAGCTGGGCGCGTTCACGCGCAGCTCACCGGACATGCCCTGGGCCAACATCGAGTACCACGTGCAGCCGCTCAGCCTGGACGCCTTCGGCGAGCCGCTGCACGGCTTCGACGCCTTCACCGCCAGCGTGTGCAACCTCAACCCGACCAGCCGGGGCTGGGTGCACATCCGCAGCCCGAACTTCGAGGATCCGCCGCGGATCGCACCGAACTACCTGAGCACCCCCGAAGACCGCCAGGTCGCGGCCGATTCGCTGCGCGTCACGCGCCGCATCTGCGCGCAGCCGGCGCTGGCGCCGTACCAGCCAGAGGAATGGAAACCCGGCGCGCAGTACCAGAGCGACGAGCAGCTGGCGCGGCTGGCCGGCGACATCGCCAGCACCATCTTCCATCCGGTGGGCACCACGCGCATCGGTCGCGACGGCGACCCGATGGCGGTGCTCGATGCCCGCTTTCGGGTGCGCGGCGTGCGCGGCCTGCGTGTCGTCGATGCCGGGGCGATGCCGCAGATCACCAGCGGCAACACCAACTCGCCGACGCTGATGCTGGCCGAGCGTGCGGCCGAATGGATCGTCGCCGACGCACGCGGCGCGGCCTGATCAGACCACTTCGTCCTCTTCGTCGCGCGCCACGCTGCCCATCGCGGCGAGCGCGCTCTCCAGCAGCGCCATGCCCGGCGCGATGGCCAGCTGGGCTTCTTCGCACAGCAACGCGATGTCCTGCGACGAGATCTTCAGGTTCGGGTTCAGTGGCGTGCCCTTGACGAGGATTTCCTTGCCCAGCCGCGGCAGCAGCGCTACGGTACGGCCGTCGCGGCGGACCTGCAGGTCGATGCGCGGCTGCCCGTGCTGGTTGAAAGCCTCGATGGCGGCGACGAGGTTCATGCTCGCTTACATGGACACCTCCCGTGTGGCAAGCGAGTAT
>CAWFQP010000054.1:0-35597 GCA_963818005.1 uncultured Pseudomonadota bacterium
GCAGCGAACGCGGCAGGACAGGCCGCGTCGCCAAGGACAAGGCGCCGCCACTGCCGCTGGATGGACAGGCACTGCAGCGCTTCAGTGCGCTGAAGGCCTGGCGCGCCGAGGTGGCGCGCGAGCACAACCTGCCGGCCTTCGTGGTCTTCCACGACGCCACGCTGGCGCAGATGGCGCGCGAGTACCCGGCCGACCTGGACGCGATGGCCGGCATCAGCGGCGTGGGCGCGAAGAAGCTGCAGGCCTACGGCGAAGAAATCCTGCGCGTGCTGAACGCGGCGGGGTGATCGCATCGACGGCAAGGCCGGCGTGCTTGCAGTGCCGCTTGCGGCGCAGCGGTCGCCTTCACAGGTCCGCTGTGCGTGCGTGATGTCCGCGACGGCGAAGCCGGCGCCAGGGCAGGCCGCGACGCTTCGGTGCGGCGGTCGGCTGCGTCCGACTGTCCCTGCGATGCTCGCCATCCCTGGCCGTGGCGCGTAACTCGCTACGCGCTTGCGCGCTGCGCTCGGACAGACGCGCCAAGTCAGATGTTGAAGCGCGCTGCGCGCGCGGCCAGGGCCACTGCGCTTCTCGGCGCCGCACAGGCGCATCGCGGCCTGCCCTGCACCGGCTTCGCGGCGACGCTCGCGGTGTTCGGACCCCAACAGCCAGCGTCGCCACGAACTCGGCGCCGGGCGGCCGCGAGGCGCCTGTGCGGCGGCGAGAAGCGCAGTGCCAGGGTCGGCGCGCGTCAGCGCGCTTCGTGCATCTGACTTGCCGCACCTGTTCGAGCGCAGCGCGCAAGCGCGTAGCGAGTTATGCGGCACGACCCTGGCGCGATGCAGTGAGCCTGGACACGGAACAGTCCCTGCGGACTGTTCCGTGCCTGGCGAACGCCCTGGGCCTGCAAGCGCCAGGGCCGCAGTGGCGTCGGACCAAGGGCCGACCGCCGCAGCATGAGCCCTGGCGGGTATCGCCGTCGCGATGCGCTGAACAGGGCACGCAAAGCGGCCGTTCGGAGCGTCCGCTGTGCGCCGCAAGCAGAACGCCGTATCCGACGAACAGGCGCGATAAGGTCGTGGCCGATATGATGCTCGGTTGCCCCGCACCAGCCCATGCCCACCGAACTGCCGCCCGACGCGCCCGCGATCCGCATCCGCGGCGCGCGCACGCACAACCTGAAGAACATCGACCTGGACATCCCGCGCCAGGCGCTGGTGGTGATCACCGGGCTTGTCGGGCTCGGGCAAGTCCAGCCTGGCCTTCGACACGCTGTATGCCGAAGGCCAGCGGCGCTACGTCGAGAGCCTGTCCGCCTACGCGCGGCAGTTCCTGCAGCTGATGGACAAGCCCGACGTCGATGTCATCGAGGGCCTGTCGCCGGCGATCAGCATCGAGCAGAAGGCGACCAGCCACAACCCGCGCTCGACCGTCGGCACCATTACCGAGATCCACGACTACCTGCGCCTGCTCTACGCGCGCGCCGGCACGCCCTTCTGCCCGGACCACGGCCTGGCGCTGCGCTCGCAAAGCGTCAGCCAGATGGTCGATGCGGTACTGGCGCTGCCCGAAGGCACGCGGCTGATGGTGCTGGCGCCGGTGGTGCGCGACCGCAAGGGCGAGTTCGTCGAGCTGTTCCAGGACATGCAGGCACAAGGCTACGTGCGCTTTCGCATCGGCTCGAACGGCCAGCCGGGCCAGGTGTTCGAGGCCGGCGAGCTGCCCAGGCTGAAGAAGAACGAGAAGCACGACATCGACGTGGTGGTCGACCGGCTGCGCGTCCAGCCCGGGTTGAAGCAGCGCCTGGCCGAGAGCTTCGAGACCGCGCTGCGCATCGCCGACGGCCGCGCCATCGCGTTGCAGATGGACGACGCCGACAGCCCGGCCGCAGCTGCCGCGCGAGCACCTTTTTTCCAGCAAGTTCGGTTGCCCGGTGTGCAGCTACTCGCTCAGCGAGCTGGAGCCGCGGCTGTTCTCCTTCAATTCGCCCGTCGGCGCCTGCCCCAGCTGCAGCGGCCTGGGCCAGGTGACGGTGTTCGACGCCCAGCGCGTGGTGGCCTTCCCGTCGCTGAGCCTGGCGTCGGGCGCGGTCAAGGGCTGGGACCGGCGCAATGCCTACACCTTCTCGATGCTGGAAAGCGTGGCGCGGCATTGCGGCTTCGACATCGACACGCCCTTCGAGGCGCTGCCGGAGAAGGCCCGGCAGGTTCTGCTGCACGGCTCGGGCGACGAAGCCATTGCCTTCGTCTACGAAGCCCAGGGCGGGAGCGGCGCAAGGAGCCGCGCGCGTTCGGTCAAGCGCTCGCACCCCTTCGAAGGCATCCTGCCAAACCTGGAGCGGCGCTACCGCGAGACCGATTCGGCCGCGGTGCGCGAGGACCTGGCGCGCTACCAGGCGGCCAAGCCCTGCCCCGACTGCGGCGGTTCGCGGCTGCGGCGCGAGGCACGCCATGTCTTCCTGCAGCAAGGTGCGGCCGATTTGGGGGGAGACCCCGGCGAGCCGATCTATCGCGTCGAGCACAAGACGCTGGCCGAGTGCCTGGGCTACTTCGAGGGCCTGCAACTGCAGGGCGCCAAGGCCGAGATCGCCGACAAGATCGTGCGCGAAATCCGCTCGCGGCTGAAGTTCCTCAACGACGTCGGCCTGAACTACCTGAGCCTGGACCGCAGCGCCGACACGCTGTCCGGCGGCGAGGCGCAGCGCATCCGCCTGGCCAGCCAGATCGGCAGCGGCCTGACCGGCGTGATGTACGTGCTCGACGAGCCGTCGATCGGCCTGCACCAGCGCGACAACGCGCGGCTGATCGGCACGCTCAAGCGGCTGCGCGACCTGGGCAATTCGGTGCTGGTGGTGGAGCACGACGAGGACATGATCCTGGCCGCCGACCACGTGGTGGACATGGGCCTGGGCGCCGGCGTGCACGGCGGGAGGCTGATCGCCCAGGGCTCGGCGGCCGACATCGCTGCGCATGCCGAGTCGCTGACCGGCCGCTACCTGGCGCGCAAGCTGCGCATCGAGCCGCCGCATGCGCGGGCCACGCTGGCTGGACAGACCGACCCACGGGTGCTGCGCATCGTCAATGCACGCGGCAACAACCTGAAGAACGTGACGGCCGAGATCCCGGTGGGCCTGTTCACCTGCGTCACTGGCGTATCCGGTTCCGGCAAGAGTACGCTGGTCAACGACACGCTTTACGCCGCGGTGGCGCGCAAGCTCTACGGCAGCCACGCCGAGCCGGCGCCGCACGAGCAGATCGAGGGCCTGGACGCCTTCGACAAGGTGATCAACGTCGACCAGAGCCCGATCGGCCGCACGCCGCGCAGCAACCCGGCCACCTATACGGGGCTGTTCACGCCGATGCGCGAGCTCTTCGCCGAGGTGCCGGCGGCGCGCGAGCGCGGCTACGGCCCCGGGCGCTTCAGCTTCAACGTGGCGGGGGGGCGCTGCGAGGCCTGCCAGGGCGACGGCGTCATCAAGGTGGAGATGCACTTCCTGCCCGACATGTACGTGCCCTGCGACACCTGCCACGGCGCGCGCTACAACCGCGAGACGCTGGAGATCGTCTACAAGGGCCGCAACATCACCCAGGTGCTGGACCTGACGGTGGAGGACGCGCACGGCTACTTCAACGCCGTGCCCAACATCGCGCGCAAGCTGCAGACGCTGCTGGACGTGGGCCTGGGCTACATCAAGCTGGGGCAGAGCGCGACCACGCTGTCCGGCGGCGAGGCGCAGCGTGTCAAGCTGGCGCTGGAGCTGAGCAAGCGCGACACCGGGCGCACGCTGTACATCCTGGACGAGCCGACCACCGGGCTGCATTTCCACGACACCGCCCAGCTGCTGCGCGTGCTGCTGCAATTGCGCGACGCGGGCAACACCATCGTCGTCATCGAGCACAACCTGGACGTGATCCGCTGCGCCGACTGGCTGCTCGACATGGGCCCCGAAGGCGGCGCCGGCGGCGGCGAGCTGCTGGTGGCCGGCACGCCGGAACAGGTGGCTGCCGATCCGCGCAGCCACACCGGGCGCTTCCTGGCCGAGCACCTGAAGGGCTGAGCCGCAGCGGCGCCAAGCGTCGGCGCCTACACTGGCCGGCCCCAGAAGGAGACGCCATGGCCAGCCCCATCGACTACTACTTTGCCCCGCAATCGCCGTGGGCCTACCTGGGCCACCGGCGCTTCCAGGACATCGCGCGCCGCGCCGACGCGCGCATCCGGGTGCTGCCGGTGGACCTGGGCAAGATCTTTCCGCGCTCCGGCGGGCTGCCATTGGCACAACGCGCGCCGCAGCGCCAGGCCTACCGGCTGGTGGAGCTGAAGCGCTTTGCCGACTGGCTGGGCCTGCCGCTGCACCTGCACCCCACCTACTTCCCGGTGCCCGGCGACGCCGCGGCCCGGCTGATCCTGGCCGTGGCCGACAGCCAGGGCAGCGATGCGGCGATGCATTTGACCGGCGCGGTGCTCAAGGCGGTGTGGGCCGAGCAGCGCTGCATCAACGATGCCGTCACGCTGGCGCAACTGCTGGCCGAATGCGGGCTGCCCGCAGGCGTGCTGGAGGCATCGCAGGGCGACGCGGTGCAGCAGCGCTACGAAGCCGCCACCCAGCAGGCCTTCGATGCCGGCGTGTTCGGCGCGCCCAGCTACGTGGTCGACGGCGAGCTCTTCTGGGGCCAGGACCGGCTGGACTTCCTGGAGCGCAGGCTGGCCAGCGCGGCCCATGAAAAGGCGCCCATCGAGGGCGCCTGACGTTAAAAAAGGGCTGCGGCGCCTGAGACGCCGCAGCCCCGTCGGGTCAGCCCGGGTCTACTTCAGGTGGGCACTGACCAGCTTGGTCATCTCGAACATCGACACCTGCGCCTTCTTGAAGATTTCCTTCAGCTTGGCGTCGGCGTTGATCATCGTCTTCTTGGCCTGGTCCTGCAGGCCGTTCTTCTTGATGTACTCCCAGATCTTCTTGGTGACTTCGGTGCGCGGCAGGGCCTTGTCACCGATCACCGCGGCCAGAGCCGCGCTGGGGGTCATCGCCTTCATGAAGGCAGCGCTGGGGGCGCGCTTCTTCGCCGGGGCCTTCTTGGCTGGGGCCTTCTTGGCGGGAGCGGCCTTAGCCTTGGTCGGCGGCTTCTTCGGCGCGCGCCTTCTTGGCCGGCGCCTTCTTGGCCGGAGCCTTCTTCGCAGGAGCTTTCTTCGCAGTTGCCATGTGTGATTTCTCCATCTGGTCTAGGGACGTCGGGCCGGATCCGGTGAGGTCTGATCGACCCTCGTGTTGGACGGTTTTCCGGCGCAAACGATGTTAATGCCTAGAGGAGAGCGTGAGAAGCAGATTTGTACTAGGAGGTTGTCATTCCCCTACGTTGCCGACGCTCATCGGGACGGCCACGCTATGCTGCAGGCCATGAAACTGATCATCCGCTGGCTGCTGCTGGCTGCCGCGCTGCTGCTGGTGACGCACCTCTACGGCGGCGTCAAGGTCGAGAGTTTTGGCGAAGCCATGCTCGCTGCCTTCGTCATCGGCCTGTTCAACACGCTGGTGCGGCCACTGCTGGTGCTGTTGACATTGCCGATCACGCTGCTCACCCTGGGCCTGTTCCTGTTCGTCATCAACGCGCTGATGTTCTGGTGGGCGGCATCGATGCTCGACGGTTTCAGCGTCACTGGCTTCGGCGCCGCCTTGATCGGATCACTGATCTACAGCCTTTGCGGCATGGTGATCGATGTGGCTATGGAGCGGGTCTTCTCGCGGCCAGTCTGATCGACGGACCCTACGACGATCAAGTCGAGCCTTTGGACTGGCCGGAAAGCGCGTGCTCAAGTTGTCCAAGCAGTTCTGCCTGGGCATCCAAATGGCGACGACGGAACTCGATCGCCTGACTCTTGTGCTCCAGGGATCGCTCAGGCTGGCCCAGCAGATTCAGGACTTCAGCGAGTCGAGCATGCATTGACGCAACGTCGTCGGGGTCAGCAGGGTTTCCGATGCGCGCGCAGGCTGCGTCTACATCGGCGCAAGCCGCCTTGACTTGCCCAAGTCGAAATAAGCACCATGCTCGCTCTGCAAAGAAGCACGCCTCTCGGCGCTCCAGGTTCTCTGTGTTCTGCTTATCGAGAGTCTCTGAGTAGAACGGCACTGCGTCTTCGAATCGACCTAGTGCCATGAAGAGTTGGGCTCGTACCAATGGAATCAACAATCCCAATGACAAAGTGCCTATGCCCAAGTCATAGTTTCTGGTCGACTCCAATTCCAAAAGAGCCCGATTCGCTTCGGCGTGTTGGGGCTCATGAAACGCATCGGCTAGTCGAACTTGGTTTGCTCGCAACGCCGCAACGTTGTGCAACATCGCACTGATCATCGCGTCGTCGCCGTCGGCCAAGGCATGTTCGCGCACCGCCGCGTACCAGGGCTTGGCCAGGTCGAAGCGGCCGGCGTAGTGGAACGCATCGGCGATGACCAGGCCGACACGCGCCAGGGCGGCATGGTGCGCCGGTTGTGCCAGGCGCAGCGCTTCGACGGCGTACTGCAGCATCGCCTGCATCCGGCTGGCATTGAACTCGATGTGCGCCAGCCAGGCCGCACACAGCGGCACCAGCACCGGATGATTGATCGCCCGGCTCAGCGCATGCGCGCGGCGCAGTCGGTCCAGCGCCTTCGGGCCGGGCTGGCTGTAGAAGTGGCTCACGGCTTCGACCAGGCTGATCCAGGCCGTGACCTCGGCATTCGGCCGCGCGCCGAACTCGTCGCGAACGGCCTTGACGATCGCTTCGGCCTCGTCGTACTTGCCCTGGCGCGCCAGGTAGATGCCGCGCTGCGCCCGCAGGCATGCGGCTTCGACCGGGTCGCGCGCCGCGGCGATGCGCGCAGCCAGCTGGGTCAGCAGGCGGGAAGCCATGGCGCTCAGGCCGTCAGGATGCGCAGCGCCTCGGCATAGCGCGCCGCGGTCTCGCGCACCACCGCCTCGGGCAGGGCCGGCGCCGGCGCCTTCTTGTTCCAGGGCTGGCCGTCCACGCGCGCGGCCTCGAGCCAGTCGCGCAGGAACTGCTTGTCGAAGCTGGGCGGATTGATGCCCTCGCGGTAGCCGTCCAGCGGCCAGAAGCGCGACGAGTCCGGCGTCAGCACCTCGTCCATCAGCGTCAGCGTGCCGGCCTCGTCCAGGCCGAACTCGAACTTGGTGTCGGCGATGATGATGCCGCGCTGCAGCGCGTACCCGGCCGCCTCGCGGTACAGCTGCAGCGATACCTCGCGCACGCGCGCCGCCAGCTCGGCGCCGATCATCTGCTGCATCTGCGCGAAGGCGATGTTCTCGTCGTGCGCGCCGGCTTCGGCCTTGGTGGCCGGGGTGAAGATCGGCTCGCCCAGGCGCGAGGCGTTGACCAGTCCGCCGGGCAGCGCCACGCCGCACACGCTGCCCGAGCGCTGGTACTCGGCCCAGCCCGAGCCCGCCAGGTAGCCGCGCACCACGGCTTCCACCGGCAGCGGCTTCAAGCGCTGCACCAGCATCGAGCGCCCGCTGACCTGCGCGCGTTCGTCCGCAGCGACCACGCTGGCCGGGTCGTCGCCGCTCAGGTGGTTGGGCACCACATGCGCCAGGCGCTCGAACCAGAACAGCGCCATGCGCGTCAGCAGCCGGCCCTTGCCCGGGATGGGCTGGCCCATGACCACGTCGAAGGCGGAGATGCGGTCGCTGGCCACCATCAGCAGCCGGTCGCTGCCCACCGCGTAGTTGTCGCGCACCTTGCCGCGCGCCAGCAGCGGCAGCGAATGCAGCTGACTCTGATACAGCGTGTCGGTCTCGAGGCGGGCGTCGGGCATGGCGGTCAAGGCGATGGCGGCACGGGCCGCCATTGTCGCCTGCGCGCTGCGCCGAAGCGCCCTACTTGCCGCGCAACTCGGCCGTGAGCTCGCGGCGCAGCGCTTCCAGCTGGCGCAGCCGCGCGTCGATGACCGAGGCCTCGATGAAGTCATTCGCCGCGCCGCTGCGCACCAGGGTCTGCGCGGCGCGCAGCCGGTCGATGGCGCCATTGATATCGCCCAGCGCGGCCCGCGCCTCGGCCTGCGCACGCATGGCGCGCAGCCGCTGGCCGAGCGCTTCTTCGCCCTGGGCCAGCAGGCTCCAGGCGAGCGGGTCGCGCGGATGCAGCGACACCCAGTTCTGCAGGGCCTCGTTGCTGCCGCGCAGCGCCACGTAGGCCGGCGTGTCGCAGGCCGGCCCAGACGGCGCCGGCCGCGCACAGGCGGCGGCATCGGCGGGTTGAAGGTTCCAGACTGCCAGCGCCGCCTGGCCGCGCAGCAAGCGCGTCCAGCGCGTGGCCGGTTGCAGCGCCGGCTCGTCCAGCAGCTTCAGTGCGGCGGCCGGGTCGCCGCGCTGCAGCACCACCTGCACCTGCAGCTCCTTGAAGACGCGAGCGGCACTGGCCGCGACGGCCGGCTTGTCGCGCAGCAGTTCCAGGGCCTTGGCCACGGCGGCATCGGCCGCCTTGGCATCGTCCAGCATCAAGTTGGCCAGTGCCCCGGCGTACAGCGCGCCCAGCCGCTCGTTGAACGACAGCGGCGCCGCGCCCGGCGCGATGGCGCTGGCCACGCGCAGCTGCTGGCGACGCAGGCCTTCGGCACCGGGTTCCATCAACACGCGGGCCCTGGCGCCCATCAAGACATGCTCGATCGGGTCGGCCGGGGCGGCGGCGCCCGACAGGGCCAGCCGGGCGCGCGCCTCGCTGATGCGTTCCACCGTCAGCGGGTGGCTGCGCAGGTACGGGAAGGCGCCGCTGTCGTTGAGGCGGTTGGCGTTCTCGAGCTTCTCGAACATGGCCGCCATGCCGGTGGGCGAGTAGCCGGCGTCGGTGAGCACGCCGAAGCCGACGCGGTCGGCCTCGCGCTCCATGTCGCGCGAATAGTTCAGCTGGCTCTGCGCCGCGGCAGCCTGCGAGCCGACCACTGCGGCCTGCACACCGTCGGAACTGCCGGCGCGGCTGGCGGCCAGCACGCCCAGGATCAGCCCGGCCAGGCTGAGCAGCGTGGTGCGCTGGCTGTTGACGATGCCGCGCGCGATGTGCCGCTGCGTCACGTGCGTCAGTTCGTGCGCCAGCACCGCGGCCAGCTCGTCGCTGGAGCTGGTGACGGCGATCAGGCCCAGGTGCAGGCCGACGAAGCCGCCGGGCAATGCGAAGGCGTTGACGCTGCGGTCGCGCACCAGGAAGACCTCCCAGGCCAGCTGCTGCGCGGTGTCGGCGGTGATCTCGCCGCGCTGGCGCGCCGCCTCGACCAGCGGCCGCCAGACGCGCTGCGCGTAGTCGAGCAGCGGCGGGTCGTCCAGATAGGCCGGGTCGCGGCGGATCTCGCGCATGATCTGCTCGCCCAGCGCGCGCTCGGTGCCGACGCTGAACTCCTCGCCCGCTTCTTCGCCGAGCGCCGGCAGGCGCACCTGCGCATGGGCCATCTGCACCGGTGTGCCAACGGCCAGCACCGCGGCCAGGAACAGGGCGCGCATTCGCGCCGAGAGGGGGGTTCGCTTCAAACGCTTTCCAACTGGGCTCGGGCCCGGGACGGCCGCACCGGCGCCGCTATGATGACACCGTCATGTTTGCCCATATGCCACATGCTTTGACGCCGCCCAGCCCATGAGTTCCGCGCTCACGCACTTCGACTCCCAAGGCCAGGCGCACATGGTCGACGTTTCGGCCAAGGACGCGACGCACCGCGTGGCGCGCGCCAGCGGCGTGATCCGCATGCTGCCGGCGACGCTGGCGCTGATCGAATCGGGCCACGCCAAGAAGGGCGACGTGCTCGGCGTGGCCCGCATCGCGGCGATCCAGGGCGCCAAGCGCACCGCCGACCTGGTGCCCTTGTGCCACCCCTTGCCGATCACCCGCGTGGCGGTCGACTTCGAGCTGGATGCCGCCGCCTCGCTGCTGCGCTGCACGGCGCAGGTCGAGACGCTGGGCCGCACCGGCGTGGAGATGGAAGCGCTGACCGCCGTGCAGGTGGGCCTGCTCACGGTGTACGACATGTGCAAGGCGGTCGACCGCGGCATGGTCATGGACGACATCCGGCTGCTGCGCAAGAGCGGCGGCAAGTCGGGCGAATGGGTGGCCGCCACCTGAGCGTGTCGCCGCCTGCCTCAGCGCAGGTAGTCGCGCCAGTGCGGCGCCGAGTCCGGCGCCTGGCACTGGAACGGCGCTGCTGCACTGCCTCGACGGCGTCACAGGCGTCGAAGAAGTCATCGGCCTGCGGGTTGCGGAACTCGCGCAGACGCTGCGCCAGATGGCGCGCCTTGTCCAGCTCGCCGGCGCGCGCCAGCGCCTGGGCCCACGCGATCATCAGCCGCGTGTCCAGCAGGTAGTGCGGCGCCTCCTCGAAGGCCGGGTCGGAGGCTGCAACGCCGTCGTCGACGGTGACCGCCGCATAGCCGGCATGGTGCGCGAACAGCCAGCTGCGCTGACCGCTGGCGATGCGCTGCTGCAGCGTGCTGCCGTCGCCGGGCGGGGCGAAGATCAGCGCCACCCGGGTGTAGTCGGCGACCGCCAACGCACTGCCGATGGCCAGCAGCACCCCGCCGACGAACAGCACGCGCGTCGGCTCACCGCTCGGCGCCGCCGCGGCGGCCGGCCGCCCCAGCGCATAGCCGAACAGCCAGGCCGTCGGCAGCAGGAAGTAGGCGTACCACAGCGGGTACTCCAGCTGGCTGTGCAGGGCGATCAGCAACAGCATCATCCAGGCACTGCGCAGCGTGACCGCGGCCGCGTCGTCGGCCTGGCCCGCGCCAGGCGCCAGGCGCGCCACAGCCCGGCGACCAGCAGGCCCATCACCAGGCCGGCCAGCGGCAGGCCGAGTTCGACGGCCAGCTGCAGCGGCAGGTTGTGGGTGTGGTCGAAGAAGGCCACCGGCCGCCCGGGGAAGGGCGTCAGCGTCCAGGCCAGGTTGAACTCGCCGAAGCCGACGCCGGCCCAGGGCTGCTGGCGGATCAGCTCCAGCGTATTGGCCCAGATGCCGAAGCGCGAGCCCGACAGGTCGGCCTCGGCCAGCCGCGTCTCGCCGCCGAAGGCGTGGCGGCTGGCCTCGGCCCAGGCGCTCAGGCCGGCCCAGGCCAGCGCATAGAGCAGCGGCGACGACAGCAGCAGCACCCGGGTCGGACGCGACAGGCGCCGATCGAGCAGGCCCCACAGCGCCAGCAGGCCCACGCCGAGCACGCCGGTGCGCGAGGCCGTCAGCACCACGGCAAAGGTCATCAGCGCGAACAGCGCCCAGCCGACGCCGCGGCGCAGCCGGCCCAGTTCGAGCAGCGGGATGACGGCAATGGCCGACCACAGCAGCAGGCTGCTCAGGTGGTTGGGCTGGCGCAGGTTGCCGACCGCGCGGCCGACCAGGCCGGAGCGCGCGATCCATTGGCCGTCGGGCACGTCCGGCGCAAAGACCTGCAGCGCACCGATGGCGGCGTTGAGCACGCCGGCCACCACCCAGCCGCTGCAGAACAGCGCAAAGATCGGCACGGCCTGCGCGCCGGCACGCGCCGCGGCGCCGCCGAGCAGCAGCACGGCGGCGGCCAGCAGCAAGCCGATGGCCGACAAGCGCCAGTCCCGATGGCAATGCGCCCGGCCCCCAGGACCAGAGCAGCGAAGCCAGCAGCAAGCCGATGGCGGCCAGCGGCCAGGCCGCATCGCGGGCCGCGCGCCGCAGCGGCTGGGCCGTGGGCGTCGCCGCCAGCGCCGCCACGGCCACGAAACCGCCCCACAGCGCCAGCGCCAATGCCTGGTTCAGGAAGGTCGGCGAGGGCGAGACGTTGTAGGCCAGCAGCGACGGGCCCGCGGCGGCCGCCGCAGCCATGGCCAGCAACAGCGGCAGGTGTGTCATGGAATTTCGTGGTCCCGCATTCATCGACGGGTGCGTCATGCGCGTATCGGCAGCGGGCGGCGGGGCGGAGCGGTGAGGGGGTGGCTGCGCCGAGGCGTCGTTGTGAGTGTAAGTACTGGGTGCCAGCAAGGCACTGGGTCAATTGGCAAGCCGTTGGCCACGTGGACGAGGCGCTGCGCGAGGCCGCGCTGGCGGCGGGGGTGGGCTGCGTCGAAGCGACGCAATGACTGTTCGGGCATCGCGAGCCCCATCAGCAAAGCTCGATCAGAGAGCGCATCGGGCGCTTGAGTCCGAGTGGCAGGGCGCGGACACGAGATCCCGGGTTCGGTCTGCGCGCAGGGCGATCGAGCTCAGGCCAGAACAGTCTCGGCCAGCGAACGGGGCGAGTGGATCGTCACACCGCCGACTTTCTGCCCGTACGCGCTGCCGAAATGCTTGCGATCACCGGTGACCAGTCGCTTCGCAGCGCAGGCGAATGGCGGCGGCCAGCACGGGGCGGTCCTTGGCCGGCAGCCAATCCAGCTCGACCGCCTCGACCGAGCCCGCCGGGACGGGCGCGATCTGCAGATGACCGAGCAATGCCTCGAGGAGCTGAATCGACTGCGGACCCTTGCTGACCAGGTTGCGCCTCGCCTCTGCCACCACGTACGCGTCAACCCAGCATTCGTGACGACGATCGAGCAGCAAACGCACCAGGGCACGCACGGCCCCGTCGGACTTGGCAGCGGAGAACAGGATGTTGGCGTCCAGAAACACCCGCATGACCGGTGCCGGTCAGGGCCTTGGCTTGCGCGGAGGACGGGCTACTGCCTTGCGGGCGAGCACCGCGGCCAGCTCGGCCTCAGCCTCGTCGAACTCGTGTTCGCGTTCAGGCGAATAGACCTCGACCGCAAGCGTGACCGCGGGCCGCAACAGCAAGCCCTCGGGGGTGGTCTCGGCGATCAACTGGTCGTCGGCCTGCAGGCCGAGCGCCTGGCGCAGCTTGGCCGGCAAAGTGACGACGCCGCGGCTGGTGAGGGTGACGGTGGCTTTCATCCCCGCAGATTAGCAGAAATGCAGCAAATCTGATGCGAGCGAGCGTCACCGCAGGTGGAACCGAACAGCTCGGCGCACATTGTGTGCACATTGCTGGCGCAATACCCGTGAGCAGCACTCCCCCCTGCAATCGACCGATCGACCGTGCCTCTTGTGCGCGTCCTGAAGCGCTGCGCTGCACAGCTTTTCGAGGCAAGAGCCGAAACCTGACCCGGGTTTCATAAGGTAGCCATCAGACATCTATTGCATATTCGTTAGATACCCATCAGAATGAGTGCAATCATCCCGTGAGCAACCGAGGCACGACGCCATGACCAAAGAAGTGCAGATGTCGATAAAGATGGAGCCGGAACTGCGCGAGCAGTTCATGGCCGCCGCGGCAAACCGCCATCGTCCCGCCGCCCAGATCATCCGCGACCTGATGCGCCTTTACATCGCGGACAGCGAAACGCCCAACGCACTGACCGCCGAGACGATCCGCAAGGGACGTCAAGGTGATGACGTGTTCCACGCTTCCAGCCCGGCCGACCTGTTCAAGCAGCTGGGCATTTGATGCGTCCGGCGAGCTACACCGGCCAATTCAAACGCGACGTGAAGCTGGCCGAAAAGCGCGGCAAGAACATGAACAAGCTGCGTGGCGTCATCGGCCTGCTGCTGACAGGCCAACCACTGCCGCGCGAGCTTGGCGACCACGCGTTGAAAGGTGAGTGGAAGCCCAGCCGCGATCTTCACATCGAACCCGATTGGATCTTGATCTACTGCCTGGATGGCGATGCGGTTCGTTTCGAGCGGACTGGCACGCATTCAGATCTATTCGGGAGATGAACGAGACTTGCTCTGGTCGACCGTGATCGCGCGGCGGCGGCGGTACTTGGTAGCCGGCTTGCAACTCGAAGCGCGTTCGCCTTGATCCGGTCTGCGGACAGAGGCAAGGCAAACAAGCGGCGAACCCCGGGGGACAAGCGCCACCTGTTGCCGTTGGGCGAGCATCAGGGCATTCCAATCGTCACCGCGCGAGAGGCCGTCGCGCACCTCGAGGCAAGGGGCAAGACCTGAACCTTGTTTCCCCAGCGTCGGCCCAGGCTAAAACCACCCGTGCGACCAGAAGCGCGGGTTCATCGTGGCGTTGGGAACCCGTTCCATGGCCTGCTTGACGTGTTCATCGAGATGGCGGACTTCGGGCCACACGCTCCAAGCGAGCCACAGCTGCGACGCCAGCAGCCCGAGCGCTGCGGTCCGCCTCAGCGCGACCTGCCTGTTTCCTTCGGCAGGCGCGGCCTGTCCGGTCACGCGCTGGCTGGCCATCCAGGCCATGGCCCAGCCGAAGGTGAAGGCAATCCACACCTGCGAAACCGGCATGACGAAATTTCCGGAGAAAAGGCCGTCGACGGCGATCGCCACGCAGGCCAGGAACAGCCCGATGCCGCAGTCGCGCTGGCGGGTATCGGGACATCGACGCACGGCGAGCGCAAACCTGCGCAGCGCCAGCAGGCCCACCCCGACGATCAGCAGCAGCATCGGCACGCCCCACTCGGCCGCGATCTGCAGGTACACGTTGTGCGGATGCGCCGCTTCCGGGTTGCGGAAGTGGGCGTAGTGCATCGGCCCGATGCCCAGCCAGGGCGACTGTTCGATATACGACTGCGCGATGCGCCAGAGGAAGAAGCGCGCTTCGACACTGCCGAGGCGGGCGCCGTAGTAGCCCTCGGAGAACTCGGGCGTCACACCTGTCAGCAGCGGCAGCAACCAGAACAGCAGCGCGAACAGCACGAGCCCGAGTGCCGCCGCAAGCGCCAGGTTTCTCAGCGTCGCGAACGAGGCGCGTCCGAACAGCGCGGCGACTACCGCGGCGCCCACCGACGATGCCGACCAGCGTGCCGCGGCCGGCGACCGTGAACAGCAGCGCAAAGCCGCCGATCGCGGAGAACCACGCGAGGCCGCTGCAGCCAGCTGCGCCGGGGCGCCACCGTCATCGCGAGCACCGCCAGCGGCACCGCCGCCGCCTGCACGTGATTGAAGAAGCGGTAGTTGTCGTAGCCGATCGAAGAGCTCGGCGCGATTGCAGGCGCTGTCGCCGAGTCAGGTACGAGCGTGCCGATAACCAGCAGGATCGACGGCGACGTACGCCGCCGATGCGACGTCAGCGCAGCGTGCCGAACGCAAGGACGGGGCTCACGTGACCCGCGCAACCGACGAGCAGCGATCGCGACCATGCCTGCAAGAACGCGCCGAGTTCGCGCGCCGCCATCACCCTGTCCGGCGATTGCAGGGTGCTCGCCAGTCCGCGAGCAGCGGCGAGCAGGCCAACGCAGGCGCCAAACGGATCAGCGCGATCTCCGATTGCCTGCGACGGCACCGTGGCGCCGCGTCGGCTGCAGCACCAGCGCACAGGTCACGCGCCGAGCGACGATCTGAGCGATGCGGGCTAGCGTCGTGACCGCCGATCGCATCGAATCACCACGCCAGCAGTGGGATCGCACAGCAGGTAGGCCATGCGACTGCGGCTCGGGCTGAGCGACATCGTCAGACTGCAGCTGACGATGGCAGTGCATCGAACAACAAGGAAAGGGGGCCAATCGGCCCCAGCTCTCGATCACAGCGACGCTCAGGTCGTCAGCGGCAGCTGACGGCCGGCACATGCTTCGTCGGCGATGCCGCCGTGCAGGCCCAGGTGATACTTGGCCGTTGGTAGTGAAGGTACGGCGTCAGCGTCACCGTGACACCATCGATGAGCGCGTCACCGGTGCCCGTTACGGTGCAGTAATGCCAGGTGCCGTCAACAGCCGACGCTGGCGACATACTTGGTCGCGGCGAAGCCAGTGGACGCTGGCGTCGAGATTCACGGCAGGCCGACTGCTGCGATCTCACGTCAGCGATCGTACGCTTCGCCGACGGTGGCCGCCAGCGACGATTTCCGATACCTTGGCACGCTTCGTGTAGTCCTGATACGCCGGCAGCGCCACCGCAGCCAAGATGCCGATGATCGCCACGACGATCATCAGTTCGATCAGGGTAAAGCCCTTCTGGATACGCTTCATCGATTTCATGGGTTAACTCCTTGCGGGTTGGGTCGAGGGACGACTCTTCCATTGCAGGCACCGTGCCAGCCCCTTTCGCCCGAAAAGCACCGCTGAAACCGGGCATTTCTCACAGTGGCCGACGCGGACCGTCAGTTCGGTAACGGCCCCTCCTGACGTTTCGCGCCCACCCTGACAGGAATCGTCACCCGGCCGCCCGTTCCTCGTCCGCGAGCGCGTGCCGCCGGCCAGACTGCGACGATCCGCTATCGGCGCAAGACCGCTTCCATCTGCTCGAACGTCTGCGGGTGAGCCTGCAGCAGCGTCTGCAGCGAAGGCAGCCGGCTTTTCGCCGCCGCCACCACTTCGGCGGGCACTTCGGGCAGCGTGCGTTCCAGCGACAGGTCGTCCACCTCCACCAGGACGGCGGCCAGGGTTGCCGCCTGGCGCAGGTCCTTCTCGGCCTTGCTGCGGTCGCTGGCACGGCGGGCGCTCGAATACAGCTTGTGCCACATCAGCCGTTCGGGTGCGGGGGTGTTGACCGGCACGCAGTGGCCTGCGGCGAGCATGGCGATGCGCCGCTCGGCCTGGAGCAGATAGTCGTAGTGCGGCACCGTCTGGGCGTGCCATAACAATTCGGGCACGGCAACCACCTGCCCCAGCGTCTTGCCGGGGATCAGCACGTCCACGCGCAAGCCGTCTTTGCCTGGGCGCTTGAGGGAAGTCGATGGCCTTTCGCTCGGCATCCCTGGGACCGGGGTGAATTCCAATTGGCTGGCGGCCACGGCCTCCAGCAGCGACAGCGGGGCCGCCAGCCGCAACTTCTGGCGGCGCGCAAGGTCGATATCCTGTGTGCGCACGGCGACGGCCACGACGCCCAGGTCGTTCAGCCAGGCCATGTACGCCAGCGTGCCGACCACCACCAATCCGGCGGCCATCAACTGCCGGTTGTACAGCTCGACCAGCACCCGTGCGACGTCCTTGTCGGCGACCTGGAATCCCAGTTGGCGCAGCGCACGCACCTGCTGCTGTGCCCAAGTGGCGAAGTCGATGCGCTGGCGCATCAGCGCGAGCGCAGCGTCGTCGCCCTGCTTGCAGACGAAGTCCTCCGCTTCCTTCGTGGGGACGGCGTAGTAGCGCCGGTACCAGTACGCATGGCCGGTGCCGGTTCTCAGGCTCAGGCTTCCTGGCGTGCCAGCCAGCAGTTGCGCTTCATTGCGGCAGCGTTCCTTCAATTCCGCATACTGGGTGCTGAAGGCGAGCTCCTGCCGGCGATACAGCGGCTGAGCACGAGACACCGACATGCGCTATCTTACCCCGCTTATTAGTGTTTTATGGGGTAACCATTGCTGCAGTCGACGCCACGCTCTGGCGTTGTGTACGGTGCCTGATGCTTGGTGCCCCGGGGAGATGGACCGTGAGGGCGACACTGACCACCGATGACGTCGCGCTGCTCGATCCAGCCCATATGCAGCATGATGCGGCCCACGACTGGTTGGCGCAGCGTGGCGCAAGGCCTGTGCGACCTGTCCGCTCAGCTAGAACGGGGTGCGTCCTTCACTCCCGGATGGTCAGGCGGTCCGGCCCCAGTTCGATGAAGGAGCTCGTGGCGAGAGCCTGCTGCACCAGCGGCAATGCGGCGCGAACCATGGATTCCAGTCCTCGATTGTCGATATTCCCGGTCGCGATCAGCCACAGCAGGCGTGGCCGTCCTCGTACGAGCCGCGACTGAACAAAATCGTCGTCCTTGGTCACCAGCACTCGTCCGTCCGAATCGGCGCGCTCGATCAAGGCCTCATCAGGCGTCTGGTTGCCTCGTGGCAAATCCAGCGTATGCAACGCGTCGTGGCCACAACTGGACAGCCAGTTGCACATCCGGCGCGGCAGTTGCGCATAGACGAGAAACTTCACGCGGCCAGCAGGTCGAAGCGCTTTGTATGCGCCAGCCTGGCGGCAAAGTCGAGCGCGGCCAGCACGTCCTCACGCTCAAGATCGGGATAGTCCGCGATGATGTCGCCGATGTCCATGCCGGCCGCCAACCACTCCAGCACGGTCTCGACCGGATAGCGCATGCCCGAATGCAGGGCTTGCCATGGCAGATGGACGGGTCGATGGTGATGCGAGGCGAAGCTTGTGTCATCGGGCGTCCTTGAAGACCTTGGCCTGTTCAATCTTGCCACAGACGGCAATCCCGGCTCGATCGCTCAGCGCGGGCATGCCCGCTCCTGGCATTTGATGCATGGACCGTCGCACCGTCCAAGCGACGGTGTGCCTACTGCGGCAAAGGCCGGCATCACAGTTCCAATCAGGCAGTTGAAATGCTAAGCTTAGTCCACAAACTTAGTCTGCGTGTCATGACCCGAGTCGTCAACGTTCATGAAGCCAAGACTCATCTGTCCAGGCTGCTCGATGAGGCCCACGCGGGCAAGGAAATCATCCTCGCCAAGGCCGGGAAGCCCTATGCGCGACTGATGCCCTTGGCTGCGGCGCCGGCAAGCAGGCAGGCGGGGCGCCTGCCCGGCCGCCTGGGCGCCGGGTTCTTCGAGCCGCTGCCGGCGGATGAGCTGGGCGCGTGGGAGTCACCCTGATGCGCTTGCTGCTGGATACGCACGCATTCCTGTGGTGGGTGACCGATGACGAGCGTCTTGGCCCGGCGGCAAGGCTTGCCGTGGCCGACCCCGACAACGAGGTTTTCGTCAGCGCGGCCAGTGCCTGGGAGATTGCCACCAAGCAGCGGCTCGGCAAGCTCGAGGGCGTGCCGCGCATCGCCGAGCGCTATGGCGAGCTGGTCGCGGCAGACGGCTTCCAGCATCTGGCGATCGATCACCGCCACGCGCTGCGGGCCGGCGGCTACACACCGGAACACCGCGACCCCTTCGACCGCATGCTGGCGGCGCAGAGCGACCTGGAGCAAATGCCGCTGGTCACGCGCGACCCGGCGTTCACGCTGTTCGGAACCCGGACGCTCTGGTAGCACGCGCCCGGGCGCATCGCGGCCCACTTGGGCGCTGGACGCTCACCCGCGGCTGCCGCGCCAAGGCTGGGCCTCACGCTCGGCACGCGTGGCCGCGGCGGCATCGAAGGGCTTGCGCCGGTGGGGCGGAGCACGAAACGCCTGCCGGCCGTAAGCGCCAGCTCGGCATCGGCCTGCGGCTCGGGTGTCAACTCGATGCGCTGGGCCACCACGATCTGCCAACGCCGTCGCAGCGGCCTGCGCTCGTACCACTCAGCCCACGTGCATCACCTGCCCGGCCGCCAGCTGGCGTATGCGGTGCGGCGTGTCCAGCCGGCCGATCTCGGCCATCACCGCGTCCAGTTCGCCGGGCTTGATGTGGGTGATGAAGATGTCCGCCGGCTGATCGAGTTGCGCCAGTTCCTTGCCCAGCAGGGTCGGGCTGAGGTGGCGGCTGATCCGGGCGAGTTCGATGTCCTCGTCGCCAAAGGCGGTCTCGATGACCAGCGTGGCCACGTGCATTTGCGCCAGCCTCTCCCACAGGGCGGGGTTGGGCCCGGTGTCGCCGCTGAACACCCAGGCCGGCTGCGGCGCCGGTGCACTGCGCCGAACCGCAAATCCGACCGCGGGCACGGTGTGATGGGCCGGCAGCACCTCGATCTGCCGCGCGCCGAATTCCAGCACCTGGCCCACCGCAATGGGCACGAAGCGCAGCACCGGATGCGCGGCATCGGGCAGGCGCGAGAAATCGGGCCAGATGATGCCGTTGAAGACATGCGTGCGCAGCGCCTGCAAGGTTTGCGGCAGGGCATGCACGTCGATCGGCGCCCGGCCCAGCGCGACGCGGCGCCGCACCACGCTGTCGGCCAGCAGGCCCACGGCCAGCACATGGTCCAGATGCGAGTGGCTGAGGAAGATCTGGTCGATGCGCGCCAGTTCGTCTAGCGTCAGGTCGCCGACGCCGGTGCCGGCGTCGACGAGGATGTCATCGTCGAGCAGGAAGGAGGTGGTTCGGTTGCCGGCAGCGATGGAACCCGAACAACCCAGGACGCGGATTTGCATGAATTTGGCTGGCTTTGCGGCGAAGCGCGGTCGCCTCGGCGTGCACAGATCTTGGCAGGTCAGTCGGTCGACCCGGCCTGCATCGGTGTTGCCGCTGCAGCCCTGGGCCGGCATGCCTCGATGGTGACCCGGCCTGCAGCGCGACGCAAGCGTTTGCTGCCACCGGCGCGGGGCTTCCAGGGCAATCGGCGTGCAACAGTGCGGGTGTGCGTGAACTGCGCCACGGGCCCGATGGGCCGACTGCGCCGGGCGGCTAGGCCTGGATGAACTGCATCTGCGTGCCCGCGAGCTCGATCACGTCGCCATGGCGCAGCGCCACCGATTCACCGGCCAGCGGCGTGCCGTTGACCACCGGCCGGGCGCTGCCTTCGACGTGGGCGAACACATAGCCCGACGGCCGCCGCGTGATCGATGCCACCTGCACGCCGGGCTTGCCCACCGTGGTGACCACCTTGGTCAAGGTGACCTCGCGGCCCGATGCGGCGCCGTTGAGCACCTTGATCGATGCCGGGGTGCCCGCGGCCGGGCTCAGCGTGCCGAAGCCGGAACTCGGCGGCAGTGTCGAGCTGAAGGCCGGCGGCTGCGCCCCGGCGCCCGGCCGCATGATCACGGTCTTTTCGTAGTCGGCGTTGTCGTCGGTCAGGTACTTGATCTTGTACTTGCCGATCTCGACGGTGTCGTTGTGCGCCAGCAGCTGCTTCTTGATGGCCTTGCCGTTGATGTAGGTGCCGTTGGTGCTGTTCAGGTCTTCGATGAAGACATCGTTGCCCACCATCTGCAAGCACTGCGTGCTCGCCGCTGACGGCCAGGTTGTCGATGACCATGTCGTTGTACGGCCGCCGACCCAGGGTGGTCTTGTCCTTGGTGATCTGGACTTCCTTGATGACCACACCGTCGAGCGAAACGACCAGCTTGCCCATGCCTGTCCTCTTGTCTGCCAGCGTGCCGGCCGCCTAGCGGCGGAAGGGCCACCAGGAACGCGTTGCCGAAGGCGCGCCACCGGACGCGCGCACCAGAATCACCGAGATATTATCCTTTCCCCCTGCGTCATTGGCCGCTTCGATCAGCGCCGTGCCTGCGGCGGCCAGCGAATCGTGCATCTGCAACACTTGGGCGATGCTGGCGTCGTCGAGCATGTCCGACAGGCCGTCGGAACACATCAGGTAGACAGGTCGCCCGGCTGCACCTCGTGCAGGTGGGTTTCCAGCAGCACGGTGTCCTCGACGCCGACGGCGCGCGTCACCAGGTTCTTGTTGGCCGAGAAGGCCGCCTGCTCCGGCGTGATCAGCCCGGCATCGATCTGCTCCTGCAGCAGCGAATGGTCGCGGGTGATCTGCTGCAGCCGGCCGGCACGCAGCCGGTAGGCGCGCGAATCGCCCACATGCCCGACCAGCAGCCGCAGTTCGCGGAACACCGCCACCACCAGCGTCGTGCCCATGCCGGCGTACTGCGGGTTGGAATTGGCGGCATTGAAGATGGCGCGATTGGCGTTGTCGACGCAGATGTCCATCGCGCGGCGCACTTCGGTGTCGGTGGCATGGGCGCTGGCCTCGCGCAGCCAGCGGCCCAGCTCGGTGCGCACGAAGCTGGTGGCCATGCTGCTGGCCACCTCGCCGGCGTTGTAGCCGCCCATGCCGTCGGCCAGGACCGCCAGCGCCACCGTCTCGTCGAGGCTCACCGAATCTTCGTTGTTGGTGCGCGCACGGCCGGTGTCAAGGGCTTCAAAGAACTCGAAGGTCATGGGCTCGCGCGGGCGGAATTCGCCGGATCGGCAAGGCGGTCATTGTGCATCGTAAAGCCCGCGCGCCCGGGTGCGGCAAGCGTGCAGCTTCACGCGCCGCGGGATCATTTGGCGCCTGGCCCGGCCGGGGCGGCAGAGACGGCGCGCGCCGCCTGCGCCAGTTCGGCCAGCTCGTCGGCCAGCCGGTTGCCGTCGGCATGGCGCTGCGCCGGTTGCTTGTGCAAGGCCTGCGCGACGACGGCCGCCAATGCCGGCGACAGATTCGGGCGCAGCGTGCGCAGGTCCGGTGCCGGCTCGCGCGCCACCGCGCGAAGCAGATCACCCAGGGACGCATGTTCGTGCGGCAGCCGGCCGCTGAGCAGCTGGAACAGCAGCACCCCGAGCGAATACAGGTCGCTGCGCGCATCGGCGGCGGCCCCCGCCAGTTGCTCGGGCGCCATGTACAGCGGCGTGCCCAGCACGACTCCGGTGCGCGTGCGGCTCATGTCGGCCAGGCCGGCGATGCCGAAGTCGGTGAGCTTGACCCGTCGGGCAGGCAGGTCGAGCATGACGTTGCCGGGCTTGATGTCGCGGTGCACCACGCCAAGCGAATGCGCGTGGGCCAGCGCCCGCGCCAATCGCGCCACCATGTCCAGCACCACGGGTTCGGGCAGCAGACGCGACATGTGCGTGTAGCGGCCGAGGTCGCAGCCGCCGAGCAGTTCCATCGCCAGCCAGGCGGTGCCGTCCTGCTCGCCGGCTTCGTACACGGTGACGATGGCCGGATGCGACAGCCGTCTGGCGGCGTGGGCCTCGGCCATGAATCGCTCGCGCGCCTGGGCGTAGTCGGCCTCGGACTGCTCATGCCCGAGGGTCAGTACCTTCAACGCCCGCGGCTTGCGGGTTCGGCTGTCGATGGCCAGGTGGACCTCGCCCATCGAGCCGCGGCCGAGCGGGCGAACCAGTCGATAGGGCCCGAGGGCTGCGTCGTCGCGAAGTGACATTCAGGGCGCCGCGGGCCTGCACGACAAGCTGCGGTCAGGGGTTGGCGTGGGGTGGGCTTCCGCCTCGCCAGGCACCTGTCAGGCGGCCGGCCGCGGCAGTGGCGCAGACCTTAGCACGCAGCCGCACCCGACGATGGGCACATCGCCGTTCATAGTTGGCGCCGCCGCTGCCGGCGCGCAGCAGGCTCTACGCGCCGATCGCCTTCTTCAGCAGCTTGCCCATCTCCGACGGGTTGCGCGTGACGATGAAACCGCATTCCTCCATCACCGCCAGCTTGGCCTCGGCGGTGTCGGCGCCGCCGGAGATCAGCGCGCCGGCATGGCCCATGCGCTTGCCGGCCGGCGCAGTGACGCCGGCGATGAAGCCGACGATCGGCTTGTTCATGTTCGCCTTGCACCAGCGCGCGGCCTCGGCCTCGTCGGGGCCGCCGATCTCGCCGATCATGATCACCGCGTCGGTGTCCGGGTCGTCGTTGAACAGACGCATGATGTCGATGTGCTTCAGGCCGTTGATCGGGTCGCCGCCGATGCCCACCGCGCTGCTCTGGCCGATGCCGAGTTCGCTGAGCTGAGCCACCGCCTCGTAGGTCAGCGTGCCGGAGCGGCTGACCACGCCGACGCGGCCGGGTCGGTGGATGTGGCCGGGCATGATGCCGATCTTGATCTCGATCCGGCGTGATCGTGCCCGGGCAGTTGGGGCCGAGCAGCAGCGTCTTCTTGCCGCCTGCGGCTTCCTTCATCTTCATGCGGTTGCGCACTTCCAGCATGTCGCGGATGGGGATGCCTTCGGTGATGCAGATGGCCAGGTCCAGGTCGGCCTCCACCGCTTCCCAGATGGCGGCGGCAGCGCCCGGCGGCGGCACGTAGATCACACTCACCGTCGCGCCGGTCTGCGCCTTGGCGTCCTTGACGCTGGCGTAGATCGGGATGCCCTCGAAGTCCTCGCCGGCCTTCTTCGGGTTGACGCCGGCGACGAAGCAGTTCTTGCCGTTGGCGTAGTCGCGGCACATGCGCGTGTGGAACTGCCCGGTCTTGCCGGTGATGCCCTGGGTGATGACGCGGGAGTTCTTGTTGATCAGGATGCTCATGGGTTCCTCGTATCCTCGCAATCAATGCGCTAACCGGCGTGTGCCATCGAGTGGCCGCGGCGGAACCGGCTTCGCCGGGCCGCTCGCGGCGTCCCCTCGAGAGGGGGCGCCGAAGGCGCTACGGGGGTGGGTCACTTCACCGCCGCGACGATCTTGGTGGCCGCCTCGGCCATGGTGTCCGCCGAGATGATCGGCAGACCGCTGTCCTTGAGCATCTTCTTGCCCAGGTCCTCGTTCGTGCCCTTCATGCGCACGACCAGCGGCACCGACAGGTTGACGGCCTTGCAGGCCGCGATCACGCCCTCGGCGATGGTGTCGCACTTCATGATGCCGCCGAAGATGTTGACCAAGATGCCCTTGACCGACTTGTTGGACAGCATGATCTTGAAGGCCTCGGTCACCTTCTCGGCGGTGGCGCCGCCGCCGACGTCGAGGAAGTTGGCCGGCTCGCCGCCGAACAGCTTGATGGTGTCCATGGTCGCCATCGCCAGGCCGGCGCCGTTGACCAGGCAGCCGATGTTGCCGTCCAGGCTGATGTAGCTGAGGTCGAACTTGCTGGCCTCGATCTCGGCCGGGTCTTCCTCGTCCAGGTCGCGGCAGGCGACGATTTCAGGATGGCGGTACAGCGCATTGCTGTCGAAGTTGAACTTGGCGTCCAGCGCTTTGATGTTCCCGTTGCCTTCGAGGATCAGCGGATTGATTTCGGCCAGGCTGGCGTCGGTGTCCATGTAGCAGGTGTAGAGCTTCTTCAGCACGTCCACCGCCTGCGCCTGGCTGGCCGCGGGGATGCCGATGCCGGCGGCCAGCTGCTGCGCCTGGGCGTCGGTCAGGCCGACCAGCGGGTCGATGAAGACCTTGAGGATCTTCTCCGGCGTGTCGTGGGCCACCGCCTCGATGTCCATGCCGCCTTCGCTGCTGGCCATCATGGCCACGCTCTGTGTGGCCCGGTCGGTGAGTGCGGCGACGTAGTACTCGTGCTTGATGTCGGCGCCTTCCTCGATCAGCAGCCGGCGCACCTTCTGGCCTTCGGGGCCGGTCTGGTGCGTCTTCAGCTGCATGCCCAGGATCTGACCGGAAATCTGCTTGAGTTCGTCGAGCGAGCGCGCCAGTTTGACACCGCCGCCCTTGCCGCGCCCGCCGGCGTGGATCTGCGCTTTGACCACCCAGACCGCGCCGCCCAGCTTCTGCGCCGCTTCGGTGGCCTCGAGCACGGTGAAGGCCGGATAGCCGCGCGGCACCGGCACGCCGAAGTTGCGAAGGATTTCCTTGCCTTGGTACTCGTGGATCTTCATGGATGGGCTCGCGCTGGGGGAGTGGCGGGGTCGCTGGCGTGGCGGAGGATGATCGATCACCCGCCTTGCAGCATCCTGAATCTGCAGCACCTGGCGATGGCGTCGTGCCGGCCGGGTGGGGCGGACGACGCGCCGCCGCAGGCGGCTGCCCGGTTGAAGGCGGGCGCACTTTAGCACGCAGACGGCGTGCAGCGGCCGGCTCAGCCCTCGTCGCCGAGCTCGTCGTCCCGTGGCTGCGCTGCGCTGGCGAGCACCCGGCGGATCACCTCGCCGGAGAAGCCGCGTGCGGCAAGAAAGCGGGCCTGGCGCGCACGTTCGCGCGGCCCCTGCGTCCCGGCGGCGAACTTGCGCTGCCACACCTGCGCCGCGCGTTGCAGTTCGCTGTCGCGCAGCTGCTGCAGCGGCTGGGCCGACAGCTTCAGGCCGTGGCGAGCCAGCTCCATCTGGATGCGTCGCGTGCCCAGTGCCGGCGCACGCACGCGCACACGGCTTTCGACGAAGCGTTCATCGCTGAGCAACCCCTGCGCCTGCAGCCGGTCGAGCAGCTGGTCGACCCGCGCCGCCGCTTCTTCGGCGCTGACTTCGCGCTCGGGCACTTCGCCTGCGCCCGGTGCAGGTTGCCAGGCCACGCGCAGCAGCTTGCGCCGCAACTCGGCGCGGCTTTGTTCGCGCTGCGCCAGCCAGGCCAAGGCCCGCGCCTGCAGGCTGGGCGGGGGCCTTTTCATGGGACAAGGCCGGCCGGACAGGCGCTCAGTCGGCGGCCGTGTTCGCCGCCACCACAGGGACGCCCATGGCTTGGCGCACCTTGCTCCGGCTCCGGCCGGTCGCTGCCGCGACCTTCACCTGCGCTTCGCGCACATGAGCCTGCGCCGAAATCGCGTCCGCGGACATCAGGCCTCCCCCGCCGCTGCGCTCAACAAGGGGATGCCCTTCGCCTCGCGAACGCGGTTTTCGATCTCGATGGCCATGTCGGGGTTCTCGCGCAGGAACTCGCGTGCATTGTCTTTGCCCTGGCCGATCTTCTCGCCGTTGTAGGCGTACCAGGATCCCGACTTGTCGAGGATGCGGGCTTCGACGCCCATGTCGATGATCTCGCCCTCGCGGCTGATGCCTTCGCCGTAGAGGATGTCGAATTCGGCGGTCTTGAACGGCGGCGCGACCTTGTTCTTGACGATCTTGACCTTGGTTTCGCTGCCGATGACCTCGTCGCCCTTCTTGATGCTGCCGGTGCGGCGGATGTCCAGCCGCACCGAGGCGTAGAACTTCAGCGCATTGCCGCCGGTGGTGGTTTCGGGGTTGCCGAACATCACGCCGATCTTCATGCGGATCTGGTTGATGAAGATGACCATGGTGTTGGTCTTGTTGATGGTGGCGGTGAGCTTGCGCAGCGCCTGGCTCATCAGCCGCGCCTGCAGGCCGGGCAGCGAATCGCCCATCTCGCCTTCGAGTTCGGCCTTGGGCGTGAGCGCGGCCACCGAGTCGATGACGATGAGGTCGACCGAGCCGGAGCGCACCAGCGCGTCGACGATCTCCAGCGCCTGCTCGCCGGTGTCCGGCTGGCTGATCAGCAGCTCCTGCAGGTTGACGCCGAGCTTCTGGGCGTACTGGGTGTCGAGCGCGTGTTCGGCGTCGATGAAGGCGCACACGCCGGCGAGCTTCTGCATCTCGGCGATGACCTGCAGCGTCAGCGTGGTCTTGCCCGACGATTCCGGGCCGTAGATCTCGACCACGCGGCCGCGCGGCAGGCCGCCGACGCCGAGCGCGATGTCCAGCCCCAGCGAGCCGGTGGACACCACCTGGATGTCGGCGATGACTTCGCCGTCGCCCAGGCGCATGATCGAGCCCTTGCCGAACTGCTTTTCGATCTGCGCCAGCGCAGCCTGCAGCGCCTTGGCCTTTTCGGTGTTCAATGCCTTCACGGGTGCGTCCATCGAGCTTCTCCTTCGTTGCAGGCCATTATGGCAGCAAGCTGGATGTTTGTACAGTGGATTTCCAGGGACTCGACGCGCTTGACATTCGTCAGTCCTGCAGGCGACAGGGGCTGCCTAGAATCCGCCGCCGGAGCCGTCCGGGCGGGGTCCTACAGGAGACAAGAGCATGCGCATACTCATCGCCGAAGACGATCAGGTGCTGGCCGACGGGCTGCTGCGCTCGCTGCGCGCGGCCGGTTATGCCGCCGACCAGGTGAGCAGCGGCTCCGAGGCCGACGCGGCGCTGGCCGACCACGAGTTCGACTGCGTCATTCTCGACCTGGGCCTGCCCAAGATGCACGGGCTGGACGTGCTGCGCAGGATGCGCGCACGCGGCTCGTCGGTGCCGGTGCTGATCCTCACCGCGGCCGACAGCGTGGAGCAGCGCGTCAAGGGCCTGGACCTGGGCGCCGACGACTACATGGCCAAGCCCTTTTCGCTGCAGGAGCTGGAAGCGCGCGTGCGCGCGCTGACGCGGCGCGGGCTGGGCAGCGCCGCCACCATCATCAAGCACGGACCGTTGAGCTTCGACGCCACCGGGCGGGTGGCCTACATCAACGAGCAGATGATCGAGTTGTCGGCGAGGGAGTTGTCGCTGCTCGAGGTGCTGTTGCAGCGCGCCGGCCGGCTGGTCAGCAAAGACCAGCTGGTCGAACGCCTGTGCGAGTGGGGCGAGGAGGTCAGCAACAACGCCATCGAGGTCTACATCCACCGGCTGCGCAAGAAGATAGAGCAGGGACCGATCCGCATTGCCACCGTGCGCGGGCTGGGCTACTGCCTGGAGAAGATTGCCGCTTGAGCCTGCTGCCGCCAGCGCGGCCGGTCACCCCGTGACCGCGCCGCAGCAACAGCACTCGCTTTTCGGCGAGATCCTCGACTGGATGCTGGCGCCGCTGCTGTTGCTGTGGCCGATGAGCATCTTCCTGACCTACCTGGTGGCGCAGAACATCGCCGACCGGCCCTACGACCGCGACCTCGGCGTGGTGGTGCGCGCCATCGCGCAGCAGGCCAGCGTCGACCCGGCCGGCGGCAACGGGCTGCCCAAGGTGAGCCTGCGCATGCCCGCCATGGCCACGGAACTGCTGCGCGCCGACGACGCCGACAACGTGTACTTCCAGGTGCTGGGCGCGCGCGGCGAGTTCGTGGCTGGCGACGAAGGCCTGCCGGTGCCTGACGAGGCGGCCAGCAAGATCGGCGAGTTGCAGTTCCGCGACGAGACCATGCGCGACGACGCGGTGCGCGTGGCCTACATGTGGGTGGCGCTTGCCGATTCCGCCGAAGGCGCGGCCATGCTGGTGCAGGTTGCCGAGACGCTGGAAAAGCGCTCGCGCCTGGCCAACGAGATCATCAAGGGCGTGATCCTGCCGCAGTTCATCATCCTGCCGCTGGCGGTGGTGCTGGTGTGGTTTGCGCTGTCGCGCGGCATCAAGCCGCTGAACCGGCTGCAGCAGCGCATCCGCAAGCGCGAAAGCTCCGACCTGAGCCCGATCGACGAACGCGACGTGCCCGACGAGGTGGCGCCGCTGGTGCGCGCCATCAACGAGCTGCTCGGCCGGCTGGACCAGTCGATCCGCACGCAGAAGCAGTTCCTCGCCGATGCCGCGCACCAGCTGAAGACGCCGCTGGCCGGGCTGCGCATGCAGGCCGAGCTGGCCGGGCGCGAGATCGATGCCGGCGCCAGCGATGCCGAATCGCTGAAGAACTCGCTGCAGCAGATCGCCTTTTCGAGCCAGCGTGCGGCGCACATGGTGAACCAGCTGCTGGCCATGGCCCGCGCCGAAGACCGCGAGCAGGCGCTGCGCAAGCAGGACATCAACCTGGGCTACATCGTCACGGAGACGGTGCGCGACTTCGTGCCCAAGGCCATGGAAAAGCACATCGATCTGGGCTACGAAGGCCCGGGCGGCGATGCCGGCGTGCGCCTGCACGGCCAGCCGGTGCTGGTGCGGGAGATGGTGCGCAACCTGGTCGACAACGCGCTGCAGTACACCCCCGGCGGCGGCACGGTGACGGCGCGCGTGGTCGCCGACCCCTTTGGCCAGGTGGTCGTGCTGCAGGTCGAGGACAACGGCCCGGGCATCGCCGAGGCCGAGCGCGAGCTGGTGTTCCAGCCCTTCTACCGCCCGGCCGATACGGTCATCGACGGCAGCGGCCTGGGCCTGGCCATCGTGCGCGAGGTGGCCGAACAGCATGGCGCCGAGATCTCGGTGGCCGATGCGCAAGTGCGGTCGGTCGCTGCCGCCACCGGCACCGGCCCCGGCACGCTGATCACGGTGCGCTTTCCGGTGCGTCCCGGCGAGCGTCGGCCAGCCAGCGCCACATAGCCGCGTCGTCCTGGGTGGCCAGGCCGTCGGCGCAGGCCTGCGCAAACAGCGCGGCCGCCGCCCGGCCGAGGCGCGGACGCAGCCCGGCGCTGGCGGCCATGTCCAGGGCCAGGCCCGAATCCTTGGCCAGCAGCGCCATCTGGGCATGCACCGCCGGGTCGCCGGCCAGCGCGCGGCGCAGCCGGTCGCTGCCAATCCAGCTCTGCCCGCTCGATTGCTCGATCACCGCCAGCGTGGCCACCGGGTCCAGCCCGAGGCGCTGTGCCAGCGCCAGCGCCTCGGCCGCGCCGGCCAGGTTGATCGCGGCCAGCAGGTTGTTGACCAGCTTGGTGCGCGCGCCATCGCCGGGCCGCGTGCCGATGCGAAACAGCCGGTTCGACAGTTCGCCCAGCAGCGGCTGCCAGCGCGCGAAGACGGCGTCGGCGCAGGCCACCATCAGGCTCATCGTGCCGTCGCGGGCGCGCAGCGGGCCGCCGGACATCGGCGCGTCCAGCGTGTGGATGCCACGCTCGGCCAGGCCGGCGGCGATGGCCTCGACCGAGCGCGGCGCGATCGTCGGGCACAGCATCACCGTGGCGCCCGGCGCCAGGCCGTGCACCGCGCCGCCGTCGCCGAACAGCACCTGCCACGTCTCGGCCGCATCGACCACGGCGACGATCAGCAGTTCGCGGCCCCGCGCCAGCGCGGCGGCATCGGCGAACACGCTGGCGCCATGGGCCTGCGCACTGCGCTCGCGTGCCGCGTCGAGATCGCGCACGCCCAGCGCATGGCCCAGGTCGAGCAGGCGCAGCGCCATGCCCAGCCCCATGTTGCCGATGCCGACGATGGCCAGCTGTTCCAAAAAGCCCCTTCCGATCGGGTGACGATCACGGCATCATCGCGCAGCCGCCGTGCGACCGGCCTGGCCGGGCGGCGGGGGGTGCCAGCAGCCAGGACGCAGCTGGCGCTCGCAGGCGAGGACCGGTCCACAGGGGCTGTGCTGCGTCCGACTCGCCCGCCTGGGCAGAGCGGCGCGACCCGCTTCGGGGGCGTTCATGACTGCATCAGCCGCCGGCTCTTGGCGATCGACATCAGGATCCCCAGGCCCAGGCCGAGCGTCACCATGGCGGTGCCGCCGTAGCTGATGAAGGGCAGCGGCACGCCCACCACCGGCAGGATGCCGCTGACCATGCCCATGTTGACGAAGGCGTAGGTGAAGAAGCTCAGCGTCACCGCGCCGGCCAGCAGCCGGGTGAACACGGTCGGCGCCTCGGAGGCGATCCACAGCCCACGGAACAGCAGGAAGGTGAAGGCGACCAGCAGCGTGATCACGCCGGCCAGGCCGAATTCCTCGGCGAAGGCGGCGAAGATGAAGTCGGTGGTGCGCTCGGGGATGAATTCCAGGTGCGTCTGCGTGCCCTGCATGAAACCCTTGCCGGTGAGCCCGCCGGAGCCGATGGCGATCATGCCCTGGATGATGTGGAAGCCCTTGCCCAGCGGGTCCTTGGTCGGGTCGAGCAGCGTGCATACCCGGTGGCGCTGGTACTCCTTGAGCACCGGCCAGCGCACGCCGTCGGCACAGATGGCATCGGCACTGAGCACGATGGCGCCGATGGCCAGGGCGCCCAGCACCAGCAGCGGCAGGATCAGCTTCCACGACAGACCGGCGAAGAAGATCACGTACAGCCCGGCGGCCAGCACCAGCAGCGAGGTGCCCAGGTCCGGCTGCTTCATGACCAGCGCCACCGGCAGCAGCAGCAGCCCCCCCGCCACCAGGAAGTCGCTCACGCGCAGCTGGCCCTCGCGGCGCTGGAACCACCAAGCCAGCATCAGCGGCATGGCGATCTTCATGATCTCGCTGGGCTGGATCACCATGCCGATGTTCAGCCAGCGCGTCGCGCCCTTCTTGGTGATGCCCAGGCCCGGCACGGCGGTGGCGATCAGCAGGGCCAGGCCCAGAAGGTACAGCGGCACGGCCAGGCTTTGCAGCCGCTGCGGTGGCACCTGCGAGACCAGCAGCAGCACGCCCAGCGCCAGCATCATGTTGCGTCCGTGGTCGACGAAGCGCGTGCCGTGGTCGAAGCCGGCAGAGTACATCGTCACCAGGCCCAGCACCGCCAGGCAGCCGATGGCCAGCGCCAGCCACAGGTCGTAGCCGGTGAACACCGGCTTCATGCGCTGCAGGACCGAAGGCCGCTGCAGGACGGCGGTCATTGGACCCCCTTGCGCGCAGCGCGCTGCGGGCTGGGTGTCTTTCGACGACGCGCAGGACATGCTTGGGAGCGGCCATGCGCGCTCATCAGGCAACCTTCGCGCCGTTGGCGCTCCGGTATGAGCGCTTTGAGCGGCCATGCGCGCTCACGGCGGCGCGGCCCGCAGCAACGGCGCAGCCGTGGCCAAACGATGTGGCTCGGCCAAGCCCAGGCCTGCCGCAGCCGCCGAGCCCGAACTGGCGGACGGGGCGGCCTGCCCCGGCAGCGGCACGTCGATGATGCGCCTCGGCGAGCCCACGGGCGCGGCAGACTGGCCCTTGCGTGTCAAGGCGATGTCCTCCTCGCTCGGGTAATGACCGAGCAGCAGGAAGTCGAACACGCGGCGGGCGATCGGTGCCGCCGCGGCCGCACCGAAGCCGGCGTTCTCGACGATCACCGCCACCGCCACGGTGGGCGAAGGCAGCGGCGCGGCAGCGATGTACAGCGAGTGGTCGCGCTTGTGTTCCTCCAGCTTGGTTGCGTCGTACTTCTGGTTGGCCTTGACGCCCACCGCCTGGGCGGTGCCGGTCTTGCCGCCGCTCTTGTAGGGCGCGCCGGCGAAGACGCGCGTCGAGGTGCCTTCCTGCGTCACGCCGTGCAGCGCGCGCAGGATCAGCTCGATGTGCTCGGCCTGGAAGGGCAGCGGCTCGAGCGCCTCGTTGGCGACGCGGCGCTTCTCGCGCGTGTCCACATCCTCGATCTCGCGCACCAGCCGCGGCTTGAAGCGCTGGCCGCCCGACACCAGCGTGGCCGTGGCGCTGGCCAGCTGCACCGGCGTGAAGGCGTTGTAGCCCTGGCCAATGCCCAGCGAGATGGTCTCGCCGGCGTACCAGCGCTGCTGTTCGGGGCGCTTGTAGTAGCGGCGCTTCCATGCGGTGGACGGCAGCACGCCGGTCACTTCGCCCTCGACGTCGATCTCGGTCTTGCGGCCGAAGCCGAGCGGCGACATCTGCTCGTGCATCAGGTCCACGCCCAACTCGTTGGCCAGCGAGTAGTAGTAGACGTTGCTCGACTTGACGATGGAGCGGTACATGTCCACCGGTCCCAGACCCCTGTCGCCGTGGCTGCGGAAGACGTGGTTGCCGAAAGCGAAGCTGGCGTTGTCCTGGATGATGGTGCTGGGGGCGCGCTTGCCGGTGTTCAGCGCCGCCAGCGCCATGAAGGGCTTGTAGGTCGAACCCGGCGGGTAGGTGCCGCGCAGCGCGCGGTTGAGCAGCGGCTTGTCGATCGAGTCGTTCAGCTCGCGCCAGCTGTCCACGTCGATGCCGTCGACAAAGAGGTTCGGGTCGAAGGTGGGCTTGCTGACGAAGGCCAGCACCTCGCCATTGCGCGGGTCGATGGCCACGAGGGCGCCGCGCCGGTCACCGAACATGTCCTCCACCAGGGCCTGCAGCCGGATGTCGATCGACAGGATCAGCGTATTGCCCGGCGTGGGCGCGTGGCTGCTCAAGCGGCGGACTGGCACGGCCACCGGCGCTGGTCTCGACACGCTCGAAGCCGGTCTGGCCGTGCAGCTCGGCCTCGTAGCTCTGCTCCAGGCCGAGCTTGCCGATGTATTCGGTGCCCTTGTAGTTGGCCAGCTGCTCGTCCGGCCAGTCGTCGATCAGCTTCTTCTCGGCCTGGTTGATGCGGCCGATGTAGCCCAGCAGGTGGCTGCCGGCCTCGCCCAGCGGGTAGTTGCGGAACAGCCGGGCCTTGACGTCCACGCCGGGAAAGCGGAAGCGCTGCGCCATGAAGCGCGCCACCTCCTCGTCGCTGAGCTTGGTGCGGATCGGCAGGAGTCGAAGCTCTTGCCTTCGTCCAGCAGCGTTCTTGAAGCGGCGCCTGTCGCGCGCGGGGATCTCGACGATCTCGGACAGGCTGTCGATGGGGTGCTCGAGGTCCTCGACCTTGGACGGCGTGATCTCCAGCGTGTACGCCGAATAGTTGGTGGCCAGCACCTCGCCGTTGCGGTCGAGGATGCGTCCGCGGTTGTGCACGATCGGCATGACCGCGGTGCGGTTGGCTCGGCCTGTGCGGCCAGGTTCGCGGCGTTCCACCTGCAGGAAGCGACAGCCGCGCACCGAGCAGGGCGAAAAGCTAGCAGCACGAACGCCGCGGCCGCGATGCAGCCGCAGCCGGAAGGCGGTCGAGCTCGTTCTCGAGGTCTTCAGGCGGCCATGGTCATCTCGAGGGGGCCGATTCTGGTCCGGGTCGGGCGGGCGGCGCTGCGCGGCCAGCAGCAATGCCGGTAACGAAACTGGCCAGCAGCAAGGGCTTCGAGCAGCGGCGCGAAAGGAGTTCCCAGCCCGGGAACATGCCGCCGGCCAGCATGCGCACGATCAGCGACACCAGGTGCGCGGCCAGGAAGCAGCGGCAGCACCTGCACCGCCTGCTCGGCCAGGCTGAACGACAGCGAGCCGGCGGCGCGCGCCGATCGCGCCGAAGCTCAGCAGCGCGAAGGCCAAGGGCGGCCCAGCAGCGCGCCTCGCGCACGTCCATCAGCAGGCCGAAGACGAAGGCCACGCCGACGCCGACGCGGCGTGGCTGGTGCACGTTCCAGAACACGAGCACGAGCGCCAGCACGTCCGGCTGCGCCGGGTAGCGGCCCAGCGGCAGCAGGTTGAGGCCCAGCGCCAGCAACAGCGTCAGCGCGATGAAGAAGGGGTTGACCGGCCGCCGGACCTGGCTCGAGCGGCGCGGCTGATCGATGGCGCGGTCATCGCCGCCCCGCCCGGCCGGTCCGCCCGGCGTTGCACTGCGGGTCCTCGGCGGCGGCAGCTGCCGCGCCATCGGCTCCAGCACCAGCACGTGGCCGACGCCGTCGGCCGAGGCGCTGGGCGCGAGCAGGATGCGCGCGAAGCCGGATTCGGCGCGCTGCTCCACGGCGGTCACCGCTGGCCACCGGCAGGCCCGGACGTGTACACGCCGTCGACACCGCTGGTGGTGAGTTCGTCCCGACCTGCACGTCGGCGTTGGCGCCATGTAGCGCAGCTCCATCGCGTCGCCGCTGGCGCCACCGAAGGCCGCGCTGCGCGCCAGGGTGCGCGCAGTCGAGGACCGGATCGCCGGTCCTCGTTGATCAGCAGCGTGACCCGGGCGCTCAGCGGGAAGCCGCGTCGCTGCCGAGCACGCCGTCCGGCTCGATCACCGCGCGCCCAGCACCACGCCCTGGTGGCGCCGTGGTCGATGACAGCTGCGCGAGGAACGGTTGGCCGCTCGTACAGGACCTCGGCGGCGACAGGCTGCGCACCTGCAGCATCGGCCGCAGGTCGAGCATGGCACGCAGGTGCTCGTTCTTCGCGCTCCAGGCGCTCGGCGCGCGGTCATCTCGGCCTGCTACGCGAGCCTCGCCTGCTGCCTCTTCCGCCGCCAGCGCCGGCTTCAGGCCGCGCAGGTAGTCGCGCCGCTCTGCCACAGCTGCACTGGCACGTTGAGCGCGCGCAGCACCGGCCGCAGCGCAGTGGCGACGGCGGCGCGCAGCGGCCGGGCGAACTGAAACGCGTCGGCGACCATCAGGAAAAGCGCCAACACCGAGAAGAAGGCCAGCTTCGTCAGCGCCGACGGGTACTGCGGAAAGGCGGCGGCGTGCGGTCGATGGTGCGGGCGCATGGCCGCGCGCGGCGACGAAGAGTGCTTGCATGGCTTGCACTGGCGACGGAGGGCTAGCGGCCCCTCACTGGAGGTGAAGATGCTGCCCAGGCCGTCGATGCGCTCCAGCGCCATGCCGTAGCCGCGCACCGACGCAGGTCAGCGGGTCTTCGGCGACCAGCACCGGCAGGCCGGTTTCTTCGGCCAGCAGGCGGTCCAGGTCGCGCAGCAGCGCGCCACCGCCGGTGAGGATCATGCCGCGCTCGGCGACGTCGGCACCGAGTTCGGGCGGCGTCTGCTCGAGCGCGTTGTTCACCGCGAGACCATCTGGTTCAGCGGGTCGGTCAGCGCCTGAGGATCTGTCGCCGCTGATGGTGAAGCTGCGCGGCACGCCTTCGGTGAGGTCGCGCCCCTTGACCTCGATCTCGCGCACCTCGCAGCCGGGGAAGGCTGAGCCGATGCTCTTCTTGATCAGCTCGGCGGTGGGCTCGCCGATGAGCATGCCGTAGTTGCGGC
>CAWFQP010000055.1:0-25527 GCA_963818005.1 uncultured Pseudomonadota bacterium
CTTCCTCTAGAACAGGCCGAACAGCTTGGCGCCCAGTGCCACGGTGAGCAGCGAGCTCAATGCCAGCGTGATGATCGCGCTGCTGTGGCCCTGCTCCTTGCTGACGCTGTGCGTCATGTCCATCCACAGATGGCGAACGCCGGCAATGAAGTGCAACAGATAGGCCCAGATCAGGCCCAGGCACACCAGCTTGATGAACCAGCCGGGCAGGAAACCGGCTCCGGACGTGAACACGCTGGCAAAGCGGTCGAAGGAGATCTCGCTGGTCAGGCTGTTGTCGAACAGCCAGATCACGAAGGGCAGCAGCAGGAACATCGCGGCCCCGCTGACACGGTGCAGGATCGACACGATGCCCGCGGGAGGGAGTCGGTAGCCGACGATCTGCGAAACGTGAATGTTGCGATAGACCGGGCGTTCCTTCAGCGTCTCTGCCATCTTGAGTCCTGGTTGTCTGGGCCCGTCGCCTGCGACACGCCGAGCCTGTCAATCTTATTTCATCCGATCGGGCTTACGGGAAGCTTTGTCGCCGCGCGCCCGCTCAGCTCAGTTCATTGCGATAGTAGTGCGCTTCAGTGCGGCACAGGCCGCGGCGCAGTTCCACCGGCCGGTCGGCATAGGTGAAGGAGCGGCGTTCGACCAGCAGCAGAGGCGACGACGCAGCCACGCCGAGCAGTGCGGCTTCAGCCTCGCCGGCGGCCACGGCGCGGATCTTTTCCTCGGCGCGGATCATCTGCACGCCGAATTCGGCCTCGAACAGGCCGTACATCGGCCCGCGGTAGGCGGACAGCCGCTCCGCGCTCAGCCCCTTGAACAGCCGCGCTGGCAGCCAGATGTCGTCCAGCACCACCGGCTGCTCGCCGGCCAGCAACAAGCGGCGCAACTGCAGCACGCTGTCGCCGGCCTTCAGGTCGAGCGAGCGCGCGATGTCGGCGGGCGCGCGCAGGCGCTGCAGGTCCAGGAAGCGGCGCTGCAGCGCCGCACGCGGGCCCTGTTCGGGCATCAGGCGCAGGAAGCGGTACTGCACCTGTGCCTCGGCATGGGTGGCGACGAAAGTGCCCTTGCCCTGGCGGCGCACCAGCAGCCCCTCGGCAGTGAGCGCATCCAGCGCCTTGCGCACGGTGCCCTGGCTGACCTTGAAGCGCTGTGCCAGCTCGGTCTCGGCCGGCAGCGCCTCGCCCGCCTTCCACTCGCTCAAGCTCAGGCTGCGCGTCAGGAGGGCCCTGATCTGCTGGTACAGCGGGCTGAACGACGGAGCCGCCGCTTCGGCGCGGCCCTCGCTGGCGGGCAGGGTCTTGACGGCGGGCATGTGCAGATTGCAGCACAGCCGCCTGCCGGCGTCCACAAGAGGTTGACATATATCTTCTATAAGACATGAGAGTAGAGCCCGGTTTCGGGTGAACCCTTAGGCTGGCGTCCAGGCTGGCCTACACTTGCCGCAACGGCCGCACGCGGTGCGCCGGCCGTTCTTTCCTCCACCCTACATCCACGGAGTTCCCATGAGCAAGAAACCCGTCCGAGTGGCCGTCACCGGAGCCGCCGGCCAGATCGGCTATGCCCTGCTGTTTCGCATTGCCTCGGGTGAGATGCTGGGCAAGGACCAGCCCGTCATCCTGCAGATGCTGGAGATCCCGGACGAGAAGGCGCAGAACGCGCTCAAGGGCGTGATGATGGAGCTGGAAGACTGCGCCTTCCCGCTGCTGGCCGGCATGCAGGCGCACAGCGACCCGAAGGGCGCCTTCAAGGACGCCGACTACGCGCTGCTGGTCGGTTCGCGCCCACGCGGCCCGGGCATGGAGCGTGCCGAACTGCTGTCGATCAACGGCCAGATCTTCATCGGCCAGGGCAAGGCCCTGAACGAGGTCGCCAGCCGCAACGTCAAGGTACTGGTGGTCGGCAACCCGGCCAACACCAATGCCTACATCGCCATGAAGAGCGCCCCCGACCTGCCGGCGCGCAACTTCACCGCCATGCTGCGCCTGGACCACAACCGCGCACTCAGCCAGCTGGCCGCCAAGACCGGCAAGCCGGTCAGCGCCATCAAGAACATGGCCGTGTGGGGCAACCACTCGCCGACCATGTATGCCGACTACCGCTTCGCCACCATCGATGGCAAGTCGGTCAAGGACATGATCAACGACCCGGTGTGGAACGCCGACACCTTCCTGCCGACGGTGGGCAAGCGTGGCGCGGCCATCATCGCCGCGCGCGGGCTGTCCTCGGCCGCCTCGGCCGCCAATGCCGCCATCGACCACATGCACGACTGGGCGCTGGGCACGCAAGGCGCCTGGGTGACCATGGGCATTCCCAGCGGCGGCGAGTACGGCATCCCGAAGGAGATGATGTTCGGCTTCCCGGTCACCTGCGCCGGCGGCGAATACAAGATCGTCGAGGGACTGGAGATCGACGCCTTCAGCCGCGAGTGCATCAACAAGACGCTCGCCGAGCTGCAGAGCGAGCAGGACGGCGTCAAGCACCTGCTGTGAACCTGGGTTCGCGTCCGGCAGGCGCCGCGCCCGCGCGCGCGACCGGGCCGCGCGAGGCGCTGTTCGAGGACGGCGCGGCGGCGCGCGCGCTGCCGGTGTGCGACCACTACTGCGGCGTCGAGGCGCGCATGCGCAAGAGCCTGGAGCTGCAGTCCGAGCTCGGCCCGGTGTTCGACGTCACGCTCGACGGCGAGGACGGCGCGCCGGTCGGCGGCGAGCATGAGCATGCGCTGCTGATGGCCGAACTGGTCAACTCGCCGGGCAACCGCTTCGGCCGTGTCGGCGTGCGTGTGCCGCCGGTCGAGCACCCGGCCTTCGAGGACGTGGTGGCCACCGTGGTCGGCCATGCCGGCGCGCGCGTCGCCTACCTGATGATCCCCAAGCCGCGCGGCCTGGCGGACCTGCAGCGCGCGGTCGACAGCGTCGATGCTGCGTCACGCGCGGCAGGCCTGGCACGGCCGATCCCGCTGCAGGCACTGGTGGAAACGCATGGCGCGTTGCGCGAAGTGCAGGCGCTGGCTGCGCACCCGCGCATCGAATCGCTGTCCTTCGGCTTGATGGACTTCGTCTCGGCGCACCGCGGTGCGATCCCGGCCTCGGCGATGGGTTCGAGCGGCCAGTTCGAGCACCCGCTGGTGCTGCGCGCCAAGCTGGAGATCTCGGCCGCCTGCCATGCCTTCGGCAAGACGCCGTCGCACTGCGTGGTCACCGAGTTCAAGGACGAGAAGGCGCTGCAGGCCGCCGCGACGACCGCGTCGCGCAAGCTGGGTTACACGCGCATGTGGAGCATCCACCCGTCGCAGGTGCGGATCATCGTCGACGCCTTCGCACCGAGCACGGCCGAGGTCGACCTGGCCAGCGAGATCCTGCTCGCCGCGATGGCCGCGGATTGGGCGCCGATCCGCCACCGCGATACGCTGCACGACCGCGCCAGCTACAGGTATTTCTGGCATGTGCTGCAGCGCGCCCACCAAACCTCCTATGCCGGCGGCGCGCAGTTGCCGGCCGAGGTCTGTCAGGCCTTCTTCGGCGACGCGACCCGCTGAAAGCCCTGGCAACGATATGCACGATGAAGTATGTACAATCTGAGCATACTTCAGTCGAGGAGCCCCACATGGAAGCGACCGTTGCCGAACGCGGCCAGATCACGCTGCCCAAGGCCGCGCGCGATGCGCTGGGCCTGACCAAGGGCACGCAGTTGACGGTCGAGGTCGATGGCAGCCGCATCATCCTGCGCAAGAACGTCGACGACGCCGTCTCGCGCCTGCGCGGGCGCTTCAAGCTCGACGGCTTCGCCAGCACCGACGAGGCGATGCGTGTGATCCGCGGCCACGCGCCGGGCGACCCATACCTGCCGCCCGAGGACGAGACGCCTTGATTGCCACCGACTCCTCGGTGCTGGTCGACCTGATCGGCGACGGCGGCGATGCGCTGGCCGCCGCGACTGCCGTCAGGGACGCACTGCAAGCCGGTCCGGTGGTCTTGTGCGAGGTGGCGCTGGCCGAGTTGTGCACCTCGCTGAAGGGCGGCTCGCAGGTGCTGCAGCATCTCGAAGAAGTCGGCATCACCTACAGCGCGGTGGAGCCCCGCGCCGCGTTGCGCGCCGGCGAGATGCAGCGCCGCTATCGCCAGCGCGGCGGCAACCGCAGCCGCACCGTGGCCGATTTCCTGATCGGTGCCCACGCAATGATGCAGTGCAGCGCCCTCATCACCCGCGATGCGGGTTTCTACCGCGACTACTTCAAGGGCCTGAGAGTCATCGTGCCGCAAGCCTGAGCCGCTATCGTCCCCCATCCTTCAAGGAGCCCCTGACATGCTTCAAGCCTATCGCCAACATGCCGCCGAACGCGCCGCGCTCGGCATCCCGCCGCTGCCGCTCGACGCCAAGCAGGTGGCCGAACTGATCGAACTGATCAAGGCCCCGCCCGCCGGCGAAGACGCCTTCCTGATGGACCTGCTGACGCAGCGCGTGCCGCCGGGCGTGGACGACGCTGCCAAGGTCAAGGCCAGCTTTCTTGCGGCCGTGGCCCATGGCGACCTGAAGGTCGAGCTGGTCAGCCGCCCCAAGGCCACCGAGCTGCTGGGCACGATGGTCGGCGGCTACAACGTGCACCCGCTGATCGAGCTGCTCGACGACCCGCAGGTCGCAGCCATCGCCGCCGACGGCCTGAAGAAGACGCTGCTGATGTTCGACTTCTTCAATGACGTCGCCGCCAAGGCCAAGGCCGGCAATGCCAAGGCCAAGGAAGTGATGCAGTCGTGGGCGGATGCCGAGTGGTTCACGACCCGCCCCGAAGTGCCGCAGTCGATCACCGTCACCGTCTTCAAGGTGCCGGGCGAGACCAACACCGACGACCTGTCGCCGGCGCCCGATGCCTGGAGCCGGCCGGACATCCCGCTGCACTACCTGGCGATGCTGAAGAACACGCGCGATGGCGCGGCCTTCAAGCCCGAGGAGGACGGCAAGCGCGGCCCGATGCAGTTCATCGACGAACTGAAGAAGAAGGGCCACGTCGTGGCCTACGTCGGCGACGTGGTCGGCACCGGTTCAAGCCGCAAGAGCGCCACCAACAGCGTCATCTGGGCCACCGGCCAGGACATCCCTTTCGTTCCGAACAAGCGCTTCGGCGGCGTCACGCTGGGCGGCAAGATCGCGCCGATCTTCTTCAATACTCAGGAAGACTCGGGCTCGCTGCCGATCGAGGTGGACGTGTCCCGGTTCGAGATGGGCGACGTGCTCGAGATCCAGCCCTACGCCGGCAAGATCCTGAAGCACGGCGCGGTGGTCACCGAGTTCAAGCTGAAGAACGACGTGCTCTTCGACGAGGTACGCGCGGGCGGGCGCATCAACCTGATCATCGGCCGCAGCCTGACGGCCAAGGCGCGCGAATTTCTCGACCTGCCGGCGAGCAAGGTGTTCCGACTGCCGCAACCCGCCGCCGCGACGAAGGCCGGCTTCACGCTGGCGCAGAAGATGGTCGGACGCGCCTGCGGCTTGCCCGAAGGCCAGGGCATGCGCCCCGGCACCTACTGCGAGCCGAAGATGACGACGGTCGGCAGCCAGGACACCACCGGTCCGATGACGCGCGACGAGCTGAAAGACCTGGCCTGCCTGGGCTTCAGCGCCGACCTGGTGATGCAGAGCTTCTGCCACACCGCCGCCTACCCGAAGCCGGTGGACGTGAAGACGCACCGCGAGCTGCCCGCCTTCATCAGCACACGCGGCGGAGTCGCGCTGCGCCCGGGCGACGGCGTGATCCACAGCTGGCTCAACCGCCTGCTGCTGCCCGACACCGTGGGCACCGGCGGCGACAGCCACACGCGCTTTCCGATCGGCATCAGCTTCCCGGCCGGCTCGGGGCTGGTGGCCTTCGGCGCGGCCACCGGCGTGATGCCGCTGGACATGCCCGAATCGGTGCTGGTGCGCTTCAAGGGCCAGATGCAGCCGGGCGTGACCTTGCGTGACCTGGTGCACGCGATCCCGCTGTATGCCATCAAGGCCGGGCTGCTGACCGTCGCCAAGGCCGGCAAGAAGAACATCTTCTCGGGCCGCATCCTCGAAATCGAGGGCCTGCCCGACCTGAAGGTCGAACAGGCCTTCGAGCTGAGCGATGCGTCTGCAGAACGCAGCGCCGCCGGCTGCACCATCAAGCTCAACCCGGCGCCGATCAAGGAGTACCTGACCAGCAACGTCGTGCTGATGAAGAACATGATCGCCGACGGCTACGCCGACGCCAAGACGCTGGCCCGGCGCATCGAGAAAGTGCAGGCCTGGCTGGCCAAGCCGCAGCTGCTCGAAGCCGACAAGGACGCCGAGTACGCCGCGGTGATCGAGATCGACCTGGCCGATCTGAAGGAACCGGTGCTGTGCTGCCCGAACGACCCGGACGATGCCAAGGTGCTCAGCGAGGTCGCCGGCACGAAGATCGATGAGGCCTTCATCGGCAGCTGCATGACCAACATCGGCCACTTCCGTGCCGCGGCCAAGCTGCTGGGCGGGCAGCGCGACATCCCGGTCAAGCTGTGGGTCGCGCCGCCGACCAAGATGGACCAGAGCGAGCTGATCAAGGAAGGCCACTATGCCGCCTTCGGCACTGCCGGCGCGCGCACCGAGATGCCCGGCTGCAGCCTGTGCATGGGCAACCAGGCGCAGGTGCGCGAAGGCGCGACCGTGGTCAGCACCAGCACGCGCAACTTCCCGAATCGGCTCGGCAAGAACACCCACGTGTTCCTGGCCTCGGCCGAGCTGGCGGCCATCGCCAGCAAGCTGGGCAAGCTGCCGAGCGTGGCCGAGTATCACGAGGCGATGGGCATCATCAACCAGGACGCGGCCAGCGTGTACCGCTACATGAACTTCGACCAGATCGAGGAGTACGCGGACACCGCAAGAGCTGTCAGCGTGTGAAACCTGCCTTCATCTGCAGCGCCCTGCCGCGACGGGGCTCTTCCTTCGTGCGCGCGGGGCGCTTGCGGCCCGAGGACGCGGAACTTGGCATGTGCTTGCGGCTCAGATGGACGCTTTGTCCGCTCAGCGATCCGCGGCACAATGGACTGTCCCCACTGACACAGGGCTCAGTATGAAAGTTGCCTACCCGATGGCGCTGCTTTGCGCCACGCTCGCGCTGGTCAACCCGGCCACCGCGCAAGACAAACAAGCCGTCAAGGTTGCCGCCGCGAAGCCGGCAAACCAGCCGAATCCGGCCATGGCGAACCAGCTGCCGAGCCTGCCTGCAGCGGAGGCGGAACAGCAGCTGGCCGCCTCGCTGGCCCTCGTCGGCCCCTACGACTGCGAATTCAAGCAGACGCTCAGCGTCAGCAAGCACCCGGTCGACGGCTACATGGTCGTCACCTTCAGCAGCAAGGCCTACACCATGAAGCCGGTACGGTCGTCGACTGGCGCGGTGCGGATGGAAGAAGTCGGCAACGGCCCGATGCTGTTGGTGCAGATCCCGACCAAGTCGATGCTGATGGACACGGCGCGGGGTCGCCGCATCGTCGATGCCTGCGTGCACGAGACCCAGGCCAAGGAAGCGGCGACGGACTCCAACGCGCTGGGCATGAACCTGCCCGGCCAGGTCAACACCAGCAGCAGCTGCAACGCAGGCACCGCGCGCTGCTGATCGGCAGCGCCGCGCCGTCAGCGGGCCGCGGCGCTGGCAGCGCAGTCCGGCGCGATGCTCAGTGCATAGTCGCGCAGCCTTGCCAGCAAGGCCCGCCCGCGCGCGTCGGCGCCGGTCTCCAGCGCGGCGATGCGCTCGGCGAAGCCGCGCAGGCCCAGCCGCCCGCCCGCCTCGCCCTCGCACAGCCGGTCGACGCAATGCGCCTGCCACATTGCGCGCTCGGCCTGGCTCAGCGTCTCGGGGAAATTGCGCGCGCGGTAGCGCAACAGCAGTTCGTCCAGCCGCGGGTCGGCAAAGGCCGGCCGCTTGTCGGCCAGCGCCTGCGGAGTCAGGCCGCGCAGTCGCTGCAGCGTGCGCCGGTCCTCGTTGCCGACGAAGCCGCCGTACAGGTCTTCGTCGACATCGGTGGGGCGCTCGGGGTGTGGCCGCTGGAAGACCTCGGGCCACATGCCAGCCAGCTTGCCGGCGTGGCGCGCCGCGACATCGGCATGGCGCAGCGATTGATCGACGTCGATGCCCCAGCGCTGCGCCATCGCCGGCGTCAGCGTCTTCAGCTTGGCGATCACCACCGGTGACTTGTTGATGTGGATGGTCTTGATAGGCAACCGCGTCAGGCCCTCGGGCAGTTCGTCGGCGCGAGTGAACATTCGCTGGCGCAGGCTGTCCACCCCCAGTTGCACCAGCTCGGACGGATCCTGCGCCAGGTCCCAGACGATGATCTCGTTGCGGTTGGTGGGGTGCGGCGCCAGCGGCCAGACGATGGCCAGGCAGCCGCGCTCGGTGCCGTACATGCCCGACACATGCAGGAAGGGCCGGCCCTGCGACTGCGCGGCGGCGATCTCGTCCTGCACCGCGTCCTTCCTGCGCAGCCGCAGGCAGAAATCCCACAGCTTGGGCTGGCGCGCCTTCAGCAGCCGCGCCAGCGCCAGCGTGGCGCGCACGTCGGACAGCGCGTCGTGCGCGCTGTCGTGGTCCAGGCCGTTGGCGCGTGTCAGATGCTCCAGCTTGAAGGACGCGCGGTGGTCCTCGTGCTGCGGCCATTCGATGCCTTCCGGGCGCAGCGCCCAGGCGCAGCGCAGCACGTCCAGCAGGTCCCAGCGCCCGCACTGGTTCTGCCATTCGCGCGCATAGGGGTCGATCAGATTGCGCCAGAACAGGAAACGCGTCACCTCGTCGTCGAAGCGGATCGAGTTGTAGCCCACCCCCACGGTGCCGGGCCGCGCCAGTTGGCGCTCGATAGCCTCGGCGAAGGCATGCTCGGGCAGGCCCTTCTCCAGGCATTCCTGCGGCAGGATGCCGGTCAGCAGGCAGGCTTCGGGCTCGGGCAGGAAGTCCGGCGCCGGGCGGCAGTGGCACATCAGCGGCGCATCGATCGGGTTCAGCTCGGCATCGGTGCGCAGCCCGGCGAACTGCGCCGGCCGATCGCGCCGCGGCACGGCGCCGAAGGTCTCGTAGTCGTGCCAGAAGAAGGACAGCTCGCTCATCGGGCACAAGATAACCGATCGCCCGCGCTCGGGCGCGCCGGTGGCATGATGCGGCCCTCGCCGGCACGGCCCGGTGCAGCGCCATGGCCCCGATGAAGAAGCTTCCTGCGTGCGTGGTTGGCCTTGCGCTGGCGCTGATGACGTTTGCCGCGGCTGCCCAGGCGAGCGTCACCAAGGCAATCGGCGCGGTCAAGGCGGGTGGCAAGTTGCTCACGCGCGAGGAGCTGCGCAACTGTCTGGCGCAGCAGAAGGAGTTCGGCACGCGCCGTCCAGCGTTGGAGTCCGAGCGCGCCCAGCTGGACCGCGAGCGCCAGGAACTGCAGCAGATCGACGAATCGCTGAAGGCCGAACGCGCATCGATCGAGAAGTTGGCCGAGAGTGCGGCCGAGATCGACAAGCGCAGCAAGGCACTGTCGGCGCAGACCGCCGATTTCAACGAACGCGTGTCCAAGTTCGACAACGCCAATCTGTCCGGGCCCACCGCTGAGCGGCAGCGCCGCTCGTTTGATCGCGAGCGCGCCGAGCTGGACCGGAGCGTCAAGACGCTGGAGGCCGACCGCGCGGCCCTTGGGCCGGCCGCAGAGCAGAAGGCCAGGGCCTTCGATGCCCGGCTGGCCGCGCGCGAGCAGGCCGCTGGCGACTGGAATGCGCGCAATGCCAAGCTGGGCCAGAGCGTACAGGCCTTCGAGATCGACCTGCAGACCTGGAAGATCGACTGCGAAGGCCGCAGCTACCGCGAGGACGACGAGAAGGCCATCCTCTCCGGCAAGTAGCTCAAATCCCCAGCTGGCGCGCGGCCAGGTCCTTCATGATCTCCTCCGAGCCGCCGCCGATGACCATGACCTTGACCTCGCGGTAGATGCGCTCGCTCTTGGTGCCGCGCATGAAACCCATGCCACCGAGGATCTGCACCGCCTGGTCGGCGCAGAACTGCATGGCTTGCGTGGCCACCATCTTGGCCATGCAGGTGCGCGCCACCATCGCCTCGGCGGGACCCAGGCCCTGCTGCAGCCGCCAGGCCAGGTCGTAGACGAAGGCGCGCGCGGTTTCCACCCTCGTCGCCATGTCCACCAGCTTGTGGCGGATGACCTGCCGCTCGGACAGCGCCGCACCGAAGGTCTTGCGCTCCTGCGCCCAGGCCAGTGCCTCCTCGGTGCAGGCCTCGGCATAGGTGCAGGCCATCGTGGCCATCATCAGCCGCTCGCTGTTGAAGTTGTGCATGATGGCCTTGAAGCCCTTGCCCTCCTCGCCGATCAGGTTGCCCACCGGCACGCGGCAATTCTCGAAGCGCAGGTGCGCGGTGTCGCTGGACCACCAGCCCATCTTCTTCAGCTCGCTGCGTGACAGGCCCGGCGTGTCGCCGTCGATCAGCAGCAGCGACACGCCGCCGGGGCCGCGGTTGGCCGGATCGGTGCGCACCGCCACGCTCAGGTAGTCGGCGCGCATGCCCGAGGTGATGAAGGTCTTCTCGCCATTGACGACATAGTGGTCGCCCGACCCCGTGGATTCACGCACCGCGGTGGTCTTCAGCGCCGCCACGTCGGAGCCGCCGCCGGGTTCGGTGATGGCCAGTGCAGCGATCTTCTCGCCGCGGATCACCGGCGGCAGCACGCGGCGCTTCAGCGCCTCGCTGCCGTGCGCCACCACCGGCGGCATGCCGATGCCGTGCGATCCCAGGCTGGCCTGCAGCCCGCCGCAGCCGGCGCGGGCGATCTCCTCGGCCGAGACGATGCTGAAGAACAGGTCGGCCGGCGTGCCGCCATATTCCTCGGGGTAGCCCAGGCCGATGATGCCCACCGCCGCGGCCTTGCGGTACAGCTCGCGCGGGAAGGTGCCCACCTCGTCCCATTCGTTGGCGTGGGGTGCGATCTCCCGCTCGACGAAGGCACGCACGGTGCGGCGGAACTCCTGGTGCTCCGGGCTGAAGTATTCGGGCCGGGGCGACACACTGAACAGGGTGCTCATCAGGCGAGAATAGCGGCAGTGGTGAAGGGATCCGGCCAGTGTGCCGCATCCCGCCAGGCCGCCGCGCCGGCCGATGCCCGACCTACCCCCTTGTTGATGGAGATCATCCGATGACCCGTGTATTCAACTTCAGCGCCGGCCCGGCCGCGCTGCCCGAGCCGGTGCTGCGCCAGGCGGCCGAAGAAATGCTCGACTGGCACGGCTCGGGCATGTCGGTGATGGAAATGAGCCATCGCGGCAAGGAGTTCATCTCCATCCATGCCGAGGCCGAGAGCCTGCTGCGCGAGCTGCTGGCCGTGCCCTCGAACTACAAGGTTCTGTTCATGCAGGGCGGCGCCATCGGCGAGAACGCCATCGTGCCGATGAACATGCTGCGCGGCAAGACATCGGCCGACTACGTCGACACCGGCGAATGGTCGAAGAAGTCGATCAAGGAAGCCGGCAAGTACTGCACGGTCAACGTCGCCGCCAGCGGCAAGGCCGGCGGCTACACCAGCATCCCGCCGCGCGACAGCTGGAAGCTCGACCCCAACGCCGCCTACGTGCACATCTGCAGCAACGAGACCATCGGCGGCGTCGAATACCACTGGACGCCCGATGTCGGCAGCGTGCCGCTGGTGGCCGACATGTCCAGCAACATCCTGTCCGGCCCGGTGGAGGTGTCGAAGTACGCTCTGATCTACGGCGGCGCGCAGAAGAACATCGGCCCCGCCGGCCTGACGATCGTGATCGTGCGCGACGACCTGATCGGGCAGGCGCTGCCGATCACGCCTTCGGCCTTCGACTACAAGCAGCAGGCCGAGAACGACTCGATGCTCAACACCCCGCCCACCTATGCGATCTACATCGCCGGGCTGGTGTTCAAGTGGATCAAGGCGCAAGGCGGGCTGTCGGCGATGGCGGCCCACAACCGGGCCAAGGCTGCACTGCTCTACGACTACCTGGACAGCACCTCGTTCTACAGCAGCCCGGTGGCGAAGGCCGACCGTTCACTGATGAACGTGCCCTTCAAGCTGAAGGACGAGTCGCTCGATGCGGCCTTCCTGAAGGGCGCCGAGGAGCGGCACATGCTGCAGCTCAAGGGCCACCGCTCGGTGGGCGGCATGCGCGCGTCGATCTACAACGCCATGCCGGTCGAAGGCGTGAAGGCCCTTGTCGCCTACATGAAGGAATTCGAGGCCAAGCATGGTTGAGACGCAGCGCCTGCACATCCTGGTGCTGAACCAGATCTCGGCCAACGGCCTGAAGCGCCTGCCGGCCGAGACTTATGCGGTGGGCAAGGACATGGCCGCGCCCGACGCGGTGCTGCTGCGCTCGGCCGACATGCACGGCATGGACATCCCGGCCAGCGTCAAGGCCATAGGCCGTGCCGGCGCGGGCACCAACAACATCCCCGTGCCTGCAATGAGCGCTCGCGGCGTGCCGGTGTTCAACGCGCCGGGCGCCAATGCCAACGCCGTCAAGGAACTGGTGCTGGCCGGCATGCTGCTGGCCGCGCGCAACCTGCCCGCGGCACTGCGCTTCGTGGCCGGCCTCGACTCGAAGATGGCCGACATGGACAAGGCGGTCGAAGACGGCAAGAAGGCCTTCGCCGGCTACGAGCTGTCGGGCCAGACGCTGGGCGTCGTCGGCCTGGGCAAGATCGGCTGCCTGGTGGCCGACGCCGCCATCCGGCTGGGCATGCAGGTGCTGGGCCACGACCCGGAGATCACCGTCGACGCGGCCTGGAGCCTGCCGTCGCAGGTCAAGCGCGCGGCCAGCGTGGTCGAGGTGCTGCGCGGCAGCGATTTCGTCACGCTGCACGTGCCGCTGGTCGCGGCCACGCGCAACCTGGTCAATGCCGGCAACATCGGCTCGATGCGCGCCGGCGCGGTGCTGATGAACTTCTCGCGCGAAGGCGTGGTCGACGAAGCCGCCGTGCTGGCTGCGCTGGCTGGCCAGCGCCTGGGCCACTACGTCTGCGACTTCCCCAGCCCGGCGACCCACGCCCACGCGCGCGTGATTGCCTTGCCGCACCTGGGCGCGTCCACGCGCGAGGCCGAGGAGAACTGCGCGATCATGGTCGTCGACCAGCTGCGCGACTACCTGGAAAACGGCAACGTCGCCAACGCCGTCAACTTCCCGCAGATCAGCATGGCACGCGAGTCGGCCTTCCGTGTGGCCATCGCCAATGCCAACGTGCCGAACATGCTGGGGCAGATCTCCACCGCGATGGCGCAGGCGGGGCTGAACATCCACAACATGGTCAACAAGTCGCGCGGCGAGATGGCCTACACGCTGGTCGACGTCGACAGCGCCGTCGGTACGCCGGTGCTGGACAGCCTGCGCGCCATCGGCGGCGTGCTGTCGGTGCGCTACCTGCCGCTGCAGTCCTGAGCCTTCAGCGCAATGGCGAAGAGGCGGCGCCCGAAGCCCGGCCCCGGGCCCGACGTCGCCGCGCCGCTTGCACCGATTGCCGCGGTGCCGCCGGCCCGCAGCCGCCGCGGCCTGTGGGCAGCGGCGCTGCTGCTGGTCGCGCTGACCGCGGCGGCCGGGCTGTGGCTCGCGCGCAGCCCGGCACCGCCCTCCTCGGGCCCGAGTTCGGCGGCGGCGAGCACGGCGCTGCCACCACCCAGCTATGTGGCGAACGCGCTGTGCCTGGGCTGCCACCGGGCGGCTGGCGAGGCCTGGTCGCAGTCACATCATGCCAAGGCCATGGCGGCGCCGACACCGCAGACGGTGCGCGGCAACTTCGAAAACTCGCAGTTCCGGCACCAGGGCGCGACCACGCGCTTCTTCCGGCGTGGCGACAAGTACATGGTGCACACCGATGGGCCCGACGGGCGCATGGCCGAGTTCGAGGTCGCCTACACCTTCGGCCACGAGCCGCTGCAGCAATACCTGATCGACACCGGCCAGGGCCGGCTGCAGCCGCTGCAGATCGCCTGGAATACGCGCGAGGGCAAGTGGTTCCACCTGCTGCCGAACGAGAAGGCGCCGCCCGGCGACGTGCTGCACTGGACTGGCCGCTACCAGACGGCCAACACCATGTGCATCAGCTGCCACACCACCGGCTTCGACAAGCGCTACGACACCCAGGCCGACGCCTTCGATTCGCGCTGGTCCGAAGTGAACGTGTCCTGCCAGTCCTGCCATGGTCCGGGCTCGCGCCACGCCGAGTGGGCCCGGCTCGAGGCCACCGGCCAGCCGGTCGCGCCGCTCGAGCGCCATGGCCTGGCAGCTGACCTGAAGACGCCGAGGGCCCAGGTCGAGGTCTGCGCCGCCTGCCACTCGCGCCGCAGCGAACTGACGGCGATGCCGGTTCCGGGCCAGCCGCACCTGGACCACTACCTGCCCAGCCTGCTGCGCGAGGGCCTGTACCACGCCGATGGCCAGCAACTGGACGAGGTCTTCGTCGTCGGCTCGTTCCGCCAGAGCAAGATGTACCGCATGGGCGTGGCCTGCACGAACTGCCACGACCCGCACAGCGCCAAGCCCAAGCTGCAGGGCAATGCGCTGTGCCTGCAGTGCCACCAGCCGCAGGCCAACCCGGCCTTCCCCAGCGCTGCCGGCGCCTACGATTCGACGCAGCACCACCACCATGCCGCCGGTTCGCCGGGTGCGATGTGCATCGCCTGCCACATGCCGGCCAGGAACTACATGATCGTGCAGCCGCGGCCGGACCACAGCCTGCGCATTCCGCGCCCAGACCTGAGCGTCACGCTCGGCACGCCCAATGCCTGCAACCAGTGCCATGCCGATAAGACGGCGTTGTGGGCGGCGGATGCAGTGACGCGCTGGTACGGCAAGCCGACGCGCCCCACGCATTACGGCGAGGTGTTCGCCGCCGCGCGGCGCGCTGCGCCCGGGTCGGCTGCCTCACTGGCCGCGCTGGCGGGCGATGCCGCACAGCCGGCGATCGTGCGCGCCACCGCACTCGACATGCTGCGCGGCGACGCCGCCGTCGGCACCGGGGAGCGCCTCGAGGCCACGCGCGATGCCGATGCCGAAGTGCGCGCTGCCGCCGCCGCGAGCCTGGAGCCGCTCGAGGCCTCGCAGCGCGTGCCGGCGCTGGCGCCGCTGCTGAAGGACCCGGTGCGCGCCGTGCGCATCGCCGCCGCACGCAGTCTGGTGTCGCTGCCGGCCGACCAGTTCGATGCGCCGACACGCACTGCCTACGACGCCGCACTGGCGGAGTACATCGGGGCGCAGTCGGTGGCGCTGGACATGCCGGGCAACCTGTTGAACCTGGCGGTCGTCTACGGCCTGAGCGGCCGCGACGAGCTGGCCGAGGCGCACTACCTGAAGGCATTGGCCATCGACCCCGACTTCACTCCGGCCCGCGCCAACCTGGCGCAGTTCTACAGCGCGAGAGCGCGCAATGCCGACGCCGAGCGCGTGCTGCGCGAGGGCCTGCAGCGGCTGCCGCAGCTGGGCGAGCTGCAGTATTCGCTGGGCCTGCTGCTGGCCGAGGAGCAGCGCCTGCCCGAAGCCGCCCAGGCCCTGGCCCAAGCCGCCGAGTTGCTGCCGCAGCGCGCGCGTGTGCATTACAACTACGGACTTGCGCTGCAGCAGCTGGGCCAGGCCAAGCCGGCCGAAGCGGCGTTGCTGCAGGCGCAGCGCATCGATCCCGCGGATCCGGCCGTGCCGTACGCGCTGGCGGTGCTGTACGCGCGCTCGGGCCAGCGCGGCAAGGCGCTGGCTGCGGCCGAAAGGCTGCAGCAGTTGCGGCCCGGCGACCCGCAGGCCGCCCAGATGCTGCAGCGCCTGCGCCAGTCGCCGCCCTGAGCAACGGCCGCCACAAAGAAAGAGGGCGGCCCTGTCGAGGCCGCCCGCTTGTCAGCCGACCGAGGCTCAGTTCAACTCGTCGTCCTTCCAGGCCTTGACGCCACCGATGGCCAGACCGGCTTCGATGCCTGTCTTGGTCAGCGTCAGCGTCTGCACGTCGCCCGATGCCGAGGCGCCCTGGCCGCCGCCGCCGCCCTTGTCACCCGCCGCGGCCCCGGCGGTGACGCCGCCGGACGCTTCCCAGCCCTTGGTGACGAAGCCGTCCATCGCCTTGGCCGTCTTGAAGATGACCAGCACGTCGTTCTCGACCGCGCCGAGCTGGAAGCCCGCGCTGGCGCCACCGAGCTTCATGAAGGTGATCTTCTTCGTATTGTTGTCGCGCACGGCGCCGGTGCCGCCGCTGCCGCCGACGATGAAGCTGACACCATAGGTGGTGAACACCGCATAGCCCGGCACGGCGGCGAGGGTCGCCTTCAGCTCGGGCTTCTTCGCATAGAACCTGTCCAGCGCGGCCGCGGTGGCCTTCAGTGCTTCAGCCTGTTTTTCCGCCTTGGTCGCGGCAAAGGCATTGCCGACGATGAGCGACATGCTCAGTGCGCCGATGGTCAAAAACTGCGTGAATCTCATTGAACCTCTCCCATGATTGGGCGCTATTCGCCCGTTGCTAAGCCAGACCCCGCGGACCGACACGTGTCAGGCAACGTGCCCGGTCCGGCATCTCAGTTGAGCTGATCGTCCTTCCAGACCTTGGCGCTGCCGATCGACAGCAGGTCTGCCGTAAGCCCGGTCTTCGTCAGGGTGTAACTCTGCGCGCCGCCCATCACACCCGCTGCGCTGCCACCTCCGCCCGTCTTGCCGCCGCCACCGGCGCCGACGTTGGCGCCACCGCCAAAGGCCCAGCCGTTGTCGACGAATTCCTTCATTCGCGCCTCGGTATTGAAGATGATCAAGATGTCGCTCTCGGCCGCTCCGATCTGGAAGCCGACGCTGCCAGCGCCCATCTTCATGAACACGTCCTTCTTCGTCTTGTTGTCGTGCACGATGCCGTGTCCACCGCTACCGCCGACCAGGAAGCTCAGTCCGTAGGTGGTGAACACCGCATAACCCGGAGCCTTCGCCACCGCGTCCTTGAGATCGGGCTTCTTGGCGTAGAACTTGTCGAGTGTGGTCGCCGCGACCTTCACGATCTCGGCTTGCTTGGCTGCCTTGTCCTGCGCGAAGGCCGCGCCGGTCATCAGCGACAGCGACAACGCGCTGATGCCAAGGATGCTCTTGATGCTCATGCTCTCTCCTGATGCTGCGTTCCAGCACTGTGGTTGAAACGGATGGAATGGCACAGCTCTCGTGCGGGCATGTGCCGGGCTCAACAGACAGTTTAACTCGCCACCTTGGGCCGAACGTTCTCGAGGCGCCGGCGCTCGACGCACGTCAATCGGCGTCCGTCATCGCTTCGGCCGTGCCGGGCTGCGCCGCGGCATGCGGCCGCAATGCGCCTACGGGGGCGAGGAACAACAGTACCGACAACAGGCCCGCACCCAGCAGCGCCGAGGCAACGTGCGGGCTGACGCTGTGCGTGCGCACGCCGATGTCGCCAATCACGACGACCAGCGACAACGAAGCCACCGACGAATACAGCGCGAAGGGCAGCCGCTCAGGCGCTGCCAGGTGCTTGCCGTAGAACCCAGCCATTGGTGCAATCGGCCCGATTCTGACCTGCGAACCTGGTGTCGCCTTCACGCCGGCCAGTGCCCCTACCGCACTCTGCCACTGTGCACGACGAAGGCCCGTGCCATGCACAATCGTCGGCATCATCGACGCAGGAGCGACAGCATGGCCCGCAACCGCCCCACCCCCGCGAATCCACCGCACCCCCTTGCCAGCACGCTGAAGAGCTTCAGCACCGCCTCCGGCAAGAGCGGCAAGCTGTATTCGCTGCCGGCACTGGCCAAGGCCTACCCGAACATCAAGCGGCTGCCGGTGTCGATACGCATCGTGCTGGAATCGGTGCTGCGCAACTGCGACGGCGTCAAGGTCGGTCCCGAACAGGTGGCCCAGCTGGCGAACTGGCAGCCGAACGCGCCGCGCACGGACGAGATCCCCTTCGTCGTGGCGCGCGTGGTGCTGCAGGACTTCACCGGCGTGCCGCTGCTGGTGGACCTGGCGGCGATGCGCAACGTCGCCGCCGACATGGGCCGCGACCCCAAGACCATCGAGCCGCTGGTGCCGGTGGACCTGGTGGTCGACCACTCGGTGATGGTCGACCACTACGGCAGCAAGCAGGCGCTGGACCTGAACATGAAACTGGAGTTCCAGCGCAACCAGGAGCGCTACCAGTTCATGAAATGGGGCATGCAGGCCTTCGACACCTTCGGCGTCGTGCCGCCCGGCTTCGGCATCGTGCACCAGGTGAACCTGGAATACCTGGCGCGCGGCGTGCACAAGGGCAAGGACGGGGTCTACTACCCCGACACCCTGGTCGGCACCGACAGCCACACGACCATGATCAACGGCATCGGCGTGGTCGGCTGGGGCGTGGGCGGCATCGAGGCCGAGGCCGGCATGCTGGGCCAGCCGGTGTACTTCCTGACGCCGGACGTGGTCGGCCTGAAGCTCGGTGGCCAGCTGCGCGAAGGCTGCACCGCCACCGACCTGGTGCTCACCGTCACCGAGCTGCTGCGCAAGCACAAGGTGGTGGGCAAGTTCGTCGAGTTCTTCGGCGCCGGCACACGCACCTTGTCGCTGCCCGACCGCGCCACCATCGCCAACATGGCACCGGAATACGGCGCCACGATGGGCTTCTTCCCGGTGGACGAACGCACCATCGACTACTTCAAGGGCACCGGCCGCAGCAAGGGCGAGATCGAGGCCTTCGAGGCCTACTTCAAGGCGCAGCAGCTGTTCGGCATCCCCGAGGCCGGCGAGATCGACTACAGCCAGGTGATCGAACTCGACCTGGGCACGGTGGCGCCGTCGCTGGCCGGGCCGAAGCGGCCGCAGGACCGCATCACGCTGACCGATGTGGCGACGAAGTTCGGCGAGCTGTTCAGCGCTCCGGCGGCCGACAACGGCTTCAACCAGCCGGCCGACAAGCTGGGCCGCAGTGTCAGCACCAGCGACGGCCTGAGCCTGCACAACGGCGACGTGCTGATCGCCGCGATCACCAGTTGCACCAACACCAGCAACCCCAGCGTGCTGCTGGCCGCCGGGCTGCTGGCCAAGAAGGCGGTGCAAGCCGGGCTGAAGGTCAAGCCGCACATCAAGACCTCGCTGGCGCCGGGCTCGCGCATCGTCACCGAGTACCTCAGCAAGACCGGGCTGCTGCCCTACCTGGAAAAGCTCGGCTTCAACGTCGCCGGCTACGGCTGCACCACCTGCATCGGCAATGCCGGCGACCTGACGGCCCGATCAACGAGGCCATCACCGGCAACGACCTGGTCTGCGCCGCGGTGCTGTCGGGCAACCGCAACTTCGAGGCGCGCATCCACCCCAACCTGAAGGCCAACTTCCTGGCCAGCCCGCCGCTGGTGGTGGCCTATGCCATCGCCGGCAACATGACGGTGGACCTGATGACCCAGCCCTTGGGCACCGGCAAGAAGGGCCAGCCGGTGTACCTGGGCGACGTCTGGCCGAGCAGCGACGAGGTGCACGCGCTGCTGAAGTTCGCGATGGACCCGAAGGCCTTCCGCGCGAACTACGACAACGTGGCGGCCAAGCCGGGCAAGCTGTGGGACGCGATCAAGGGCGCCAAGGGCCAGGTCTACGACTGGCCGCACAGCAGCTACATCGCGCAGCCGCCGTTCTTCCAGGGCTTCACGATGACGCCGAAGCCGTTGGTGGCCGGCGTCAAGGACGCGCGCATCATGGCGCTGTTCGGCGATTCGATCACCACCGACCACATCTCGCCGGCGGGTTCGATCAAGGCCAGCTCGCCGGCCGGCCAGTACCTGATCGAACAGGGCGTCAAGCCGGTCGACTTCAACAGCTACGGCTCACGCCGCGGCCACCACGAGGTGATGATGCGCGGCACCTTCGCCAACGTGCGCATCAAGAACCTGATGATCCCGGCCGCCGCGGACGGCTCGCGCGAGGAAGGCGGCGTGACGCTGTACCAGCTGACCGCAGGCAGCGGCGCAAGCACCGCGGGCGACAAGCTGCCGATCTACGACGCCGCCATCAACTACATGGAGGCCGGCGTGCCGACGGTGATCTTCGCCGGCGAGGAATACGGCACCGGCTCCAGCCGCGACTGGGCCGCCAAGGGCACGATGCTGCTGGGCATCAAGGCGGTGGTGGCGAAGAGCTTCGAGCGCATCCACCGCAGCAACCTGGTGGGCATGGGCGTGCTGCCGCTGCAGTTCAAGGGCAGCGACACCTGGCAGTCGCTGGGGCTGACGGGCAGCGAGACCATCGACGTCGAACTGGCCGCGCAGATCGTGCCGCAGGGCGATGCCACGCTGGTGATCACCGGCGCCGACGGCACGCCGCGGCGCGTGACCGGTGACGCTGCGCATCGATACGCCGATCGAGGTCGACTACTATGTGCACGGCGGCATCCTGCCCTACGTGCTGAGGCAATTGCTGGCCGCATAAGCCCCAGGAGACAAGACATGATCAAGGTCAGTGTGATGTACCCGAACAAGGAAGGCGCGCGTTTCGACCACGCCTACTACCGCGACAAGCACATGCCGCTGGTCAAGGCGAAGATGGGCGACGCCTGCAGGTTCTACACGGTGGACAAGGGCCTGGCCGGTGGCGCGCCCGGTGCGCCAGCCGACCTATGTGGGCATGTGCCACATCTACTGCGACTCGGTCGAAACCTTCCAGGCCGGCATGGGGCCGCACATGAAGGAGATCATGGGCGACATCCCCAACTACACCGACATCGCGCCGGTGATGCAGATCAGCGAAGTGGTGGTCGGGCAGTAGCCGAGCCCAGCTCGTCAGGCCACGGCCTCGGCCTCGGCCTCGGCGCGCGGATAGTCGGTATAGCCCTTGGCGCCCGGCGTGTAGAAGGTGCTCGGGTCCGGCGCGTTCAACGGCAGGCCGGCCTGCATGCGCTCGATCAGGTCCGGGTTCGCCAGCCAGGCGCGGCCGAAGGCCACCAGGTCGCCGTTTCTTTCCTTCAGCAACTGTTCGGCGCTGCCGCGGTCCAGGCCGCCGGACGCGATGAAGCTGCCGCCGAAGGCTGCGCGCAGCCCGGCCTTGAAGGCGGCCGGCACTTCGGGCGCGCCCATCGACGAATGGTCGACCTGGTGCAGGTAGGCCAGCTTCAGTGCGCCGAGCTCGCGCGCCAGCGCCAGGTACTGCGCCTCGACACCATCGAAGGCCCCGGTGCCGTTGAAGACACCGTAAGGCGACAGGCGGATGCCGACGCGCGCGGCGCCGATCGCGGCCACCGTGGCCCGCGTCAGCCCGGCGCGACGATGTCGCGCCAGGCCTGCACGAAGGCACGGCGTTGGACCTTCACCTGCGACGGCTGACAGTCCCGGCTTGTACAGCGCCGAGCCCAGGCCGAAGCCGCTGGCGCCCGGCTGCTGCGTAGGCTGCCAGGTTCTGCGGCGTGATGCCGCCCACCGGCAGGAACAGCATTTCCGGCGGGAACACCGCGCGCAGCGCCTTCAGCACCGCCGGCGTCAGCAGTTCGGCCGGGAACAGCTTCAGCGCATCGGCGCCGGCCGCCAGCGCGGCGAAGCCTTCGGTGGGCGTGGCGATGCCCGGTGCGCACCACAGGCCCTGCGCCTTGGCCGCGCGGATCACGTCGGCATCGGCATGCGGCATGACGATCAGCCGGCCGCCGGCCGTCGGCCACCTCGTCCACCTGCGCCGCGCTGCATCACCGTGCCCGCGCCGACCAGGCAGCGCTCGCCCAGCTCGCGCGCCAGCGGCTCGATGCTGCGCAGCGGCTGCGGCGAGTTCAGCGGCACCTCGATGAGGCGGAAGCCCGGCCTCGGCCAGCGCCAGGCCCACCGGCACGGCCTCGTCCGGCGTGATGCCGCGCAGGATGGCGATCAGCGGCAGTTCGGCCAGGTGCTCGCGCATGCGCTCTCCTCCACGGCGCAGCCCGGCCTGCAGTGCAATTTGCCATAAGCCGGCCGCGGCCGCGCCCTCGCCGGCCGTCTGCGACGCCCGATCGAACAGCGTCAGCGCGCGGCGGTAGCGCGCACACAGCGCCGCATCGCCGACCAGCACCGGCGGTGCCGTGCACCGGCGGCCAGCGCGCAGCGCAGCTCCTCGCCGATGAGCAGGCCGGACAGGTATTCGAGGCTGTCGTCGGCGTGCAGCACGCCGCCCAGCACCAGCGTGCGTGCCGAGAACAGCACGTGCGTCGCGCCGGCGGCCCCGCGGCGCGCACGGCCGCCACGCCGCGATCGAAGGCCTCGTCGCACCGGCCGCCACCGGCCTGCGCGCCGGCCGGCCCAGGATCGAATGCTCGCGCAGCAGCGCGAACAGCTCGCCGGTCATGTAGGTGTGGAAGCCGACGATGCGCCCGTCCTCGACCTGCACCCACTTGCTGTGCGTGCCCGGCAGGACCAGCGCGCGTGCCGGCCAGCGCCGCCTGCCGGCCAGCAGCGCCGATCACCTGCGTTTCTTCGCCGCGCATCACGTCGGGCCGCGGCCGCGCCGGCGCACGCCCGGCACGATGTGCAGCACGCACGCCCGGCAGGGCCTCGAAGCGCAGCAGTTGCGCGCGCCAGCGCCGCGGCATCGGCCGGACAGTGCGCGTAGGGCACCTCGCGCCAGCCCTGCGCGCTGCCGACCATGCCCGAGGCGATGACAGGCAGTTCGGGCATGACGCCAGCCAGTCGCCAGCGATGCCCTCCAACGCCGCCGCGAAGCCACCGTCGGGCAGGTGCAGGATGCCCCAGGGCTGGCTACGCTGCTCGACCAGCGAGCCGCTCTCGCCCAGCAGGTAGGCGCGCAGCGAGGACGTGCCCCAGTCCAGTGCGAGCAGTCGCGCCTGCGGCACGGCTCAGCCCTTGGGCGCCTTCGCCGCCAGCGCCTGGCACTCGGGCACCGGCGTCAGCGCGCCCTTGCCGCCGAACCAGGACACCAGGTTGTCGACCACCAGCTGGCCCATCGCATTGCGCGTGTGCACCGAGGCCGAGCCGACATGCGGCAGCAGCACCACATGGTCCATCGCGATCAGTTCGGCCGGCACGCGCGGCTCGTCCTCGAACACGTCCAGTCCGGCCGACAGGATCTTCTTGTCGCGCAACGCCTCGATCAGCGCCGGCTCGTCGATGACCGTGCCGCGGCCAACGTTGATGACGATGCCGTCCGGCCCCAGCGCCTCGAGCACCTCCGTGTTGACCATGTGGCGGGTCTCGGCGCCGCCGGAGGCCACCACCATCAGCACGTCGCAGCTTTGCGCCAGGTCCAGCAGCGTCGGGTGGTAGCGATAGGTCACGTCGGGCTGCGGCTTGCGGCCGTGGTAGTCGATCTCCAGGTCGAAGGCTTCCAGCCGCTGCGCGACGGCCTTGCCGATGCGGCCCAGGCCGAGGATGCCGATCTTGCGGTCGCGCAGCGTGGCGGTCAGCGGATAGGGCCGTCTTCAGCCACTTGCCGGCGCGCAGGTAGCGGTCCACCTGCGGCAGCTGGCGCACGGTGGCGATCAGCAGACCCAGCGCCAGGTCGGCGACCTCGCCGGTGAGCACGTCGGGCGTGTGCGTGACGACGATGCCGCGCTCCGCCAGCGTCGGCGGCATCGATGTGGTCGTAGCCGACGCCGAAGCTGGCGACGATCTCCAGCCGCGGGAACAGTTCGACGAAGGCCGCGTCGATGCGGGTGTGACCGCCGCTGACGGCAATGCCACGCACCTCGAGGTGGGGCTCGCGCACCACGGTGAAGTGCGCGTTCAAGCCGTTTTCGACCACGGCGAGCAGTTGCCAACGGCGCAGATGGTGGCTTTGTTCCTCATGTCTTGCCCTTGCTGTGAGATCAGTGATTGTCCCGCGGCACGCCCTTGGTCGTGGATCCTCTGGTACTTCACCGCGGGCTTGAGCACCATGCCGTTGGACAGCTCGTCGACCATGCCGCGCTGGATCTCCTGCCAGGGCGTCTGGCTCGGCGGGTACTTGAAGCCGCCCTGCGCCTCGAGCGCCGCGCGGCGCGCGCTCAGTTCCTCCTTGCTGATGAGGATGTTGGCGCGTGCGCTTGTTGAGGTCGATGCGCACCAGGTCGCCGGTCTTGAGGATCGCGAGCCCGCCGCCGCTCGCCGCTTCCGGCGAGGCATTCAGGATCGACGGCGAGCCCGAGGTGCCCGACTGGCGGCCGTCGCCGATGCAGGGCAGCTCGGTGATGCCCTTCTTGATCAGGTACGCCGGCGGCTGCATGTTCACCACCTCGGCCGCGCCCGGATAGCCCATCGGGCCGGTGCCGCGCACGAACAGCAGGCAGTCGTCGTCGATCTTGAGCTTCGGATCGTCGATGCGGTGGTGGTAGTCCTCCGGGCCGTCGAACACGATGGCGCGGCCCTCGAAGGCATTCGGGTCCTTCGGGTTCGACAGATAGCGCTCGCGGAACTCGTCCGAGATCACGCTGGTCTTCATGATCGCGCTGTCGAACAGGTTGCCCTTCAGGTTGAGGAAGCCGGCCTGCTTCTTCATCGGCTTCTTGTAGGGCCAGATCACGTTGCGGTCCTGGACCGGCGTGTCCTTGCAGTTCTCGGCCAGCGTCTTGCCGTTGACGGTGAGTCGCGTTCTTGCGGATCTTGCCGGCCTTCATCAGCTCGTTGACGACCGCCGGCACGCCGCCGGCGCGATGGTATTCCTCGCCCAGGTACTCGCCGGCCGGCTGCAGGTTGACCAGCAGCGGGATGTCGTAGCCGATCTTCTCCCAGTCGTTGTTGTCGAGCTTGACGCCGATGTGGCGGGCGATCGCGTTGAAGTGGATCGGCGCGTTGGTCGAGCCGCCGATCGCCGAGTTGACGACGATGCACGTTCTCGAAGGCCTCGCGCGTCATGATCTTCGACGGGCGCAGGTCCTCCCACACCATGTCGACGATGCGCTTGCCGGTCTCGTAGGCGTTCGCGACGCTCCCTGTGCGGCGCCGGGATCGCGGCGCAGCCGGGCAGCGACATGCCGAGCGCCTCGGCCAGCGAGTTCATGGTCGAGGCGGTGCCCATGGTGTTGCAGTGGCCGGGCGAGGGCGCCGAGGAGGCGACCAGGTCGATGAACTGCTCGTGGTTGATCTCGCCGGCGGCCAGCAGCTGGCGCGCCTTCCAGACGATGGTGCCCGAGCCGGTGCGCTCGCCGCGGAACCAGCCGTTCAGCATCGGCCCGCCGGAGAGCACGATGGCCGGGATGTCGACGGTGGCCGCCGCCATCAGCTGCGCGGGCGTGGTCTTGTCGCAGCCGGTGGTGAGCACCACGCCGTCGATGAAGTAGCCGTAGAGAAGCTCGACCAGCCCGAGGTAGGCGAGGTTGCGGTCGAGCGCGGCCGTCGGCCGCTTGCCGGTCTCCTGGATCGGATGCACCGGAAACTCGAAGGCGATGCCGCCGGCCTCGCGGATGCCCTCGCGCACGCGCTGCGGCCAGCTCCAGGTGGTGGCGGTTGCAGGGCGACAGGTCCGAGCCCGACTGGGCGATGCCGATGATCGGCTTGCCGGCCTGCAGCTCCTCGCGCGTCAGGCCGAAGTTCATGTAGCGCTCGAGGTAGAGCGCGGTCATGTCGGGATTGTCCGGGTTGTCGAACCAGGCGCGCGAGC
>CAWFQP010000056.1:0-18268 GCA_963818005.1 uncultured Pseudomonadota bacterium
TTCCAAGCAGTGTTGTTGTCGCGACCCGCGAAGTCGATCACTCTACGGTGACCGACTTCGCCAAGTTGCGTGGCTTGTCCACATCCGTGCCGCGCGCGCAGGCGGTGTGATAGGCCAGCAACTGCAGCGGCACCACATGCAGGATCGGCGACAGCACGCCGTAGTGCTCGGGCATGCGGATCACGCGCACGCCCGGGCCGCTGTCGATGCGCGTGCCTTCGTCGGCGATGACAAAAAGTTCACCGCCGCGCGCGCGCACTTCCTGCATGTTGCTCTTCAGCTTGTCCACCAGCGCGTCGTTTGGCGCCACCGTCACCACCGGCATCGCGCTGGTCACCAGCGCCAGCGGGCCGTGTTTCAGCTCGCCGGCGGGGTAGGCCTCGGCATGGATGTAGCTGATCTCCTTGAGCTTGAGCGCGCCCTCCAGCGCGATCGGGTAGTGCAGCCCGCGGCCCAGGAACAGCGCGTTCTCCTTGCGCGCGAAGTCCTCGGCCCAGGCGATGATCTGCGGCTCCAGCGCCAGCACCGCCTGCACCGCCACCGGCAGGTGGCGCAGCGCCTTCAGGTGCTGCTGCTCCTGCGCGTCGCCCAGGCGGCCGCGCGCTTGCGCCAGCGCCAGGGTGAGCAGGAACAGGCCCACCAACTGCGTGGTGAAGGCCTTGGTCGAGGCCACGCCGACCTCGACCCCGGCGCGGGTGATGTAGGCCAGCGCGCACTCGCGCACCATCGCGCTGGTGGCCACGTTGCAGATGGTCAGCGTGTTCGCCATGCCGAGCGAGCGCGCATGCTTCAGCGCAGCCAGTGTGTCGGCGGTCTCACCGCTTTGCGTGATGGTCACGACCAGCGTCTTCGGGTTCGGCACGCTGTCGCGGTAGCGGTACTCGCTGGCAATCTCCACGCTGGTGGGGATGCCGGCGATCGACTCCAGCCAGTACTTGGCGGTGCTGCCGCTGTAGTAGCTGGTGCCGCAGGCCAGGATCAGCACCTGCTGCACGTCCTTGAACACCTTGTAGGCGCCGTCGCCGAACAGCTCCGGGCTGATGCCGGCCACCGCGTCCAGCGTGTCGGCAATGGCGCGCGGCTGCTCGAAGATCTCCTTCTGCATGTAGTGCCGGTACGGCCCCAGCTCGGCCGCGCCGCTGTGCGCCACCACGGTGCGCACCTCGCGCTGCACGTCCTTGAAGCGGCCGTCCGCCTGGCGTGCGGCGACCCAGGTCTTGCCCAGCTGCAGGTCGACCACGTCGCCTTCCTCCAGGTAGACGATCTGGTCGGTCACGCCGGCCAGCGCCATGGCATCGCTGGCCAGGAAGTTCTCGCCCCGGCCCAGGCCCAGGATCAGCGGCGAGCCTTCGCGCGCGCCGACCACGCGCTGCGGCTCGTCGCGGCAGAACACCGCGATGGCGTACGCGCCCTTCAGCCGCTGCACGGCGCGCTGCACGGCGTCGAAAAGGTCGCCGTCATACAGGTGGTCCACCAGGTGGGCGATGACCTCGGTGTCGGTCTGGCTGCTGAATTCGTAGCCGCGGCCCTGCAGTTCGGCGCGCAGCTCGTCGTGGTTCTCGATGATGCCGTTGTGCACCAGCGCAATGCGGTTGCGGCTGAAGTGCGGGTGGGCGTTGTGCACCTCGGGTGCGCCGTGCGTGGCCCAGCGGGTGTGGGCGATGCCGGTGCCGGAGGCGATGCCGTCTTTGGCCACGCCGGCTTCCAGCTCGGCCACGCGCGCCGTGCTGCGCGCCCGCTGCAGCTGGCCGTCCTGATGCACGGCCACGCCGCAGCTGTCATAGCCGCGGTATTCCAGGCGCTTCAGGCCTTCGATCAGGATGGGGACGATGTTGCGGTTGCTGACCGCGCCGACGATGCCGCACATGGGAAGCCTTCAGGTCGAGTCGTTGGAATGACGGCATGGTAGGCTGGGCGTTGCGCAATAAGCTTGCAAGAAATAGGCTGCAGATGAACGAACTACGATCTGTCAATGCCAACGTGAAAGAATTCATCATCACCGACTAAAGAATATGGTCATCATTTCGTGAATGATCTCACGCTCGACCCTACCGACCTGCGGCTGCTCGACCTGCTGCAGAAGGACGCCTCGCTGTCCAACCAGGATCTGGCTGTCGCTGCCCATGTGTCCGCGGCCACCTGCCTGCGCCGCGTGCGCCGGCTGGTGGAGATGGGCGCGATCGAGCGGCGCGTGGCGCTGCTTTCGCATGAACGGCTGGGCCACGGGCTGACGGCGGTGGTCGAGGTGACGCTCGACCGCCAGGGCGCCGAGCACCTCGACGCCTTCCAGCAGCGCGCGGTCGCCGACGCCGCGGTGCAGCAGTGCTACCGGGTGTCGCCGGGCCCGGATTTCGTGCTGGTGGTGTGGGCCGCCGACATGCCCTCCTACCAAGCGCTGGTGCAAAGGCTGTTCACTCAGGACGCCAACGTACGCCAGGTCAAGGCCTACTTCAGCGTGCATCGCGCCAAGTTCGAGCCGGCCATTGGCCTGCCCGGTCCGGCTCAGGCGCGCGCCAGCAGTGCCAGGCCGCTGAGGTAGTCGCCCTCGGGGAACTCCAGCGTCGTCGGGTGGTCGGGCGCGGCGGCCATGCGCCGCAGGATGGCGGCGTCTACGCCGGCATCGAGGCCGGCGCCGGCGACGATCTTGTGGAACAGTTCCGGCCCGATGCCGCCCGAGCACGAAAAAGTGAACAGCAGCCCGCCCGGGCGCAGCAGCTTCAGGCCCAGGCGGTTGATGTCCTTGTAGGCGCGCGCCGCGCGCTCGGCCTGCGCCGCGGTGTGAGCGAACTTCGGCGGGTCGAGCACGATGGCGTCGAAGCGCCGGCCCTGCTCCAGCGCAGCGCGCAGGTAGGCGTTGACGTCGGCATCCACCGACTCGTGCCGCGTGTCGTCGAAGCCGTTGACCCGCACATGCTGCCGCGCCAGCGCAAGTGCCGGCGCGGAAGAATCCACGCTGGTCACCTGGCGCGCGCCGCCGGCCAGCGCCGCCAGCGTGAATCCCCCGGTGTAGCTGTAGCAGTTGAGCACCTCGGCGCAGCCGAAATGGCGCACCGCCTGGGCAAAGTGCAGGCGGTTGTCGCGCTGATCGAGGTAGGTGCCGGTCTTGTGGCCCTGCGCCACGTCCACATGCAGCGTCCAGCCATGCTCGCGGATCTGCAGGTGTGTGGGGCCATCGCCGCGCAGCCAGCCCTGCTGTTCGGGCAGGCCTTCGAGCTTGCGCACGCCCAGGTCCGAGCGCTCGTACAGCCGCGCCGTGCCGGCGGCGCACTGCAGCAGCGCGTCGGCGATCACGTCCTTCCAGCGCTCGACGCCGACGAAGCCGACCTGCGCCACCAGCGTGTCGGCGTAGCGGTCGACCACCAGTCCAGGCAGGCCGTCGGCCTCGCCGTGCACCAGGCGCACGCCGTCGCTGTCCACCGCCAGACGCGCACGCAGCGCCAGCGCGCGCTGCACGCGCCGCGCGAAGAAGGCGGCGTCGATGCGCTCGGACTCAATGAAACTCCAGGCACGCACGCGGATGGCCGACTGCGGGCTGTACGCCCCCCAGGCCAGGAAGCGGCCGTCGTGCGCCTCGACGCGCACCGTCTCGCCGGGGTCGGCCCGGCCCCTGGCGATGCTGCCTTCGAAGACCCAGGGGTGGCGGCGCAGCAGCGAGCGCTCCTTGCCTTCGCGCAGGCGGATGGCCTTCACTTGCGCCTGGCCCGGGGGTGTGCGTCGAAGACCTTCGCCAGATGCTGACCACGCGCGCTTGGCGCGCGTTGCGTCGCAGGCTCAGAGGGCCGCGGCCGCGACAACGCCTGCGCGTTGTCGGAGGGCCCGAGCGCCCGCGGCGTCCCGCCGAGGGCATATCGCGAAGCGATGTGAAGGCGCGCAGCGCCGTGCCGCAGACAGAATCCAGCCGTCATTTGCGCTTCGCCCGCGGATGGGCGGCGTCATAGACCTTGGCCAGATGCTGGAAATCCAGGCGCGTGTAGACCTGCGTGGTCGCGATGTTGGCGTGGCCGAGCAGCTCCTGCACCGCGCGCAGGTCGCCGCTGCTTTGCAGCAGGTGCGACGCGAAGCTGTGGCGCAGCATGTGCGGATGCACGTGGGTGGGCAGCCCGGCCTGCAGCGCCAGGCCCTTCAGCCGCGAGCGCACCTGGCTGGCCGTGAGCCGCGTGCCGCGGCGGCTGACGAACAGCGCCGGCTCGTCGGGCGCGGCGATCTGCCCGCGATGTTGCAGCCAGGCACGCAGCGCGGCCAGCGCCGCCGGGCCCACCGGCACGCTGCGCCGTTTGCTGCCCTTGCCCAGCACCGTGGCGCTGGCATCGGCGGCGTCGACCCAGCCGGCCGCCGCGTCGCTGGCGCGATGGTCCAGGCCCACCAGCTCGGCCACGCGCAGCCCGCTGCCGTACAGCAGCTCGACCATGCAATGGTCGCGCGCGCTCAAGCCCGCGTCGCCCTGGGTCGGCTCGAAGGCGACCAGCGACACCGCCTGCTCCACAGACAACGCCTTGGGCAGCGGCTTCGGCGCTTTCGGCGCGCGCACGCCTTCGACCGGGTTGATCTGCACCTCGCCATTGCGCCCCCACCAGCGGTACAGCCCGCGCCAGGCCGACAGGTGGATGGCGATGCTGCGCGCGGCCAGCGGCCGTTCGCGCAGCATCGCCGCCCAGCGCCGCACATGCATCGGTTGCACCTGGCGCAGGTCCACCCCGGCGTCCGCGGCCGACTGCTGCAGCCGCAGCAAGGCGTCGTGCACCATCTGCACGCTGCGCGGCGCCAGGCGGCGCTCGACGCGCAGGTGTTCGATGTAGCGCTGCAGGTCGGGAGCCAGCGCGTCTTCCACGGCCCTCAGGTTCTCAGGCCAGCAGCCGCGACAGGCTGGCGCTGGCCAGCTCGCCGATGCGCGACAGGAACTCGGTGCCCATCTGCGCGGCGTAGCGAGTCGGGTCGGGCGAGCCCAGCACCAGCAAACCGAAGGCGTCCACCGAGCCGGACAACCGCAGCGGCACCATCGCCATCGACAGCACGCCGCAGTCTTCGTCGAACCACGACGAGGCCTCGAAGCCGGCGTTTGCCCCACAGTAGGGCAGCGACAGGCTGGCAGCGAAGGCCTTCAGGTCCTCGCTGACCGGCTGCGCCGCCGGCAAGCGTGGCATGGGCTTCGGCCACGCCCCACAGTCGCAACGCGGCCTGCGGGATCTGGAAGCGCTGCGACAGGTCGTCGAGCAGCACCTGCGGCAGCTCGGCTGCATCGGCGGTGAGCAGCAGCGCCAGGGTCCACTGGTGCAGCCGGTCGGCAATGGCCACATTGTCCTGGCCGTTGCGGATCATCTCGATGATCTTGTGCTCCAGGCCCTTGATGCGCTCGCGCAGCATTTCCATCTGCCGCTCCTGCAGCGACACCGCGCGCTGGCCGTGCGGGCTGGTCAGCTGCACGGTGGCCAGCAGCTCGGCATGGCGCTCGAAGAAGCCGGGCGTGTTCAGCAGGTAGTTGCTGATGTCGTGCTCGGTGATGCCTTGGATGCTCACAGTTCGATTTCCCCTTCGAAGACGGTGGTTGCCGGGCCGGTCATCAGCACCGGCCGGCCCGCTCCAGCCCACTCGATGTCCAGGCGCCCGCCGCGCGTGTCGACCTCGACGCGCGGGTCGAGCCAGCCCAGCCGGATGCCGGCCACCACCGCGGCGCAGGCGCCGGTGCCGCAGGCCAGTGTCTCGCCGGCGCCGCGCTCGAACACACGCAGCGCGATGTGCGTGCGCGACAGCACCTGCACGAAGCCGGCGTTGACCTTGTGCGGAAAACAGTCCAGCACCTCGATCTCCGGGCCCAGTGCGGCCACGTCGGCGGTGGTGACGTCGTCGACGCGCTGCACCGCGTGCGGATTGCCCATCGACAGCACGGCCACCTCGACGCTGGCATCGATCAGCTCCAGCGGCCAAAGCTCGAAGTCGCCCAGATTGCGCGGCGTCATGCCCGCCGCCAGGAAGGGGATGCGCTCGTGGCCAAACTCCGGTGCACCCATGTCGACCGTGATCCGACCGTCGTCGCGCAGCTGCAGCTCGATCTGCCGGTTGACGGTCTCGACGCGGATGCGGCGCTTGTCGGTCAACCCGCGCTCGCGCACGAAGCGCACGAAGCAGCGCGCGCCGTTGCCGCAATGCTCGACCTCGTCGCCGCTGGCGTTGTAGATGCGGTAGCCGAAGTCCACGCCGGGCGAGCGCGGCGGCTCGACCACCAGGATCTGGTCGGCGCCGATGCCGAAATGCCGGTCGGCGAGCGCGCGGAACTGCTCGGTGCTCAGGTTCAGCGGCTGGCGGGTGGCGTCGAGCATCACGAAATCGTTGCCCGCGCCTTGCATCTTGGTGAAGCGCAATCTCATCCGGCAATTATGGCTACGGCACGGCGGCATGCGCCGCCTTCACTTCGCTGACGCGAAATGAGCCTGCGCCGCAACGCGCTGCGCAGGTTGTGGCCACAGCACGGCAGCATTTGCCGTCTTCACCTCGCTGACGCGACATGCCACCCGCGCGACGCGGCTGGCGCTCGGCCCGTCCCACCGCACTCAGGCGCTGTGGGAGCCGCCGGGACTCGCAGCCTGCGCCGCAGCGCCAGCGTGTCTTGTCACGCGTCGGCGTAGAAGTCCGGCTCGCCAGGCGGGCGCGTCTTGAAGCGCTTGTGCACCCACAGGTACTGCGCCGGATCGGCACGCACCGCGGACTCGATCCATTGATTCATGCGCCGCGCGTCGGCGAGCGGGTCGTCGCTGGGCCAGTCGGTCCACGGCGGCAGGAAGCGCACGCGGTAGCCCTGGCCGCCCGGCAGGATGCTTGCCACCACCGGCTGCACCACCATGTCCAGCGCCCGCGCCATCCTCGAAGGCGCCAGCAAGGTCGCGGCCGGGACGCCGAAGAAGGGCACGAAGGCCGCGTCCTTGAGGCCGAAGTCCATGTCCGGCAGGTTGAAGAAGGCATGGCCGCGGCGGATGGCACGCAGCAGCGGGCGAGCGGTGTCGCGGCGCGAGAACAGTTCGCCCTGGCCGAAACGCGAGCGGCCGCGGTGCATCGCGGCGTCGAACACCGGCTGGCTCTGCGCCTGGTAGATCGAGGCCACCGGCCGGCTCTGGAACAGCTGCGTCGCCATGCCGGCCGCCTCCAGCGCGACGAAGTGCGGCACCAGCCACATCACCGGCCGCTCGCTGCGCTCGGCCAGGTGCACGTCGCCTTCGACGTGGATCAGGCGGCGCAGCCGCTGCGGGCTGCCGTACCACAGCAGCGCACGTTCGACGGCGCTGCGTCCGAGCCAGCGGAAGTGGTCGCGCAGCAAGGATCGGCGTTGCTCGGCATTCAGTTCGGGCAAGCACAACCGCACGTTGCGTGCCGAGATGCGTCGCCGCTCGCGGGCCGCGGTATAGAGCACCCGGCCGAGCGCAGCGCCCAGCACGGCCTGCCACGACAGGGGCAGCCAGTGCAGCAGCCACAGCATGCCCAGCAGCGCATGCGCCGGCCAGGCCTTCATGCGGTGTCAACAGCGGCCGGCACGGCCTCGTCGCGGCGCGGCCGCTTGTAGCGGTGGTAGCCCCACAGGTACTGCTGCGGGCATTGCTGGATCAACTGCTGCATCGCCCGGTTTATGACCGCGGCCTGTGCCAGCTGCAGCGCCTGGGCATCCCCGCCGCGCGTCGGCAGCGGTTCGGCGAGCCGGCTCAGGCGCAGATGGAAGCCGCGGCCGTCCGGCAGCCGCTCGCACCAGGCCAGCACGATCGGCGCGCCGGTCTGCTGCGCCAGCCGCGCCGCCAAGGTCATGGTGTAGGCCGGGGCGCCGAAGAAGTCGGCCCAGACGCCCATGCCTTCGGGCGGCACCTGGTCGGGCAGCAGGCCGACGGCCTCGCCGCGCTTCAGTGCGCGCATCATCTGCCGCACCCCGCCGATCGACGCGGGCGCCGTGGCCAGCGCCGGGCGGGCGCGGGCGCTCTCCTGCAGCTCGCGCATCATGCGGTAGCGCGCCGGACGGAACATCACCGTGATCGGCCGCTGCGCGCCGTAGCGCTGGGCATAGGCCTGTGCGGTGACCTCGAAGCTGCCCAGGTGCGGCGTCAGGAACACCAGCCCGCGGCCGAGCGCCAGCGCGTCCTCGATCAGCTGCTCGCCCTGCCACTGCACCGGGTCGGCAATCGGCTGGCCGCTCGGACGCAGCCACAGGCGCAGGCTTTCCAGCACCATCTTGCCGGCCTCGGCCACCGACTGGCGCCGCTGCTGCAGCGAAACGCCGGCGCGCCGGGCGTTGCCGCGCAGGCGCTTGCGGTAGCTGGGCGACAGCGCATAGACCAGCCAGCCCAGGAAAGCGCCCAGGGCATGCAGGAATCGCAGGGACCGCCGGGACAGCCAGCGCAGCAGGAAGAGCATGCTTCGTATAATGCGGACGGCGCCGAGTTATGAACTACTTGCAGGGCGCTGCGGGCTGGGTCTTCGGATGCAGCCCTCGAAATGCTGCTAAAGCGTTCGCCGCTCCTCCAAAGCACCGGTCGGCAACGCGATTCCGCAACCGTCAGCCCAGGAGTTTAAGAGTGTCGAACGATTTCCTTTTCACATCCGAATCCGTTTCCGAGGGCCACCCCGACAAGGTGTCCGACCAGATCTCGGACGCCATTCTCGACGCGATCTTCAAGCAGGACCCGCGCAGCCGGGTCGCTGCCGAGACGCTGTGCAACACCGGCCTGGTGGTGCTGGCCGGCGAGATCACCACCAACGCGCATGTCGACTACATCCAGGTGGCGCGCGACACGCTCAAGCGCATCGGCTACGACAACACCGAGTACGGCATCGACTACAAGGGCTGTGCGGTGCTGGTGGCCTACGACAAGCAGTCCAACGACATCGCCCAGGGCGTCGACCACGCCAGCGACGACCACCTGAACACCGGCGCCGGCGACCAGGGCCTGATGTTCGGCTACGCCTGCGACGAAACACCCGAGCTGATGCCCGCGCCGATCCACTACGCGCACCGCCTGGTCGAGCGCCAGGCGCAACTGCGCAAGGACGGCCGCCTGCCCTTCCTGCGCCCCGACGCGAAGAGCCAGGTGACGATGCGCTACGTCGACGGCAAGCCGCACAGCATCGACACCGTGGTGCTGAGCAGCCAGCACAGCCCCGACCAGAGCGAGACGCCGACGAAGATGAAGGCCTCGTTCATCGAGGCGGTGGTCGAGGAGATCATCAAGCCGGTGCTGCCCAAGGCATGGCTGAAGGAGACGCGCTACCTGGTCAACCCGACCGGGCGCTTCGTCATCGGCGGCCCGCAGGGCGACTGCGGCCTGACCGGGCGCAAGATCATCGTCGACACCTACGGCGGCGCCTGCCCGCACGGCGGCGGCGCCTTCAGCGGCAAGGACCCGAGCAAGGTCGACCGCAGTGCCGCCTACGCCGCGCGCTACGTCGCCAAGAACATCGTCGCCGCCGGCCTGGCGCGGCAATGCCAGATCCAGGTGGCCTACGCCATCGGCGTGGCGCGGCCGATGAACATCACCGTCTACACCGAAGGCACCGGCAAGCTCAGCGACGAGAAGCTGTCGGCGCTCGTGGCCGAGCACTTCGACCTGCGGCCGAAGGGCATCATCCAGATGCTCGACCTGCTGCGCCCGATCTACGAGAAGTCGGCCGCCTACGGCCACTTCGGGCGGGAAGAGCCGGAGTTTGCATGGGAAAGAACGGACAAAGCCCAAGCGCTGCGTGCAGCGGCCGGGCTGTAGGGCCCGGCGGCCGCGTCAGCGACCCTTGGACTTTGGGGCAAAGCTCATATCGCGCAGCGATGTGAGCGCGGGCCACGAGGCGGCTGCGCTGCATTCGGCGGCTGGGCTGTAGGCCCGCAGGCGCGGCTGCCGAGCGCCGCTCAGACACTCGAAAATCCCGCCTCGCGCTGGCCTCGAACACCGACGACATGCACGGCATCGTCGTCGGCCGCATGTCGATAAGCGCCATGCGCTTGCTCCCGGCGCCGCCGTGCCGTGCTCGCGGGGTTGGACCACGGCCGCCGGCCGGGCCGGCCCCGCCCGGCCGTCAGCGCTCGAGGATGCCTTTGAGCAAGTCCATCGGCGTGGGCAGCGTTCCCGCCTTGTCCTCGCCTGGCGATTCCCGATGCGGTGGTGGCGCGGCCGCAGCGCTTGCGGCGAAGCAAGAAGAGCGCATTCGGGTGCGGTGCATCATCGCGCCATGCCGCTCGATCTGAATGCCCTGCGCCGCCATTCGGTGGCGCGCACGCTGTTCGCACCGACCACGCTGGGCCTGGCAATCCGCCGCCTGGGATTCGTGCAGGCCGATCCGATCCGAGCACCGGCGCGCGCGCAGGACCTGACGCTGCGCCACCGCGTGCACGACTACCGCGCCGGCGACCTGGAGCGGCGTTATCCACGGCTCGCCGTCGAAGAGGACTTCTTCGTCAACTACGGCTTCGTGCCGAGCGCACTGCACGCGCTGATGCACCCGCGCACGGCGCGCACGGCATGGCCGAAGTCGCGCTGGGCGCAGGCCCACGAGGTGCAGGCCTTCGTGCGCGAGCGCGGCGTGGTGCATCCACGCGAGGTCGATGCGGCGTTCGCGCACGGCAAGGCGCGCAACGGGTTCGGCGGCTCGTCCAACGCCAGCACGCAACTGCTCGACGGCATGCACTACCGCGGCCTGCTGCGCGTGGCGCGGCGCGAAGGCGGCGTGCGCCTGTACGCCGCGCACGACGCGCACGAGCGCGAACCGGCCGAGGCCGACGCGGCGCTGGATGCGATGGTCGACGTTGCCGTCGGCGTCTATGCGCCGCTGCCGGCGGCGACGCTGGGCATGCTCGTGATGTGGCTCGGCAGCGTCGCCGCCGCGCAGTGGCGCGAGCGCCGCGCCGCGGCGCTGGCACGCGCCAAGGCACGCTTGCCATCGGCCACGATCGACGGCCAGCGCTGGTTCTGGCCGGCCGGCGAGAACCCGGCGTCGCGCCGCCATGTGCCCGGCGACGACGTGCGGCTGCTCGCGCCCTTCGACCCCGTGGTCTGGGACCGCCGCCGCTTCGAGCTGCTGTGGGGCTGGCGCCTACCGCTTCGAGGCCTACACGCCGGCGCGACAAACGCCATGCGCGGCTACTACGCGCTGCCGCTGCTGTGGCGCGACCAGGTGGTCGGCTGGGGCAACCTGGCGCAGCGCGATGGCCGGCTCGACGTGGCACTCGGCTATGTCGCCGGCGAGCCGCCGCGCGAGGCGGGCTTTCGGCAGGCGCTCGACGACGAACTCGCTCGCATCGAAACCTTTCTGGCAGCGCGCTGACCCAGCGCGGTGCAGGCACCAAGGGTCGCTGGCGCCACGCCAACAGCGTACCCAGCGCCAGCGCCGCGGGCCAGGCGCGGGATCGGCGATGTCGCTCGCGCAGCGGCAGCCCCCGGCCGCCTCACGCGGCCAGCCTGGCGGCAAGCACGCGCTGCACCACCTCGGCAAAGCCGAGGCCGCGCTCGGACGGCGTGACATAGGCCGGCAGCGTGCTCAAGCGCGGCACGAAGCGCGCGATGTTGGCCACGGCCACCGACAGCGGCAGGTGTTCGAACATCAATTGGTCATTGGTGGAGTCGCCCACGTAGAGCCACGACGCCGCGTCGAGGTGCAGGCCGAGTGCGCCTTCCACGGCCCAGCGCGCACCGCTCCACTTGTCGTGCGCGCCGATCCAGCCGTTGACGTGGATCGAGCTGACGCTCGCCTGCAAGCCATGCGCACGCATCACGGCGAGCACGGCCTCGATCTGCGCGGCGTCGAGATGCGCGAACTCGCCGTGGTCGATGGCGATGTCGGTCAGGCGGCCGGCGCTGTCGCGCGCCAGGCGGGCCGCGGGCACCGCCGCCAGCACGGCCTGCGCGCACTGCTGCAGGCGCTGGAAGTTGGCGGCACGCGTGGCTTCGTCCTGCGCGAAGTCGCGTCGCAGGCCGTCGCCGTCACGGCGCAGCATGACCGCGCCGTTCTCGGCGACGATGGCCGCCACCGGCCAGGCCAAGGCGAAGGGCTCGCTCCATCCCGCCGGCCGGCCGGTGATGGCGATCACCGGCAGTTGCGCCTGCGCCAGGCCGTGCAGCGCCGCCAGCGCCGCGGCTTCGATGGCGCCGTCGCGCGTCAGCGTATCGTCGATGTCGGTGAGCACGCCGCGCAGCGAGCGCAGCACGGACGCGGGCAGTTGCTGCAGCGGCTGCATCCGGTCGGCACTCATGTGCCAAGTCTCGCATGGCACCCGCCCTGGCAAGGGGCGCCTTGATGTGGCTCAATGACGCCACCGACGGCGTTTTGATAATCGACCGTTCTGCGTCCCCTGCCTTCGAAAGACAGCCATGGCCAAAGACACCAGCACTGCCCCAAATCACAAGCTGCCGGCCAAGCCGGCCGCTGCGCGCAAGCGCCGCGTGGCCGCCGCCAAGGGGGTGCGCCCGATGCAGGCCGGCGACACGGCGCCGCGCCTGGGGCCGCGCGCCATCGAGCGCCACGTGGTGCGCCAGGCCACCTTGGGCAAGCAGGATGCGCAGGGTGCGGCGCTGCGCGACATCGTGCGCCGCGCGGGCACGGCCGGCGCCAGCGAGACGATCGAGGCGCTCAAGGCCATCGTCGCCGGCGCCTCGCCCGACGACCTGGCGGCCCTGCGCCACGCGCTGTTCGAAAGCGAGGCGGTCAGAGGCCAGCGCCACGAAGACCCGGACATGGTGCTGGCGCGCAACTGGCGCGAGGGCGGCTACCCGTACAAGAACCTGATGTCGCGCAAGAACTACGAGGCACAGAAGTACAAGCTGCAGGTGGAACTGCTGAAACTGCAGGCCTGGGTCAAGGAGACCGGGCAGCGCGTGCTGATCCTCTTCGAAGGCCGCGACGCGGCCGGCAAGGGAGGCACCATCAAGCGCTTCATGGAACACCTGAACCCGCGCGGCGCGCGCGTGGTGGCACTGGAAAAGCCGTCGGAAGTGGAGCGCGGTCAGTGGTACTTCCAGCGTTACGCGCAGCACCTGCCGACGCGCGGCGAGATCGTCATGTTCGACCGCAGCTGGTACAACCGCGCCGGCGTCGAGCGTGTGATGGGCTTCTGCACGAACGAGGAGTACATCGAGTTCATGCGCCAGGCGCCAGAGTTCGAGCGCCATCTGGTGCACAGCGGCGTGCATGTCTTCAAGTTCTGGTTCTCCGTCAGCCGCGAGGAACAGCGCCGCCGCTTCAAGGAGCGGCACAGCCACCCGCTGAAGCAGTGGAAGCTGAGCCCGATCGACTTGGCCTCGCTCGACAAATGGGGCGACTACACCCGCGCCAAGGAAGGCGTGTTCTTCCATACCGACACCGCCGACGCTCCGTGGACAGTGATCAAGTCGGACTGCAAGAAGCGCGCGCGCCTCAGCGCCATGCGCTACGTGCTGCACCACCTGGACTATTCGAACAAGGATCTCGACACCATCGGCCCGCTCGACCCGCTGATCGTCGGCCGCGCCAGCCTGGTGCACGAGAAGGGCGAGGACATCACCCACACACACGGCACCTGAGCGTGCGCTGCACGCGCGGCAGCTGAGCGCACGCTGCACGCGCGGGTGGCGCCTGGCTATAATCGCCGCTTCCGAGGAGCGCTGCGAGACGGCAACATTCGTTCCAGGCTCGGACAAGTTTTAACTGCGCTCACCCCCTCGATACGGTGCGGTGAGTGGCAGTTCCAAGCAGCACACGACAGGCCCGTTCCGAGGGGGTTCATACCCCTCAACGGAGAATTGCCTTGAACGCTGTGCTCAAACCCCAGAACTTCACCGACTACCACGTGGCCGACCTGGCGCTCGCCGCCTGGGGCCGCAAGGAAATCCGCATCGCCGAGACCGAGATGCCCGGCCTGATGGCGATCCGCGAGGAGTTCGCCAAGACCCAGCCGCTCAAGGGCGCTCGCGTCACCGGCAGCCTGCACATGACGATCCAGACAGCCGTGCTGGTGGAAACGCTGCAGGCCCTCGGCGCCAAGGTGCGCTGGGCCTCGTGCAACATCTTCTCGACGCAGGACCATGCCGCCGCCGCGCTGGTGGCCGAAGGCACGCCGGTTTTCGCCTACAAGGGCGAGACGCTGGCCGACTACTGGGACTACACGCACCGCATCTTCGAGTTCGGCGCCAAGGGCAGCGAGGGCGAAGGCCCGAACATGATCCTCGACGACGGCGGCGATGCCACGCTGCTGATGCACCTGGGCCAGCGTGCCGAAAAGGATGCGTCGGTACTGGACAAGCCTGGCAGCGAGGAAGAGACCTGCCTGTTCGCGGCCATCAAGGCCAAGCTGGCGACCGACCCGACCTGGTACACCCGCAAGAGCGCGATGATCATCGGCGTGACCGAAGAGACCACGACCGGCGTGCACCGGCTGAAGGAGATGTCGGCCAAGGGCACGCTGATGTTCCGCGCCATCAACGTCAATGATTCCGTCACGAAGAGCAAGTTCGACAACCTCTATGGCTGCCGCGAATCGCTGGTCGACGCCATCAAGCGCGCCACCGATGTGATGGTCGCCGGCAAGGTGGCGGTGGTGGCCGGCTACGGCGACGTGGGCAAGGGTTCGGCCCAGGCATTGCGCGCGCTGTCGGCGCAGGTCTGGGTGACCGAGATCGACCCGATCAACGCGCTGCAGGCGGCGATGGAAGGCTACAGGGTCGTGACCATGGAGTACGCCGCCGACAAGGCCGACATCTTCGTCTCGGCCACCGGCAACAAGGACGTCATCACCTATGCCCACATGGCGGCGATGAAGGACCAGGCCATCGTCTGCAACATCGGCCACTTCGACAACGAGATCGACGTCGCCGCGCTGGACAAGTGCCAGTGGGAGGAGATCAAGCCGCAGGTCGACCATGTGATCTTCCCGGACGGCAAGCGCATCATCCTGCTGGCCAAGGGCCGGCTGGTGAACCTGGGCTGCGGCACCGGCCACCCGAGCTTCGTGATGAGCTCGAGCTTCGCCAACCAGACGATCGCGCAGATCGAGCTGTTCACGCACAGCGACTACTACGAAGCCGGCAAGGTCTACGTGCTGCCCAAGCACCTGGACGAGAAGGTGGCGCGGCTGCACCTGAAGAAGGTCGGCGCGGTGCTCAGCGAGCTGAGCGACGAGCAGGCGGCGTACATCGGCGTGCGCAAGCAGGGGCCCTACAAGCCCGACACCTACCGCTACTGAGCGCCCCCAGGGACGGCCGGGGCCGGCCGTCCCCGCGGGGATCAAGGAAGGTGGCAAAGCCACGTTTCGATGAGATGGAGCCACACGGCCGATATGGAGTCGAGCATGAGCGTCAAGCTCTCGATCGATGAAGGTCCCCGACGACGTGGCCGAGTGCCTGCGCCAGCGCGCCTCGCGCACCGACTGCAGCGTCATTGCCGCCGTGCAGTGGACCGAGCCCGCGGCCGAGAACGCGCAGCAGCAGATGGCGCAGCTCCGCCTGCACGCCCCGATGCTGCTGATCCCACAACGCGCTGTACACCTTCTTCGACAGCTACCGCGACCGCGGCGACTGCCTGCCGCGCCAACGCCGCGGCAAGGCCGGCCGCGACAGCGTGCCCTATGACGGCAGCGACACCCATGTGATGAACCCCCTGCTCGCCGCGCTGCCCGCGCCTTGAGACCCTATGAAATCGTCCATTCCCATCAGCTTCGAGTTTTTCCCGCCGAACACGCCCGTCGGCGACCAGAAACTGAAGGACGTGGTGCGCCAGCTCGGCGCGCTGCAACCCGAGTTCTTCAGCGTCACCTACGGCGCCGGCGGCTCCACCCGCGACAAGACCTTGCACACCGTGCGCGCCATTGCCGAGGCCGGCTTCGAGGCCGCGCCGCACCTGTCCTGCGTGGGCTCCACCCGTGCCGGCATCGCCGAGATCCTGGACACCTACCGTGCGCAGAAGATCCGCCGGCTGGTGGCGCTGCGCGGCGACCTGCCCAGCGGCACGGCCACGGCCGGCGAGTTCCGTTTCGCGGCCGAGCTGGTGCGCTTCGTACGCGAGAGCCAGGGTGCCGACTGGCACATCGAAGTGGCCGCCTATCCGGAGTACCACCCGGAGCAGCGCTACAGCCAGCGCGACCTGCAGCACTACGTCGACAAGGTGAACAGCGGCGCCGATTCGGCGATCACGCAGTTCTTCTTCAACCCGGACGCGTACTTCCACTTCGTCGACAGCACGCGCCGCCTGGGCGCCAAGGCGCCGGTGGTGCCGGGCGTGATGCCTCTGCACAACTTCGCCAAGATCGCCCAGTTCGCGGCTCGCGACGGCATCGAAATCCCGCGCTGGGTGGCATTGAAGATGGAAGGCTACATGGACGATGCCGCGTCGATCCGCGCCTTCGGCCTGGACGTGGTGGCGGCGCTGTGCGAGCGGCTGATTGCCGGCGGCGCGCCGGGCATCCACTTCTACACGATGAACCAGTCGGCGCTGACGCTGGAGCTGTGCCAGCGCCTCGGCCTGGGCGGCAGCACGCCAGGCTGAGAACGGCTCGGCCGTGCCGGCTCAGCGGCGCTGGAAGACGACGCCGTCCTCGACCAGCATCGCGTCGAGCGGCACGTCATGCGGCTCGCCCTTCAGCCAGGGCACATAGCCGTGGGCGAAGCCCACACCCACGGTGAAGGGCCGTGGCCGCAGCGCCGCGAGCGTGCGGTCGTAGAAGCCCCCGCCGTAGCCCAGGCGCAGCCCCTTGGGGCCGAAGCCGACACAGGGCACCAGCAGCAGTTGCGGCTCGAATGCCTCGGTGTCCTTGGGCTTGGGGATGCCATAGGCGTCCTCCTCCATCGGGCAGCCCGGGTACCAGACGTGAAAGCGCAGCTGCTTGGTCTCGCGCTCGATCACCGGCAGCCCGATGCGCCGGTCTCCTTCAGCCTCGCTCCAGCGAAACAGCGCCGGCAGCGCATCGAACTCGCCCTTGATCGGCCAGTAGGCGCCGATGCTGCGTTCGCTGCGGCTGACCAGCCACACGCGCAGCGCTTCCTGCAGGTGGACCGAACGCTGGTGGCGGTCGACCAGGGCCAGGCGCTCGGCCTGCAACTGCTTGCGCAGCGTGAGCTTGTCGCGTGTCGGCTCGAAGGACATCTTGAAGGAATCGCTCATGGCAGTGCTCGAATCGAAGGCCCGGGCATTGTGAGGCTGCCGCCCCTGGACTTGCAGCCGCCATGCCTGCCATGCCACCCCGCGACGCGCTGATCGAACATTGCCTGGATTTGTTGTCCTGGTAGGCATCCCGACCGCGCGCCGCATGTTCGGCGGGCATAGGCTGCGCGTCGAAGGGGTTTTCCTGGCGCCCATCGCCTTCGACCGCCTGTACCTGAATGTGGACGAACACAGCCAACCGCAATTCGCAGCGGCCGGAAGCCATTGCGGCTGTTCAGCCGCTCGGCGCTCTTCTCGTCGTAGCCGGCGCCACACAGCGTCTCGGTCTCCACCTCCATCAGCCGCTGGGCGGCGAACTGCACCATCTGGCGCAGCACGTCGATGTCGGCACCCTTCTCGGCCAGCTCGGCCAGTGCCATAGTTGTGTTGGTCATCGCGTTCTCCATTCAAGGATCAAGGTTGGATTTCGCACCTCATCCCTATCCGGAATTCACGATGACCACCCCGTTCGGGACGGTCCGCCGCAGTGCGATGAACTCACACCACTTGCCGGGACGAACGAGCGCCGGCGGGCGTTCTGGTGGCCGCCAGCAGGTGGTGTTTTGAACAGACTCACGGTGTACCTGCTTGGTGTACTAATCCAAGCGGTTAGCGCAGTCCCAGACGTGAAAAAACCCTCGATCCTGTTAAGAATCAAGGGCTTAGCGTCCTGGTGGCCTGGGGCGGAATCGAAGGATTGGCTGCAAGCCGCGCGAACTCAGAAGATTCGGCCTCGCAGGGCTGCACGCGCACCGCCACCGGCACGGTCGTCAGGCCGGCACGTCGCGCGGCGCGCCAGCGCTGCACGCCGAAGCGGATGCGGTAGCGGCCCTGTGCATCGGGCGGCGCAACGACGATCGCCTGCAGCACGCGCCGCTCTGCGATGTCCCTGGTGAGGTCGTCGAGGCACTGCGGCGGGTAGTGCTCGCGCGGGTGCGGCGGGTTGTCGTCGAGCCGGTCGATTGGCACCTGCAGCGGTTCGCCGGCAGGGGGCCCGAAATCATCGTAACCACGCGGCGGCGCCCGCGTCGAGCGGAGGCCTCGTCACGGGGGCTAGCAAGACCGAACCGTACGAAGTAAGATGCCTCTCCTTCTCTCTCTCTCTCTCTCTCTCTCTCTCTCTCTTCTTCTTCTTCTTCTTCTTCTT
>CAWFQP010000057.1:0-16934 GCA_963818005.1 uncultured Pseudomonadota bacterium
GGACACCGTGGGCGCGGGCGACACCTTCCAGGCTGCACTGCTCGCCGGGCTGGCCGAGCGTGGCGCGGCCTCCCCGCAGGCGTTGCGCGACACGGCGTCGGCGACGCTGCAGCAGGTGCTGGAGTTCGCTGCGCGGGCGGCTGCCCTCACCTGCTCACGGCGCGGCGCGGACCTGCCGCGGCGCAACGAGCTTTGAGCATCAACAGCAGCAGCGGCTCGCCGCCACTCAGCGCACGTTCAGGCGGCGATGGCCGTGGCCAGGCACTTGTTGCACTTGCCCAGGCCCGGCAGGCGCGGGTCGGGCTTGCCGTCGCCGGTCTTGAAGTTGGCCTGGCAACGCCGGCAGACGTACATCTTCGAGCTCGACATCATCGGCTTGGCGCCGGGCCCGGTGGACGGCCGTGCCGCGGTGTACTCGGCCTGGGTCTGGCGCAGCCGCTGTCCGGTTTCAGAAACGACAGGTGCAGATGAACGTTTTGTGGCCATGAGCTTGATCCCCGATTGTTCCCAATTTTAGCGGAACATCGCCGGCCCCGGTCATCGGGGATAACCGGGGCCGATCAGAGACGCCGGTGGCGCAAGCGCCGGCAGCTGGCTGCGCACGGCATCTCGGCGCGCCGCATCCACCGACGCCAGCACCACGCCTTCGCCTTCGGCCTGCAGCGCGAGCACCTCGCCCCAGGGGTCGACGATCATGCTGTGGCCCCAGGTGCGGCGCCCGTTCTCGTGCGTGCCGCCTTGCGCCGGCGCCAGCACCACGCACTGGTTCTCGACCGCGCGGGCGCGCAGCAGCAACTCCCAGTGCGCCTGGCCGGTGGTGTAGGTGAAGGCCGAGGGCACGCACAGCAGGTCGCAGGGCGGGCGCATCAGCGCGCGGTACAGCTCGGGAAAGCGCAGGTCGTAGCACACGCTCAGGCCGACGCGCAGCGCTCCGGCCTGCAGCGCCACCGGCTCGGTGCCGGCTTCGAGCACGCGGCCTTCGTCGTACATGCTCGCGGCCGTTGTCGAAGGCGAACAGGTGCATCTTGTCGTAGCGCGCGGCCAGCGTGCCGTCGGGTGCGAAGACCAGCGAGCTGTTGCGCACGCGCTTCGGGTCGCTGGTGCGCAGCGGCAGCGTGCCGCCGACGATCCACAGGCCGTGCTGCAGCGCCTGGTCCGCCAGGAAGCGCTGGATCGGGCCGTCGCCCGGCGCCTCGGCGATGGCCAGCTTGTCGTCGTCGCGGCGGCCCATCAGGCAGAAGTACTCGGGCAGCGCCACCAGCTGCGCGCCCGCGGCGGCAGCGCGCGCGATCAGCCCGGCGGCGGCTTCGAGGTTGCGCGCCACATCGGGCGTGGACACCATCTGCAAGGCGGCGATCTTCATCCTGGATGCCTTCTCTCGGGGGGGTTGACGGCGCCGCGCGCTGGCGACGATGCTGGCTCGGCGGCCGGCGCCTCGCCCCGGCGGTCGACGCGCTGCACCTGCGGCTCGGCCCAGGAGCCGGTGATGCGCAGCTCGCTGGTGCCGGCGGCGATCAGCGGCTCGCGCAGCATCCATTGTGCAAACAGGGTGCCCAGGCCGATGGCCGGGTTGATGACCATGGTGGCCAGCGCGGCACCGGTGGCATCGAAGTTGGGCACGATCAGCACGCGCAGGTCCTGCGACTCGCGCAGCAGGTCGGCGCTGCCTTGCATCAGCACCGTCGCCTGGGCGCCGAGCATGCGCAAGTCGGCGGTCTCGGCCACGCCGCGCGTGACCTTGACTTCGCCTGCGATGCTGTCGAAGGCGAAGCCTTCCTCGAACAGGTCGCGGAAGTCCAGCGACAGCCGCCGCGGCAACGCCTGCAGGCTGAGCACGCCGAGCAGCCGGGCGCTGCCCGGGTCGGCGTGCAGGAACTGGCCGGCATCGACATCGAGCCGCAGCTGCCCCTGCAGGCTGGGGTAGTCCAGCGTCAGCGGCGAGCCAACCCAGGACAGCTGGCCCTGCATCGCGCCCTTGCCGCCGCGCAGCGCGTTGCCCACGCCGAGGCGTTCGAGGAAGGCGCCGCTGTCGTCCAGCGCGAGCTTGAAGTCCAGCGCCATGCGCCGCGACCCGCCGGCGGCCCAGCGGCCGCTGGCGCGCAGCTGCGCCTCGGGCACGTCCAGATCGAGCTTGTCGAGCTGCCACTCGCGCTGCCCGGCGCGGCCAGGCAGTTGCCGGTTGACCGCCAGCACCTGCAGCCGGCCGAGCTTGCGGCCGCGCAGCTCGAACTCGTCGACCTCGATGTCCAGCGCCGGCACGCTGGCCGGCGGCTGGCTGAGCAGCCCCTCGACGGTGGACACCTCGGACTGCGGCACCGACAGCCGCTGCAGCCGCGCCACGACCCGCCCGGCCATCGCGCTGCCGCTCGGCGGCCGGTATTCGATGTCGCCGGCCAGTTGGTCGGCCTTCAGACTGGCTTTCCACCACGGCTCGGTGGCCGGCCCCTGGCTGGACAATGTGGCCTGCACATGCGACAGGAAGCGCGTGCCCGAGCGCAGTTCGTCGGCGCGCAGCTGGAGCGTCTGCGGCAGGTAGCCGCCGGCCCCTGACTCGCCGGGCGCACCACTGCGTTCAGCCAACGCCTGCCAGGCGTCGAGGTCGACGCGGCCCAGGTTCAGCGCCGCCTGCACGCCCGCGGCCGGCAGCGGCGGAAGCGTGTCGAGCACCGCGATGCTGCCGCGTTGCACCCGCGGCTGCGGCCCGGACAGGTCACGCTGGAACTGCGCCTTCAGCAGGTCGCCCAGCTCGAACTGCAGTTCGTCGTGCGCTTTGATCGTCGGGTCGGCCAGCGGCGACAGCTGCAGGCGCAACGGCAGCGTGCTCGCGGCTGCCGGCTTGCCCAGCGGCGCGGGCAGGTCGATCTGCATGCCCACCAGGTTGCTTTGCAGCGAGATGTCGCGATGGCCGTCGGCCACGGCCAGCGTGCCGCGCCAGGCCGCCTGGCCACGCAGCAGGCCGCCGATGCGCGCCAGCAGCGCCGGCTGCGGCAGGCTGCGCAGCGCCTCGGCCGTGGTCGTGCCCTGCGCGCTGAGGCGCAGCGAACCGTCGGTGCCGATGCTGCCATCGAGCGTGGTGTCGCCGCCCATCAGCCGGGCGCTCAGCGAGCGCAGCACCAGGCCCTGCGGCGAGAAGTCGACCTGGCCGCGCACGCCCAGCAACGGCGGCATCTCCGGATGCACGCGCAGGTCGTTGCCGCCCAGTTGCACGCTGCCGTGCAGCGCGGCCGCCAGGCTGCCGGCCAGCGGAATGCTGGCGTCCAGCTGCAGTTCGCTCGGGCCGTTCAGGCTGAGCGTGCCCAGCGCCGCGCCGACACGCTGGCCGAGCGGCGCCAGGCGCACGTAGCGCAGCAGGTCGGCCGCCGGGCCGCTGCCCTGGCCGCGCAGCGCCAGCAGCGGCTGCGGCGCCGCCAGGTCGGCGATGCCGCCTTGCACGTCGCGCAGTTCGTAGCCCCACAGCCGCCCCTGCACCCGGCGCAGGTTCATGGCCAGGCGGTCGAACTCGATCTCGCCGCTGGCCTGCTGCACCGCCGGCCAGGGCGAGACAAAGGCCGGCTCGCCGCCCCGGGCCGTGTGGCTGGGCAGGTAGGCGTACACCACGTCGCGCACCTGCAGTGCGATGCGCAGCTCGCCTTCGCGCACGCTGTGGAAGGGGAAGTCGGCCAGGTCGCCCTTGACCTTGAAGGTGGCCGAGGTGATGCTGCCGCCCTGCACCGCATCGCGCACATGGTGGCGCGCCGCCGCGGCGATGCCCAGCGGCAGATAGCGGGCCACGCTCTCGGCGCGGGCGCGATGCAGCCTGGCGTTCAGGTCCAGCGTGCCCGGAAAGCGCGCGCCGCGACCGTGGCCTTCTGCCGCGCCGCTGCGCCAGCGGGCCTCGACTTCGCCCTGCAGGTCGGCATTGGCCACGCGCGGGGCGCTCAGCTCGAGCTCGAGTGCGCTCGGCTGGTCGGGCATCGCCAGGATGCGCCAGGTCAGCAAGGCCTGCAGCTCGTCGAGCGGTACTTCGGGCTGCTCCCACAGGCCGGGGAAGACCAGCGCGCCATCCTTGATGCCCAGCTTGGCCTCGCCGCCGCGCTCGTTGGCCGACAGCTGCAGCCTGCCCTGGCGCAGGCCGGGCCGTCCTGGGCTGCTGCCGGCCGCAAGCTCGGCGGCGCGCAGTGCCAGATCGCTGAACTGGGCATCGACCTGGTAGCTGGCCGGCTGGTCCAATGGCCCGGCCCAACGCGCCTTCAGGCTGTCGAGCCTGCCGCGCGGCGCCAGCCCAGCGAGCAACGCGTGCAGCGGCTCGCCCAGCGGCAGGCGTTCGCCGATGCGTGCCAGCGTGTCCAGGTTGAGCCCTTGTCCATTGACCTCGCCACCGGTCACTGGCGTCGATGCGGTCCAGGACTCGCGCAGGTCCTGTGTCTGGCGCCAGGCCACGCTCAGCCCGCCGGCGGGCCAGGCCAGGCCCTCACCGGCGAGGAATGCCAGGTCGTGGGCACGCAGCCGGATGCCCGCGGCGTCGCGCTCGACATCGAGCCGGCCTTGCAGCTGCTGCAGGCCCAGCGGCGGCAGCGATGCAGCCAGCTGTACCGACAGCGCACGCAAAGCGAAGTCCAGCGTCGCCTTGCGCGCCACGCCGTCGCTGATGTCGACCCAGGCGCGCAGCGCGCCGTCGCCCTCGCCCAGCTCGACCGGCAGCGCCAGCTGGCGGCGCAGCTGGGCCGCATCGACCTGCGCGAACTCGGCGAACAGCGTGCCGCTCCAGCGTCGAAGCTCACCGGCCGGCGCCAGCAGCGGCTGGCTGAAGCGGCCGCGCAGCGTGAAGCGCTGTCCCCATTGCGGCGGCGGCGTCGCGTCCAGGCGCAGCGCATGCTGGCGCAGGCCGTTGCGCAGCACCAGGTCGAGCTGCGTCAGCACCAGCGGCGTCGCGCCGCTGCGCTCGTCGGTCCAGTGCAGTTCGGCATTGCGCACGACGAATTCGTGCTGCTGCAGGAACCAGTCGCGCGCCCGCGTGTCGCTGCTGCCGATGCTGCCGTCCCAATCCAGTCCGGCCGCATGCCAGCGGCCGGCGCTGTCGCGCCGCAACTCGAGCCGGGCACCGTCGATCAGCACCTGCTCGAAGCGCAATGTCAGCGCCAGCAGCGACTGCACGGCCAGCGCGGTGTGCACACGCTCCAGGTGCAGCGCTTCGCGGCCTTCACGGTCGAACAGGCGCACGCCGCGCAGCTCGAAGGCCGGCACCCAGCCGCTGGAGCGCACATGGATCGAGCCGATCGTCAGCTTCAGGCCGATGGCCTCGCTGGCGAGCGCCTCGATGCGGCCACGCCATTCGTCGATGTGCGGCAGAATCACCCAATGAAGCGTCAGCCACGCGGCAACGAACACGCTCCACAGCAGCAGCACGCAGGCCGCGGCCACGCTGAGCGCCGTGCGCATCCACTGCCAGCGCTTCGGCAGGACTGCATCAGACCCAGGAGACGAGGGTGAGACCATTCGGCGTTAGGGCGTTTGCGTGTCGCACACAGTGTCGCGGGGCCTGGGTCTGCAGCTTGCGCCGCCCGTGCACCCGCCTGTGCCGGAAGCTGCTCAACCCAATCTAGCACACCGCCTCGCCGCTGCAGCATGGGTTCAGACTCGATCCGCGACGCCGGGCCTGTAGGTGCGTCGACATCGGTGACGCACAGCCGCTTCGTGCAGCGCATCCGCCGCCGCTATGCCGCCGAACTGGAGCTGCTGCCCCCAGGGGAAATCGACGGCACCAGGGTGACCGACCCTGGTGCAGACCCTGCGCCAGGGCGGCCGCTCGCTGCCTTCGGCGCTGCGTGTGGCGCGGCAGTTGTGCCTGGAAAGGCTGGCCTGCCTGGACGTGGAACAGGCGGCGCCGCTGGCCACCGTGACCCACGGCATGACGGCGCTGGCCGAGGCCACGCTGGAGCTCGCATTGGCGCAGGCGCTGGCCGAGGCCGAAGAGCGCCATGGCGCGCCGCGCGACGCGCAGGGCCGGCGCATCGAGTTCTGGATCGTCGGCATGGGCAAGCTCGGCGCGCGCGAGCTGAACGTGTCCTCCGACATCGACCTGATCTATGTCTACGAGGACGAGGGTGAGACCGACGGGTCCGTGCCCACCAGCGCGCACGAGTTCTTCTCGCTGGTGGCGAAGAAGCTGTACACGCTGATCGGCGAGACCACCGACGACGGCTTCGTCTTCCGCGTCGACCTGGCGCTGCGGCCGAACGGCAACTCCGGCCCGCCGGTATGCAGCCTGCCGATGCTGGAGGACTACCTGCAGGTGCAGGGCCGCGAATGGGAGCGCTTTGCCTGGCTGAAGAGCCGCGTGGTCGCGCCGCGCTCCAGTGTCGCCAGCGGCCGCGCGCTGGCGTTGCGTGCGCTGGTCACGCCCTTCGTCTACCGGCGCTACCTCGACTACGGCGTCTTCGAAGGCCTGCGCCAGCTGCACCGCAAGATCCGCGACGAGGCGCAGCGCCGCGCCGCCGGGCGTCCCGAGCGCGCCAACGACGTCAAGCTGTCGCGCGGCGGCATCCGCGAGATCGAGTTCATCGTGCAGCTGATGCTGGTGGCGCGTGGCGGCCAGAACCCCGAGATCCGAACCCGCTCCACGCTGCGTAGCCTGCAGCGGCTGGCCGCGCGCGGGTTGATGAAGCCGGCCACCGCCGAGCGGCTGGCCGAGTGCTACGACTTCCTGCGTCGCGTCGAGCACCGCATCCAGTACCTGGACGACCAGCAGACGCACTTGCTGCCCACCGCCGACGCCGACCTGGCCTGGCTCGCACGCAGCCTGGGCCTGGCCTGCGACGCCGATGCCTGCGAGTTGCTCGACCGACTGGGCGAGGTACGTGAATTCGTCGCCACCGAGTTCGATGCCCTGCTGCACGATGGCCGGTCGCCGCCGCCCGCGGCCAACGGCCGCAATGGCTGCACCACTTGTGGTGGCGTGCCCTTGCCGGTGGACAGCGAACAATTGCTCGAACCGCTGCCGCAAGAGCTGGCTGAACGCGTGCGCCAGTGGGCCAGGCAGCCGCGCGTCGCGGCGCTGCGCGATGAGAGCAAGCTGCGCCTGGGCCGGCTGGTCAAGCGCGCCGCCGAATGCGTGGCCGATGGCCGCTGCAGCATCACCGCGGTGCTGCGCTTCGTCGACTGGCTCGAGCCGCTGATGCGCCGCGAGAGCTACCTGGCCTTGCTGGTCGAACGCCCGGCCGTGCAGAACCGCTTGCTGCGCCTGCTGGGCTTGGCGCGCTGGCCGATGCAGTACCTGATGCGCCACCCCGGCGTGATCGACGAGCTGGCCGACGAACGGCTGCAGCACGGCCGCTTCGAGCCCGCGGTGTTCAACGCCGACCTGCAGTCGCGCCACGACGCGTGGCAGCGCTCGGGCCAGGCCAACGAGGAATCGCTGCTCGACACGCTGCGCCACGCGCACCATGCCGAACTGTTTCGCACGCTGGTGCGCGACGTCGAGCGCGAGCTCACGGTCGAGCAGGTGGCCGACGACCTGTCGGCGCTGACCGACGCGGTGCTGGAGACCACGCTGCGCTGGGCCTGGGCGCTGCTCAAGCAGCGCCACCGCGAGGCGCCGCACTTCGCCGTCATCGCCTACGGCAAGCTCGGCGGCAAGGAGCTGGGCTACGGCAGCGACCTGGACGTGGTCTTCCTCTACGACGACAGCGACGAGGACGACAAGGACCGCGCGCAGGAGGTCTACGGCAACTTCGTGCGCAAGCTGATCACCTGGCTGACGCTGCGCACTTCAGCCGGCGAGTTGTTCGACATCGACACCGCGCTGCGGCCCAACGGCGGCTCGGGCCTGCTGGTGACATCGATCGAGGCCTTCGAGCGCTACCAGCTCGGCCGCGGCAGCAACACCGCCTGGACCTGGGAGCACCAGGCCATCACCCGGGCTCGCTTCTGTGCGGGGGCGCCCGATCTGGCCGCGCAATTCGAGCGCGTGCGCCGCGGTGTGATCACCGCGCCGCGCGACCTGGCGGCGCTGCGCGAGGAGATCCGCGCGATGCGCGAGAAGGTCCGCGCCGCGCATCCGGTCAAGTCCGGCCGCTACGACGTCAAGCACAGCCCCGGCGGCATGATGGACGTGGAGTTCGCGGTGCAGTACCTGGTGCTGGCGATGGGTGCTGCGCAGCCGGGTCTGCTCGACAACGTCGGCAACATCGCGCTGCTGCAGCGCGCCGAGGACGCCGGGCTGCTGGGTGCCGGCATCGGCCACGCCGCGGCCGACGCCTACCGAGAGCTGCGCCGCGCACAGCACCTGGCGCGCCTGGACGAGCAACCGACCCACTTCGAGCCGCAGGCGCTGGCAGCGCACAGCGCGGCGGTGCTGGCGCTGTGGCACGCCGTCTTTGACTGAGACACCCCGGCTGAGCAGCCGCCCCGGCGCACTGTGGTTGCTGACCTGCGCCGGCCTGGCGCTGGCCGCGGTGCTGGCCTGGTGGGCCGATCGCGCCACCCTGGACTGGCAGCCGCAGCGCGCCTGGCCGCAGGCCTGGCGCTGGTGGAGCGCGGCGTTCGTGCACTTCACGCCGATGCATCTGGGCGCCAACCTGCTGGCCACCGCGCTGGTCGCCGCCTATGGCTGGGCTGCGCGCTTGCCCTCGCCGGTGGCCTGGGCCTGGATCGCGTCGTGGCCCTTCACTCATCTGGCGCTGTGGGCCAAGCCGGAGCTGCTGCACTACGGCGGCCTGTCTGGCGTGCTGCATGGCGGCGTGGCCGCCACCTCGGTCTGGCTGGCGCTGCGCGGACCGGGCGCGCAGCGCACGGTCGGCTGGCTGATGCTGATTGGCCAGTGTGTCAAGCTGCTGGTCGAGGAGCCCTGGGGCGCGGCCATCCACCCGCCCAGCGAGCTGGACGTGGCGGTGGCGCCGCTGGCCCATGCCAGCGGCTCGGTCGCCGGCGCGCTGTTCACGCTGCTGGCGCTGCGCCTGGTTCGCGCCCGGCTAGACTGAGCCTTTCCCCCCAACAAGGAGACCCTGTGATCACGCTGTGCGGCTTTTCGCTCTCGAACTACTACAACAAGGTCAAGCTGGTGCTGCTCGAAAAGGGCATCCCCTTCACCGAAGAACGGGTCATGACCAAGTCCACCGACGAGGCCGTGCTGGCCTGCTCGCCGCTTGGCAAGATCCCGTTCATTCGCACCGAACAGGGTGCGCTGTGCGAGAGCCAGGTGATCGTCGACTACCTCGAGGCGCTGTCGCCGCAGCATCCGCTGACACCCTCGGACCCCTTTGCCGCCGCCAAGGTGCGCGAGCTGGTGACCTTCATCGAGCTGCACCTCGAACTGGTGGCGCGCGAACTGTACGGCCAGGCCTTCTTCGGGGGGACCGTCGATGACGTGACCAAGGAACGCGTGCGCAAGCTGCTGACCAAGCACATCGCCGGTTTCAAGCGCTTGGCGAAGTTCGGGCCCTATGTCGCGGGCGACACATTCACCCAGGCCGACTGCTCTGCCTTCGTCAACCTGCCGCTGGTGGCGATGGCCAGCAAGGGAGTGTTGGGCGAAGACCTGCTGGCCGCTGCCGGCATCGACTGGAAGGCCTACGCCAAGCTGATCGGCGAGCGGCCCAGCGCGCAGCGCGTGGCGGCCGACCGCAAGGCCGACAGCGAACGCACGGCGGCCGAGATGAAGAAGGGCTGATCAGCCGGGCTGCGGCTGGGCCGCAGCCAGCGCCACCCGGGCGCTGACTTCCTTGCGGTAGCGGTTCAGCTCCTGCACGCTGGCGAAGCTGCGCTCGAGCAGCAGGCTCATGTTGTGCAGGATGCGTTCGACGACCTTGGTCTCCCACACCGCGTCGAACTGGATCTGCTTGTCCAGCCAGTGCTCGAGCCAGGCCGGGTCGGGCAGCCGGCTCTGGATGGTGTCGCGCGGGAACAGCTTGACATTGACGTGCAGGTTGGTCGGGTGCAGCGCCTGCGCGGTGCGCCGCGCACTGGCCATCAGCACGCCGACCTTGGCGAAGGCGGCACGCGCCTCGTCGCCGAAACGCTGCATCGCCCGCTTCATGTAGCGCAGGTAGGCGCCGCCGTGGCGCGCCTCGTCCTTGGCCAGGGTTTCGTAGATCTGGCGGATGACCGGCTCGCTGTGCCATTCGGCGGCGCGCCGGTACCAGTGGTTCAGCCGGATCTCGCCGCAGAAGTGCAGCATCAGCGTCTCCAGCGCCGGTGCCGGGTCGAACTCGAAGCGCACCGCGTGCAGCTCTTCTTCGGTGGGCACCAGTTCCGGGCGGAAGCGGCGCAGGTACTCCATCAGCACCAGCGAGTGCTTCTGCTCCTCGAAGAACCACACGCTCATGAAGGCCGAGAAGTCGCTGTCGCCGCGGTTGTCGCGCAGGAACATCTCGGTGGCCGGCAGCGCCGCCCATTCGGTGATGGCGTTCATCTTGATGGTCTGCGCCTGTTCATCGCTGAGCAGCGACGCATCGAAGCGCTCCCACGGAATGTCGGTGTCCATGCTCCAGCGCACGGCCTCGAGTTGCTTGAAGAGTTCGGGGTAGAGCATGGCGATGACCCGGGTTTGTTGCGATGTTAATCGCATGTGGGTCATTTGGCTGGGTGCGGATGCGAACCCGGTGGACGCGGTGCCTGCACATGTGCCGCGTGTTGCGCGCGCCAGCGCTGCAGCGCGGGCGGCACATCGCCAAGCAACTGCATCGCGGTGACACCCGGCAGGCTGTGGCGGCGCAGCGCCGGTGACGACCCGCCGACCCACAACTCGACATCGGCCGGCAGCTTCAGGCGCAAGTCGGCCAGCGCGCCGTGCACCTGCTTGCTGCTGAGGCAGGCGGTGAAGCTCAGCGCCAGCACGTCGGCGCGATTCGCCTCGGCCGCGCGCAGCAGATCACCCACCGGCGTCTGCACGCCCAGCGGGCAGCAGTTCGCGCCTTCGGCGGCGCACAGGGCTTCGACCATGAGCAACCCGATGCCGTGAGGCTCGCCCGGCAGCGTGCTGAACACCATGCGCGGGCTGTGCCCTGCGGCCGCCTCGGGCAGGCTCTGGATGCCGCTGCGCAGCACGCGTTGCACGGCCTCGGTGTAACCGTGTTCCTGGTAGATCTCCAGCTGGCCGCGCATCCATGCGTCGCCCACCAAGGTATTGAACGGGGCCACCACTTCGACGACGAAGGCGCTCAGTCCCAGCCGCACCTGCGCCTGTCTGAGTTCCCCGCGCAGCCCGACCAGGTCGTCGCGGCGCAGCAACTCCAGCATCTCGGCGAGCCTGGGTGCAGCGGCTCCCGCGGGCCCGGCACGCGCCATGTCCGCGCTGCGCTGGCTGAGTTCCCGGAGTTCTTCGACCGACAACGCCATCAGCCGGCCAGGGCGGTGCCCCGCGTCGAGCAGCCGCTTGATGGCACGAAGCTTGTCCAGGTCGGCGGCGCCGTACTCGCGCTCTCCCGCAGCGTCGCGCCGCGGCATCGGAAAGCCATAGCGGCGCTCCCAGACGCGCAAGGTGTCCTTGGCCAGCCCGGTCTCGCGCTGCAGCGCGGAAATCGTCAGTCGCGAGCTCGAGGCGCTGTCTTCTTTGTCCATGACGGAATTGTGCACGAACGCCAATTACTTGCTATCATTCGCTCGAACTCAATATTTGTCCATGACAAAAACCCTATTCATCTTCATCAATCGCTGCCACGTACAGCACCGCGCGACGCCTCGCCTGGCGCGTCGGGCAAGGAGCTGAGCGATGCGTCGAATTGCCGTCGTCGGCTCGGGCATCTCCGGGCTGGCCGTCGCATACCAACTGGCAGGCTCAACGCCGGTCACGCTGTTCGAAGCGGGCGGGCACTTCGGAGGCCACAGCCATACGGTCGACGTGCGCCTGAGGGGCCGTCGCCATGGCGTGGACACCGGCTTCCTGGTCTTCAACCACCGCACCTACCCGCGCCTGGTCGAGTTGTTCGCTGCACTCGGCGTGAGCACTGCGGCCTCGGAGATGTCCTTCTCGGTGCAGGTGCCGCAGCAGGGCATCGAATGGAGCGGCCGCGACCTGGACACCGTGTTCGCGCAGCGCCGCAACCTGCTGCGTCCGCGCTTCCTGCACATGCTGGCGCAGATCCTGCGCTTCAACCGCCTGAGCTGCGCCCTGGCCGAGGCCGGCGACGCGGCCTCGATGACCGAGCCGGTCGGCGACTTCCTGTCGCGCCACGGCTTCGGCGAGGCCTTCCGCGACTGGTATCTGCTGCCGATGCTGGGTTGCATCTGGTCCTGCCCCACCGACCAGATGCTGCGCTTCCCTGTCGCCACGATGATCCGCTTCTGCCACAACCACGGCCTGGTCCAGGTCCGTGACCGGCCGCAATGGCACACCGTGGCCGGCGGCTCGCGGGTCTACGTGCACAAGATGCTGGCGCACATCCCCGACGCGCGGCTGCGCACACCGGTACGCGCGGTTCGACGCGTGGCCGGCGGCGCCATCGTGGCCACGGATGCAGGCAGCGAGCACTTCGACGAGGTGGTGCTGGCCTGCCACAGCGACCAGAGCCTGGCCTTGCTCGCCGACGCGCGCGACGACGAGCGCGCGCTGCTCGGCGCCATCCGGTACCAGCCGAACCGCGCGGTGCTGCACACCGACGCGTCGGTGCTGCCCCGGCGCAAGGCGGCCTGGGCGGCCTGGAACTACGAACGCGTGGCCGACGCCGCGCAGCAGCAGTCGGCCGTGTGCCTGCACTACCTGATCAACCGGCTGCAGCCCCTGCCATGGGACACGCCGGTGCTGGTGTCGCTGAACCCCGGCCGGCCGATTGCGCCGGACAAGATCATCGGCGCCTACGACTACAGCCATCCGGTGTTCGATGCCGCGGCCATCGATGCACAGCGCCGGCTGCCGCGCATCCAGGGACGCGAGAGCACCTGGTTCTGCGGCGCCTGGACACGATACGGCTTTCACGAGGACGGTCTGATGTCGGGCCTGGCGGTCGCTGCGGCGCTGCACGAGCGGCAGCACGCGCCGTTGGCGGAGGCGGCGTGACCGCGTCTGCAGCGCAGATCGGCACCGGCGTGGTCCGTCACCACCGGCTGCGGCCGGTGGACAACGCCTTCGCCTACCGCACCTACTTCCTGATGCTGCCGATGCGCAGCCTGCGCGACGCACCCTGCGCCGCGCTGGCACGAAACCGCCTCGGCCTGCTCGCCTTCCACGACCGCGACCATGGCGACGGCCGCAGCGATGCGCTGGCCTGGCTGGACGAGCTGCTGCATACCGAAGGCATCGCCGATGCCGACGGCGAGGTCTGGCTGCAGACCTACCCGCGCGTGCTGGGCTACGTGTTCAAGCCGGTCAGCTTCTGGTTCTGCGAGCGTGCCGACCGCACGCTGGCGGCGATCGTGGTCGAGGTCAACAACACCTTCGGCGAGCGCCACTGCTACCTGCTCGCCGACGCGCAGCTGGGCTATGGGCGCGACCTGCAGGCACGCAAGGTGTTCCACGTCTCGCCCTTCAGCCACGTCACTGGCGGCTACCGCTTCCGCTTCATGCGCAGCAGGTCGTCCGACAACGAGCGCTGCGTCGCCCGCATCGACCACGAGGACGCCGACGGCACGTTGCTGCAGACCAGCCTGTCCGGCCGCCTCGTACCCCTGACGTCGGCCAGCGTGCGCGCCGCCTTCCTCGGCATCCCGATGATGAGCCTCGGCGTCATCGCCCGCATCCACTGGCAGGCGCTGCGCGTCTGGCTCAAGCGCGTGCCCTACGTCAAGAAGCCGGCGCCGCCCCCGACCTTCGTCACCCGTTGAACCCAAGCCGCAAGTCCGCCGCCATGAGCCACAGCACCACCGCCCCATCTCTTAGCCTGCCCGAATCGGCGCCCGCCGCCGCGCGCGCCGCCTTCGGCCTGCTGCGCCAGCTGCGCAGCGGCACGCTCGACCTGCAGCTGCCCGACGGCACGCAGATGCGCTTCGGCAGTGGCGCCGACAACGAACCGCGCGGCGCGATGAGGCTGCGCAACTGGAAGGTCTGCGGCGCGGCCTTGCGCAGCGGCGACATCGGCTTTGCCGAGTGCTTCATCGCCGAGGACTGGAGCTCGCCGGACCTGGTGGAACTGCTCAAGGTCTTCATCGCCAACCGCGAGGCGGTGGAATCGGCCATCTACGGCAGCTGGTGGGGCTCGCTGTTGTACCGCATCAAGCACCTGCTCAACGGCAACTCGCGCCGCGGCAGCCGCAAGAACATCCATGCCCACTACGACCTGGGCAACCCGTTCTACAAGCTGTGGCTGGACGAGACGATGAGCTACTCGGCCGCCTGGTTCCAGGGCGACCTGGACGGTGACCTGGCGCAGGCGCAATCGGCCAAGGTGCGGCGCGCGCTCGACGAATGCCGCGTGCTGCCGGGCCAGCGCGTGCTCGAGATCGGTTGCGGCTGGGGCGGGCTGGCCGAACACGCGGCGCGCCACTTCGGCGCCCATGTCACCGGCGTCACGCTGTCCACCGAGCAGCTGGCCTTCGCTCAGCGGCGCTTGCACGACGCCGGGCTGGCGGCCCGGGCCGATCTGCGGCTGCAGGACTACCGCGACCTGGACGACGGCCCCTATGACGCGGTGGCCTCGATCGAGATGTTCGAAGCCGTCGGCCGCAAGTACTGGCCCGGCTTCTTCGCCAAGCTCAATTCCCTGCTCGCGCCGGGCGGACGCGCCTGCATCCAGAGCATCACCATCCGCGACGACCTGTTCGAGCGTTACGTCGATTCCACCGACTTCATCCAGCAGTACATCTTCCCCGGCGGTCTGCTGCCCAGCCCCACGGCCTTTCGCGAGCAGGCCGAACGTGCCGGGCTGCGCATCGTCAACGAACTGCGCTTCGGCGCCGACTATGCCGAGACGCTGCGCCGCTGGCGCCTGCGCTTCCTGGCACAGGAGCACAGCGTGCGCCAGCTGCGCTTCGACGGCCGCTTCATGCGCATCTGGGAGTTCTACCTGGCCTATTGCGAAGCCGCCTTTGCTACCGGCAACACCGACGTCATGCAGTTCACGCTCGAAAAGGCATGACCCCAGACGTCCGACTCACGCGCCGAACCGCGCTGCTGCTGATGGCCGCGCTGCCAGCCACTGCGCTGGCCGGCCGCGCGCCGCCAGCGCTGCCACCGGAGCTGAAGGGCGAGTTGCGCGATGCACGACTGCTCGGCGAAGGCCGGCTGCGCCATCTGGGCCTGCATGTCTACGACATCCGCCTGTGGGCCGAGGCCGAGCTCAGCGCCCGCGACCTGTTGTCGCAGCCTTTGGCACTCGAACTGGAGTACGCGCGTGCGCTCGAAGGCAAGGCCATCGCCGAACGTTCGCTGAAGGAAATGCAGGGCCTGGGCGCGATCGATGAGGAGCGGGCCGACCGCTGGCTGCAGCAGATGCGGCAGATCGTGCCCGACGTGAAGAAGGGCGACCGCATCACCGGCGTGCAGCGCCCGGACGAAGCGGCGCGCTTCTTCGTCAACGGCCAGCCGCGCGGCGAGGTGCGCGACGCCGAGTTCACGCGGCTGTTCTTCGGCATCTGGCTGTCGCCGCGCACCTCGCAGCCCCAGCTGCGCGAAGCGCTGCTCGGCACGCGGGCGGCCAGTTCGTGAACCTCAGCCTCGCCACCCCGAGCGCTACTGCGCCGGCGCCGGCCACGGGCTGGCGCGACGGCTGGTACAGCGGCCTGGGCTATGGCGCGCTCGGCCTGCCGCTGGCCTTCGTCGCACTGCCGCTGTACGTGGTGCTGCCCAACCACTATGCCGAAAGCTTCGGGGTGCCCCTCGCATGGCTGGGCGCACTGCTGCTTGCGGCGCGGCTGCTCGACGCCTTTGTCGACCCGTGGATCGGCCGCCAGTGCGACCGCTGGTTCGCGCATTCCACGCCGCGTGTGCTCGCCATCTCGGTGGGCGCCGCGTTGGCCCTGGCTGTGAGCTTCGTGGCGCTGTTCTTCCCGCCGATGCGCGACCTGCCTTCTCTGCTGGCCTGGTGCGGCGCGACGCTGGCGCTGTGCTACCTGAGCTACAGCGTGCTCAGCATCGTGCACCAGTCCTGGGGCGCACGCCTCGGCGGCGACGCGCCGCAGCGCGCGCGCATCGTCTCCTGGCGCGAAGGCCTGTCGCTGGTGGGTGTGCTGCTGGCCAGCGTGCTCAGCTCCACGCTCGGCCCCGCGGTGACAAGTGCGATGCTCGCGGTGTCGCTGGCGCTGGCGCTGGCCGCGTTGTGGCAGGCACCGCGTGCGCCGGCCGGGCTGACCGGTGGCGCGGAACTGCCGATGCGCCTGGCACTGGCCAACCCGTCCTTCCGCCGCCTGCTGGGCGTGTACCTGGTCAACGGCATCGCCAGTGCGATCCCGGCGACGCTGGTGCTGTTCTTCATTCGCGACCGGCTGCAAGCCGCCGCCTTCGAGCCCTTGTTCCTGGGCAGCTACTTCCTGGCCGCGGCACTGTCGATGCCGCTGTGGCTGCGCGCCGTGTCGCGCTTCGGGCTGGCGCGCAGCTGGCTCGCAGGCATGCTGCTGGCCATCGCCAGTTTCGTCTGGGCGGCGCTGTTGGGTGCGGGTAACGTGCTCGGCTTCGCCGCGGTGTGCGTGGCCAGCGGCGTCGCGCTCGGCGCCGACCTGGCCCTGCCCGGTGCGCTGCTGGCCGGCGTGATCCGCCGTGCCGGCCACCCGGGCCGCAGCGAAGGCGTGTACTTCGGCTGGTGGAACTTCGCCACCAAGTTGAATCTGGCACTGGCCGCGGGCATCGCGCTGCCGCTGCTGGGGCTGGTTCGGCTACGCGCCGGGCAGCCGCGATGCCGGTGCGCTGGACGCGCTGACGCTGGCCTACAGTGCGCTGCCCTGCGTGCTGAAGCTGGGCGCGGCGGCGCTGCTTTATTTCGGCTGGATGCGCAGCCCGGAGGGATCCACCGAATGAGACGCCTGTTTCTGGCCGCCGCGGCGGCGGTATTGCTGAGCTCTTGCGCATCGCGCAGCGTCGAGCAATTGGTGGC
>CAWFQP010000058.1:0-20920 GCA_963818005.1 uncultured Pseudomonadota bacterium
GCCGTGGCCGGGCGCAACCTCGACAAGGCGCAAGCGCTGGCCGCCACGCTGCGCACCGAAGGCCACGATGCGCTCGGCTTGGCGATGGATGCGCACCGGGTGGACGACATTACGCGCGCGGTCGATGCGGTGGCGGCGCATTTCGGCCGGCTCGACCTGCTGGTCAACTGCGTGGGCATGCAGCGCGAGCAGCGGCTGGCTGCGGTCAGCGAAGAAGCCTTCGACGAGCTGCTGCAGGTCAACCTGAAGGCTGCCATGTTCTTGGCCCAGGCCACGGCACGGCACCAGGTGGCGGCCGTGCAGGCCGGCCATGCGCCGGGGCGGCAGGTGCACATCCTGTCGGTGCGTGCCATGCTGGGCATGCGCGACCGCGGCTATTCGGCCTATTGCGCCACCAAGGGCGCGCTGGTCATGCTGATCAAGCAGCATGCGGTGGAACTGTCGGCGCATGGCATCTGCGTCAATGGCGTGGCGCCGACGGTGGTGCGCGGCACGATGGGCAGCCACTGGCTGGACACCCCGGCCACGCGCGATGCGCTGCTGCAGCGCATCCCGCTCGGCGTGCTGGCCGAGCCGGCCGATATCGTGGGCCCGACGCTGCTGTTCTGCAGCCCGGCCGCAGCCTTCGTCACCGGCCAGGTGCTGTACGTTGACGGCGGGCTGACGGCCACGCAATAGCCCAGCGGTGACCACTGGGCCACCGCGACGGCGACGGCTTCTTCTACGTCACCGGCCGGCTGAAGGAGCTGATCTTCAAGGGCGGCGAGAACATCGCGCCGCGCGAGATCGACGAGGTGCTGCTGGCCCACCCGGCGGTGCTCGAGGGCAGCCGCAGTGGGCATGCCCGACAGCCACTACGGCCGGGAGATCCTGGCGGGCGTGGTGCTGCGCGACGGCATGGCCTGCAGCGAGGACGAACTGAGCGATTTCTGCCTGCAGCGCCTGGGCCGCTACAAGACGCCGAAGACCATCCGTTTCGTCACCGAACTGCGCGCGGGCCCTCGGGCAGGGGGCTGCGTCAGTGCGTCGCGCCAGGCGGCGTCCGCCAGTGGCTCATGCTGTGGCGGCCATCGCTTCGCGTCGACCGTACTGCGGTGCTCGACGGGGTCGTGCCGCGTTACCCTCCGCGTCCTTTCGGGCGCTGCGTTCAAACAGATGCGGCAAGCATGAGGTCGAAGCGCGCAAATTCGTATGAGCGCAGGGTGCGCAGCGCGCGTGGCGAGTTGTGCGCCTGGCCAGGGTCGCATCGCAGGGCAGTCGGCGCAACCGACCGCCGCGGTGAAGCGTCGCGGTCTGCCCGGGCTCGGCTTGCCGCCACCGGCTGCTCGCACAGCGGCAATGGAGTTTCAGCTATGCACCGTATGGCGATTCTGGCTGCCGCGCCTTTGATGTCTTTTCGGATCAGTCCTCGCGCTGGCGCGGCGGCAGCGGCGGTGCGGCCAGGTTGGGTCGTTGATCCATGCGCGGCAGTGGCGGTGCGCTGCCCTCGGCCAGTTGCAGCGCGGTGACCAGTGCGGTCTCCAACTGGCGGTCGCGTCCCGCGGCGGCGTCCTGCGGCGCGTTGTCGACCTCGATGTTCGGGTCGGTGCCGTGGTTCTCGACGCCCCAGCCCACATCGCTGAACCAGAACGAGTACTCGGGCTGCGTGGTCTCGGTGCCGTCGACCAGCAGCGTGCGCGGCCAGATGCCGATGACGCCGCCCCAGGTGCGCGTGCCCACCAGCGGGCCGATGCCCATCAGCTTGAAGCCGTGCGCGAAGATGTCGCCATCGCTGCCGGCGTGCTCGTTGCACAGCGCCACCACCGGCCCGGCGGCAGACTCTTCAGGATAGGACTGCGTGCGGCCCCAGCGCGGCACGTTGTAGGCGATGCGCTTTCGCGCCACCTTCTCCAGCAGCAGCTCGGACACATGGCCGCCGCGGTTGTAGCGCAGGTCGACGATCAGCGCCTCGCGGTCGCATTCAGCGCCGAAGTAGCGGTGGAACTCGGCAAAGCCGTCGGCCATCATGTCCGGCAGGTGCAGGTAGCCGACGCGCCCGGCGGACTGCTCATGCACCCAGGCGCGGTTGTGCTCGACCCACTCGCGGTAGCGCGCCGGCACCTCGTCGGCCAGTGTCGTCACCAGCACGTTGCGCTGCGTCTGCGCGGCCCCTTCGCCGCGCGCCAGCGTCAGCTCCACCTTGGCCGCCGCCTGGTGCACCAGCAGCGCCTGCGGCGGGCGCTCGCGCGACACGCGCTGGCCATTGACGGCGACGATGCGCTCGCCCGGCTGGGCCTCCACGCCCACGGCATGCAGAGGCGAATCGGCCATCGCATCCCAGGAGTCGCCGCGCACGATGTGCGTGATTCGATAACTTTCATCGGTTTCGACCAGACTCAGCTCGGCCGCCAGCTGGCCCAGTGCCAGCGGCGGCGGTTTGCGGTGGTCGCCGTCGTATTCGTAGGCATGCGAGGTGCCGAGCTCGCCCTGCAGTTCCCAGATCAGGTCGGACAACTCTGCGCGCGTGGCCACACGCTGCAGCAGCGGCTCGTAGCGGCGCAGCATGGCCGGCCAGTCCACGCCAGACATGTCGGCCACCCAGAAGTAGTCGCGCTGCAGTCGCCACACCTCGCGCAGCATCTGCCGCCATTCGAGCCGGGGGTCGACCGACACGCGCATGCGGTCCAGGTCGAGCCAGCCGCTCTTGCGCGACGGTGCGTCGCCGACGTCGTCGCGGCGGTCCTCGCGGTGATCTGCCGCGATGGCGCGCCAGCGTTTGCCGTCACGCACCAGCAGCGTGTGATGGTCGGCGCCGAGCACGAAGTCGTCGGCCTTGGCCATCAGCGTGTCGGCGCGCTGGGTCTCGAAGTCGAAGGCCTCGAGCCGGCCGCTGCCTTCCTTGTGGCCGCCTCGGCCTTGCTGGCCTTCGATCGGCAACACCGTCCACAGCACCTTGCCGTTCGCGGCGCCGGCCAGCTTGCCGAAGCGGTTCTCGGCCACCGGGAAGGCGGCAATGCGCTGGGTGATGCCGGCCAGGTCGATGCGCAGCGGCTCGGCGTCGGCCTTGGCCGCGGGCGTGGCCTTGTCGTCGGACTTCAGGCTGCGCGGCTGCGCTTCGAAGGGCGCCGTGCCGGCAGATCGCAGCGCCACCAGATAGGGTCGCGCGGCGCGCGGAAAGCTCATCTCGAACTGCACGCTGTCGTACACCGGGTCATAGGTGCGCAGCGACAAGAAGTACAGCCAGCGGCCCTGCGGGTCGAAGCTGGGGCTGTAGTCGCGGAACTCCGGCTGCGTCACCAGCGTGCAGGCCTGCGTCGCCACCTCGCACAGCTTGATGGCGCGCTGCCGGGCGGTGGCCTGGAAGCTGTAGGCCAGCCACATGCCGTCGGCCGACCAGGCCAGGTCCTCGCAGCGGCCGGCGTCGCTGTGGTCCACCACCGTGCAGCTGCCGCTGGCTGTGTCGCCGATCAGCAGCTGGTTGCGGTGGTTGGCCAGCGCCACGCGTGTGCCGACCGGCGCGGCGCGCAGGCTTTCGACATGGCCCACGTCCCAGTCGAGCGCGCGCACCGCGCCGTCGGCATGCAGCTCGAGCCGCTCCTCGCCGCTGGCATCGCTGACGGCGAGCAGTGTCTGAGCGTCGGCCAGCCACTGGCTGTGGCGATAGCGCACGCCGTCGGCCGCGCCGCACTGCCGCACCGCGCCTTCCCACAGCGGCATCGTGAACATCTTGCCGCGCACGTCGAACACCACGCTGTGGCCGGCCGGGTGCAGCCGCGCCGAGCCGACATGGGCTTCGGCCGGCACGAAGCGGCGTGCCGCCTGCGTGCGCGGGCTGGGCACCTCGATGTCCAGCGCATGGTGTTCGCCGCTGGCCGGGTCGAGCAGCCACAGCTGCGCCGCACATTGGTAGACGATGCGCCGGCCGTCGCTTTGCGCCTGGCGCGCGTAGCAGTCGGCATGGTCGGTGTGGCGGCGCAGCTGACTGCTGTCGCTCAGGCAGGAATAGATGTTGCCAATGCCTTCGGCATCGGAAAGGAAGTACACCCGCTCGCCGATCCACATCGGGCAACTGAGGTTGCCCCGCGACTCGCTGATGGGCATGCCTGCGTGTTGCGCACTGCGGAATTCGCCCCTCGGGCGGTCGTGCGGGTTCATGCGACGGAACTGGCCGCTGCCGTCGGCGTCGATCCACAGGTGACCGGCGGTGCCGCCGCGGTAGCGTTTCCAGCGCGCCGGGTCGGCCGTGTTGCGGCCGATGACCCGCGCGCCGCCGGGTCCGAAAGCCAGGTGGTTGACCTGGCCCAGGCGCAGCGGCTGCGGCATGCCGCCGGCCGGGTCGAGGCTGAAGGCCTGGTGGTTGCGGAAGAAGGGCTGGCCCCAGGTGCTGACGAACAGGATGTGGCCCTGCGGCGTCCAGCCGCGCACCAGCGTGTCCGGGCCCAGCCAGGTCAGGCGCCGGCTCGGCCCGCCGTCGGCCGGCATCAGATGCACCTCGGGGTGCTGCTCGTCGCGGCCAATGTAGGCCAGCCAGCGCCCGTCGGGCGACAGGCAAGGGGTGGAAGGCTCCGACAGGCCCGCGGTGAGCCGGCGCGCGATGCCGCCGCGCGTGCTGCCCAGCCACAGGTCGTCGTCGCTGACGAAGACGATGCGCTCGCCGTGCAGCGTGGGTTGGCGCAGGTAGGCGGGGTCGCTCATGGGCTGGCGGACACAGGCAAGGGGCAGTTGCGGGGCCGAAGTATGCGCCTTCGCCGGGCGCAAAAGCCACTCTAGGGATGGTGGCGCCAGGGTGGCATCGGCTAGGCTGCCTGGCCGTTGCGAAGCCCGGAATGCCAGATGCTCATTCCCGATTTCGACACCTTGCTGCCGCGTTTGACCGCCACCTACGAGCAGGGCCGGCTGGTGCCCTTCGTCGGCTCCGGCATGAGCCGCCGTGCCTGTGCCGACTGGCCGACGCTGATCACATCGCTGGAAGCCTCGGCGGGCCTGCCGAAAGGGGCCGACCTGGACAACGACAGCGCGCGTGATGTGCTGATTCGCAGGGCCAACAATGCGGTGCGCACGCTCAAGCGTGGCGTGCCGGGGGCGTTCGCCAAGGCGGTACGTGCAGCCCTGTTGTCGAAGGAGCCCGACATCCCGCTGATCTCGCCACAGATGCTGGCGCTGACGCGCATCTGGTGGCCGCTGGCCCTGTCGACCAACTACGACAACTGCTTTGCCGCCGGCTTTCATCAGAACTTCGATGCACGCCATCTCGCCGTGGTCGGTCGGGGCGCCGTCGACTGCCAGCGCGTGCTGACCTCGCTGTCGACCGCAGGGCGCTCGCTGCTGTGGGCGCTGCAAGGCTACCTGAGCGACCTGCCGTGCACCGAGCTGCCGGATTGGGTCTCACCGCTTGCGGCGGATCGGCCGCTGCTGGAGGAACAGCTGGTCGTCGGCCACGAAGAGTACCGCCGCATCACCTACCGCGATCTGCATTTCCGGCGCGCATTCGCCGAGGTGTTCCGCCAGCGCTCGCTGCTCTTCCTCGGCGCCGGCCTGCAGGAAGGCTACCTGCAGGAGCTGTTCGGCGAGGTGCTGGAGTTCTACGGCCCGGCGGCACGGCCGCACTACGCCTTCGTGCAAGCGGGCGAGGTCGACCCGGCCTTCATGCTGGCGCGCTTCCAGATCGTCGTGCTCGAATATCCGAAGGGCAAGCACGGCCAGGTTCAGCAGTGGCTCGAGCGTCTCGCGCAGCAGGTCAGCGGCCCGCGGCGAACACCGGTGTCATGGTGCTGGGGGCGCATCGATCGCTCGAAGGGGCACTGGAAGAACGTGCCCGACCTGGAAGTCGTGCGCGGTCCGTTGCCGGACAAGCCGAAGAGAGCGGAATGCCTGGCCGTCAGCGCCGGCGGCAGCGGCGAGAGCTTCTACTTCTCGGCCGGCATTGAGCAGTTGATGCAAGGCTGGGGTGTGGCGAAGCCGCCACGACCGAGCAAGGTTGTCGGGCGCTACCTGGGTGAGTTCGCCGACTCTGCGGTGTACGGGGTTCGCGCCCGTGCTGAAGGCGACCGGCGCAACTTGTCGTGCATCTACGATGCCTCGCTGGCCCTGTTCGAGCATGTGGCGCCACGCTATCGATGCATCCGCATGCAGCTGCTGTCGACCGGCGGCATGGACAAGTTCGATGCGAACGTGCCGGAATTCGAACTGAGCAACTTCCCCGAGCGCTTCTCGTTCATCCAGACCCTGCGCGCCTGGACGACATGGCGGAAGAAGCACCCCAGGCAGCCGTGCCGGCTGGTGCTGCATGTGGTGCTGGATACCGTGTACCAGGACATCGCCAGTGGCCGCATCGATGTGCTCGAACTGCTGAGCTGCGCCGATGTTCGATTTTTCGTCGAGGTGGTTCAGGACAACGGCGAGGTCGAGCGCAGGTTGTTCCAGACGACGGCCGAACTCACGCTCGAGGCCATCGCCGGCGACCTGCAGCTGCCGGCCGCACAGTGGCAGGTGAAGGTGACGCCACCGCCGACCTTCGACGATCGCTGGCTCGACCTGAATGGGCAGACCCTGCAGCAGACGCTGCAAACCTTTGGTGTCGTGCCGGGCAGCACGGTCCACTTCAAGCGCCCGGAACATCGGCGTTGAACGCTGCGCGCCGGCGGTGGCTTGCGCGTGATGGGCTTGAGCGAACCCACGGCCATGTTTTCCGTGCCCTTGCGCAGCACTCCCGCGCCCCAATCTCGTCTGATGTCGCGACTGCCGTCGAGGAGAGGGTGTCATGCTCAAGCGTCTTTCCCTGCTGTGGACCCTTGCGCGCGGTGACGCGCGCCTGATGTGGCGCGCGTTGCGCCACCCCGCATCGCCCATCTGGCTGAAGCCGGCGGTGGCGCTGTTGGCGGTCTATCTGGTCTGGCCGCTCGACCTGGTATCCGATCTGATCCCTGTGCTGGGGCTGGCAGACGACCTGGTGCTGATTCCGCTGGCCGTGCGGTTCCTGTTGAATCGGCTGCCCCCGCAGGTGCGCGAAGAGATCGCCCATCGTCGGACGGCGTGAACGCGTGGATCCGAAGCGTGCCGACGTCGCCGACATCGACCTTCATCTTTTCGCCGCGCTCGCCAGCACCGCAGGCATCGGCAACGCGATGCCCTCGCCCGTGAGGTAGCGCTTCCAGTGGCGACTTCTGCGCCCAGGGCCGGCGTGAAGTCTCAGCCCTTGGCCGCGCGCCGCACCTGCGAATCGGTCAGCCAGCCGGGCATTCGGTTCACCCGGCAGCCCGTGCGCGGTGACGATGACGTCGTGGCAGGTCGACACACGGCACAGCGACGCGCGCACGGCGCCCCGCCAAACTGATGCTACCGTTTGGGCTGGCATCGACCCCATCCAACCGGAGAGCTACATCCATGAATTACCGCTGTGCACACCGCTGGGCCTTCCCGAAATGGGGTGCGGCCCTGGAGGCGATGACCGACGACCTGGCGCCACCCGTCGGCCACGAAGTGACGCTGCGCGTCACCCACTGCGGCATGTGCCACTCCGACCTGCACGTGCAGGCCGGCGGCTTCGACATGGGCGGGGGCAAGCTGTCGTCGCTGGAACGCGCCGGCACCAAGCTGCCGGTGACGATGGGCCACGAGATCGGCGGCGAGGTGGTCGAAGTCGGCCCCGAGGTGCAGGGCGTCAAGCTCGGCGACAAGGTCATCGTCTACCCCTGGCTGGGTTGCGGCAGCTGCCTGGTGTGCGAGCGCGGCGACGAGCAGCTGTGCACGCGCGCGATGCGCAACCTGGGCATCCAGCTGCCCGGCGGCTACGCCGACCTGGTGCGCGTGCCGCATGCGCGCTACCTGGTACCGATCGGCACGCTCGAGCCAGCGCGCGCTGCCACCTTCGCCTGCGCCGGCATCACCGCCTACGGGGCGATCCGCAAGCTCGATCCGCTCGACGCCGAGGACCATGTGGCCATCATCGGCTGCGGCGGCGTGGGCATGACGGCGGTGGCGTTGTATTCCGCGACTTCGCCGGCGCGCATCGTCGCCATCGATCCCGACCCGGCCAAGCGCGAGGCGGCGCTGAGCCACGGCGCCACGATGGCCTTCGACCCGAATGCGCCCGACGTGCTGAAGGCCATCGGCAAGGCCTGCAGCATGAACATCGCCGCCGCGGTCGACTTCGTCGGCTCCGAGTCGAGTTCGTCGCTGGCGGTGAACCTGGTGCGGCGCACCGGGCAGGTGGTCATCGTCGGCCTGTTCGGCGGCGAGTTCCGCATGCCCTTGCCGATGTTCGCGCTGAAGTCGCTGCGCATCAGCGGCTCCTACGTGGCCGGGCTGCACGAGCTGCGCGACCTGGTGGCGCTGGCGCAGCGCGCGACGCTGCCGCAGATCCCGCTCGACCTGCGGCCGCTTTCGGGCGTGAACCAGGCGCTGGACGACCTGACGCACGGCCGTGTCGTCGGCCGCGTGGTGCTGCAGCCCTGAGCGACACCGCAGCCAGCTTGCCGGCCGCCGCGCCGGCGCCCCCAAGTGCGACCGGCACGCCGGCGAACCCGCTGCTCGACGGCCCGATCCTGCGCACGCTGCTGCGCCTGGCCGCGCCCAACGTCATGGCCACCTCGATGGCGGTGCTGGTGGGCCTGGCCGAGACCTTCTACATCGGCAGGCTCGGCGTGGTGCCGCTGGCCGCGCTGGGGCTGGTGTTTCCCTTCGCCATGCTTACCGGCATGCTGTCCGCCGGCGCCATGGGCGGCGGCGTGGCCTCGGCCCTGAGCCGGGCCTTCGGCGCCGGCGACCTGGTGCGGGCGCAGTCGGTGGCACTGCATGCGCTGCTCATCGGCACGCTCGGCGGCGCGGCCTACTCGCTGCTGCTGCTGTCGGTGTCGGCGCCGCTGTTCACGCTGCTCGGCGGGCGCGGCGAGGTGCTGCGCGAGGCGCTGGCTTATGCCACGGTGCTGTTCTGCGGTGCCCTCGCGGTGTGGCTGTTCAACACGCTGGCGTCGATCCTGCGCGGCACCGGCAACATGCGCGTGCCGTCGATGGCGCTGGTCGCTTCGGCGCTGCTGCAGATCTCGCTGGGCGGGCTGCTCGGGCTGGGCTGGGGCATCGTGCCTCGCCTGGGCATGCCGGGCGTGGCGCTGGGGCAGATCCTGGCGCAAGCCATCGGCGCCGCGGGGCTGTTCTGGTACCTGCGCAGCGGCGACGGCCGGCTGCGCCTGCGCTTCGGCGGCGTGCCGATCCGGCGCGAGCTGTTCCGCGACATCCTAAGGGTCGGCGCAGTGGCCTGCCTGTCGCCGCTGCAGTCGGTGACGACGATGCTGCTGATGGCCGGCTTCGTGGCCCAACTGGGCGTGCTGCCGCTGGCCGGTTATGCCATCGGTCAGCGCCTGGAGTTCCTGATGAGCACGGTGGCCTTCGGCATCGGCCTGGCGTCGGTGCCGATGGTCGGCATGGCCATCGGCGCCGGCGACGTGCCGCGCGCGCGCCGCGTGGCCTGGACGGCGGCTGGCGTCACGGCCTCGGTGCTGGGGGTCGTCGGGCTGCTGGTGGCGCTGTTCCCCGGCCTGTGGGTGACGGTATTCACCCGTGACCCGCAGGTGCTGGGCTATGGCCGGCTGTTCCTGCAATGGGCCGGGCCGGGCTTCGCCTTCTTCGGTATCGGCTTGACGCTGTACTTCGCGTCGCAGGGCGCAGGGCGCATGGCCGGGCCGGTGTTCGCGGCGACGCTGCGGCTTCTGCTGGTGGCCGCGGGCGGCAGCTGGCTGGTGGCCCATGGCGCCAGCGCGGGCCAGCTGTTCGCACTGAGCGCCGCGGCGATGGTGGTCTACGGCCTGAGCTGCGCCGGCGCCTTGAAGCTCGACCGCTGGGGCGGCCGCTGAAGCTGCCTCTGGTCGTCGACGCCTGCATACCCTCCAGTGCAGCATTGCTGGACGCGCACGACGGCAAGCTGCGCCTGGCGTGCTCCGGCCAGGACTTCGACGCGGCGACGCTGCTGAGGCCGGCCATCCGCGACGGCCCTATCCGCAGCATGAACGACCCATCCAGGGGGTTGGCCTACGACGAGGTCAGCATCCGCCGGCTGCTGGCGATGATCTCGGCATCCAGTGGAACGAGGACGACGCCGCCCCGAGTCCGGATGTGGAGCGATTCAACGACCACCAGCCCGAGGACGGTGTCGACGCGCTCTTCATCTGCCTGCGTGCGCCGCCGCGCGCCGTGCCGGCCGGCACGCGCTGGCTCTGAGCGTGGCGCTGCCGGGCCAGCGAACGGCATGGCGGGCCGATCCGCTGCGGGCTGGCCTTGCAGCGCGCTTCGCAGGCGGCTGCTGCGCAGCGGCTGCACTCCAGCATGCCTGCGGCCGCAGACCGCCGCAGTGCTGCGTTCAACCGCGTTGCGGCCCGAAGCGCGCCACCGAACGCTGCCGGGCGCGCTCGGACTCGGCTTCGCGTGTGCGCGGCGGCGCGTTCGTCACCAGCGCCGCGATCAGCGTGCGCGCCGAGGCGGCCACTTCTTCCACCGCGCGATCGAAGGCTTCGCGGTTGGCCTGCGAAGGCACATTGAAGCCGCTGAGCTTGCGCACGTACTGCAGCGAAGCGTCGCGGATCTCCAATTCGGTGGCTGGCGGGTCGAAGTTGAACAGCGTCTTGATGTTGCGGCACATCGCGGGCCTTTCGAATGCGGCGGCCGAGGTCAGGCGCCGAGCAGCTCGCCGATCGGCTTGAGGCCGTCGACATGGTCACAGACAACCTTGGTGGCCATCAGCAGCGGAGCGCCCAGCAGCAGACCCCACACGCCCCACAGCCAACCGAAGGCCAGCACGCCGACGAAGATCACCAGCGGGCTCATGCGCGCCGCACGGCCGGTCAGCCAGGGCGTCAGCAGGTTGCCCTCGAGCGTATTGATGGCCAGCGACACGCCGCCGATCGCCGCGGCCATGCCCAGCGTGCCGAACTGCAGGAAGCCGGCCAGCGCCAGCGCGCCGGCCGTGAGCATCGAGCCGACATAAGGGACCAGGTTCAGCAGCGCGGCCACGATGCCCCAGACGTCGGCGTGCTCCACGCCGAAGCCGAGCAGGGCCAGCCAGGTGAGCACGCCGACCAGCACGCTGGTGAAGATCTGCACCTGCAGATAACGCTGGATCTGCGTGTTGATCTTGTCCAGCACCTGGATCGTGATCTTCTTCCGGCTCAGCCTGGGGCCGGCGAGGCGCACCATCTTGCGGACGGAAGTTGTCGCCCGACGCCAGCAGAAAGAAGGTGATGAACAGCACCACCAGGGTCTGACCGACCGACCCGACCAGGCCGAGCGTGCCGTTCCACAGGTAGGCCTTGATGCCGAAGCGCGGCGGCTCGACCTGGACCCGCGCCACGCCCTTGCTGGTCAAAGACGGTGCCACCGCCACCGTGACCTCGGCCGCCTGCTCCAGCTTGGCGGCCGCGCGCTGCACCTTGGCGATCGGGCTTTCAGGTTCGCCGCGCGTGCTGCGCAGGGCGCGCTGCAGCTTCTGCGCCGCGTCGGGCAGCGACTCGATCGCCGCGGTGGCATCGTCGCCCAGCGCGTAGGCCGTCGAGCCCACGGCGCCGGCAATCGCCAAGCAGCAAGGTGGCCGCTCCCAGGGCGCGCGGGATGTGCCAGGCGTGCAGCCGGTTGACCAGCGGCGTCAGCGCATAGCTGCACATCAGCCCGAGCAAGACCGGCACCACCACGGCCGCCGCCCAGTGCAGGGCATAGATGCCGGCGAGCACTGCGATGACGCGCGAGCGAGGCGCTGTGTACGTCGATCGGCCGTCGCGCAGGCCGACCTTCGTCGGCAGGCGCGTCACGGGCGTCGTCCTGCGCGTCGATCGAGACTGGGCTTCGCATCGCCGCAAGTGTGCCGGGCCGACCATCGTCCGGCCAGCGGATCGAAGCGCCGCGGGCCGTAGTCGATGTCCTACATGGCGCCCTCAGGGCACGCCGTTGCGGCCGTGTGCGCGGTATCCGGGGCGCTCGTTCAGGCGGTCGTAGTAGGCCTGGACGGCAGGCAGGTCGGGCCGCGCCATCGGCGTCATGAACCAGCGGTGCGTGGCCAGGCCCAGCACCACGTCGGCCAGCGTGAAGCCGTCGCCGGAGACGAAGGCGCCGCTGCCACGCAGCGCCGCGTCGAGCAACGCCATGTGCCGGTTCCAGCTTTGCAGGCTGGCATCGATCAGCGCCGGGTCGGCGAAGGCCGGGTTCTTGCGCACCAGGCCCATGAAGGCGTAGCGCCAGGCGGTGTTCAGCTCCGTGGCCTGCCAGTCCATCCACTGCTCCACCCTGGCGCGCGCCGTGGGCTCGGCGGGCAGCAGGTCGATGCGCGCGGCCTTGGCGGCCAGGTAGCGGCAGATGGTGTTGGACTCCCAGAGCACGAAGTCACCGTCGCGGATCACCGGCACCAGCCCGTTCGGGTTCAGCGCGAGGAAGGCCGGGTCGCGCAACGACAGCGTGCCCGCGCCCCATTCGGCGTGCTGGCAGGGCAGGTCGAGTTCGGCACAGGTCCACAGCACCTTGCGCACGTTGATCGAGGTCGATCGGCCTAGCAGTTCGAGCATGGATCCTCCTGTGGGCGCGCCATCCTATCGAACACCGGATGCAGCGGCACCATCGCGCCCTCGGCCGTGCCTGCACCTCGGCTTGACGATATGCACGCGGCGCGGTAGCGACACCCAAGCCCTCTTCGAAGGCAAGAGGGTGAGGCGTTGGGTGAACATCGAACGCCCTGCGTTGCGAAAGCTGGCGCAGTTGGACTGGTCCGCCGTTCTGGATGATCTGGCCAAGGACATCGGTGTTCCTGCGCAGCGAATCGGAGAGATCGTCGCAGGAAGGCGCTCCATCACCGCTGACACCGATCTTCGGCTTTGCCGCTACTTTGGGTTGAGCGATGGGTGGTGGCTGCGCGGGCAGGTGGCCTATGGCACGGCGATTGCCAGAGAAGTGCTTCAGAAGGAGCTGGCTGCGATTCAGCGGTGTTCGCTGCTGGCGGCATAGCGAGCACGGTATAAAGGGGTGCAGGTCTGGCGGACTTCGTCGTGCACGCTGGCCGTGTCTATGGCGCCACCGGCGCGCCGGTGCCCATGCCAGACCACCGTGGCGCACGGCGCTGATCACGCCGTGTGGTCCGCGCCGCGGGCCGGCGCTGCTGCAGACCGCCCGTCGTTTGAAGTGACCGCTGCAGCGTCAGCTGCAGCACATCGCGCTGCGCGTGGCTGCCGCCCAACCGGTGCGCCGACGCCGGCAGCCGCGACAGCAGCCGCACCACGCGATCATGCTCGCCGCGGCCGTAGGCCATCAGCGCGCGGCAGGCGTTCAGACCCAGCAGCCGCGTCGTCTGCCCGTGCCGCGTCGGCTGCGCCGCGCTGCGCAGCAGCCGGTTCTCGAGCCGCTGCGCCTGCGGCCAGTCGCGCGCGCCGACGAAGGCCAGCATCGCGTGGATGTCGTTGAAGCTGCAGTAGGCGTCGTCGATGTGCGCGCTCCAGGCGGCCGACAGGCCGGCCCAGCGCGGCCCGGCGTCGGCGCCGGCCAGCTCGACGCGCCACAGCAGCGCCGACGCATCGATCAGGTCGGACACCTCGCACGAGCCGTTGCCGCGGATGTGCTGGTCGTGCGCGGCCAGCGCCCGGTCGGGCCGGCCCAGCGCCAGGTGGTACAGCGCCAGGTGCCAGTGGCAGTGCGTCGCCACCGTGGTGTCGAGCGCCCAGCCGGCCGCGCGCTCGTGCATCCACTGCAACCCGGCCGCGGGGCGCGCGCTCATCTCGTGCACATGGGCCATCACGTGGTGCGCCGCGCGTCCAGCGGGTTGATGTGCAGCGCGGCCAGCGCCGCCTGCGTCGCGCGCGGGTAGTCGCCGCTTTCCTCCAGGCCGAAGGCATGCATCGCCAGCACCGTGCCGTAGCCCGGCAGCCGCGGCGACCAGGCCGGCAGCACCGCGGCCACCCGGCTGCAGCTGCGGCAGGTCGCCGCTCAGGTAGTCGAAGGCGTGCGCCACCTGCAGCGCCAGCACGTCGCGCGGCTGCAGGCGCAGCAGTTCGCTCAATGCGACTTGCGCGCTCGATGTCGTCGGCCAGCACGGCGTGCAGCGCGGCGATGTGACCGCGCTCCCAGGCGTTGGCCGGCAGGCCGCGCAGGCCGGCCACCACCGGCACGGCGGCGCGCACGCGCCGCGGGTCGCGGCTGCACACCAGCAGCTAGGCGCGCAGCACCTGGGCCATGACGAACTGCGGGGCCTCGTGCAGTGCGGCGTCCAGCAGCGGCTCGGCGCCGAGGCGCCAGGTCTGGAACGCCGCCAGCGCGGCTTCGTAGGCCTGCAAGGCCGGCTCGGTGGCGCCGACAGCGGGCAGCCGCGCGCATCGGTGCGGGCGTGCGGGTGCTGGGGGTTGGCGGCGACGACCATCGATCTGTCCACTTCTGCGGCCCGACGGTGGGCCGTGGTGTGCAGCATCGGCGGCCGGTGTATCCGGCCGATGTCGACGGGCGGCGCTGTGTAGCGCGCAGGTATCGCGGGCGGCGGCGCCCGCGGTGGCGTCAGAGCGACTCGCTGGGGTCGAAGTCGAGCTCGACCTTGGCGCCGTTCGGGTCGTGGCTGAACAGCTGCCAGGTGCCGGCGCCGGCCTGCTGGCGCAGGTCGTACTTCAGGCCGCGCTCGTCGAAGCGCGCCTTCACCGCCTTCAGGTCGCGCGCGGTGAAGGCCATGTGGTCGATGACGCCGGTGCGCTGCGCCGGCATCGGCCGGTCCCAGTAGATGTGCAGCACCGCCTGCGGGTCGCCGTCCGGCATAGAGCCACGCGCCGGGGAAGCCGAGGTCGGGCCGGTGGCCTTCGCTCAGGCCGAGCAGGCCGCAGTAGTAGTCGAGCGTCTGCGCGCGGTCTTCGGCGGTGATGGTGAAGTGGTTCATGCCGTGGATCATCGCCAGGCTCCTCCGTTCAGGCCACCAGGATCAGCGGCCCGGTGCGTGCGCCGCGACTCCAGCCGGGCGTGCGCCTCGGCCGCGGCGTCCAGCGCATGGCGCTCGATCACCGGCGGCGGCAGCGTGCCATCGGCCAGCGCGGCCCACAGCCGCGCCGGCGCGCTCGGCCAGCTGCTCGCGCGTGGCCACGTAGTCGAAGACCACCGGCCGCGAGAAGGTCAACGACTTGGCGACCAGCTCGTCCGGGTCGATCGGGCGCAAGCGCGCCGCTGGCCTGGCCCAGGCTGATCCAGTGGCCGCGCGCGCCAGCGCGGCCAGGTTCTGTCGCGCGCGGCGTCGCCCAGGCCGTCGATGACCACGTCGGCGCCGCCGCAGGCCTGCTGCACGGCGTCGGCAAAGCGGTAGTCGCGCGTCACGATCACGTGCTCGCAGCCGTGCTCGCGCGCCACCTGCGCCTTGTCTTCGCTGGACACGGTGCCGATCACGCGCGCGCCCAGGCGGCGCGCCCAGGCGCACACCAGCTGGCCGACGCCGCCGGCCGCGGCATGCACCAGCAGCCGCGTCCCGGCGCGCACGCGGCCCAGGTCGCGCAGCAGGTACGTCGGCGGTCAGGCCCTTGCAGCAGCAGCGCGGCGGCGGTGTCGTCCTCCACCGCGGCGGGCAGGCGCAGCACCCAGCTGGCCGGCACGCAGCGCACGCTGCAGTAGGCGCCGGGCACGGGGCCCAGGTAGGCGACGCGGTCGCCGGGCATCACGTGGCTGACGCCGGCGCCGACATCGAGCACCGTGCCGGCGGCTTCCATGCCCGGCACGCCGGGGGTCGTTCGACACCGGCAGCATCGGCGGGATCCAGCCGCGGCGCAGGTAGACGTCGATGAAGTTGACGCCGATGGCGCGCTGGCGGATGCGCACCTCGCCGGCGCGGGGCGGCGGCGCGTCGACGTTTTCGGCCTCCAGCTGCTTCGGGCCCGCCGTAGCGGCGCAGCGCCACGCGGCGCGCCGGCAGCGGCAGCGCGGTGGGCATCGGCGCGCTGCCGGCGGTGCGCAGGTCGCCGCCTTCGCGCAGGTGGCGGCGCAGGTTCTCGAAGCCGGCTTCGTAGACGCCGCTGGCCACCATCTGGCGCAGCTCGGCTTCCATGCCCGGCGGCGTGGCGAAGCTCGATTCCCAGTGCCAGAAGGTGCGTTGGCCGTCGGTCACCGGCTTCAGCGTCACGGTGGCCACGTAGCGCTGCAGCGGCACCGTGGCTTCGACGATGCAGTAGGTGCTCTTGTAGTCGCGGTCGTCCAGCGTCAGCAGCTGCTCGCGGATGCGGTTGCCGTCCTTCAGGCGTGAAGCTGCGCACGCAGCCGACCTGGTCGCTGCGCTCGCCGCGTTCGATGCGGCTCGTGTCGACCACGTCGTGCCACTGGTCGTGGCTGTTGAAGTCGCGCAGCACCGCCCAGACGCGCTCGATCGGCGCGTCGATGACGGTGGAGCGGACGACCTTCTGCAGCACGGTCAAGCGTTGCGATGGGTCCGTGCAGCGGACGCCGTGGAACCGGCGTTGCCGGGCCGCTGGCGGCGCCCCCCTGGGGGGAGGCGCCGACGACGCTGCGGGGGGGATTCATCTTCTCGGCGAAGTGGCGCTTCAGCGCGTCGAAGCCGCCCTGGAACACGCCGTTGCCGATCAGTTCGGTCAGCTCGCGCTCGCGGCCTTCGTCGCAGTCGAACTCGGCGCTCCATTCGGCGAAGCTGCGGTTGCCGTCGGTCACCGGCGTCAGCTTCAGCGTGGCCACGTAGTGCTCCACGCCCATCGGGCTTTCGAGGATCTCGTAGACGCAGCTGTACTCGTAGTCGGACAGGGCCAGCAGGCGCTCGCGGATCATGCCGCCGTCGCGGGTGTGGAAGTGGCGGATGCAGCCGACGCGGTCGCTCGGTTCGTTGTTCTCGATGCGGCTGTCGGCGATGCCCGGGTGCCACAGCGGCAGGGCGTTGAAGTCGCGGATGCGCGCCCACACGCTGTCGGCGCTGGCGTCGATGACGCTGGAGACGTAGACGCGGATCACCGGCTACTCCTTGGCCTTGGGCGATGCCGGCGGCAGCGCCGCCGCGGCGCCGCTGGCGCCGCCCACCAGGCGCTGGATGTCGCCGCCTTCGATGCCGATCTCGCGCAGCAGCTGGTCGACCAGCGGCGCCTGCGCGCGGAAGCGCAGCGCGGAGTTGACCACGCCGTCGGCGAAGTTGCCGCCGCCGCCGTCGACGCTGCCGTTGGCGCGAGCCGCCGCCGAGGCCGTCGACATGCAGGATCTTGATGCCCTCGATGCGCTCCATCGGCCGCACCGATTCGCGGATGATGGCCTCGGCCTTCTCCACCAGCTTCATGCGCAGCGCCGACATGCGCGCTTCCGGCGTCAGCATGTTGTGCGCGTCGTTCATCAGGCGCAGCGCCTCGGCCTCGATCTCGGCGCGCACGCGCAGCGCCATCGACTTGATCTTGTCGGCGTCGGCATCGGCCTCGGCCTGCGCGCGCACCGCCGCGCCGCGGTCGGCGCTGGCGTCCTTCTCGGCCTGCGCGGCGCTGGTCAGGCGCAGCGCGTCGCGCTCGGCGGCCTGGGCCGCGCCGATCAGCTCGATCGCCTTCTTGCGCTCGGCCATCTCGACCTCGCGCGCGGTGAACACCTTCTCCTCGGCGGACACGGCCAGCGCGCGCGCCGTTTCGGCCTCGGCCTGCGCCTCGCTCTGCGTCTTGCTCTCGCGGGCGATGGCGATGGCGCGCTGCTGCTCGGCCAGTTCCAGCGCCTGGCGGCGTTCGATCTCGGCGGCCTGGATGGCGCGCTCCTTGCCGATGCGCTCCTGCTCGATGCTCTGCTCGCTGCGGATGCGCGCCGCGTCGATGGCCTGCTTGGCCGCTGATCTGCGCGCCTTCGGCCGCCTGCTCGCGCTGCGCGCGCTCGGTGGTCACCTCGGCACGCTGGCGGGCGCGTGCGATCTCCACCTCGCGCTGCTGCGTCAGCCGCGCGTACTCGCTCTCGCGGTCGATGTCGAGCGTCAGCTTCTCGGCCTCGAGGTTCTTGTTGCGGATGGCGATCAGCGTGTCCTGCTCGACATCGTTGCGCTGCTTCTTGCGCTGCTCGATCTGCTCGGTCAGGCGCGTCAGGCCCTCGGCGTCGAAGGCGTTGCTGGGGTTGAAGAACTCCATGCCGGTCTGGTCCAGCTGCGTCAGCGACGCGCTTTCCAGCTCCAGGCCGTTCTTCGTCAGGTCGCCGGCCACCGCCTCGCGCACGCGCTTGACGTAGCTGCCGCGCTTTTCGTGCAGCTCCTCCATCGTCATCTCGGCGGCGGCCGTGCGCAGCGCGTCGATGAACTTGCCCTCGACCAGTTCCTTCAGCTGCTCGGGTTCCATCGTGCGCAGGCCCAGCGTCTGCGCCGCCGCGGCCACCGCTTCGGGCTGCGCCGCGACGCGCACGTAGAACTCGGCGATCACGTCGACGCGCATGCGGTCCTTGGTGATCAGCGCCTTGTCGCGGCCGCGGCTGACCTCCAGGCGCAGCGTGTTCATGTTCACCGGGATCACGTCGTGCACGATCGGCAGCACGAAGGCGCCGCCGTCGAGCACCACCTTCTGGCCGCCCAGGCCGGTGCGCACGAAGGCGCGCTCCTTGCTGCTGCGCAGGTACAGCCAGTGCAGCAGCCACACGGCGATGGCCACGACGATCGCGACGACGATCAGGCCGAGGATGAAGCTTCCGAAATCTGCACCGGACATGGGGGTGTCTCCTTCTCTATCTTCTCGATCTGCATGAAGCGCCGCGTGGTCTCGGTCAGCGCCACCTCGGTGGGCAGCCGCTCCATCGAACTGGCGCCGTAGAAGCCATTGATGCCGGGGCAGTGCTTCAGGATGAATTGCGCGTCCTCGGGCGTGGCGATCGGCCCGCCGTGGCACAGCACGATGACCTCGGGGTTGACGGCTCGCGCCGCCGCGGCCCACGCATTGATCGGCGTCGACGCAGTCGGACAGCTTCATCGCCGTCTCCGCGCCGATGGCGCCGCCGGTCGTCAGGCCCATGTGGCAGACGATGATGTCGGCGCCGGCCGTCGGCCATGGCCTGCGGCCTCGGCCTCGTTGAAGACGTAGGGCGTGGTCAGCAGGTCGAGCGCGCGGGCGCGGGCGATCATCTCGACCTCCAGCCCGTAGCCCATGCCGGTCTCTTCGAGGTTGGCGCGGAAGGTGCCGTCGATCAGGCCCGACGGTGGGGAAGTTCTGCACGCCCGAGAAGCCCAGGCCGATCAGCCGCTGCAGGAACTCGTCGACGATCATGAACGGGTCGGTGCCGTTGACGCCGGCCAGCACCGGCGTGTGCTTGACCACCGGCAGCACCTCGTGCGCCATCTCGCAGACGATCTCGTTGGCGTTGCCGTAGGCCAGCACGCCGGCCAGCGAGCCGCGCCCGGCCATGCGGTAGCGGCCCGAGTTGTAGATGACGATCAGGTCGATGCCGCCGGCCTCTTCGCACTTGGCGGACAGGCCGGTGCCGGCGCCGCCGCCGATCAGCGGCGCGGCCGGCGGCGATCTTGGCGCGGAAGCGGTCGAGCAGGGTGCTGCGGCTGATGCGTGGCATGGTCTGGGTCGCTTTCGTGGTCAGGCGCGCCGCGCATTGGCGGCGCTGCGCGAAATCTCGTGCCAGGCCGCCACCAGCGCGTCGGCGAAGGCCTCGTCGTTCAGGTGCAGCGGCAGGCGCTGCAGCTTGCGCTCGGGGCCGGCGCGGAAGGCTTTGGCGATGGTGTCGAACAGCACCCGGTCGGCCTCGGGGTCGTGGAAAGGCTGGCCGGCTCTGTCGATGGCCGACACGCCGCCTTCGGGGATGAGGAAGCGCACCGGCCCTTGCATGGCGTTCAGCTTGCCGGCGATGAATTCGCCGATGGCGCGGTTTTCGTCGACGGTGGTGCGCATCAGCGTGACGTTGGGGTTGTGGCGGTACAGGCGCCGGCCCTTGAAGCGCTCGGGCACCGAGTCCCAGGCGCCGAAGTTCGCCATGTCGAGCGCACCGCAGGAGCCGACATAGGGCAGGGCATGGCGCGCGAACACGTCCAGCCGCGTCGGCCCGGCCGACAGCGTGCCGCCGGCGATCTCGTCGGCGATCTCGGTGGTCGAGACGTCGATCACCCCGGCCAGCAGCCCGGAGTCGGCGAGCTTCTCCATGCTCTGCCCGCCCACGCCGGTGGCGTGGAAGACCAGGCAGTCGTAGTCGTCGGCCAGCAGTTTGGTCACTGCCTGCACACACGGCGTGGTGACGCCGAACATCGTCAGCCCGAGCGCCGGCTTGGCATTGCTTTCGGCCGGCGGCGGGTGGGCGATCATGCCGGCCAGCGCGTGCGCGGCGTTGGACAGCACCTTCTCGCTGATGCGGTTGATGCCCTGCACGTCGGTCACCGAATACATCATGCAGATGTCGCTGGGGCCGACGTAGGGGCGGGTGTCGCCGCTGGCCATGGTGCTGACCATCACCTTCGGGCAGCCGATGGGCAGCGCACGCATCGCCGGCGTGGCCAGCGAGGTGCCGCCCGAGCCGCCGGCCGAGACGATGCCGCCGAGGTCGCGGCGCGTGCGGATGAAGGCCTCGAAGGCCAGCGCCATGGCGCTGACGGCGCCGCCGCGGTCGCCGCTGAACACCGCCGCCTCGCCCTGCGGATGGTGGCGCGCCACTTCGCGCGGGTGCACGCTGGCCGGCGAGGGCTTGCCCGAGGTCGACAGGTCCACCGTGACGACACGCAGGCCGAGGCGTTCCAGGCACTGGCGCAGGAAGAACAGTTCGCGGCCCTTGGTATCGAAGGTGCCGGCCACGTAGGCCGCGCGCCCGGCGCTGGCCGCCACCGGGAACTCCACGACGCGGGCCCCGGTCTCGCGCGCGGGCGCGGCTTCGCTGCGCTGCGCCGGCTCGCGCGGAATGTCGACCACTGGCGCACTGGCGTCGGCGGCGTTCCAGCGGTTGTAGCCGCGCACCGTGCGCGGCGCCAGGTCGTCCAGGCTGGGCGCACCGTCGCCGAAGGCACGGCGCACCGTCAGCACCTGCG
>CAWFQP010000059.1:0-18156 GCA_963818005.1 uncultured Pseudomonadota bacterium
CTAGGCGGGGATCCTCATGCAGGCACTGAAGTCGCAGATCGACACCCGCTCGGAAGACTTTCGCACCAACGCCGCGCGCATGCGCCAGGTCGTCGACGATCTGCGTGCCAAGGCCGATCTGGTGTCGCAGGGCGGCGGCGTGGTGGCGCGCGAGCGGCACACCGCGCGTGGCAAGCTGCTGCCCCGCGACCGCGTGGAGCATCTGCTCGACCCGGGAACGCCGTTTCTGGAAGTGGGCCAGCTCGCCGCCCTGGGCATGTACGACGACGAGGCGCCGTCGGCCGGCATCGTCACCGGCATCGGCAGCGTGATGGGCCGCGAATGCATGATCGTGGCCAACGACGCCACGGTGAAGGGCGGCACCTACTACCCGATGACGGTGAAGAAGCACCTGCGCGCGCAGGAGATCGCGCTGCAGAACCAACTGCCGTGCATCTACCTGGTCGACTCCGGCGGCGCCTTCCTGCCGAAGCAGGACGAGGTCTTCCCTGACCGCGACCATTTCGGCCGCATCTTCTACAACCAGGCCCACATGTCGGCGGCCGGCATCCCGCAGGTGGCGGTGGTGATGGGCTCGTGCACCGCGGGCGGCGCCTACGTGCCGGCAATGAGCGACGAGACCGTGATCGTGCGCAACCAGGGCACGATTTTTCTGGGCGGTCCGCCGTTGGTGAAGGCCGCCACTGGCGAGGTGGTCAGTGCCGAGGACCTGGGCGGTGGCGACGTGCATACACGCCTGTCGGGCGTCGCCGACCACCTGGCCGAGAACGACAGCCACGCGCTGTTCATCGCGCGGCGCATCGTCGCCAGCTTCAACCGCGTCAAGCCCAGCACCGTGACGCTGGAGCCGAGCGAAGAACCGCTGTACGACCCGCAGGAACTCTACGGTGTCATCCCGGCCGACACGCGCAAGCCCTATGACGTGCGCGAGATCATCGCGCGCATCGTCGACGGCTCGCGCTTCGACGAGTTCAAGGCGCGCTACGGCGCCACGCTGGTCACCGGCTTTGCGCGATTGCACGGCATGCCGGTGGGCATCGTCGCCAACAACGGCATCCTGTTCAGCGAATCGGCGCAGAAGGGCGCGCACTTCATCGAGCTGTGCGCGCAGCGCGGCGTGCCGCTGTTGTTCCTGCAGAACATCACCGGCTTCATGGTCGGGCGCAAGTACGAGAACGCCGGCATTGCCAAGGACGGCGCCAAGATGGTCACGGCAGTGGCAACGGCCCAGGTGCCCAAGCTGACGGTGCTGATCGGCGGCAGCTTCGGTGCCGGCAACTACGGCATGTGCGGCCGAGCCTACTCGCCGCGCTTCCTGTGGATGTGGCCGAACGCGCGCATCAGCGTGATGGGCGGCGAACAGGCGGCCAGCGTGCTGGCCACGGTGCGCCGCGACGGCATCGAGGCCAAGGGCGGGCAGTGGTCGAAGCAGGACGAGGCCGACTTCAAGAAGCCGCTGCTCGAGCAGTACGAACTGCAGGGCCACCCGTACTACGCAAGCGCGCGGCTGTGGGACGACGGTGTCATCGACCCGGCGCAGACGCGGCGGGTGCTCGGCCTGTCGCTGGCGGCAGCGCTGAATGCACCGATCCTGCCGACCAAGTTCGGTCTGTTCAGGATGTGAGGCGCGCCATGACCATGAAGATTTTGATTGCCAACGGCAGCGACAAGCGCCGCAAGGCCGTTGCGGCGAAGCCGAAATGCCCGTTGCGCGCGGCGCATGCAGGCGGTCTCACCTCGATGGGGATGCAGCATGTTTAGCAAGATCCTCATCGCCAATAGAGGTGAGATCGCGTGCCGCGTCATCAAGACCGCGCGACGCATGGGCATCGCCACGGTGGCGGTGTACTCCGAGGCCGATGCCAACGCGCGCCACGTGCGCCTGGCCGACGAGGCGGTGCTGATCGGCCCACCGGCGGCACGCGAGTCCTATCTGCGCGCCGACAAGATCCTCGATGCCGCCCGAGCCACCGGCGCACAAGCGGTGCATCCAGGCTACGGTTTCCTGTCCGAGAACGACACCTTTGCCGAGGCCTGCGCGGCGGCCGGCGTCACCTTCATCGGCCCGCCGGCGCCGGCCATCCGCGCGATGGGCAGCAAGTCCGCGGCCAAGGCCTTGATGGCCCAGGCCGGCGTGCCCTTGACGCCGGGCTATCACGGCGACAACCAGGACCCCGGATTCCTCGAGGCCCAGGCCCGTGACATCGGCTTTCCGGTGCTGATCAAGGCCAGCGCCGGCGGCGGCGGCAAGGGCATGCGCCGCGTCGACAAGACCGAGGACTTCGCCGCCGCGCTGGCCTCGTGCCAACGCGAGGCGAAGAACGCCTTCGGCGACGAGCACGTGCTGGTCGAGAAGTACGTGCTGCGGCCGCGGCACATCGAGATCCAGGTCTTCGGCGACAGTCATGGCGACTGCGTCTACCTGTTCGAGCGCGACTGCTCGGTGCAGCGCCGCCACCAGAAGGTGCTCGAGGAAGCGCCGGCTCCGGGCATGACGCCCGAGCGCCGCGCTGCAATGGGGCGCGCGGCGGTGGACGCGGCCAAGGCGGTCGGTTATGTCGGCGCCGGCACGGTCGAGTTCATCGCCCACCAGGACGGCAAGCTTCTATTTCATGGAGATGAACACGCGGCTGCAGGTCGAGCATCCGGTGACTGAAATGATCACCGGGCTGGACCTGGTGGAATGGCAGTTGCGCGTGGCTGCCGGCGAGCCGCTGCCGCTGCGCCAGGACCAGTTGGCCATCGACGGCCACGCGATCGAAGCGCGCATCTATGCCGAAGACCCGGACAAGGGCTTCCTGCCGTCCACCGGGCGGCTGCTGCATCTGGCGCCACCGCCGGAAAGCGAGCATGTGCGTGTGGATACCGGCGTGGAGCAGGGTGATTCGATCACGCCGCACTACGACCCGATGATCGCCAAGCTGATCGTCTGGGACAGCGACCGCCCCAAGGCGCTGGCGCGTATGCGCCAGGCGCTGGCCCAGTACCGCGTGGTCGGCGTGGCCAACAACGTCGAGTTCCTGTCGCGCCTGGTCGGCGTGCCGTCCTTTGCCCATGCCGATCTGGACACCTCGCTGATCGAGCGCGAACGGGCCAACCTGTTCCCGGCCAAGGCGGCGGTGCCCGACGAGGTGTGGCTGCTGGCTGCCTTGGCCGAACTGCAGCGTGAAGCGGCCGCGGCGCGCGCCGCCGCCGCCGCTGCGCCCGACCGCGACTCGCCCTGGCGCACGCTCGACGGCTGGCGGCTCAACGGCCGCGCCTCGCGCGCCCTGCAGTTGCGCCATGGCGAGATGCAGCAGGCGGTGACGGTGCGGGTGGCCAGTGGCGGACACGAACTCAGCCTGGGCGGGCGTGCGCTGTTCGTGCGCGGCACGGCCGGGCCCAATGGCCAGCTGCACGCACAGCTGGGCGAGCGGCGCGTCACTGCCACGGTGGTGGTCAGTGCCGAGCGGCGCCATGTGTTCTTCGAGGGCCGTGCCTGGCCGCTGGTGCTGGTGAGCACGCTGCATGCGGGCGGCTCGGGCGATGATGTCGAAGGCGGCCTGAAGGCGCCGATGCCGGGCAAGGTGATCGCGCTGATCGCCGAACCGGGCGCGATGCTGGACAAGGGCGCGCCGCTGCTGGTGCTGGAGGCGATGAAGATGGAGCACACCCTCAGCGCGCCGAAGCGCGGGCGCGTCAAGGCCTTCCGCTGCGCTCCCGGCGACCAGGTGGTCGATGGTGTCGACCTGGTGGACTTCGAGGCGGCGCCATGACACAGGTGCGCATCGTCGAGATGGGGCCGCGCGACGGCCTGCAGAACGAAAAGCAGCTGGTGCCGCTGGCCACCAAGCTCGAGCTGATCGATCGGCTGGCGGCCGCGGGGCTGCGCGAGATCGAGGCCACGGCCTTCGTCTCGCCCAAATGGGTGCCGCAGATGGGCGACCACGATGCCTTGATGCGCGCACTGCCGCGCCGGCCGGGTGTGCGCTACCCGGTGCTCACGCCCAACCTGCAGGGCTTCGAGGCGGCCATGGACGCCGGCGCCGACTGCGTGGCGGTGTTTGCCGCGGCATCGGAGTCCTTCTCGAAGCGGAACATCAACTGCTCGATCGCCGAGTCGATCGCGCGTTTCCTGCCGGTGATGGCCGCGGCGCGAGAGCGCGGTGTCAGCGTGCGCGGTTATGTGTCCTGCGTCGTCGGCTGCCCCTACGAAGGCCCGGTCGCGCCGGGCCGGGTGGCCGAGGTGGCCGAGCGTCTGGTCGACATCGGCTGCCACGAGGTGTCGCTGGGCGACACCATCGGCGTGGGCACGCCGGCGTCGGTGCAGCGCTTGCTGGAGGCCGTGGCCGCACGCGTGCCGCTGCAGCGGCTGGCGGGCCACTACCACGACACCTACGGCATGGCCGTGGCCAACGTGCATGCGTCCTATGCCTTCGGGCTGCGCACCTTCGATGCGTCGGTGGGCGGGCTGGGCGGCTGCCCCTATGCCAAGGGCGCCACCGGCAACGTCGCCACCGAGGACGTGGTCTACCTGCTGCACGGCCTGGGCGCCGAAACCGGCATCGAGCTGGAGGCGCTGGTCGACTGCGCTGCCTGGATCAGCCGGCAACTGGGCCGCGCGCCGGCATCGCGCGTGGCAAGCGCGCTGCTCGCGAAGCGTCCGCAGGCGGCGACATGATGGTCCTGTACCACTGCATCAGTGCGCGCTCGTTCCGCGCACTGTGGATGCTCGAGGAACTGGGTCTGCCCTGCGAGCTGCGCATGCTGCCCTTTCCGCCGCGGGTGCTGAAGAGCGAGTACCTGCAGACCAATCCACTCGGCACCATTCCGCTGCTGATCGACGGTGCTTCCCGCCTGACCGAATCGGCCGCGATTTGCCAGTACCTGGCGGTGCGCCATTCGCCGCGTGCGCTCAATGTCGAGCCCGATGAGGCGGGCTTTGCCGACTACCTGAACTTCCTGCATTTCGGTGAAGCGACGCTGACCTTCCCGCAGACCTTGCTGCTGCGCTATGGCCAGTTCGAGCCGCCCGAGCGTCGCCACCCGCAGGTGGTCGACGACTATGGCAAGTGGTTCCTGGCGCGGCTGCGCACGCTGGAGCCGCGGCTGCAGGCCTCGCCTTTCCTGGCGGCCGGCCGATTCACCGCTGCCGACGTGTCGGTGGGTTATGCGCTGATGCTGGCCGAGGTGCTGAAGCTGTCGGCGCGCTTCACGCCGGCGGTGACCGCCTACTGGCAGCGGCTGCAGCAGCGGCCTGCCTACCGCAGTGCCCTGGAAGCGCAGGAGCGCGCAGCGCGCGAGCAAGGCGTGCCGACCGGATCTTCAGCAGCCAACTGAGAACACCAGCCGTGCGTCAGCGCTGGCGCTGGACTGCTTCGCCCAGCGTGATCACCGCCATCGCGTAGTAGCTCGACCAGTTGTAGCGTGTCACCGCGTAGAAGTTCTGGGTGCCGGCAACGAAGCTCGGCGCCGCTGCGCCGTTCTGCAGCTCCACCAAGGCCAGCGGCCCGGCATGGGCGCGGCCGGCGTCGTCGAGCTCGGCGCCCAGGGCCAGCATCTGCTCGGCACTGAAGCTGGGCAGGATGTCGGGCTGCAGCAGCGTGGCGCGTGCACTGGTGTCCACCGGTGGCGCTACGGTGTAGGTGGCGGCCATGCCACGTTGCCAGCCGTGTGCCGCGAGATAGTTGGCGACGCTGCCGACCACGTCGGCGGCACTGCCGTTCAGATCGATGCGGCCGTCCTCGTCGAAGTCCACCGCGAAGCGATTGACGCTGCCGGGCATGAACTGCGGCAAGCCCATTGCTCCGGCGAACGAGCCCTTGGGCTGCGTCGGGGCCAGGCCCTCGCGCCGGCACATCACCAGGAACTCTTCCAGTTCGCTGCGGAAGAACGGGCTGCGGTCGCTGCGCCCGGTGGGGAAATCGAAGGCCAAGGTCGTCAGCACGTCCAGCACGCGAAAGTTGCCGGTGATGCGACCGTAGAAGGTCTCCACGCCAATGATGCCGACGACGATCTCGGCCGGGACGCCGAAGCGCGTTTCAGCACGCTGCAACCAGTCGGCGTTGTCCTGCCAGAAGCGAGCTCCGGCCATGACGCGCTGCGGCTCGACGAAGCGGTCGCGATAGGCGGCCCAGTTCTTGGCGGTGCCGGCCGGTGGCGGCATCATCAGCCGCTGCGCGCTGGGCTGGCGTCTGGCCTGGGCCAGCTGGGCCTCAATCCAGTCGGCCGGCAACTGACGGCGCTCGGCGACCTCGGCCGCGAAAGCACGAACGTCGTCGCGCTGGCTGCCGTACCCGGCGGCCGGGCTGGCGGGAATCTCGGCAGGCAGCTTGCGCGGCTTGCGCGCAAAGGCATCATCGGACCAGGCTGGGACGAGCATCAGGGCCAAAAGGACCAGCCGGCAGGGCAGGCGACACATGGGCGGATTATCGGTGACCCGCCTGCGCCGCGAGCTCGGCAAAGCGCTTCCACCAGCCGCGCGCAACGCCCGGGCGTCCCGCCTGCGCATAGCGTGACCGGTCCAGAGCCTCCAGTTCCAGGGCCAGCGCCTCACCGGCCTGGCCCAGATGCTGGCGCACCCGCAGCGCGCGCGTGCGCGGCGGGTCGTGTGGCTGCACCGGTACCTGCAGTTGCGCCAGGCGCGTCATCACGCGCTGCTGCAGCCGCTGCCATGGATCCTGGCGGTGGCGGTCCCACAGGGCCCAGCCAGCCGCCGCCAGGCTGCCGGCACACAGCAATGCGATCAGCGCGAGGACCAGGTCCTGCCCGGTGGGCGCGTTCACCCCGAGGCTTTGCAGCAGCTTGAACTGCTGCCCGCGCGAGTAGTTCATGACCCACTGGTTCCAGCGGTTGTTGGCTGCTTCCAACGCGCTGCGCACGCGCGCCAGAAGCTGCGGACTGACACTGCCCAGGGCCCCGGCCACCAGGCCTTGCCGCGGCACCAGGCTGGCGCCGCGCACGATGCGGTCGGGCGACACCGTGGCGGTGGGGTCGACGCGGATCCAGCCTTCACCCGGCTGCCAGTACTCGACCCAGGCGTGGGCGTTGCTCTGGCGCACGATGTAATAGCCATCGACCGGGATCGGGTCGGTGCCCTGGTAGCCGGTGATGACGCGCGCCGGCACGTCCATGGCGCGCAGCACCACCACCATGCTGGCCGCGAAGTGCTCGCAGAAGCCCAGCTTGCGGTCGAGCCAGAACTCGTCGACCGCGTGCTTGCCGTAGCGGCCTGGCTCCAGCGTGTACAGGTACTCGCCGCGGCGCAGGTGTTCCAGCACGGCCGCCACCAGCGTGCGTGCATCGGCCTGCGCCAAAGTGGGCTGGCTGCGCAGCGCCGCGGCCCATTCCAGCGTGCGCGGGTTGTGGTCCGGCGGCAGCGCCACATGGTCGCGCAGTGCCAGCGTCATCTGCCGCGGCCCGTGACGGTGTTGCAGCCAGGCCGAGGCCTGGAAGCGCAGCCTCTCGGCCACCGGGCGGTCGGTCTGCCACTGCAGGTCGCTGCGCAGCCAGGCGGACAGTCCTTCGAGCTGCGGCATGGCATCGCTGCGGTCCGGCGTCAACTCCAGCAGCGGCAGCAGCGCCAGACGGCTGGGCTCGAGCGTCATCTCGTAGCGCAGCGGCTGTCCCAGCAGCTGCACCTCGGCGCGCAAGCGCGGCGTCATCGGCGTGCTGCCGGGTTGGCGCGTCCATTCGCGGCCGTCGAATCGCGTCAGTACCGGCCCTCGGAAGTACATCGCCTCGGGCGGCGGCACGCGGCCGTCGAAGCGGATGCGCAAGGCAATTTCGTCGTCGTTGGCGATCTCGGCCATCGCGCCCATCTGCATCGAGCCGGACAGCCCGGTCCTGCCGGCGGCATCGTGTGGCACGCCCCACAGCGGGCCGATGCGCGGGAACAGCAGGAACAGCGCCACCATCAGCGGCGCGCCCAGCGCCGCGGCGCGCGCTGCCAGCGCACCGGCCTGCCAAAGCGCAGGCTTGCCCACCGGCATGTGGGCCAGCACCAGCGCCGTCAGCAGCCCCCACACCGACAGCAGCATGGCTGCGGCGGTGGCCAGCGACTGCGAGTACAGAAAGTTGGTCAGCACCAGGAAGAAGCCGAGGAAGAACACCACCATCGCATCGCGCCGGGCGCGCAGTTCCAGCGTCTTCAGCGCCATCAGCACCACGAGCATGGTGACGCCGGCCTCCTTGCCGAAGAGCGTGCGCTCGGACCACAGCGTCAGCGCCGCCGCAACCACCAGCACGCCGGCCACCGCCCAGCGGCTGGGCAGCGGGGCACCGGTCAGCGCCAGGTGGGCGCGCCAGAACAGCATCAGCAGGGTCAGCGCGACACACCAAGGCGCCAGGTGCGCCATGTGCGGAAGGACCGTCCAGCCGATGACGGCGAGCTGGAACAGCGTGTCGCGGCTGTCGCGCGGCAGGTGCCGCCAGCCGGGCCAGATGCGTGGCCAGGTCCGCGGCGGTGTCAAGACCATAGCGCCAGTTCGCGCAGCAAGCGGCGCTGGTGGGCTTCGCCGCGGTCCGGCGCCAACTGCTGGCCGGGCAGGCGCAGGCCATAGCTCAGGCCCTGGCGCTCGGCCGCCAGGGCCCAGGCGGCCAGGCGCGACAGGCGGGCTTCGGGCCCGGCCCGGTCGGCGCCCAGCGTGGCGTGCCAGTCGAGCCACAGCTCGCGGCTGTTCTCGGCCACGGTGTCGCGGCTGACTAGTTGCCCGCTGCGCGCCACCTTCTTCCACACCACCTGGCGCAGGCCGTCGCTGCGGCGCCAGGCACGCACGCCATCGAGTTCTCCGCCTTGGCCCGCACGGGCCTGTGGCGCCCCGCCCGGGGCGCTCTGCGCCGGTGGCAGCGCCGGTGTCGGCTGCTCCGGCTTCGGGTAGGCCAACACCTGGCTGGCCGGCCGCCAATGAGTCCAGGCGCGGAACAGGCCGAAGGGAAACTGCGTTTCAACCACCAGCGTGGGCAGCGCATGCCAACCGCGCGTGGCCGGCACGACGCTGAGGTGCGCACTCGCCTGTCCGAGGGCCGGCACGTCGCACCAGGCGCCGCGCTGTTCGATGCGCTGCTCCTGGAAGCGCAGGCCGATGCCATGGCGCGCGCCGCCGGTGTTCGACATCACCACCTCGAGCAGCGCCGCCTCGCCGGCAAACACCGGTGCCGGCGGCCGCAGGCGCAGCGTCAGCCCGCGCAGCGTGCCGTGCGTCAGGTGGATCGACACCAGGCCCGCGCCGGCCAGCAGGAAGGTCAGCACGTAGCCCAGGTTCAGCTGGTAGTTGATCGACGCGAACAGCATCACCACCAGGGTCAGTCCGAAGGCCAAGCCCCCGCGCGTGGGCAGAATGTAGATGTTGCGCTGGTCCAGCGTCCAGGTGTCGGTGACCGGATGCCGCAACAGCCACCAGCCACGCACGCGCTGGCGCAGCCCGCCCTGCGCTGCCTCGCGCGCCAACCCAGGCCCTGCAGCGCGCGTCGTGGCTCCGGCTTCGCCGGTCCGCTGGCCGTGCCAGCCGGCCTGCATGCCGGCTGGCCCTCGCTGGCGAGGAACAGTCCGCAGGGACTGTTCCTCGCCAGCGCTCGGCCCCCCTGGGGGGGCGGCCGAAGGCCGCACGGGAGGGGTCACGGGATCGGCGTGGCCTCGACCATCGCGCGCACCTGTTCGATGGCACCGCGCCCGGCGCCCGCGATGGGCTGAAGGCGATGCGCAATGGCCTGCGGCAGGATGGCCTGGACATCGTCGGGCGCGACATAGTCGCGCTGCGCCATCAGCGCGCGCGCCTTGGCCACGCGCAGCACGGCGATGCCGGCGCGCGGGCTCAGGCCTTCGACGAACCACTCGCCCGAGCGCGTGGCCGCGATCAGCGTCTGCAGGTAGTCGAGCAGCGCCTCCGAGGCCAGCACCTCGCGCACCGCGCGCTGCGCCTGTTCGAGCTCGCCCGGCTGCATCACCGGCGGCATGCGCGTGATCGCCTCGCGGCGGTCCTCGCCGACCAGCAGCGCGCGTTCGGAGGCGCGGTCGGGGTAGCCCAGCGTGATGCGCAGCAGGAAGCGGTCGAGCTGCGATTCGGGCAGCGGGTAGGTGCCGAGCTGGTCGGTCGGGTTCTGCGTGGCGATGACGAAGAAGGGCTTGGGCAGCGCGCGTGTCTCGTTTTCCACCGACACCTGCTGCTCCTCCATGGCTTCGAGCAGCGCGCTCTGCGTCTTCGGGCCGGCGCGGTTGATCTCGTCGGCCAGCAGCACCTGCGCGAACACCGGGCCGGGGTGGAAGACGAAGGCCTCCTTGCTGCGCTCGAAGACGCTGACGCCGACCAGGTCGGAGGGCATCAGGTCGGCGGTAAACTGAACGCGCGAGAATTTCAGCCCCAGACACACCGCCAGCGCATGGGCCAGCGTGGTCTTGCCAACGCCGGGCACGTCCTCGATCAGCAGGTGCCCGCCGGCCAGCAGGCAGGCCACGCAATCCTCGATCTGGGAGCGCTTGCCGACGATGACGGTGCAGATCTGGTCCACCAGGCGCGAAATCTGGCGCGCTACACTCGAATTCATTGCCGCCACGTTAACCCAAAACAACGACCGGGTCCCCCATGAGCACCGCGTACTTCAGTCATCCGCAGTGTCGTTTGCACGATATGGGTGCGGGCCACCCCGAGTGCCCGCAGCGCCTGGACGCCATCGCCGACCACCTGCGTGCCACCGGGATCGACATCGCGCTGGAGTTCCACGACGCGCCGATCGTCACGCTGGAGCAGTTGTCGCGGGCGCATGCCAGCGGTTATGTGGTCGAGGTGCTCGATCACATGCGGCGGGTGCGCGACGAAGGCGAGCACTATGCGGTCGACCCTGACACCACGGTGGGCACGGGCACGCTGCAGGCCGCGCTGCGCTCGGCCGGCGCGGCGGTGGCGGCCACCGACGAGGTGTTGTCCGGCCGCGCCAGCAATGCCTTCTGCGCGGTGCGCCCGCCGGGCCACCATGCCACGCGCGACCAGGCGATGGGTTTCTGCTTCTTCAACAACGTGGCGGTGGCGGCGCGCCATGCGCTGGACGTGCATGGCCTGCAGCGCGTGGCCATCGTCGACTTCGACGTGCACCACGGCAACGGCACCGAGGACATCATCGCCAACGACGAGCGCGTGCTGATGGTCAGTTTCTTCCAGCACCCGCTGTACCCGTTCAGCGGCGGCACGCCGCTGGGCACCAACATGGTCAACCTGCCGATCCCGGCCTACAGCCGCGGCGGCGCAGTGCGTGAGCTGATCGAGATGATGTGGATGCCTCGGCTCGAGGAGTTCAAGCCCGAGATGATCTTCATCTCCGCCGGCTTCGACGCGCACCGCGAGGACGACCTGGGCCAGCTCGGCCTGGTCGAGGCCGACTACGAATGGATCACGCAGCGCCTGATGGCGCTGGCCGAGCGCCATGCGCGCGGGCGCATCGTCTCCTGCCTGGAAGGTGGCTACAACCTCAGCGCGCTGGCGCGCAGCGTGGCTGCCCACCTGCGCGTGCTGGCGGACATCTGATGCGGCTGGGCCGGGTCGCGCGGCCGAGCGCCGAAGGCCGGGCGTGCAGAACCTGAGTTCGCTGCAGCAGGCGCTGCAAGGCCTGACGCCGCAAGGCGCCGCCATCGAGCTGGCTGTGCTCGTCGGCGCGCTGGCCGTGGCCTACGGCCTGGTCTGGCTGGTGCGGGGCCGCGCAGCCAGCGCCGGGCCGAGCATATGGTTCGGCCGCCGGCTCTACGACGGCGTGCTGTTCCCGCTGGCGGCGCTGCTGGCCGGGTTGGTCGCCCGCTGGGCGCTCAAGGACCTGCTGCCGGTGGGTCTGCTGCGCCTGGCGGTGCCGATCCTGATCAGCCTGCTGCTGATCCGGCTGAGCGCGCAGGTGCTGCACACCGCCTTTCCGAACTCGATGTTGGTGCGCAGGCTCGAGCGCACCGTCTCCTGGATGGTCTGGGGCGGTCTGGTGCTGTGGCTCACCGGCGCATTGCCCTTCCTGATGGAGGAGATGGACGGCGTGCAGTGGCGCATCGGCGGCGCCAGCGTCTCGCTGCTGATGCTGCTGCAGGGCGCGCTCGGCGCCGGTGCCGTGCTGCTGCTGGTGCTGTGGCTGTCGGCCACCATCGAGTCGCAGCTGCTGCGCGGCGCGGTCGGCGGCAGCATCTCGGCGCGCAAGATGGCGGCCAATGCCACGCGGGCGATGCTGCTGGTGGTCGGCGTGCTGGGGGCGCTGACGGCGGTGGGCATACCGGTCAGCGCGCTGTCGGTGCTGGGCGGCGCCATCGGCGTGGGCATCGGCCTGGGCCTGCAGAAGCTGGCGGCCAACTACGTCAGCGGCTTCGTCGTCCTGGCCGAGCAATCGCTGCGCATCGGCGACCTGGTGCGCGTCGACAACTTCGAGGGCCACATCACCGACATCAAGACGCGCTACACGGTGATCCGCGCGCTCAGCGGCCGCGAATCGATCGTGCCCAACGAGATGCTGATCACGCAGCGCGTCGAGAACTTGTCGCTGGCCGACCGCAACGTGTTGATCAGCACCGTGGTGCAGGTGGCCTACGGCACCGATCTGGACACGCTGATGCCCGAGCTGGTGGCGGTGGCGGGCCGCGTGCCGCGCGTGCTGTCCGACCCGGGGCCCGGTGTGCAGCTGTCGGCCTTCGCCGCCGACGGCCTGGAGCTGACGCTGAACTTCTGGATCGCCGATGCGGAGAACGGCCAGGGCAACGTGCGCTCGGCGGTGAACCTGGCGCTGCTGCGCGCGCTCAACGCGCGCGGCATCCAGATTCCGTTCCCGCAGCGCGTGTATCACACGCTGCCTGCTCCGCTGCCGCCACCCGCACCTCAGCCCGGAAACTGCGCATAGGGCTGCGGCGGGGTCTTGCCCGGCGGCAGCGCGGCAGGCGCGGGCTGCCCGGCCGGGCCCAGCGTCTTCAGGTACGCATAGAGGGCCTTGCGGTCCTGAACGCTCATCGCCTGCACGTTGAACCAGGGCATCGGCGGGCGCGGCCGCATCGTCGCCACGTGCTGCAGCCATTGCGCCTCGGACAGGTTGGACACGAACAGGCGCAGGTTGGTCGCGTAGCTGGTGCCCCAGGGGCCGTGCCAGCCCAGGCCATCTCCGGTGAGCCACAGCTTTTCGTCGACCTTGCCTTCCTTTTGCATGTAGCCGGGCGTGTGGCAGTCGTTGCAGCCGGCGATCTGCACCAGGTAGCGGCCGCGTTCGACCTGGCTCTTGTCGGGGCGCTTCGGTGCTTCGGCCTGCGCTGCGGCCTGCAGCAGGGCCAGGGTGGCGGCGACGAGTTGCGGCAGCAGATGTTTCGGTGTCTTCATGTCTTCGTCCTCAGAGTGTCGGTGGTTGCCAGGCGGCGGCGATGTGCGCGGTGGCCGGGCCGGCCTGCGGCGCGGCGGCCTCGATGGTCAGGCTCAACGCCGCGGCCAGCGCGGCGGCGAGGGCCGTGGCGGTGGTGATCCAGTGAAAAAATCGGGTGACCATGTCAGGTGCTCCTCGGCAGTTGTGCGCGTGCCTTGGCGTCCAGATGCGGGCGGATGTGCGCCAGCAGCGCCATGAACGCCTCGGGTGGCGCTTCGGCCTGCATGCCTGCGACGGCCTGCGCGCGTTCGGCCGGCGTCAGTGCCGGCAGCAGCCAGCGCCCGATCAGCAGGTGTTCGCGTGGGTCGATCGACGCCAACAGGCGACCGTGCAGCTGCATCAGCTCGGCATCGCTGTAGTGCGCCCACAGCGCGGCGTTGTGGGACGTCTCCTCGATATGCATGTGCCGGAAGTTGGCGGCGACGAACAGCGCCAGGTGCCGGTACAGCCGCAGCGCCAGCGCCGGCGCCGCGTCGGCCGCGGCGGCGCGCAGCGTGGCGAGCTCGTCGCGCAGTTCGGCGATGCTCTGCAGGTGTTCTTCGTGTTCGTGCGCGATGCGCGTCGATCCCGCCGGCTGGCGCGCCTCGATCGCCGGATGCATGAACTGATTCTCGTGCTGCACGTGGCTTGCGCACAGCGCCAGCAGCTCCTCGCATTGCCCCAATGTCGAGTGCATGTCCTCGGCATCGGCGACGTCGATGCGGCCGACGCGAACCAAGGTGTCGCTCATGAAGCTGCGCAGCGCCTTGTGGATCGGCGCGTACAGGTCCATGCGCGGTGTGCAATGCGCAGCAGCGGATTGATGTTGCGTGCTCGGGGCGGTCAGGAGGGTGCTCATGGTGTTGGCCTTCGTGGTGTTGGAGGTTTCCGGATGGGCATGTCGAAGGGCGTTCGACATGCTTCGCAGTGTTCCCGCCGCGGGCGCGGTGGTCATCGCCCGAAGGAGCCAGAAGCGCTGCCGTGGTGGGCCATGGTCGATGGCCACCTTGTCGGTTTTGTGTGCGAACCGCTTGCGGCGCACAGCGGTCCATCAATGTCCGCTGTGCGTGATGTCCGCGACGGCGAAGCCGGCGCAGGGCAGGCCGCGAAGCTTCGGTGCGGCGGTAGTCTGCTCCACTGCCCTGCGATGCTCGCAACCCTGGCCAGGCGCGTAACTCGCTTCGCGCTTGCGCGCTGCGCTCGGACAGACGCGCCAAGTATGTTGTCGAAGCGCGCTGCGCGCGCGGCCAGGGCCGCTGCGCTTCTCGGCGCCGCACAGGCGCATCGCAGCCTGCCCTGCACCGGCTTCGCGGCGACGCCCGCGGTGTTCGGACCCCAACAGCCCAAGCCACGAACTCGCGGCGGGCGGTACCCGCCGGGGGTGATTTGCCGCGGCGGCGAGGAGCGCAGTGCCAGGGTCGGCGCGCGTCAGCGCGCTTCGTGATCTGACTTGCCGCACCTGTTCGAGCGCAGCGCGCAGCGCGTAGCGAGTTGTGCGGCACGACCCTGGCGCGATGCAGTGAGCCCGGACACGGAACAGTTCCTGCGGACTGTTCCGTGCCTGGCGAACGCCCTGGGGCCTGCAAGCGCCAGTGCCGCAGTGGAGTCGGACCGAAGGGCCGACCGCCGCGGCATGAGCCACTGGCGGGTGCCGCCCGCCACGATGCGCTGAACAGGGAATGAAAGCGGCTTCTCGCGAGCAGCCGCTGTCCGCCGATCCCGGACCATCGCAGGATCCGGCACGAGTCGCGCAGGCGAGTCAGTCCGCGCCGTCCACCGGCACCGGCCGCGCGGTGCACACCGCCACCATCTGCATCGGCTCGCTGCCGTGGTTGACGAACTGGAAGGGCAGGTGCGGCGGCACCAGCACCGTGCACGGGGCGCTGAAGCGCTGCGGCCCGCCGTCGATCAGCAGCTTGCCGCAGCCCGACAGCACCAGCACCACCAGTTCACCGTCGTGCTGCTTCTCGATGCCGTGGGCACCGGGCGCCAGGCAGCGCATCCAGACCTCGAAGGCCTTCACGCCCAGGCTGCGGTCGGCGGCGGCGAAGCGCTGTTCGCCGTCGCTGCGTTGCTGCTTCAGGTGGGCGTGGTGGACGATGTGCATGGGCGCTCGGACGGTGGTGTCGGGGCCGAATGTGCCGCATCGGCCGCCGCGCGCATCGCCCGAAAGAGCCATCGCGCCGTGCCGCGCGCGCGGTGCTGCGCCAGAATCCGCCGATGTCGCTGCCCGACAGTCCCCCCGCTTTCGCACTGGCCAAGATCCAGCCGCCGCGGCCGCGCGCTGCGCTGGTCGAGCGCCAGGCGCTGGAGCGCGCGCTCGGCCAGGCGCTGCAGCAGCACAAGCTGACGCTGCTGCTGGCACCGGCCGGCTACGGCAAGACGGCGGCGCTGACACGGCAGATCCGCCAGCTGCCGGCGGGCTGGGCGCTGGCCTGGGTCAGCGCCGACGACGACGATCCGCTGCAGCGCTTTCTCGCCTGCCTGACGGCGGCGCTCGAGCCCTTCGACCTGCCGTGGCGCGTCGCGCCCGAGGCGCTGGGCACGCTGGCGTTGGCCGGGCGCGGCCTGGGCGACGTCGCCGGCGAGTTCGTCAACGCGCTGGCCGCGGCCGAGGTGCCGCGCGGGCTGATCGTGGTCGACGACCTGCACCGCATCAGCGACCCGCAGGTGTTCGAGCTGCTGCAGCAGGATGCTCGAGCGCTGGCCCGAGCGCTGGGGCCTGGTGCTGGCCAGCCGCACCGAGCCGCCGCTGCCGCTGGCGCGGCTGCGCGCCGCCGGCGAGCTGGCCGAATTCGGCCAGCGCCAGCTGCGCTTCAGCCCGGCCGAGGTCGACGCGCTGCTGGCGTTGAACGGCCAGGCGGCCGAACCCGAACACATCCGCGGCCTGCTGCAGCGCACGCACGGCTGGGCCGCGGGGCTGCGCCTGAGCCTGGCGGCCGGCGCCGACACCGGCGCCGCGCGGCGGCGCCAGCGCGACGCAGCGCCATCTGTTCGACTACCTGGCCTCCGAGGTCTTCGAGGACATGCCCGCGGCGCTGCAGCGCTTCCTGCTGCGCTGCGCGGTGCTGCCCGAACTGAGCGCCGAGCGCTGCGCGCCGCTCAGCGGCGAGACGCAGGCCGCGCAGCTGCTCGACGAGGTCGAGCGCCGCGGGCCTGTTCGTCAGCGTGCTCGACACCGAGCCGCTGACGCTGCGGCTGCACGACCTGTTCCGCGACTTCCTCGAAGACCGGCTGCAGCGCCTGCACCCCGACGAACTGCCCGAGACTGCTGCGCGCGCCGCCGCGCACGAGCCGGACCTGGCGCGCGCCTTCGGCTTCCTGGCGCGCGCCGGCGCCTGGGACGAGGCGGTGCGCGCGCTGGCGCAGCGCGGCCCCGAGCTGCTGGCGCTGGGCGGCGGCCCGGGCCTGGCGCAGATGCTGGCGGCGGTGCCGGCGGCGCAGTTCGAGCGCCAGCCCGACCTGCAGCTGCTGCGCGGGCTGCTCGCCTTCAGCCGCTACGACTGGGACCTGCTGCACGAGGCCATGCGCAGGCGGCCGACGGCTACGCCCGCGCCGGCCGCTCGCGCGACGAGGCGGTGGCCCGCGCCTACGCCTGCGCCGGCATGCACCACCTGGGCCGCAAGGAGCCGGCCAGCGCGCAGCTGCAGGCGCTGCGCGCGCTGCCGCTGGACGACGCGGCGCGCGCGGTGATCTTCTACATCAGCGCCTGGGACGCCTTCTCCGCCGAGCGCAGCGAGGAGGTGGTCGCCTGCGTGGCGGCGATGCTCGATTGCCTGGAGCGCATCCCCGACGTGCGCCTGTGGCTGCAGTGCGCCAACCTGAGCCTGCTCGTCGGGCTGCCCGGCATGGGGCCGCTGCTCGACCGCTTTGCCGCCGGCGTGGCGCGCGTCGCCGGCCAGGCGCCGTCGCAGCTGCGCGCGGCGATGCTGCACGTGCGCGCCGGCCAGGCCATCGGCGCCGGCCGGCTCGACGAGGCCTGGGACTGGCTGCAGCGCGCCGACGAGGACTGCCGTTGGCTCGGCCGGCCGCGCCTGCTGATGACCGACAACGGCCTGATGCACGTGCTGCTGCACGCGCTGCGCGGCGAGGCCGAGGCCTGTTTCCGCCACGGCCAGCAGGTGCACCAGGACATGATGGAGAACGGCGCGCCCAGCCACCGCCGCGTGCACCTGTCGGACATGCTCGCGGCCCGCGCGCGTGCCGCCTGGGTGCTGGGCGACGAGGCGGCGCAACGCCGCGTCGACCGCTGCTGCACGAGGCGGCGCATCCCTGGGAATGGGCGTCGGCGGCGCGTTGCCGCGACTGGAGCCGCGCCTTCGTCGCGCTGCACGACGGCCGCCTCGACGACGCACGCCGCCTGCTCGAGCCGATGGCCCACGACATCGAGCGCTACCGCTACTACGCCGGCGCCCAGGCGCGGGTCATGCTGGCCGACATCCACCTGCAGCAGGGCGACCTAGACGCCGCCGCGGCGCTGCTGCGCCCCTGGCTCGCGCAGGCGGCGCAGGGCGGCGACGTCGGTGGTGCGCTGTTTGCCGGCGCCGCGGTGTTGCAGCGCCTGGCCGACGCGCGCTGGGGCGCGCGGCTGCCGAACGAGGCCTGCGCCCTGCTGCGCCGCTTGCGTGCGCTGCCCGGTGGCGCCGTGCCGGCGCTGCAGGGCGCGCCGGGCGAGGTGTCGGGGGCGACGCCGCAGGTCGCACCCGGCGACGCGGACGGCCTGAGCGAACGCGAGCGCGAGGTGCTGGCGCGCATCGCCGCCGGCGACAGCAACAAGCTCATCGCCCGCGCCCTGGCCTTAAGCCCGCACACCGTGAAGCGGCATGTCGCCAACAT
>CAWFQP010000060.1:0-149009 GCA_963818005.1 uncultured Pseudomonadota bacterium
GTATGACAGCGCCTCGTACTGGTTAAGGACGCGCTCGCGGACTCCGCCGTCGCCGCCCTCGGCCGGCTGCGGGCCGGCGAGCTCGTCATCATCCACCTCCCGACCCCTCATCCTCCCCTCACCCGGGGCCCGGCGGGAGAGTTCGTCCCTCAGCCTCCGACCACCGCCCCGACCTCCAGCTTGCCGCGTACGCCTCGCAGGTCCGCTATACCGATGGACTGCTGCAGCGGCTCTGGGAGCTTTGGGACGGAGCGGGAGCCGGGACAGCGCGCTCATCGTGGTGACCTCCGACCACGCTTCGCGGGGAGCACTCCGGAGCTCGAGCGCCGGGCCCCGGACCGCCTCTCGAGGTCCCCCTCTGGCTCGCCTGGCCCGGCGCCCCGCGTGGCACCACCGACCGGCGCCCGCTCTGCAGCACCGGCCTCGCCGCGCTCTTCGACCTCGGGTTCGAGGGGGAGCGATGCGCTCCGGGCGCGAGGGAGTGACGCGCTGGAGGCCGCACACCGCGCTACCGCCTGCCGCGCCCAGGCTCCCGACCGGTGTGGACCTCGATCTGGTTCTGACCTGCCACACCCTGCGCCGGGTGCGCCAGCCTAGGGCGCCCGCAGGACGGCGAAGAGCGAGCTCCCGAACGGCATCGGCACCAGCTCGCTCGTGGCGAGGTCGATGTCGGCGACCAGGCGGCCGAAGCCGTGCACGAGGTGGGGCTTCAGGCCGTTGGCCTGCCAGTGGCGCATCACGGTGCTGGGGCTGACCTTGCGAGCACTGCGGCCATCTTGCGCGTGCTCCAGTGCGTGGACGCCTCGGGCTTGCTCTGGGTGGTCAGTTTCACCAACTTGGCCACGTCCACCTTCACCGGCGGCGCGCCGCGCGGCAGGTCGCGCTCGATGCCCTGCAGGCCAGCATCGGCGTAACGATCACGCCAACGCCCGACCTGCACCCGTCCCACGCCAAGCACATCGGCGATGTCCTTGTTCTGCATGCCCAGCACGGCCAACAACACAATGCGCGCTCGTTGGACCAGCCTGACGCTGGCAGTCTTGGACCGCGCCAGCCTCGTCAACTCGCTCTCTTGCTCATCCGTCGCTACCAAAAGAGCCCCCCGGCTCTGCCGGGGTGGCAGAAAGAGTTTGACGGTTGCTGAAGTTGGTCATGGCGGACGCCGGCTTGTGCATGGGAGGGCGAGGGCGGATGTTGATGTGGAAGCCGGCGATGGCCATCGTCAAGTCGGCGATGACACCTCCCTGGGGGAATGGTGCGGCCAACGGACTGCGCAAGAGGTCAGCGCGAAGCGCCCGCTGCATGAATGGCATCAGCCGCTTCGAGCGGCTCACAACCCGAATGCCCCCGGCTTTGCCGGGGGATGGTTCCCGACAATGCCGCCAAGGATGGGCGAGCGGCATCCTGTCGAGCGTACGCCGCTGGCGCAGCGTAGGGGCCGCGTTGTTGATGTGCCAAACGTCCTGCAGTGTCATCAGATTGGCTGGCAGGCAAAGAGCCAGACGCCCTGTGGCACGGCCTTGTCGGCCTGGCGAGCCCATTCGCCCAGTACGTGCAGTTCATGCATTTGGCGCCCAACAGGCATGTGTATGTCGAGTCGCGACTGTGCGCGGTGGCGGATCGCAAGTTCCTCGACGGCCAGTTGCCGATAAGTCGCCGTACGGGATTCGTTGAGCAGCGACGCCACGGCCCCGGAGGGGCTGGCCGGCGCGCCATGGCGGTAGCGCAGACCACGGGTAAACCGGCCGACATTTGCAGCGAGCCAGCTGCGCCATTCGACAGCGTCGCGTGATGGCCGATTGCACCAGCGGCCATACGGCTTGCCGTCGGGCCGATCGGGCGGCAACCCTGTCCGTTCGAAGCGTAGGATCTCTTCGTCGAACCATGTCGACGGGTCGGGAGTCTCGGAAATGAAGCTGGCATCGCGCAGACCCGCGCCAGTGATCCATTCCAGCGCTTCGGCCGCAGCGCCCGCTAGCGCCTCGTCAGACAGGCACACCACCAGGGGCCGGACCGCGGCCAGGTCACCGAGCAGCCCCAATGCCAGCACTGTATGGACGTGCGCGCTTCCAGCTTCGAGACGACCAAGCATGCCGCGCACTGCGTCGCGCCCGCCGACCAGTCCGACCACGAGGTGCGCGACCTCCGCCTCGGCCCACAGGCCTGCCGCGAGCCGCGGCGCGGCCGGATCACCAAGGCGTGCAAGCGCCAGCAGCGCCTCGCGCCGTACTTCGGGCGCCGCGTCGGACTCCGCCAGTGTGACGAGCCGAGGCACGGCTGCCGTGACCTGCGCCCGCCCGAGCGCGCGCAAGAGCGAGATGCAGGGAGCCGACGCATCGTCGAGGGCCCGGGCCAGCGCCGCCGAGCACTCCAGGCCATGGAACGCAGCGGCCTCGGCCAGCGTAGATCGCAGGGGATCATCCTGCGCGTCAAGCGTCGTCACCAACGCCTCGCGCCAAGCCCGAGGCAGCGCGTGGCGCAACGCGTCGCCGATCGCGATCGCGCGTTGCTCGCCCTCGGACTCGGCGAACGCAGGATCGGCGCGCCAGTGCTGGGTCAGCCACGCCAGACCCGCCGCGTGCCGGGTCGCGCAGGCCAGCATTGCCAGCGCATACCAGTGACCGGTCTCGTCGGGGTCGAACACCCGCTGGCAGTACTGCCACGCCGGCTCGCCGCCGATCGCCAGCGCGTCGACATGCGCCGCAAGCCGGGCTTCGAAATCGGCCAGACGGGTGTACGGCACCTCCTCGTCCCCGCGCAGCGCGCGGCACTGCGTGTATAGGAGCGCTGCCTCCTGCAGGTGCTCCAGGTATAGCCCTTGCCGAAAGGCTCTCGACGACAACCACATGGCATTCAGTGCCGATGCCGGCGCCGGTAGGCGCCGGCGTTCGCATCGGGCAGGTGGAAGGCGGCATCGACGAGGTCGTGCATGCCGTTGCGCAGCGCCAGATGCGCGCGCCAGACCAGCGTGAGGCGGCGTTCGTCGGTGTCGACGATCACGGTGTCGAGCATCATCTTCAACGACACGCGCCGGCGCCCGCGCAGGATCGCGTTGAACAGCGGAACGCCGATCCGCGGCAAGCGGAAGTCGATCCGGCCCTCCGGCGTGGTCCCGACCACACACACCGCTTCATCGCCCACGAGGAGCGCCGGACACACCAGTCCCGGGCTCGCCGCGTTGAAGAAGCGCCGGTCGAAGTCCTCGGGCAGCAGCGGCATGCGCGACTGCATCCACGCCTCGCCGTAGGTGCCGGCATGACGCGCACGGGGCTGCCAATGCGGCGAGACGAAGCCGAAGCCCGCGGGCGGCGGCATGTCGCCGTAGGCGCGCAGCGGCTGTTGCGGATCGTCCAGGTTGGGCCACGGCACCTCTGGGTCGACTGGAAGCTCCGGGCTGCGGAAGCCCAGGCCCACGTCGTTGCGCGGCTCGACCCGGTGCTCGCGCGGGTCGTCGGCGCGCCGGTCCCAGCCGCCGAAGGCGCGCTCGTAGCGCAAGGGAATGCGCTCGAACGCCGCGGGCGCAGTGAGCTGCTGCCCGCGCAGCATCCAGCGATCGCCCCACACCAGCACCTGGCGCTCGACCGGCCCGAGGCGCAATCCGACCGACATGCTCGTGGTGCCGGCGCGAGGCGCATGGGCGTGCCCGATCAGCACCACGTCGCAGGCCGGCTTGCAGAAGGCGGTCTGCGGCTCGAGCCGCCAGCTCGAAGCGCCGGGATCGCCCAGGCCTGCCCGCCGAGTGCGATCGGCGGTTGTTCATCGAGCAGCGTCAGCGCACCCGCGGGGCCGATCGCGAACACCGCCTGCAGGATCGGCACGACCAGCGGCTCGCCGTTCTCGTCGGTCAGCAGGGTCAGCTCGTGCGCAAAGCGGCTGTGGTTGTGCAGGTCCGGATGCGGCATGGGCCCGGCTCACGCGGCGCGCGGCCAGGCCCGCGCGATCGAAGGGCAATACAGGAACTCCTGCTCGACCGACAGGCCCTGCTGCTCGGCCAGGCCGAGCAGGCCCAGGCCTTCGACGAACACCAGGCGTTCGGCCACGACGACGGGATCGTCCATCTCGCCGAGTTCGATGCGCTCTTCGATGCCCAGGACGTGCTCGAGCAGCAGCGCTTCGAAGGCCGTCTCGAAGCCGGCCGCATCGCGGTCGCGCAACGCGCGGCACACCGCGAGGCGTGCCGATCCAGTGCCCTCGAGCGCGGCCTCGAAGCGCTCGAGGATCGCGTTGGCCGGAGGGCCGCGCCACGGCTCGACGGCGAGGAGGTGGTGCAGGAACTGCGCGTAGCAGAAGTCGTCCTCGTATTCGCAGTCGGGACGCCACCCGCCCGGCGCGAGTTCGGCCATGCGCCGGGCGAGCTCCAGGTCGCCGCCAACGATCGCGTCGAACAGGTGTACGAAACGCCCCGCCGCATACTCGCGGCCTGCGGCGCGTGGATCGACCAGCGCGGCGGCGGCCGCGGATAGTCATGCCGCAGACCCGCCGAGTCGCGCAGGTTGGCCCGGAAGCGGACCACGTCGGCGCGCGTAAGCAGCACGATCACGGCCAGCGCGCGCAACTTGCGCGCCGTGTCGCGCGAGCGCGCTTCCAGCGTCGCGAGCTCGGGCGATTCGTCGACGAGGTCGTACGCGACGTCGTAGGCCAGGGGTTCGAACTGCTCGGTCAGTTCCATGACGGCCGGTGCAGGAGGTAGGCGAACGAACCTTGGTGCCGGGCCGCGGTCACGCTTCGCGGTAGTCGGCCGGCTCGGTCCACGACACGCCGGTGAACCCGGCCGCATCGATCGCCTGGGCGAGGGACCGGCGCAGGAGGATCAGGCGCCGGTAGTACCTCGGCCGGAAGATGGCCACGCCGGGTTCGATGCGCCGCAGGTCGATCGCCAGGCGCTTCAGCTCGTCGATGGTGTCGCGAGCGATCTCCGACCACGTGACGCCGCACTTCTTGATGTCCAGGCAATCCTGCTGGCCGAGCGGGTTGACGATCAGGTAGCGCTCCTTCACGACGCGCTTCTTGTGGTTGACGAGCGTCAGGGGTAGCAGCTCGATCGTACCGCTCGGCACCGCCGCCGCCAGAAAGTCGGCGAGCCGCTGCGAGGCGACGATGATCGGACGCCTTGCCGGCACGGCGTCGAGCAGCAGCATGTCCTGCGGCGACTGCGGATCCATGCCGTAGCGCACGTTGTTCGGCCACGTGGTGGCCAGCGGATCGCCCCGGGTCAACCAATGGTCCTGGTCGTAGCCTCTCAGTTCGGTGAGCCGGCACGCGCCCGGCACGGCGGCCGCCGTCCAGATCACCGCATCGTCTTCCGTCCAGCTCTTCATGCCTCGTCCCTGCCGCAAGCGCTGCGCCCTACCCGAAGATGAATCTGGTGACCTTGTCCTTCACGAGCTGGCGAAAGTTCTGCGCCGGATAGCCCTTGCGGGTCGCCGAGGCTGCCATCGAGAAAGGCAGGTACCAGTTCTTGCGTGCCGCCGACGGCTTGCCGCGCTCGGACGAGAACTGCCGATGCGTTCCCCGGTTCCGACGGCCTCGCGCCTTCAGCTTGGCCTTGTAGCCCCGCGCCAGCGAGTTGAGCTTCCCGACGATCTGCTTGGTCTTTTCGTCGTGAACCTCCTGCGACTCGGCGATCTGCTCGGCCAGGTTGTCAAGCGACTTCTCCACCTCTTCGCGGTAGCTGTCACTGCCATTGTGGTCCCAGTCATGCTGCGGACGATTGCGGAACGGTGGGGAGGTGTCGAACTTGTGATACCAGCGCACCGTGTGCCCCCACAGAGGCAGCGCGATCATGTTGGTGGCGCAGTTGACGCACCAGCGCGTCTCCTTGACGATGGTCATGATCCCGCGCTTCTTGGCCAGGCAGGCCTTCACCGATGAGACGCACAGGGCATGGTGCGCCTCGTACTTGAGTTCCTTGCCGTTCGGGTCCTTCCAGGTCGGCTTGCAGATCGTGCGGTAGTTGTTGGCCGAGGGGCACTTGCAGGGCGTGCCCCGGGTGCAGCAGAACTTGATCTTCTTGCCCTTGCCTTTGTGCTTGCCGGTGGCCATGCACGAAACTCCGTCAGGTCCGCGCCAGCACCAAGCCCGCGCGCCGATGGCACTCGCCCACGGCCAGCACCAGCGCCTCCGGCGCCGGCGCGTAGCCGCGCCGGAACGCAGCGACCACGGTGCAGGCCGCGACCAGCGCGCGAGCCGCACCGGCGTCGCCGAAACCGAGTGCCGGATACGTGATGGCGGAATCGGCGAGTGCCGCCACGCTGGGGCGCGCCCGCACGATCGCAGTGCCCAGATCGTGAGGCCGATAGGCTTCGCCGTTCAAGTCGCTGACGATCCACATGCCGGGGCCGAACGTGCCCAGCGCCAGTCGCTCGGCGCGAGCCGCGCAGCACCGCGGCCGTGCCGGCCCCGCTGCTCGACTTGCCCGAAACCAGGGGCTGCGGCTCGACGGCGAACTCGACACCCTTGACGACCCCCAGGCTTCGTTGCGCGCCGCCCTCGCCGGCATCGAGCAGCAGCGCCGCGCAGGCTTCTCCGGGCTCCAGGCCCACCGGCGAATCGCCCGACTTGAGCCGGCCGGTCACTTCGAGCCAGTTCAGCACATCGGGCGGCAGCAGCGAATCGACCGCCACGACGATCGCGCGGATCACGGTCTCAGCCGCCAGTTCGGCGCATGCGTGGTGGAGGGCGACCACCCCCGCGACACCGCCCTGCTCGATACACACCCGCAGCCGCAAGCGCCCTGCCCAGCCGGCGAGCGCCGCGGCCTGCGCCAGCAGAACGGCCGGATCCTTGTCGATCGCCGGGCGCAGCGCCTCGGCCTCGTCGTCCGCCACGGCGGCGGCCCGGTCGGCTGCGCGCGCTTTCGCGACCTCGGCATTGGCGATCAGTTCGCCGGCGCTGGCCGTGCGGTCGCGCCCGGGCAGTGCCAGGTAACAGGCGATGTCACCGGCGTCCGCCGGCGTGCCGCGGAACAGGTCGCGCAACCCGGCGGCGAGCAGACACAGCAAGCGGGCCGCCCCCTCGAAGCCATGAGCCACCAGCGTCGCGGCATGGCCCACGACCGGCTCCTCTTCCCATCGACCTCGGACCGGTTCTCGTAATACGGGATCGCTGCCGCCCTGCGCAGGCCGGCGCGCGCCGCGGCACACGCGCTTTGCCAGTCTTCGCCGAGCGCGCTCGCCATGCCGACGGCACGGATGTGGATCGTCGGGGTGTCCACGCCGCGCCCCACTACATGGCCTTGTCGCAGATGTAGCAGACCGGGCGGTCGTTGCCCATCGCGACGATCGGCCCCTGCAGCAGCGGAAACGGCGGCGTGTTCTTGTCGTTGTGCAGCATCAGGTCGAAGCGCGCGCGGCACGTTCTTGCCTTCGAACTTGCACGTCGAAGGAGAAGTTGACGAACTCGGCCTTGCCCTTGATCTTGTTCGAGGCCACGCCGCCGCCAGCGGTGCCGGCCTCGTCGCCGGTGCTCATGCTGAAGTTCGAGTCCTTGACGCAGACCGGGTTGCCGTCGCACTTGACCGTCGATGCGCCCTGGGCCGTGTCGGACGACTTGGCGATGTTCGGGTACGGGATCGGGAATGGGCGCCGGCCGGCGCCGGCGTCTTGCAGACGTCCGGGAAACGCGATGGTGATGCCGTTGCTGCCCGCGTGCACGACCGACAGATTGTTGACGCCGACGGTGACGGGCATGGTGCGATCCCTGCGCGGCGCTCAGTTGATGTGGACCGATGCCGCCCTTGATCTTGTTGGCTGCGCGCGGCCGGCTGACGAGCTCGCGTGCCCTTGATGACGACCTTGCCGTCGGCCTGCAGCGTGATCGAGGCCTGCCGCACCGCAGCACGACTTCTTCGTCGGCCTCGAGCATCGATGCGGCGCCGTCGATCGGCACGCATCGCGCGGCGCGCCGGCGAGCGGCGTCGGCAGCGGCGACACGCGTCGCGCACGAGACGCCGACGATGATCGGCACGCGCAGGGTCGCCGCTTCGAACACCAGCAGGACACCGGCGGCTGCGCCGCGCACGGTCGACGGCGCCTCGCGCGACGGCTCGACCACGGCAGCGCGCGGCAGCGGGCCGCGCCGATTGCCGGGCGAAGTCGACGAGGCGCGGCGCCGTGCTGCCATCGACAGCCGACGATGCGGCCGACCGCGATGCGGCGTAGCGCGGCAGCCGAGCGTCGCCGGCTGCGCGGACCGAGCTTGGCGATGCTGCTGGCCATGTCAGTTCTCCTGGATCTTGCTGCCCTTGATGATCACGTCGCCGCTGCCCTTGACGTTGATCTTGTTGCCCTTGATCGTGATGTCGCCGTTCTTCTTCAGCACGATTTCGGCGCTGCCGGTCTTCAGGCTGATCTCGTCGTCGGCGATCGATCTGAATCTTCTTCGCCTTGAGCGACGTACTCCTTGGTCACCTCGACTCGACTGCTTGCCGCCGACCGTCTCCTTGACGTCCTTGCTCGACCGTGACGCTCGCGGTTGCTCGCCGATCGTCTCGCTCAGGTTGCTCGCCGACGTCGACGCGTCTTGTCGCCGCCGATCGTCTCGGTCTTGGACGCCGCCGACGGTCTCGGCTCTTGACGCCGCCCACCGTCTCGGCCATGCACGCCGCCCACGGTGATCGCCATGGCGCCGCCGACGGTGATCTCCATCGCGCCGCCGACGGTCTCGGCGTAGTTGACCGGCACCGACTCGGTCAGCGTCTGCCGACGACGATCGTCATCGACCGCCGATGTTCTCGGTGTGTCGACCTGCCGACCTTCATCGTCTTGTCGCGTCGATCGACTCGGTCGATCACGCCGATGGTGATCGTCTCGTCGCGCTCGACCGCTCGGTGCGGTCTCGTCGATCGTGATGGTCTCGTTGTTGTCGACCGTCTCGGTGCGGTCGTGCTTGACGTGCGTGGTCTCGTCGTGGTCGATGGTCTTGCGTGCGGTCGTGCCCGACCCAGTGCGTCTCGTCGTTCTCGACCTCGATGTCCTGGTTCTTCTCGGCGTGCAGCCACACCTGCTCGCTGCCCTTCTTGTCCTCGAAGCGCAGCGCGTTGGCGTTGCCGTAGCCGCCGCCCTTGCTGCTGCGCGTCAGGATGCCGCGACTGCGTGGCGTTGGCCGGCAGCTCCCACGGCGGCATCTGCTCGGCGTTGTAGACGCGGCCGGTGATCAGCGGCTGGTCGGGGTCGCCTTCGAGGAAGTCGACCATCACCTCCTGGCCGATGCGCGGGATGTGGATGACGCCGAAGTTCTTGCCCGCCCAGGGGTGCGACACGCGCACCCAGCACGAGCTCTTCTCGTCGTTCTTGCCCAGGCGGTCCCAGTGGAACTGCACCTTCACGCGGCCGTACTTGTCGGTGAAGATCTCCTCGCCGCCGGGCCCGATGACCACCGCGGTCTGCGGCCCCTGCACGAAGGGCTTGGGCGTGCGCCGCGGCGGCCGGTACTGCTGGTCGGACGGGATGGCCGCGAACTCGCACTGGTAGTCGCCGGCGCTGCTGCCCGATTCATAGGCCTCGAGCTGTGCGCGCACCGTCAGCGCGGTGACCAGGTACTCGCGCGTTCTGGTCTTCGCGCGGGTGGCGCGTCAGGCTCGAGCAGGTGGCCCACGCCCACGCCCTGCGCATTGCTGGCGCCGCCGCCGGTGTCGAAGCGCGGTCTGCACCTCGTCGAGCCGGTCTTCGGCCCACTGCTCGCCGTCGGGCTTCTTGCACGTAGTCGCCCTGGAAGTCGAACATCTCGTGGTCCGACAGCTCGTAGCTGCGCGACTTCTGCGGTCTCGACCTTCAGCTCGGTCGACGGCCGCTCGAAGTCGTAGCTGGTCAGCACCACCTTGCCGGCCTGCACCTCGCTGCGCGAAGTACCAGTTCGAGACGTAGTCGGTGTCCGGCGGCACCTGGTCGGCGTTGGCGTAGTACGGCAGGGTCTCGCAGCCCGGGGCCGGCGTCGTGCGCGCTTTGCGAATCGACCAGCACCAGCTTGTGCTCGCCCTCGCTGTGCTCGAAGTACCAGTAGATGCCTTCGTGCTCCAGCAGCCGCGCGACGAAGTTGAAGTCGCTCTCGCGGTACTGCACGCAGTACACCCACTGGCGGTAGCGTGCGGAACAGCTTGAACTCGAAGTTGGCGACCGCGGTGGTCGTCGAAGACCTTCTTGACGATGTCGGGCACCGTCATGTCCTGGAAGATGCGGCAGTCGGTGGTGCGCGTCAGGAACCACAGCCACGGCCGCACCGTCGCCTGGTAGGCGAAGTACCGGCCGCGCTGCGTGCCGCATGCCGAAGCGCGTGACGATGGCCGTTGAAGTGGCGCTTGCCTTCGTCGCGCAGGTTCGACGTTGACGCGTGACGCTCTGGCCCAGCAGGTCCTCGGGCGTTGAGGTCGGGCTTCTCGCTCAACAGGCCAAGCTGGGTCTCGCCGAGCATGCTCAGCCCGGCTGAGTGGTTCATCGACTCGAACATCAGGTCGTCGGCAGGCAGCGGCGAGGTCAGCGTGATCGGGGGCGGCATGGGGCCTTCACCGTTACGGGTGTCGATGCCGATGGTTGGGTCAAGCGGCGCTGGCGGTAAAGCGACGAAAGTCACCCGCGGCCCTTGCCTCATGCGCGGCGCGCCGTCACCAGCCAGCCGCGCACCGATTCGCCGGCTTCCTTGCGCAAGCGCTCGGCGACGATGGCCTCGGGCTCCAGCCCGGCGGCCTGACAAGGCGGCTTCGACGTACGAGCGCGCGTGCGCATAGCGGCCGTTCGGCTGCAGTCGCCAGGGTTCCGGGGCGTCGGCGTCGAGCGCCTCGACGGTGAACACCAGCCAGCCCGCCGGCCGCAGCGCCCGCCGTGCCGCCGCCATGGCCGCGCCCAGGTCGCCGAAGTAGCACAGCGTGTCGGCCGAGATCGCGACGTCGAAGGCCTGCGGCTGCGTCTCGAGGTAGTCCACCAGCTCGGCCTTGTGCAGCACGTCGTAGACCTTGCGCTGCCGTGCCTGGCGCAGCATGCCGACCGACAGGTCGCAGCCCGCCAGGCGCCGCGCCCAGCCGCGCACCAGCGGGCCGACACAGGCCGGTGCCGCAGCCCAGGTCGACGATGTCGAACTGCCCTTGCGGTGGCGGCAGGCAGCGACGCCAGCGCGTCGGCGACGAGCTGCGGCGCGCGGTAGTCCAGGCTCGCGAGCTTGGCGTCGAAGCTCGCCGCAAAGCTGTCGAAGACCTTCTCCACATAGGCGTCGGACGCACGCGGTGGTGCCGCTTCGACGCAGGCAGGCGGCCAGCTGGTGCTGCACCACCGGGTTGTCGGGGTCCTCGGCCAGCCATTCGCGGTACAGCAGCGCGGCCTGCGTCGAGTTCGCCCAGCAGCACCAGCGCGCGGATCACCTGGTCCCGGGCCTGGACCTGGCGCGGCCACAGCGCGATGGCGCGGCTGTTGGCGACCAGGCCCTCGCGCACCTGGCCGCGCCGGATCAGCACCTGCGACAGGTTGTACCAGGCGTCGCCGAAGTCCGGGTCGATGGCGATGGCCTGGCGGCACGCCGCCTCGGCTTGTTCGAGTTCGCCACGTCTGCGGTGCAGCGTGCCAAGGTTGTTCTGGGTTCCAGCATTGCTCGGGTCCAGCGTCGGCGCTGCGGCGATAGGCCTGCGCCGCCTCGTCGAAGCGGCCGAGCTGCAGCAGCACGTTGCCGAGGTTGTTCCAGGGCGCCGCCCGCCTCGGGCATGGCGGCGATCGCCTGGCGGATCAGCGCGACCGCCGCTTCGCCGTCGCCCTGCACGTGGCGCAGCACGCCCAGGAAGTGCAGCGCGTCGGGCTGGCCAGGCCAGCGCTTCAGGATCGGCGTCAGCAGCGCGCTGCGGCGTCGTCGAGCTGCTTGTCGCGCAGCAGCTCGACGGCGTGCTCAGCAGCTCGCGCTGGCCAGGCTCATGCTCGGCGCTCGGCCTCGGTGCGGGCGGTGACGGCGAGGTCGAGTGCGTCGATCTGCGGATCCGAGTGTCCTCGGTCACGGCCGCGGCCGCGGCTGCGGGCGGCGGCGTGGTCACAAGGCCAGTCGGGGCCGGCACAGGCATCGCCGCGCGCGGCGTCGTGCCCGTGTCGATCACGGGCTTGTGGACGCCCACGCCGAGCGGCCCCGGAATCTGCGCAGCGCCCATGCCGAGCCTACTCAGTCGAAGCCATAGTCGAAATCGCTGTCCTTCACGGCCAGCCGCACCGATTTCAGTGGCTCGCCGCTTGTCAGCCGCGTCAGGTACTCGATCGAGATGCGCGGCAGCACGGTGTTGGTCAGGATCGCATCGATCACGCGGCCGCCCGATCTCGACCTCGGTGCAGCGCGACACGACCAGCTTGACGACGTCGTCGCCGTACTCGAACGGAATGCCGTGGTTGGCCTGCACGCGCTTGCGGATGCGGCCGAGCTGCAGCCGCACGATGTTGCGCCATGCATCTCGTCGGACAGCGGGTAGTACGGGATCATCACCAGCCGACCGAGCAGCGCGGCCGGGAAGACCTTCAGCAGCGGCTCGCGCAGCGCCCTCGCGATGCCCTCCGGCGTCGGGCATCAGCTCCGGGTCCTTGCACAGGTTCATGATCAGCTCGCTGCCGACGTTGCTGGTCAGCAGGATGATGGTGTTCTTGAAGTCGATGACGCGGCCCTCGCCGTCTTCCATCCAGCCCTTGTCGAAGACCTGGAAGAACAGCTCGTGCACGTCGGGGTGCGCCTTCTCGACCTCGTCGAGCAGCACCACGCTGTAGGGCCGGCGCCGCACCGCCTCGGTCAGCACGCCGCCTTCGCCGTAGCCGACGTAGCCGGGCGGCGCGCCCTTGAGCGTGCTGACCGTGTGCGCCTCCTGGTACTCGCTCATGTTGATCGTGATGACGTTCTGCTCGCCGCCGTACAGCGCCTCGGCCAGCGCCAGCGCGGTCTCGGTCTTGCCGACGCCCGAGGTGCCGGCCAGCATGAACACGCCGATCGGCTTGTTCGGGTTGTCGAGCGCCGCGCGCGAGGTCTGGATGCGCTTGGCGATCATCTCCAGCGCGTGCTTCTGGCCGATGACACGCTGGTTCAGCGTCTCGGCGAGCTTCAGCACCGCCTCGACCTCGTTCTTCACCATGCGGCCCGACCGGGATGCCGGTCCAGTCCTGCACGACGCTGGCCACCGCCTGCTGGTCGACCGTCGGCAGGATCAGCGGCGCGTTCGCCCTGCAGTTCGGTCAGTTGGATCTGCAGCCCGGCCAGTTCGGCCAGCAATGCCGTGCGTTCGGCCTCGACAGCGGCTGTGCCGGTGGCTGCGCAGCCGGCGCGGCCAGGCCGCCGCGGCTTGGCCGCGGCGTGTCCGAGCGACGCTCCGCGAGCCGCCGTGGCTGGCGCGGGCACGCGTCGCTGCGGCGGCCGTGGCATGACAGCGTCCAGGCTGCTCGGCCTCGCGCAAGCGCGCGCGCAGGTCCAGCACCTGGTCGACCAGCTTCTTCTCGACCTCGAAGCGCGCCTTGATGGCAGCTTCAGCCGCGTCGGCCTCGGCGCGCTGCTTGGCGATCGCGCGCCTGGCGCTCCGACACGTCGATGCCGAGCGCTCCTCGCGCCCGATGATCTCGGCCTCGGTGGCCAGCGCCTCGATGCGCCGCTGGGCGTCTTCCAGCTCGGCCGGCGTCGCGTGCTGGCTCACCGCCACGCGGGCGCAGGCGGTGTCGAGCAGGCTCACCGCCTTGTCGGGCAGCTGGCGCGCCGGGATGTAGCGGTGCGACAGCCGCACCGCGGCCTCGATGGCCTCGTCGAGCAGCTGCGACGCGGTGGTGCTTCTCGAGGATGGCGGCCACGCCGCGCAGCATCAGCACCGCCTTGTCCTCGCTCGGGCTCGCCGACCTGCACGACCTGGAAGCGGCGCGTCAGCGCCGGGTCCTTCTCGATGTGCTTCTTGTACTCGGCCCAGGTGGTGGCGCGCGATGGTGCGCAGCTTGCCGCGCGCCAGCGCCGGCTTCAGCAGGTTGGCCGCGTCGCCGGTGCCGGCCGCGCCGCCGGCGCCGATCAGCGTGTGCGCCTCGTCGATGAACAGGATGATCGGCTTGGGCGACGCCTGCACCTCGTCGATCACCGAGCGCAGCCGGTTCTCGAACTCGCCCTTCATGCTGGCGCCGGCCTGCAGCAGGCCGACGTCGAGCGACATGCAGCGACACGTCCTTCAGCTGCGGCGGCACGTCGCCGCGCGCCAGGCGCTGCGCGAAGCCTTCGACGACCGCGGTCTTGCCGACGCCGGCCTCGCCGGTCAGGATCGGGTTGTTCTGGCGCCGCCGCATCAGGATGTCGACGATCTGGCGGATCTCGTCGTCGCGCCCGGCCACCGGGTCGATCTCGCCCTTGCGCGCGCGCTCGGTCAGGTCGACGGCGTAGCGCTTCAGCGCCTCCTGCTTGCCCATCGCGGCCGGGGCGATGGCGCCGCTGGCCTCGCCGGGTTCGCCGGCACCGCTGCCGTCGCTGGCGCCGCAGGCCTCCTCGGGCGAGCCGCCGAGCGAGCTGCGCGAAGTTGGCTCGTCAGGTCGTCGAGCTGAGATGCGCTCGAACTGCCGGCTGATCGCCAGCAGCGCGTGGCGCAGGTCGAGCGTCTTCAGCAGCGCCGATCGATCAGGTAGCCGGTGCGCACCTGGGTGTCGCCGAACATCAGCGAGCCGTAGACCCAGCCGCGTTCGACCGCGTTCTCGACGAAGCTCGACAGGTCGGTCAGCGACGACGGCGCCGCGCGGCAGCCGGTCGAGCGCGGCCGTCAGGTCGGCGGCCAGCACGGACGCGTCGAGCTCGTAGTGCTGGACGATGCGGTGCAGGTCGGAGTCTGGCGTTGTTCAGGATCTGGACCAGCCAGTGCTGCAGCTCGACATAGGGGTTGCCGCGCAGCTTGCAGAACACGGTCGCGCCTTCGATCGCCTTGTAGGCCAGCGGGTTGAGCTTGCCGAACAGGGCGGTGCGCGAGATTTCAGTCATGCGGGCTCCGGTGACGGGCGTGTCGGCGTGCAGGCGCTGTCGGGCTGCAGCCGCAGGTCGCGCGCGGTCTGACGCATGGCGGTCGCGGGCATCGCTGCCCAGCCAGGCGCTGCGGCCGAGTTGCGCGGCGCTCGCGCAGCAGCGGCTCGGGCACCTCGGCGCGCGGCGAGGCACAGCTCGCACGTCCCAGCTGCAGGTCGAGCCCGACGAACTGGCGCACCCAGTCGCGCAGCGCGCGCAGCGCCGGGCTGCCGGGCAGGAACGGCTCGGTACTGCGCCAGCGTCAGCGGCCCGAGCACGATGCGGAAGCTTGTACTGCCGGTCCCACACCTTGCAGCCGGCCACCGCGGTGCGGCCGAGCTGGGCGGCAGCGCGGCCGAAGCGCTCGCTCCGGTTGCGCGCGAAGCCCAGGCGCGAACGGTCGTGCGCGGCGAAGCGCATCCAGTGGCCGCACATGCTCTTCGACGCGCACCGGCACGCCGAAGTACTGCGCGCAGCAGCTTGGCCAGGCCCTCGGGGTGCCGGCTGCGCGCGGCCAGCAGCCCGGCCTGGTGCTGGCGGCGGTCGGCGGCAGCGCGTCGCCTTGCGGCTGCAAGCGCCGGCCACGGCCGACGGCAGCGCCGAGCCAGGCGGCATAGCGGTCGTCGTCCGGCCGGTCGTGCTGCACCGCCGGCTGCGCCTGCGCCCAGGCGCGGTAGAACAGCGACAGCAGCGCGGTGGTGGAAGATGTCGACAAAGCGCGCCGAGCGTCGGGTCGGCATGCTGGCGCCGGCGCTCGCGCACGTACTCGGTCAGGTGCAGCGGCATCGGTCCCTGCGGGCCGAACAGGCCGAAGAAGCGCACCCCAGGCGCGGCGCGCCTGGCCGCTGCGCTCGAAGACTGGCAAGCGGCCGGCGCGAAGTCGAGCTCCGGCTCCTGGCCCAGGCGCAGCGGCTCGAGGCCGGGCCGCAGCGCGCGGCCGAAGCGCGGCGCTTCGGGCCGCAGCGATTCGACGCGGCGCAGCAGCGCGAAGAAGTCGTGCCCAGCGGCGCCGCCTGCAACGCCTCGAACAGCGCCTGCAGCTGCTGCTGGCGCCGCTGGCGCGAGCGCTGCGACCGCCGGATCGGCGCTGGGCTTCACAGCAGGTCCCGCCGGCCGCGGATGCGGCCTCCAGCGCATCACCTCGCCGCGCTGCGGCGTGCGCAGCGTCAGCTGCGCGAACGTGTTGATCGCGGCGTGGCGCGCGAAGAAGCGCTCGAGCACGCTGGCCGAAGCAGGAAGGCGCTCGCGCCCTGGAAGGCCAGCTCGTCGAGCTCGAGCGTCGATCTCGATGCCGCTGCCGAAGCATCAGCGGCCCGGGGAACGGCAGGCGCCGCACCACGGCTTGCGCCTGCACCGCCTGCACGCCCGTCGACCTGGCGCGCCCAGGCCGCGTCTTCGGGCGCGCCATACAGCGCCAGCAGCGCTGCGCAGCGCGGCGGCCGCCTGCTGCGGGCTTTCGCCCACCAGCGACTGGTGGTTCAGCGACAGCTGGCTGACCAGGCTCCAGCCGAGTTCGCCACGCGGGCGGCGCGACACCGGCCGCGTCGGCCCGCGCAGCGCTTCGACGCGGTTCACCGGCCCCGGCGCGTCGAGCCGCCAGACTGCGGCTTGCGCGGCGCCACCCGAGGCAGCAGCGCCGGCAGGTCGCGGTTGGTGACCCAGGCGCTCAGCGAGAGCTGGCGCAGTGTCTTCGCGGTACGGCGCGTGCTGCGCGTCGACCAGCGAGAGGAAGACCTCCTCGCCGATGTAGGACGAGCGCGGCCCCTGCTGCCTCTGCTTCGGCGACAGCAGGCGCGGCTCGCGCCGCACGTGCGTAGTAGGCCTGCGCCGGCGCGTTCGTGCCAGTGCGCGTACAGCGGCAGGAAGTCCTGCTGCGCGACCTGCGCCGGTGCCGTGGCCGACCACGCTGTCGAGGCTGTGCACCTCGAAGTCCATCGGCCGCGTGCGGTCGGGCACCACGTGGTACTCCCAGGCGCCCGGGCCGAGCGCGATGCGGTCGAGCCGCTTGCGGAACAGGTTGATCGCCGGCGTGCAGAACAGCGCCAGGCTGCCGGCGTCCACCAGCGATTCGAGCGCGGCATCCCCGCGCGAAACAGCAGATCACCAGTTCGACCTCGTCGCCGTCGCACGCCGGCCAGGCGCGCGGCCAGGTCGCCGATCTCGAAGAACAGCAAGCGCTGCGGCAGCGCCGCCACTCCTGCAGCAGGCGGTGGCCGCTGAAGCCGCGCAGCGTTTCCGGCAGCAGCGCCTCGTCGTCGCCGAAGCCGACGGCGCGCACGCTGTCGGCGCCGCGCCAGCGCTCGGCGGCCGTGACCACGTCGCCGCCGACCCAGCTGCCCATCGCGCTGCCGAGCACCAGCTCGTGCAGGCGAAACGCCACGTCGTCGCCGGCGCGCGATGTAGAGCGCCAGACGGTCGAGGCCGAGCTGGTTGAACGGCAGCCCGCCACGCGCTGCGCAGCCGGATGCGCAGGCCGCCCTTCATGCCGCTGCGCCGGCGGCAGCCGCGCCAGCGGCAGGTCGGGGGCGTGGCTGAAGCACTGCGCTTCGACCGATCTCGATCGGCCACAGCGTGCACCGTCGTGCGCGGTGCGGAACTCGCAGCGCGTGTCCTGCCCGCGCGCCAGCTCGCGAGCCGCAGCGCGCTGCCGCGCGGCACGGTGAAGCCGCGCGCCAGGTTCGGGTCGGTCGGGTCGACGCGCAAGCCGCGCGATCATCATCGACGGCACCGGCGCCAGGAAGTTCGGGTAGACCGCCTCGAGCAGGTGGGCGATCAGGCGCGGCTGCTCGGCGTCGAGCTTGAGCTGCACGCGCGCGGCCAGGAAGGCGAAGCCTTCGAGCAGCCGCTCGACATAGGGGTCGGCGACCTCCATCCCGTCCAGCGCCAGGCGCGCGGCGATCTTCGGGAACTCGCGCGCGAACTCGGCGCCGACCTCGCGCAGGTGGGTCAGCTCGTCGCTGTACAGGCGCAGCAGGCGCGGGTCCATCGGTGGCGCTCAGGCACGCGCTTGGGTGTCCCGGCGAGCATGTCGCGCACCTCGACCTGCCCGGCCTCGAGGTCGAGCTGCGTGCGCAGCAGGAGCTCCAGCGGCACCGGCTGCGCCCACAGATGAGCCGCGGATCTCGAACTCGATGATGTTGTGCGTGTCGAGCACGCTGCTCGGCTGCGATCGCGCGCACCTCCAGCGACTCGGCGCAGGATGCGCGGCTCGAAGCGCAGGATGGCCTGGCGGATCGTGCGCTCGAGCACGCTCACGTCGACCTTCGAGGCCAGCTGGCCCGACAGCGGCGGCAAGCCGAAGTTCAGCACCGCCTCGGCCACACCCGGGTAGCGAGGCGGCCGCGGTGCCCAGCGGCTGCACGGCGTTGAACAGCCAGGTCAGGTCGCGCAGCACCGCCTGGCGCAACTGCGCCTTGGTCATCACACGCCGGTCATCGGCCGCGCCGGGCTCGCGCGCATCGTCGGTCAGGCGGTCGAGCAGCGCGGGCTGCAGGCGGTCGCGCGGGTCGGCGATGGCCATGAGCGACTCAGCTGCTGCCGGTCTCGGCTGGCGGCGGTGCGAGCTCGATCTCGCGCACGTCGAGCAGGCCGATTTCGTCGGCGCTGGTCGTCAGCACGCGCTGCCCGAGGCCGCGGTACTGGTCGGGCGCCGAGCTCGAGCCATTCGGTCTTGCGCGACAGCTGCAGCGCGCCCGTCGCCCGTCGCGCCCGACCCGGGATAGCGCGACGGAATCAGCGCCACCGACTCGCCGCCGTTGATGAAGCGCAGGTGCGCCGGCGACCAGACCAGGTCGCGCAGGTCGGTCGGCGCTTCGATGCGATACCTTCGTGAGCGCGGCGAACGGCACCCAGCAGTAGCGCCCGTTGATCACCGCTTCGAGCACCGGGCCGAGGCGCGAGTCGGCATCGGCGATCCAGTCGAAGGCCTCGCCGTTGACGCTGCCCGGCGTGGCCGGCGCTGCGTCGAAGGCCTGCGGCGCGCAGGCGTGCGGCAGCCGGCAGCGTCGCCGCGGGCGTCGACCTGCAAGGCCTCGACCAGCAGCGCCACCCAGGTCTGCGGCTGGCCGAAGACCATCGGCGTGGTCTTGCCGGCGAACACCGCCTCGCGCACGGCCTCGCACTGCAGCGCGTCGCGATAGGTGTTGACCATCGCCAGCGTGCCCGCATCGAGTTCGCCGCAGACCTGGAGCTGCGTCAGCGCGCGCTGCCACTGGCCCAGCACGCACAGCAGCTGGAACAGGAAGACGCGCAGCTTGCGCATCGGCGGGCTGGTCGCGCACCTGCTGCTGCAGCAAGCGCCAGCGCTTCGCGCGGCTGACCGGCGGCGACGAGTTGCTCGCGCCGTGGTGCGTCATGGGCTGCGCTCCGAGCAGGTATCTCGTCTTCGAAGGATCGTGGCTGCCGCCGCGCTGGCCGCTGAGCTTTGCTGCGGCGGTACTCGACCTCGACCTTGGTGAAGGCGAACGCGACGCGCTCGGTGGTCGACCTTCGGCGTCGACGTCGTGATCGATGGCGAGCGACCCGGGCGCCATTGAGCGTGATGACGAAGTAGTCGTTCTGCTCGCCACCGGCCTTGCGCATCGACAGCCGTGGCTTCCTTGACTTCGTCGTTGGTGGCCAGCGCGCTCATCAGCGGCGTGGTCGCCGCAGTCGATCGTCTTGACGACCGTCAGGGCCTTGTACGAGCGCCGGGCCGTGGCCTGGGTCGAGCCGATCGCCGAGCTCGCCGCCATGCCCCAGCTCCAGCCACGCACGCGATCTCGTCCTCGTGCCCGGTCGCCACGGCTTCGCCCTTGACCTTGCCGGCACGCTTGGTCTGCACGCGACAGGAAGATGTCGCTGACATCGCCACCGGCGGCGCTGCGCAGCTCATCGATGATCACAGGCATGCTCTGCGGCCCGGTTGAGCCGCCGCGCCGACGATGCCCGGACAGGGCAGCGTCGTCGCGGCGGCGTGGCGACGGAGGAGACGCGAGTGCGGCGCCGTGGCGCCGCGTCACGCGTCAGCGCATCTCGGTGCTGGCCGTGTTCCAGCCGAACTTGACCTCGCCGCCGAGTCCGCCCTTGTCGTCCTGCGGCTTGTAGGCGAACTCGATGTCCTTGTAGCTGGCATGTCACCGATTCGACGATGTCGCCGCTCCGAGCCGCCCGAGGGCTGACAGCGAGGTGACGAAGACCTCCTTCATCGTGACCTTGAGGAAGTCCTTCTGGCCCTCGCCGGCCTTGCGCGCGGTGAGCACGACGTCGCTGAAGTGCTTGCCCGCGGCGCAGTTCTTGGCCAGCACCGGCGATGCCTTGTCGTAGATGTGCATGAAGTTGAAGTCGCCGGGCTCGGCCTTGCCCTTGCCCGAGCCGCCGCCGGCCGCCGCCGCTGGCGTTGGTGACGCCCCAGCTCCACGACAGGACTTCGATTTCGCCCTTGTGGTCCTTGTGGGTGGCTCTCGCCGTCGACGCCGTCGAACTTGATATGGGTGTCGATTGCCATGATGCGTACTCCTTGTGATCCCTAGTGATCGGGTTGAACGGTTGCGCGGTGATGGGCGCAACGGGGTCGACTTCACTGCTTCTTCAGCGACGGCAGCTTCGAGACGAGACGCAGCGACACCGTCAGCCCTTCGAGCTGGTAGTGCGGCCGCAGGAAGAACTTCGAGCGTGTAGTAGCCGGGGTTGCCCGGGACCTCCTCGACGACGACCTCGGCCGCGGCCAGCGGCTTCTGCGCCTTGGTGGTCTCCGACGAGTTCGCCGGGTCGCCGTCGACGTAGTTCATGATCCAGTTGTTGAGCCACTTCGCCATGTCGGCGCGCTCCTTGAACGAGCCGATCTTGTCGCGCACGATGCACTTCAGGTAGTGCGCGAAGCGGCAGGTGGCGAACAGGTAGGGCAGGCGCGCGGCGAGGTTGGCGTTGGCGGTGGCGTCGGGGTCGTCGTACTCGAAGGGCTTTTGCAGCGACTGCGCGCCGATGAAGGCGGCGAAGTCGGAGTTCTTGCGGTGCACCAGCGGCATGAAGCCGTTCTTGGCGAGTTCGGCCTCGCGCCGGTCGCTGATCGCGATCTCGGTCGGGCACTTCATGTCCACGCCGCCGTCGTCGGTCGGGAAGGTGTGGGTCGGCAGGCCCTCGACCGCGCCGCCGGACTCGATGCCGCGGATGCGCGAGCACCAGCCGTACAGCTTGAACGAGCGGTTGATGTTGACCGCCATCGCGTAGGCCGAGTTGGCCCAGGTGTACTTGCCGTGGTCGCCGCCGCCGGTCTCTTCCTCGAAGTTGAACTCTTCGACCGGGTTGGTCTTGGCGCCGTAGGGCAGGCGCGACAGGAAGCGCGGCATGGCCAGGCCGATGTAGCGCGCGTCCTCGGATTCGCGCAGCGAGCGCCAGGCGGCGTATTCGGGCGTCGTGAAGATCTTGGTCAGGTCGCGCGGGTTGGCCAGCTCCTGCCACGAGCCCATCTGCATCAGCGTCGGGTGCGGCCGCGGCGATGAAGGGCGCGATGCGCCGCCGCCGCCACCTTGCTCATCTCGCCGAGCAGTTCGACGTCGGGCGGGCTGTGGTCGAAGTAGTAGTCGCCGACCAGGCAGCCGAAGGGCTCGCCGCCGAACTGGCCGTACTCTTCCTCGTAGACCTTCTTGAAGATCGGGCTCTGGTCCCAGGCCGTGCCCTTGTAGCGCTTGAGCGTCTTGCCGAGGTCGGCCTTGCGAGATGTTCATGACGCGGATCTTCAGCATCTCGTCGGTCTCGGTGTTGTTGACGAGGTAGTGCAGGCCGCGCCAGGCGCTTTCGAGCTTCTGGAAGTCGTCGTGGTGCAGGATCGCGTTGATCTGCTCGGACAGCTTGCCTGTCGAGCTCGGCGATCATCGCCTCGATCGAGGCGATGACGTCGCTGCCGATCAGGCTGGTCTGCGACAGCGCCTGCTGCGCCAGCGTCAGCACCGCCTGCTCGACGGCCGACTTGGCCTCGTCGGTCTTCGGCTTGAACTCCTTGTTCAGCAGCGCGGCGAAGTCGCCGCCCTGGTATTCGACGCCCTGCAGCGCGGAGCTTTGGGAAACGCTGTTCTTCGGCCATGGTGGTCTCCGTGCGTTCGGCTGGTCGTACTGGACTCGGCGTCGTCATTCGGGCGTCTTGCGGGCCTCGGCCAGCGACTTCAGCAGCGCCGGGTCCTTGATGACCTTGGCGATCAGCTCCTCGGCGCCGGTCTTGCCGTCCATGTAGGTGATGAGGTTGGCGAGTTGCTGGCGCGCCTCGAGCAGCTGGCTTCAGGCCATCGACCTTGCGCGCCACCGCCGCGGGCGAGAAGTCGTCCATGCTCTCGAAGGTGATGTCGACCGCGAGGTTGCCCTCGCCGGTCAGCGTGTTGGGCACCTGGAAGGCGACGCGCGGCTTCATCGACTTCATGCGGGCGTCGAAGTTGTCGACGTCGATGCTCGAGGAACTTGCGATCGGCCACCGGCGGCAGCGGCTCGCTGGGCTTGCCCGACAGGTCCGACAGCACGCCCATCACGAACGGGCAGCTGGATCTTCTTCTCGGCGCCGTAGAGCTCGACGTCGTACTCGATCTGCACGCGCGGCGCGCGGTTGCGGGCGATGAATTTCTGACTGCTGGTGGCCATGGCTGGTGCTCCTTGGGCGGTGGATGCAATGCGGCTGCGTTATTCGTTGGCGATGCCGGCGAGCTTTTCGACCTGGCCGAGGCCGTCGGGCACCAGGTCGCGGATGATCTCGAGGAAGCTCTTGCTCATCAGCCGCTGCGCGCGGCGGATCAGCAACGGCGCAGGATGGCTGGGTTCGTTGCGTTCGATCCAGTCGCACACGCGCTGCAGCGCTTGAATCGCGTCTTCGCGCGTCGCGATAGCACCTGGGACCGAGACCGCCGGGCGTGCCGGTACGGCGCCACCGGCACCCAGGTGCGGCATCGGCTTCGACCCCCCCGCTCGCACGCTGCGCGGCCTGCGCCACGATGGCCAGCAGCTTGTTCAGCGCTGCGAAATCGGGACTGCGGTCAGCACCGATGCGTTCCGCCAACAGACGCCTCGATGCGCACCACGGCCCCGTGGCCGGCCCGCATGATCTCTCCCAAGCCAGGTGTCGCTTTGAGAGTCGCCGCCAAGGCCTTGAGCACGCCGTCCTCGGTGGGCACGCTCTCGCCGTCCAGCGGCTCGACCCGACCGACCCCCAACTCGAGGTCGCGCACCCTCAAGGCGCCGCGCTCGTCGGTCAATGGGGCCGCGCGCAGGTCGGCCAGGCCCGCGTCGGTGTGCAGCCAGTGGCATGAGCGCGTTCAGTCGCATCGCCGGGTCGTTGTCCTCACCGGGGTCGAGCTTGGGATGGACATCGCCCCAATGCCGCTCGATCAGTCCCTGGAGCAGCTGCAGCCCGCGCACCACACCGAAAAGACCGTGGACATGGGCGGCGCTGCGCGTCACCCAGACGGCAATGCGCAGGTCGCGCGTGCGGCGGGCGAGTTGCAGGGCCTGCTCCAGCACCGCCGGCCAATCCGGAGGCACGAGCCGCTGCCCACTGCGTTTCGGGCTTTCCCGCGCCAGCTTCGAGCAGCGCGAGGAACGCCGCGTCGTACTCGAGATCGACGCCGCAGGGCGCTTCGCCTACAAGGGCGGACAGCAGCGGTTCGATATCGAGATCAGGCATGCAGCCTTCCTGGCGGACGGATGGCAGGGACTTTAGATGCGACGCTGCAGCCGTACATTGGTCGAAAGTCACTTCGACGGACCGATCGGGACGGGCGCGCAGGGCGCGAATGCAGGCTCATGGCAGCAGTCCGCGCAGGACGTTGTAGAGCTTGCGCGGCTGCACGGGCTTCAGCAGCACCGACAGGCCGCTGTCGGTGGCGCGCTGCATCTCGTCGTGCGAGGTGTCGCCGGTGATCAGGATCGCGGCGACGTCGTGGCCACACTGGCGGCGCACGGCAGCCACCGCGGCGATGCCGTCGGGCCCGTCACCGAGGTGCAGGTCCGACAGGATGAGGTCGGGCAGTATGCCCAGCGAGACGATGGCACGCTCGGCGGCAGCGGCCGACGGCTGCGGTGATCGCCTCGTAGCCCCACTCCTCGAGCAGCAGGCGCAGGCCTTCGCGAATCGCCTCTTCGTCGTCGATCACCAGCACCGCGTGCGCTTGCGTCACCGGTATCGGCCGCGTGTCGGCCGCAGCGGTCGTGTCCTGGATGTCGCCGAGCGCCCCGAGCGCGATGCCGACGCGGAACATCGTGCCACGGCCCGGCCGGGAGGCGACCGTCAGCGAATGACCGAGCAGCTTGGCCAGGCGCTTGACGATCGCCAGCCCCATGCCCAGGCCTTGTGTGCGGGCGCGCTCGCTGCGGCCGACCTGGTAGAACTCTTCGAATATGCGATGCAGGTCGGCCGCCGCGATGCCCAGGCCGGTGTCCCAGACCTCGATGTTCAGGTGCGTGGCGGTACTGCGTGCCACAACCACGACGCCGCCCTGCTCGGTGTACTTCAGCGCGTTCTGCACCAGGTTGCCGAGGATGCGTTCGAGCAGTTGCGGGTCGCTGTTCACCGACTTACCGCCTGGCGAGAAGCGCAGCCCCAGGTCTTTCAGCTCGGCCTGACCGGCGAAATGCATGTGCAGGCGGCGGAACAGGTCGCGCAGCGGAAAGTGCTGCACGTTCGGCTCGATCGTGCCGGCGTCGAGGCGCGAGACGTCGAGCATCGCGTTGAACGAGCGATCCAGGCCGTCGATGGCGCGGATCATGTTGCGCACGAGCGGCTCCTCGCTGCTGCCTTGCAGGCGTCGTTCCAGCGTCGCAGCAAACAGCCCGATCGCATGCACCGGCTGGCGCAGGTCATGACTGGCAATCGCCAGAAATCGGCTCTTTTCCTGATCGGCTCGCTGCGCCGCGTCGCGTTCGGCTGCGACCACGTCGATGCGGCCGTCGCGCAGTGCCAACGCACGGGCGCTGGCACGCCACTCGCGCCCACGTACGGCGACGACGCCGATCGCCATCAGCGTTGCGAGCGCGCCCGCCGCGGTCAGCCAGCCCGCTCCCGCCACGCCGACCGCAGCGAGCGCCGGCGACAACGGCAACAGCGTGACCACCCACCCGATGCGCGGGGCCGGGGCCAGCAGCGCTGCGCTGCCCATGGCGCTGCAGGCGAGTAACACCGTAAGAAAGCCCAGCCGCGGCATGGCCCCGCGCACGCCAGGCAGCCAGACCAGGGCCGCCGGCAGCGCCAGGACACAGCAGCGCCACGAACCACCAGAGTCGGCCGGGTGACCTGTGCCGGGCCGCACGCTCGAGCGGCGTGCGCCAGTACCAGCAAGCCGCGGCAAGCAAGGCCGAGCACGGCAGCAACAACCACCGGGACCTGCCATTCGCCAGCCCCGGCCAGCGCGGCCGTAAGCGCCGCACCATCGGCCAGCAGTATCGCAGCGAGAAGTGCCGGCAGGGCGGCGGCCAGAGTCCGGCGAGCTGCAGCATCGAGTCGGACATGAAGTTCGGGCGAATCCTCGACCGCGCGCAATCCATCGATCGGTCGGATCGGGCCCGGCCAATCCAGACACCGCCACGAAACTCGATCGGGCAGCCTCGGGCTGCGCGCAAGCGTTGTCTGGAGCCGCCCGGGTCACGGCGCGGCACACCCAGGCCGCATCACCGGAACAGGCTGATCAGATGCGAGCGCGACTTCACGTCGAGCGCCAGCAGCAGCGACGAGACGTAGTTCTTGATCGTGCCCAGCGACAGGTGTGTCGAGTTGCTGATCTCCTGGTTGGTGCAGCCCGACAACACCAGTTCCAGGATCTCCAGATGACGCGAACCGAGTTCGGCCACGCGGTCGTACATCGCCGATGACGGAAAGCGCGGAAACAGCGCGCTGCTCGGCGACGCGGGTGCGCGTTCTCCGGGCCGCCGCTCGGCCAGATCAGCGCGGTCAAGGTCTCACGCATCTCGCTGGTCACCGAGCCCTTGCCCACGTAGCCCACTGCGCCGAGCGCACGCGCCTGACGCACGACGAATTCGTCCTGCGTGCCGCTGAACACCGCCACGCGCGCCCTCGGGTGCGCCTGCATGAACAGGCGCAGGCCCTGCAGGCCCTTGCAGTCTGCCAGGTTGAGGTCGAGCAGCACGGCGTCGATTTCGCCGGACTGCGCATAGAGCTCGATCGCCTCCTGCAGCGAGGCGGCCTCGAGCCACTGAATCGGCACACCCTGCAATTCGGTGTAGAGCGACTTGACGCCGTAGCGCACCAGTTCATGGTCATCGACGACCAGCACCCTGCGCGGAGAAGGCGCCGCGACCATGATCGAAAGTGCGCCGAGCCGTGTTGCCTCAATGTTCGCATTCATCGCAGGTCCTCCAACACTCTTGGGTTGAGTCCGTGCCGCGCCGATGCCGCCGCGATCCGGATCAACTATCGTAGGTTGGCTGGGTTTCAAACACATCATTTGTTCTAGGGACGGTCGCGTGGGTATCGGTCCGATGGCCCGGCCAATCGATCCGATCGCGCCCCAGGGCGTGGTGAGCCCCTGCCACCCTGCCCGCTTCGCCGCGGCCCGTCCGGCGTTGAGACCGACAAGGGATGGGCACAGGGGAGCCCGACTTTGCCCTGAGGGTGGCTGCCTGACTGCGCCATCGCTGAATTGCCCGCTGCCAGAGGTGCCGCTGGGTTCAAGAGCGCGCCTGCAATCAATCCGAGGGCAACTGGCTCCGCCGAATTTGCCCGCTTCACTCGACGAGTACTCCGCATGCCAGAGTTCAGGTAGCCGACAATGTCCGCCGAATCCAGCGCCAACAGCCCTGCGCGATGAGCCAGTCGAATGGTGACAACGACGGCACCGTCATCAGCCCGCGATCTGCGCACACCGCCTCTGCATGCCTGACCACAAAGAGACAGCGATGACCGGCGCCGCAGCCCCACCGGACAAGGCGGACGACAGCTTGTCCCTGCGAATCGGCACGCGCATGGCGGAGTTCGAGATCACCGGGCGCGTTGGCGAAGGCGGTTTCAGCATCGTGTATTTGGCCCTGGACCATTCGCTCGAGCGGACCGTGGCACTGAAGGAGTACATGCCATCGTCGTTGGCAGCACGCGTGGGTGACACTCGGGTCCAGCCGAGGTCGAACCGTTACCGCGACACCTTCGAAGCCGGGTTGAGGAGCTTCGTCAATGAGGCCAAGCTGCTCGCGCAGTTCGACCATCCGGCATTGGTCAAGGTCTATCGGTTCTGGGAGGCCAACGGCACCGCCTACATGGTGATGCCCTTCTACCAAGGCGTGACGTTGAAGGACGCGGCTCGCGCCCTGCCGACCCCTCCCGACGAAGCCTGGCTGATGACCCTGCTGGCGCCGATGACCGAGGCGCTGATGGTGGTTCATGCCGAGCGCTGCTACCACCGGGACATCGCCCCGGACAATGTGCTTCTGCTGGCGGGCAGCGGCAAACCGTTGTTGCTGGACTTCGGTGCCGCACGTCGCGTCATCGGCGACATGACGCAGGCGTTGACGGTGATCCTGAAGCCCGGCTACGCCCCGATCGAGCAGTACGCTGAAGTGCCAGGCATGAAGCAGGGCCCGTGGACCGACGTCTATGCGCTTGCGGCACGTGGTCTACTGGGCCATCACCGGCAAGACGCCGCCCGCTTCCGTCGGCCGGGTGATGAGCGATTCATTTGTACCGTTGGCACAGTGTGCTGCCGGCCGCTACAGCCTGCCGTTTCTGCAGGCGATCGATCGTGCACTGGTCGTGTTGCCGGAACGGCGGACGCCGTCGATCGAGGCGTTTCGATCGGATCTCGGGCTTTCAGCGCCTGACCTGGACAGTGCGCAACCGTCCGTGAAGAGGAATGATCCGGATGCCACCGTGATACGGCCTGCGCCATCCAGGCCATCTGCGACGGCAGGTAGCCAGTCGATCCGCGAGGCCCACCCGCTGGGTCGATCCGGCCCTGACTTGGGTATGGAACGCATGCACGCTCCTGCCTCGCCGACCCTTTCCGCGGGCGCCACACAACGGACAGGGACCCTGCCTGGGCCTCCGACGCGGGGCGCCAAGGAGCACCGGGTCGGTGCGGGTGCGCAGGCAGCGCAGGTGCCACCGCACCAAGCGTCCGAGACGCGCCCAGCGGACAGCGTTGGCAAAGGCAGATCCGGGCGAGCGCGGATGATCCTCGTCAGTTCGGCAGTCGCGGCGGCGCTTGCAACTGCAGGCATCTGGTCTGCGCTGAAGGAGCCTGAGCAGGAACATGCTTCCCGAGCAGTCGATTCAGCAAGGTTGCCCGTACCACCAGTTGCACAGCAAAGTCCTTCAGAAGCTCCCGGCGTGACCGTACCTGCGCCGAGCGCCGCACCCCCGCTGCGGCCATCCGCCCTGCCTGAGGCCAAGCTGCCTCAGCCCACCGCTATTGATGGAGCGGCGCCGGCCACGCCAGGCGCGGCACATGCCAGCGAATCGGCAACGGAAAGGCTGCCAGCACGCACCGCAAAGCCCGCGGCGCCAGCGGCGGGTTATCCGGAGCAGAAGCTTCCCCGGGCTTCGCAGCGCGTGGAGGAAGGCAAAGCGCAGCGCCAGCAAGCCGACTCAGCCACCAGCGACGAATGCAACCGCATCGCCCATCAGCTTTCTCTCGGCGAGAGCAGCGACGAACTCATCGCGCGCCTCAAGGCACTCGATTGCCGATAGCGGCGCGCGCGGGGGATTCCCGGCGGTTGCCACGTGTCAACCACCCTCCCGACGTCCGGGGCCTGGCCGGTCAGCAGCCGATCACCTTGAACTCGACGCGGCGATCCAGCGCATCGGAAGCGTCGTCCTTGCCACTGCCGACCATGGATTCACGAGAGCCCACGCCACCAGCCATCAAGCGCTTCGACAGAGAAGGCTCGCTGCGCTCGATCTGGTTCTTCACGTACTCTGCGCGCCGAAGCGAGAGCCGTTCGTTCAGAGGCTCCGGGCCCGTGGGGCTGGTATGGCCGACGATTTCGAGGCAAGACTGCCGTTTGCCTGCGTGCGTCGCGATCTCGCTGCACCCAGATCGGATAGGGTGCGGCGCCCGGCTTCGAGTCGGTCGAGAACGCAGTGCTGCCGGGACGGAACAGGAATTTCACGCCCAGCCGCTTGCTGTCCAGACCCTGATCGACGATCTGGCCGAAAGCCTTGGTCGCAGCGTCGCGACGGCCGAGACGCCAGTTCGTCAGATACAGACCGGTGTAGGTACGCAGTTGATTGCCGGCGGGCGCGCGCAACACCGTCTCATACAGAGCCAGCGCGTCGGTGTAGCGGCCCGCATCGTAGGCTTCGATGGCCTCGCTGAGCATCGATGCGGCGAGGATGCGGTCGATGTACATCGGATGGATTGGGTCGCCAGCCCGCGTGCCTTGGCAAGTGCGGATGTATCCCAAAGTCGCGGGATCCTCAACCCAAGCGGGTGCGTCGATGAAGTACTTCAATGGCGTGGTGTCGACGCCGTCGGGACTGGCGAACGCGAGCCCCTTGCTGACCAGCTTGCCAGTCTTCAGGTCGGCAAGGGCCAGACAAATGCGGAACGACTCGCGCTGCCCTTCGGTCTTTCGCTCCTTGTTGACTCCAGTGAAGGTGCCGACCAATACCAGCGGCGATCGTGCAACGTTCCCGGCGGTGAATGGTTGTACGTCGTACTGTGGGTAGCTCTTGCCAATCAACTCCACGATTCTCATCCCCATCGCGCGCGTCGCCTGCGACTGCGCTCCGGTCATGCCGTCTATCAGAGGATCGATGATGAGGACGTGGCGCGGCGGTGCGGCGGCGACCTGGGCCTTGCCCAACAGGTTGTTTGCAGCGCTGAGCACGGCTTCGTCGAAAGGCAGCACCGGTGGAGGCGCGGCTGGGGCAGGGACCGCGGCAACCGGGGGGGCTGGAGGTGCCGACGTGGCCACTGCCGCGGGCTGCGAAGCCGCGGGCGCCGATGCCGCTGAAGTCGGATTGACCGGCGTTGGCGTGGCCGGCGCAGGAGACAACCCTGCGAATCCCGTACAGCCACCGACCAACGCTGTCAGCACCCCCACGATGACCCCATGGTTTGCTGCCGTACCGCGTCGAACCACGACGTTGACATTCATCGACTGCACCCTCACAGGCTTGGCGAGCTATTGTGGACTGTGCGCATGCGGCTTGGACAAGACTGCCATCCGCCCCGTTTGTCATCAATTGGACTGATGCCAACCAGCGCACAGCCGGGGTAGCTATTGCTATTGCCGGTCACCGAGCCGGAAGTCGACCCGCCGACCGTCGGCAATCACGACACCGTATGCTGAAACGGGCCCCTGCCACGAAGGCAAATCATCGAGCGGGGCCGGGGGACTCGAGCCCGCGCCGGCGCCGCCGGCGGGTGGATCAGTCCATTTCCTTGCGCCGGGTCTCGCGGCGTTCGCTGCTGAGCTGCTCGTACAGCCTCATGTACCGCCGCGCCGGGTCGTCCCAGGACAGGTTCTCGACCATGCCCCGCCGCATCAGCTCGACCCAGGCCTGCCGCTTGCGATAGAGGTCGAACGCACGGGCGATCGCGTCCTGCAAGGCCGGCGGTTGCGCGGCATCGAAGACAAAGCCGTTGCCGCTTGCCGCGTCCAGGGCTGCATCGCCCACATCGCGCACCGTGTCGGCCAGGCCGCCGACACGCCGCACGATCGGCACGCTGCCATAGCGCAGGCCGTACATCTGCGTCAATCCGCAAGGCTCGAAGCGCGACGGCACCAGGACCATGTCGACCCCGGCGAGCAGCCGGTGCGCACCGGTCTCGTCGTAGCCCAGCAGCACGCCCACTCGCCCCGGATGGGCAGCGGCAGCCATGCGGAAGGCCGCTTCGAGCGAGGCTTCACCGGTGCCCTGCACCACCAGTTGGCCGCCCAGGCGGATGATCTCAGGCAGCACTGAGAGCACCAGGTCCAGGCCCTTCTGCGAAGTCAGCCGCGATACGACGCCGAGCAGCGGCGTGCCCGGCTCGGCGGCCAGCGCGAACTGCGTCTGCAGCGCTGCCTTGCACACGGCCTTGCCCTGCAACTGGGTCGCGCTGTAGCGTTGCGGCAGCGAGGTATCCGAGGCGGGATCCCAAACCTGCGCGTCGATGCCGTTGAGGATGCCCAAGACGTCGCTGCCACGGCCCCGGATCACGCCTTCCAGTCCGGCGCCGAACTCCGCCGTCGCAATCTCGCGGGCATAGGTCGGGCTGACGGTGGTGATGCGGTCGGCAAACTTCAGCCCGGCCTTCATGAAGGACAGCTGGCCATGGAACTCCAGTGCCGACGGCGACATGTAGCGCGACGACAGCCCCAACAAGGACCAGTCATCGTGCGGGAACAGGCCCTGGAAAGCGAGGTTGTGCACGGTGAACACCGATGCCGCCTCGCCCGCCGGGTGGGCATGCAGGTAGGCGCAGCTCAAGGCCGCATGCCAGTCGTGGGCATGCACCACCGCGGCATACCAGTCCGGGTCGAGCTGGCCCTGTGCCAGTTGTGCCGCCACCCAGCCGAGCAGGCCGAAGCGCTGCAGGTTGTCGGCCCATTCGACGCCGTGGCGGTCCTGGTAGGGGCCGCCGCTGCGGCGGTACAGGAAAGGCGCGTCGATGACGTAGACCGGCACGTGCGTGTAGGGCATCTGCGCACGCAGCAGCGTCACGCTGGCCGCACCGAAGACCGGGCCGATCTGGCCCACCCGTTTGGCATGCAGCACCGCATCGATGATGCCCGGCAGCCCGGGCAGCAACAGCCGCAGATCGGCGCCCTGGTTGCACAGCGCCTGAGGCAGCGCGCCCAGCACATCGGCCAGGCCCGCCGGTCTTGATCAGCGGATAGATTTCCGCACCGACCTGCAGAACCTTCAAGTTTGCGCCGCCGGATGGAAGCAGTTCCTTCGAGCGACCGCCGCGGATCCGGCTTTGCCGGTCCGCCAGCGGTGCCCCCTCGAGGGGGCGGCCGAAGGCCGTAGGGGGTGGTTCACTTCAACGCTTCGAGCATCGCCGGCGTGACCAGGGTGATGCCGTTGGCGGTGCGATAGAAGCGCCTGGCGTCCTCGGCCGCGTCCTCGCCGATGACCATGCCGTCGGGCAGCACGCAGCCGCGGTCGACCACCACCCGGGTCAGACGCACGCCGCGACCTACTTCCACCAGCGGCAGCAGCACCGACCAGTTGACCAGCGAATAGGAATGCACGCGCACGCTGGAGAACAGCACCGAGCGGAAGACGCGGCCGGAGATGATGCAGCCGCCCGAGATCAGCGATTCGATGGCCATGCCGCGTCGGTCCTCCTGGTTGTGCACGAACTTCGCCGGCGGCAGCTGCGGCTGGTAGGTCAGGATCGGCCACTGCGTGTCGTACATGTTGAGCAGCGGGTCGGTGGCGGTGAGGTCGATGTTCGCGTCCCAGTAGGCGTCGATCGTGCCCACGTCGCGCCAGTACGGCTCCTGTCCGGGCTTGGTGCCCACGCAGCTCAATGCGAACGGGTGCGCCACAGCGTTGCCCTCGCGCACTGCACGGGGAATGATGTCCTTGCCGAAGTCGTGACTGGAATTCGGGTCGGCCATGTCGCGCTTGAGCTCGGCATACAGGAACTTCGCGTCGAAGATGTAGATGCCCATGCTGGCCAGCGAGACCTCGGGCTTGCCCGGCATGGCCGGCGGGTTGGCTGGCTTCTCGACAAAATCGATGATGTTGCGCCGCTCGTCCACCGCCATCACGCCGAAGGCGCTGGCCTCGTTGCGAGGCACCTCGATGCAGGCGACCGTGCAGGGCCGCCCCAGCGCCGAGTGGTCGGCCAGCATCAACGCATAGTTCATCTTGTAGACATGGTCGCCGGCCAGCACCACCACGTAGTCGGCGTCGTAGCCATCCAGGATGTCCTGGTTCTGCGACACCGCATCGGCGGTGCCGCGGTACCAGCTCTCCTCGTCCACCCGCTGCTGCGCGGGCAGCAGGTCGACGAACTCGTTCATCTCGGTCTTCATGAAGGCCCAGCCGCGCTGCAGGTGGCGCAGCAGGCTGTGGCTCTTGTACTGGGTGATGACGCCGATGCGCCGGATGCCGGAGTTCAGGCAGTTGGACAGCGCGAAGTCGATGATGCGGAACTTGCCGCCGAAGTACACCGCCGGCTTGGCGCGGCTGTCGGTCAGGTTGTGCAGCCGGCTGCCGCGGCCGCCGGCCAGCACCAGCGCCACCGTGCGCTTGGGCAGATCGAGAGTTTGCGCAAGGTAGTTGGAGTTCATCGGCCCGGGTTCCCTGTGGTGCACCAGCAGCAACTGCCGACGCCGCACCATTGTCGGACAGATGGCGGCAGGTTTCGAACCGGGCCAGACCCTGAGCAGGCCAAAGGCTCCACCGCGGCGCAGGTTCGGCACGCCGGGTATGACTCCTGCTTGCTGCGCCGGGCGCCGCCGAGGCGATACTGTGCGGCGCAGCCAGCAACCATGCCCCGGAGGCCCTGACCGACCATGAACCTTGCAAATGTGAACCCGCTCGGCGCCGAACTGGAGCGGCAATTGCTCGACCATGTCGGCGTCGCGCCTGCCGATGCCTCGGCTGCCGACCTGATGGCCGGCGTGGCCCAGCTGGCCCGCGAGCAGCTGTCGCAGCGCTGGGTGGCCACGCAGGCGGCGCAGCGCGGCAGCCGGCGGGTGTGCTACCTGTCGATGGAATTCCTGATGGGGCGCACGCTGGGCAACGCGCTGGCGGCCCTCGACCTGCAGGGCCAGGCCGCCGCGGCCCTGGCGCAGCAGGCGAAGAAGCTCGAGGACATCGAGCAGCACGAGGCCGACGCCGCCCTGGGCAACGGCGGCCTGGGCCGGCTGGCGGCCTGCTTCCTGGACTCGATGGCCACGCTCGGCCTGCCGTCCTTCGGCTACGGCATCCGCTACGAGTACGGCATGTTCGCCCAGTCGATCGTCGAAGGTCGCCAGGTCGAGCATCCCGACTCCTGGCTGGGCGACGGCTCGCCCTGGGAGTTCCCGCGCCGCGGGCTGCACTTTCCGGTGCGCTTCGGCGGACATGTCGATCACAGCAGCGGCCAGGCGCGCTGGGTGCCGGCGGCCGAGGTCGACGCCAAGGCCTACGACATGGTCGTGCCCGGCCACGGCACCACCCATGTCAGCACGCTGCGGCTGTGGCGCGCCGCGGCGCCGGAGCACATCGACCTGCATGCCTTCAACAGCGGCGACTACGCGCGCGCCGCCGAGGTGAAGAACGAGTTCGAGAACATCTCCTGGGTGCTGTACCCGAACGACAGCACACCGGCCGGACGCGAGCTGCGGCTGCGCCAGGAATACTTCTTCACCAGTGCGTCGATCCAGGACATCGTGGCGCGGCACCTGCGCGAGCACGGCCGGCTCGACACCCTGGCCGACAAGGTGGCCATCCACCTGAACGACACCCACCCGGCCATCGGCGTGGCCGAGCTGATGCGCCTGCTGTGCGACGAGCACGGCATGGTCTGGGCCGAGGCGTGGCGGCTGACGCGGCAGGTGTTCAGCTACACCAACCACACGCTGATGCCCGAGGCGCTGGAAACCTGGTCGGTGGCGCTGATGCAACATGTGCTGCCGCGGCACCTGGAGATCATCCTGCACATCAACCAGGACTTCCTGGACCTGGCCGCCGCACAGCGCCCCGGCGACGGCCAGTTCCTGCGCCGGCTGTCGCTGATCGACGAATCGGGCGAGCGCCGCGTGCGCATGGCGCACCTGTCGATCGTCGGCAGCCACAAGGTCAACGGCGTGTCGGCACTGCACTCGGACCTGCTCGTCAAGACCATCTTCGCCGATTTCGCCAGCCTGTGGCCCGAGCGCTTCACCAACATGACCAACGGCGTCACGCCGCGGCGCTGGCTGGCCCATTCCAATCCGGGGCTGACGCAGCTGATCGACCGCCACATCGGCACGCTCCTGGCGGCTCGACCTGGACCACCTGCGCCGGCTGCAGCCGCTGGCCGACGACCGCGCCTTCCTGGAGGAGTTCCTGGCCGTCAAGCGCGCCAACAAGCAGCGCCTGGCCGGGCACATCGCGCGCGTGCTGGACCTGCAGGTCAACCCGGACAGCCTGTTCGACGTGCAGGTCAAGCGCATCCACGAATACAAGCGCCAGTTGCTGAACCTGCTGCACGTGGTGACGCGCTACCACGACATGCTGGCCGACCCGCAGCGCGACTGGGTGCCGCGCACGGTGATCTTCGCCGGCAAGGCCGCCTCCAGCTACCACATGGCCAAGCAGATCATCCGGCTGATCCACGACGTCGGCCAGGTGATCAACCACGACGCGCGCCTGGGCGGCCGGCTGAAGCTGGTGTTCGTGCCGAACTACGGCGTGTCGGTGGCCGAGGTGATCATGCCCGGCGCCGACCTGTCGGAGCAGATCTCCACCGCCGGCACCGAAGCCTCGGGCACCGGCAACATGAAGCTGGCGCTGAACGGCGCGCTGACCATCGGCACCGACGACGGCGCCAACATCGAGATCCGCCAGTGCGTCGGCGACGACAACATCTTCATCTTCGGCCACCGCGCGCACGAGGTCGCCGCGCTGCGCGAAAGCGGCTACCAGCCGCTGCGCATCCACGACAACCACCCGCGGCTGCAGGCGGTGCTGCAGGCCATCGGCGGCGGTGCGTTCTCGCCGCACGAGCCGGCGCGCTACCGCGGCGTGGTCGACGCACTGCTGTGGGGCGGCGATCACTACCAGCTGCTCGCCGACTACGACGCCTACCTCGAGGCGCAGGCCCGCGTCGATGCGCTGTTCCGCGAGCCGCAGGCCTGGGCGCGCGCGGCGGTGCTCAATGTCGCCGGCATGGGCATGTTCTCGTCCGATCGAACGATCCGCGAGTACGCGCGCGAGATCTGGAACCTCGCAGCCGCAGCCCGGCCAGGCCTGAGCGCACATGCTCGACGAACGACGATGTCCAGAAGATCTGCCAGGGCCGGCACGGCGACCCCTTCGGCGTGCTCGGCCCGCATGCCCGGCCCGACGGCAGCACCTGGCTGGCCGCCTTCCTGCCCGGCGCCTCGCAGGTGGTGGCCGTGGCACCCGGCAGCGGCGAATGGCTGGCCACGCTGCAGCCGCGCGACGCCAGCGGGCTGTTCGAGGGCGCGCTGCCCGGCAGGGTCGACTACCGGCTGCAGGTGATCTGGGCCGACGGCCAGGCCACGCTGCTTCGACGACCCCTACCGCTTCGGCCCGGTGCTCGGCGAAATGGACGCCTGGCTGCTGGGCGAAGGCTCGCACCTGCGGCCTTTCGAGATCCTCGGCGCCACGCCGCGCACGCACGAAGGCGTGGCCGGCTGCAGCTTCGCGGTGTGGGCGCCGAACGCGATGCGCGTCAGCGTGGTCGGCGACTTCAACTTCTGGGACGGCCGCCGCCACCCGATGCGGCTGCGCCGCGAATGCGGCGTGTGGGAGATCTTCCTGCCCGGCGTGGCCGACGGGCGCGCGCTACAAGTTCGAGTTGCTGTCGCGCGACGGCGCAGCTGCTGCCGCAGAAGGTGGACCCGTACGCGCGCCAGGCCGAGCTGCGTCCGGCCACCGCCAGCGTGGTGGCGCCGCTGCCGCCGCTGCAGCCGGCTTCGGCGCAGCGCCAGCGCGCCAATGCGCTGGACGCGCCGATGAGCATCTACGAGGTGCACCTGGGCTCGTGGCGGCGCAAGGTCGAGGACGGCAACCGCTGGCTCAACTGGGACGAACTGGCCGACGAGCTGGTGCCCTACGCCGCCTGGATGGGCTTCACCCACCTGGAGCTGCTGCCGGTCACCGAACATCCCTTCGACGGCTCCTGGGGCTACCAGACGCTGGGCCTGTATGCGCCGACGGCGCGCTTCGGCGCCGCCGGAAGGATTCGCCCGCTTCGTGGCGCGTGCCCATGCCGCGGGCCTGGGCGTGCTGCTCGACTGGGTGCCGGCGCACTTCCCCACCGACGAGCACGGACTGGCGCGCTTCGACGGCACGCCGCTGTACGAATACGCCGACCCGCGCGAGGGCTTCCACAACGACTGGAACACGCTGATCTACAACTTCGGCCGCACCGAGGTGCAGAACTTCCTGGTCGGCAGCGCGCTGTACTGGCTGGAGCGCTACGACGTCGACGGCCTGCGCGTCGACGCGGTGGCCTCGATGCTGTACCGCGACTACAGCCGCAAGCCCGGCGAATGGGTGCCCAACAAGTACGGCGGGCGCGAGAACCTGGAGGCCATCGCCTTCGTCAAGCGCGCCAACGAGGTGGTCGGCGTGCAGCGACCGCAGGCGGTGACGCTGGCCGAGGAATCGACCGCCTTCCCGGCGGTGTCGCGCCCCACCTATGCCGGCGGCCTGGGCTTCCACTACAAGTGGAACATGGGCTGGATGCACGACACGCTGAAGTACATGCGCGCGCGACCCGGCGCACCGCAAGTACCACCACGGCGAGATGAGCTTCGGCCTGATGTACGCCTTCAACGAGAACTTCGTGCTGCCGCTGTCGCACGACGAGGTGGTGCACGGCAAGGGCTCGATGCTGGGCAAGATGCCCGGCGACCGCTGGCAGAAGTTCGCCAACCTGCGCGCCTACTACGGCTTCATGTTCGGCCACCCGGGCAAGAAGCTGCTGTTCATGGGCAGCGAGTTCGCGCAGGAGCGCGAGTGGGACCACGACCGCAGCCTCGACTGGCACCTCAACGACGACCCGCTGCACGCCGGCATGCAGGCGCTGGTGCGCGACCTGAACCACCTGCATCGCGAATGCGGCTCGCTGCACCAGCGCGACTTCAACGCCGACGGTTTCGAATGGGTGTCGCACAGCGATGCGGCACACAGCGTGCTGAGCTTCGTGCGCCGCAGCCAGGGCGCCGCCACGCTGATGCTGGTGGTGTGCAACTTCACGCCGGTGGTGCGCCTCGGTTGGCGCGTCGGCGTGCCACGCGCCGGGCGCTGGCGCGAGCGGCTGAACACCGATTCGATGCACTACGGCGGCAGCAACGTCGGCACGGCGCTGGGCGCTGGCCGACTCGCAGGCCGTGGCCTGCAACGACAAGGCCGATTCGATCCTGATCGACCTGCCGCCGCTGGCCACCGTGATGTTCGAATGGGCACCGTAGCCAGCGCCACGACGCTGCGCCCCGGCCAACCCTGGCCACTGGGCGCCCAGGTCGATGCCGAGGGCGTGAACTTCGCCGTGTTCTCGGCGCATGCCACGGCCATCGAGCTGTGCCTGTACGACGACAGCGGGCAGGTCGAGACCGCACGCCTGCTGCTGCCGGCACGCAGCGGCGATGTCTGGCACGGCCACCTGGCCGGTGCCGGCGCCGGGCTGGTCTACGGCCTGCGCGCACACGGGCCCTGGCAGCCGCAGCAGGGGCAGCGCTTCAACCCGCACAAGCTGCTGCTCGACCCGTATGCGCGCGAGACCGTCGGCCGCTTCGAGTGGAGCGACCTGCATCGCGGCCATCGCAGTGACGACCCGCTGCGTTTGGACTCGCGCGACAACGGCGCCCTGGCGCTGAAGGCCCGCGTGGTGCAGGACCGCTTCGACTGGCAGGGCGATGCCCCGCCGGCCACGCCCTGGGCGGACACCGTGCTCTACGAAATGCATGTGCGCGGCTTCAGCAAGCTGCACCCGGGCGTGCCCGAAGCGCAGCGCGGCACGCTATGCCGGCCTGGCTTCGGACGCGGCCCTCGCCCACCTGCAGCGCCTGGGCGTCACCGCCGTGAGCCTGCTGCCGGTGCACCAGTTCCTGGACGAGGAGCGGCTGGTGCGCATGGGCCTGCGCAATCACTGGGGCTACAACACGCTGGGCTTCTTCTGCGTCGAGCCGCGTTACGCCGCGGCCGGGCCGGCGCCGCGGCACGCGACGAGTTCCGCCACATGGTGCGGCGGCTGCACGCGGCCGGCATCGAGGTGATCCTCGACGTGGTCTACAACCACACCGCCGAAACCGACGAGTTCGGACCCACGCTCAGCTGGCGCGGGCTGGACAACGCCAGCTACTACCGGCTGCCCGATGGCGACCGCCTGCACTACGAGAACCACACCGGCTGCGGCAACACGCTCGACCTGAGCCACCCGCGGGTGCTGCAGATGGTGATGGACAGCCTGCGCTACTGGGTGCAGGAGATGCATGTCGACGGCTTCCGCTTCGACCTGGCCCCGGTGCTGGGCCGCGGCCGCCAGGGCTTCGATCGCCACGCGGCCTTCTTCGCCTGCGTGACGCAGGATCCGGTGCTGCGCGGCGTCAAGCTGATCGCCGAGCCCTGGGACATCGGCCCGGGCGGCTACCAGCTGGGCCAGTTCCCTGCCGACTGGGTGGAATGGAACGACCGCTACCGCGACAGCGTGCGCGCCTTCTGGCTGGGCGGCGACTGCACGCGCGGCGAGTTCGCGCGCCGGCTGTGCGCCTCGTCCGACCTGTTCCAGCAGCGCGGCCGCAGCCCGGCCGCGTCGCTGAACTACGTGGTCGTCGCACGACGGTTTCACGCTGCGCGACCTGGTCAGCTACGACCTGCGCCACAACCAGGCCAACGGCGAGAACAATCGCGACGGCCATGGCCACAACCTCAGCTGGAACTGCGGCTTCGAAGGCCCGACCGACGATCCCGTCGTGCAGGCGCTGCGCGCACGGCTGCAGCGCGCGCTGCTGGCCACGCTGCTGCTGTCGCAGGGCACGCCGATGCTGGCGGCTGGCGACGAGCTGGGCCACACCCAGCAGGGCAACAACAACCCCTACTGCCAGGACAACCCGATCACCTGGATCGACTGGTCACGCGCCGACGACACGCTGGTCGACTGTTGCGCCAAGGTGGTCGCGCTGCGTCGCAACCTGCTGCCGCTGGCCGACGCCTGGTATGTCGATGGCGGCGGCGATGCCGGCCTGTCCTGGTTGCAGCCCGATGGCGAGCCGCTGACCGGCAACGGCTGGAACGACCCTGCCGCACGCGCCATCGGCCTGCGCATCGGCCGGCCAGGGCGCGCGGCACGGCCCTTGCTGTTGCTGGTGAACGCCGGCGACCGCGAGCTCGACTTCCGGCTGCCGCCCGGCCACTGGCAGGCGCTGCTGGACAGCAGCGAGCCGCGCGGCCTGCCGGCCCAGCCGGCTGTCGCTGCGTCGGCGCTGCAACTGGCGGCGCGCTGCCTGGTGCTGCTGCAGTTGAGCAAGGACTGAAGGATGCGCTTTCCTCGTGCCAGCGGCGTGCTGTTGCACCCGAGCTCGCTGCCCGGCCCGCACGGCAGCGGCGACTGCGGACCGGCGGCCTACCACTTCGTCGACTGGCTGGTTTCTGCCGGGCAGTCGCTGTGGCAGATCCTGCCGCTCACCGACATCGGCGCCGGCAACTCACCCTATGCCAGCAGCTCGGCCTTTGCCGGCAACCCACTGCTGGTCGACCTGCAGGAACTGCAGCGGCAGGGCTGGCTCGACGACGCGCGAGATCCAGCCCACCCCGGGACTCCGCGAGGAGCGGGTCGACTTTGCCGAGGTGCAGCCTTTTCGCATGCAGCGCCTGGAGCTGGCGGCGCAGCGATTCCTGGCACTGCCAATGCAGGACGAACGGCGGGCGCAGTTCGCGCAGTTCTGCCTGCGCCATGCGGCCTGGCTCAACGACTACGCCCTGTTCATGGCGCTGAGCGAGAGCCATGCCGTCGACGCGTGGTGCAGTTGGCCAGCGCCGCTGGCGCGGCGCGAAGCCAGTGCGCTGGCGCAGGCGACCGTGATGCATGCCGAGCGCATCGCCTTCTGGAAGTTCAGCCAGTGGTGCTTTTTCAGCCAGTGGCTCAGGCTCAAGGCCTACGCCAATCAGCGCGGCGTGCGCATCGTCGGCGATGTGCCGATCTTCATAGGCCACCACAGCGCCGAGGTCTGGTCGCAGCAGTCGCTGTTCGAGCTGGACAAGGATGGCAGGCCGACTGTGGTGGCCGGCGTACCGCCAGACTTCTTCAGCGCCACCGGCCAGCGCTGGGGCAACCCGCTGTACCGCTGGGAGGTGCATGCGCGCGATGGCTTCGCCTGGTGGGTGGAACGCATGCGGCGCATCTTCGAGCTGGTGGACATCGTGCGCATCGACCACTTCCGCGGCTTTGCCGGCTATTGGGAGATACCGGCGAGCGAGCCGACGGCCATGCACGGCCAGTGGCGCAGCGGCCCGGGCGCCGAGCTGTTCAAGGCCATCCACGCCGCGCTCGGGCCGCTGCCGATCATTGCCGAAGACCTGGGTGTGATCACACCCGATGTCGATGCGCTGCGCCGGCGCTTCCAGTTCCCCGGCATGCGCATCCTGCAGTTCGCCTTCGGCGGCGACGCGAGCAACACCTTCCTGCCGCACCACCACGAATGCGACACCGTGGTCTACCCGGGCACGCACGACAACGACACCAGCCTCGGCTGGTGGGCCGGCGCCACCGAGCATGAGCGCCGGTTCGCGCGCGCCTATCTGGACACCGACGGCGACGACATCGCCTGGGACTTGATCCGCAGCGCCTGTGCCTCGGTGGCCGACACCGCCATCTACGCCATGCAGGACGTGCTCTCGCTGCCCGGCGACAGCCGCATGAACTTCCCCGGCCAGAGCGAAGGCTGGTGGGAATGGCGCATGCAATGGAGCCAGGTGCACGACGGGCATGCGCAGCGCCTGGCGGGCCTGTGCCGGCTGTACGACCGGATTCCCAAACGCAAGGATCCATGAGAAGGCGCCCGTGCAGCGCCTTTCGTCACAAAGGCGTTCGAGCAAGGGCTCGTTTCGCAAAAAAATGGCGCCCTTGCGGGCGCCATTGTCTTCAGGCCGAACCTTGAATCTGGGATCAGCGCACCACGGCGATCTGGTCGCGCTTGCCGTCCTTGTAGGTGAACAGGGTCAGCGCGCCGTTCTTGACGTCGCCCTTCTCGTCGAAGGCGATCGTGCCGGTCACGCCCTTGTAGCCTTCGGTCTTGGCCAGCACCGGCAGGTACTTCGCCGGGTCGGACGAGCCGGCCTTTTCCATCGCCGCGACCATCACGTTCAGCGCGTCGTACACGTACGGCGCATAGACCTGCACGTCGGTGTTGTACTTGGTCTTGAACTTGGTCCGGAACTCTTCCATGCCCGCCTTCTGCTCGCCTTCGACGCCACCGGCTTCGGCGCAGACCACCTGACCGTCGGCCATCGCACCGGCCGCCAGCTTGGGCAGTTCGCCCGAGCAGATGCCGTCGCCACCGACGAACTTGGCCTGGATGCCCAGCTGCTTCATCTGGCGCATCATCGGGCCGGCCACGGCGTCCATGCCGCCGAAGAACACCACGTCGGGCTTCTTCGACTTGATCTGGGTGAGGATGGCGGTGAAGTCGGTCGCCTTGTCGGTCGTGAACTGGCGGTCCAGCGTGCTGCCGCCGGCGGCCTTGACGGCCTTCTCGAACTCGTCGGCCACGCCCTGGCCATAGGCCGTGCGGTCATCGATGACGGCGATGGTCTTGCCCTTGAGTTCGGTGACCGCGTACTTGCCGAGCGTGCTGCCCAGTTGCACGTCGTCGGCGACGACGCGGAAGGCGGTGTTGAAGCCCTGTCGGGTGTACTTCGGGTTGGTCGCCGACGGCGAGATCTGCGGAATGCCGGCGGTGTTGTAGATCTGCGAGGCCGGGATCGTGGTGCCCGAGTTCAGGTGGCCGATGACCCCTTGCACCTTGGCGTCGACCAGCTTCTGCGCGACGGCGGTACCCTGCTTCGGGTCGGCGGCATCGTCTTCGGCCAGCAGTTCGAACTTGGCTTTCTGGCCGCCGATCATCACGCCCTTGGCGTTCAGGTCGTCGATGGCCATGCGCGCACCCATCTCGTTGTCCTTGCCCAGGTGCGCGATGGCGCCGCTGGTCGGACCGACGTGGCCGATCTTGATGACCAGCTCGGCCGCCGGCGCAGCAGCCGGCGCGGGCGCGGCTGCCGGCGCCGCGGCCGTCGCCTTGGGCGCTTCCTCTTTCTTGCCGCATGCTGCCAGCAGCACGGCTGCGGAGGCGACAACCGATAGGGTGAACTTGTTCATGAGAAGGGGGTCCCTTTGAAAAAAAGAAGTACCCGCGATGATACGGGATTGACAAGCTCGTCCGGAATCAGGGTCAGCGCGAGTTGCTTTCTGCCCCGGCGTTGCGGTGAAGCCGCACCACCCGATGGCTCACGCTGCCGCCTGCGGATGGTGCCTGATGGTCCAGCCCCGCGCCTCGTAGGCCCTCCAGCGGGCGCGGGCGCGCTGCCGTTCCTCGCCGTCGTCGGGCACGATCTCGATGATGCGGTCGAAGGGCTCGCCACCGCTGGGCAGCTCGGCACCCAGGTTGACCAGCACCCTCGGACAGGGGCCAGGCGGTTCGCCCTCGCACAACCAGATCGGCGTGCGCCGCATCGCGGCATCGACGCCCTGCCCCTGCCGCACCCGCACGTGGGGCACGAACTCGTGCGCCTCGAAGGTCCACAGCTCGCGGTCCAGCGTCGCCAGCGTGGCCGACGGCGCGGTGACCAGCACCGCCACTCCCTGGCGCCAGGCCTTGCGCAGCAACCGGCAGGCATAGTGCACCGGCGCACCGACGCCGCTGTGGAAATCGACCTGCGGCACGCTCAGCCCGCGCTCAACCCGCGCGGCTCAGCACGAACTGGGTCAACAGCGGCACCGGCCGGCCAGTCGCACCCTTGTTGGCACCGGACTTCCAGGCACTGCCGGCGATGTCGAGGTGCGCCCAGGGGTACTTGCCGGTGTAGCGCTTGAGGAACATCGCCGCGGTGATCGCGCCACCGGCGCGCGGGCCGACGTTGCCCATGTCGGCAAAGTTGCTCTTCAGGCCCTCGTCGTACTCTTCATCCAGGGGCATGCGCCAGCATGGATCCAGCGCAGCCTGACCCGCCCGTTCCAGCTCAGCCGCCAGCGCATCGTCGGGGCTGAACAGGCCGCTGCGGTGATGGCCGAGTGCCACCACGCAGGCGCCGGTGAGCGTGGCGATATCGACCACCGCCGAAGGCTTGAAGCGCTCGGCATAGGTCAGGGCATCGCACAGGATCAGGCGGCCCTCGGCATCGGTGTTGAGGATCTCCACCGTCTGCCCGGACAGGCTGGTGACCACGTCACCGGGCTTGATCGCCGAGCCGCTGGGCATGTTCTCGCAGGCCGGGATCAGGCCCACCAGGTTGATCTTCGGCTTGAGCTGCGCCACCGCGCGGAAGGTGCCCAGCACGCTGGCCGCGCCGCCCATGTCGAACTTCATCTCGTCCATCTCGGCGGCCGGCTTGATCGAGATGCCGCCAGTGTCGAAGGTGATGCCCTTGCCCACCAGCACCAGCGGCGCGGCCGTCCTGGCCGCACCGCGGTAGTGCAGCACGATGAACTTCAGCGGTTGCGTCGGAGCCCTGCGCCACGGCCAGGAAGCAGCCCATGCCGAGCTTCTCGACGTCCTTTCGGTTCAGCACCTCGAGCTCCAGGTCGTGCGTCTTGGCCAGCCGCCGGGCCTCGTCGGCCAGGTACGACGGCGTGCAATGGTTGCCGGGCCGGTTGGCACATTCGCGCGCCAGCGCCACGCCGGCGGCAATGGCTTCACCGCAATGCAGGCCATCGCGCACGGCGGCGGCCTGCGCCGTGCCGCAGGCCAGTGTGACGCGCTCGAGCTTCGGCGCCGCCGGTGCCGACGGCTTCGTATGGCGGTACACGTAGACGGCCTCGCTCACGGCGCCGGCCAGCAGCTGCGCCTGGGCTGCGTCGATCGGCTGCGGCAGCGCCGAAGCCACGACCAGATGCCGCGCGCCACCGGCCTTCAGCTGCCCCAGGCCGGCGACGAGTGCGGCACGAAAGGCCTTGGCCGATGAGCCGCTGGCCGCCGCGAAGACCACGCGCGAAGCCTTGACGCCGGACAGTCCATGCAGGTACAGGCAGCGACCGGCCTTGTAGGCCAGATCGCCTTGCTTGAGCGCGCTGGACAGGGCGCTGCCCAGCGGCTTGCCTAGCGCATCGGGTGCGCTGCCCTCGCCGACCACCACCAGCAGCGCATCGGCCTCGGTATGGCGCAAGTCCTTGAGCTCGGTGATCTGTAGCTTGAAGTCCATAATTCGGCCCGCTATGCAAAGCGGTTCATGTTATTCGATAGCACGCTGAGGCGTGACCTGGCCCGCACCTTCAGCGCAACGCTGGTGGTGCTGCTGACCATCGTCATCACCATGCTGCTGGTGCGCACCCTCTCGTTGGCCGCCAGCGACATCGTCGAACCGAAGGACGTGGTGCTGGTGCTGGGCTACACGACGCTGGGCCAGCTGGCAACGATCCTGAGCCTGTCGCTGTTCGTGTCCATCGTCGTCACGCTGGGCCGCATGTATCGCGACAGCGAGATGGCCATCTGGTTTGCCAGCGGCCTGGACCTGGCGCGCTTTGTCCGGCCGGTGCTCTACACCTTCTGGCCGGTGCTGGTGGTGATCTGCCTTTTGCTGGCCTATGCCTGGCCCTGGGTCAACCAGAACAGCAGCGAGCTGCGCGATCGCTATGCACAGCGCTCCGATCTGGCGCGCGTGTCGCCAGGTGTGTTCCAGAGTTCGTCGGACGGTCGCCGTGTGTTCTTCGTCGAACGCGATCCGAACGACGAAGTCAGCGTCCGCAACATCTTTGCCCTGTCGACCAAGGATGCCGTGGACAGCGTGGTGTCGGCGCGTGGCGGGCGCATCGACGTGCAAGGCGACGAGCGTTTCATCGTGCTCGAATCCGGCCAGCGCAGCGACATCAACACGGCCACCGGCGAGACCACGCTGGCAGGCTTCGAGACCTATCGCGCACTGGTCGACATCAAGGCATTGCGCCGGGTTCGCGATCCGCCGGCCAAGACGATGGCCACCGTCGATCTGATGCGCATGCCCACGCCGCGCAATCAGGGCGAGTTGGCCTGGCGCTTCGGACTGATGCTGGCGGCGGTGAACCTGTCGCTGCTGGCCATCGGCCTGGCCCACGTCAACACGCGGCGGCCCAGCAACCTGAATCTGGTGGTGGCGCTGGTCGGCTCGCTGGCCTATTTCAACTCGGTCAACCTGACCCAGACCTGGGTGGCCAACGGCCGCTTCGGCATGCTGCAGGCCCTGCTGGCGCTGCACGGTGGCATGTTCCTGGCGGCGCTGGCGCTGCTGTGGTGGCGCGACCATGCGGCCGTGCTGCAGTTCCGCCGCGGCGCGCAGCGCACGGCGCCGGCATGAGCGCCCCCGGCCGCCCGAAGGGCGAACTGCGCAGTGCGCAGCACGAAGGAACAGCACTGAGCTCTCATGGGCCGAGAGGTTGCCTCAAGAGCGCGCCGGGCCGCTCCCGAGCGCTCATCCCGCAGCGCGCAGCGCGCAGGGTAGCCCAGTGAAGACGGTGCGGCGCATGCTGTACCGCGACATCGTGTCGTCGGTGGCCTTCGTCGCGCTGGCCTTCCTGTCGCTGTCCTTCTTCATCGACTTCGTCGACGAGTTGCAGAAGATCGGCCGCCCCGGCTTCACGCTGTGGTTCGCGGTCGGCGGTGCCATGCTCGAGCTGCCGGGCAACCTGTACGAACTGCTGCCGATCGCGGTGCTGATCGGCACCATCTACTCGATGGCCCGGCTGGCGCAGACCTCGGAGTTCACCATCCTGCGCACTGGCGGCCTGAGCCCGCTGCGCGCCTTGCGCCTGCTGGCGCTGCTGGGGCTCGTGTTCAGCGCGTTGACCTTCGCCATCGGCGAATACCTGGTCCCCTTCACCGAAACGCAGACGGCGCTGTTCAAGGCGGCCCAGGGCGGCGGGCGCAAGCTCGGCAGCGCCGGGGCCTGGCTCAAGGAAAGGCGCGTCACCGACCAGGGCGAACGCCACTACTCGGTCAACGTCGCCGGCATCGACGGCCGGGCCACGCTGGTGGGCATCCGCATCTTCGAGTTCGATGCCGACGGGCGGCACCTTTCGCGCATCGCCGCCAGGCAAGGCCGTGTCGGCGCCGACTCGATCTGGACGCTGACCGATGCCGAGCTCACCCGCTGGCCCGCAGCCGGCGACCCGACGCGCGACACGGTGCAGCGCGAGACATTGCCCACGCTGCGCTGGCCCAGCACGCTCAGCGCCGGTGTGGTGTCCGCCGCGGTGCTGCCGTTGAAGACCATGTCCGCCGCCGAACTGTGGCGCTACAGCGAGCACCTGAGCGATCAGGAGCAGGCCTCGCAGCGCCACCGCGATCCAGTTCTGGAAGAAGGCGCTGTATCCGCTGGCCTGCCTGGTGCTGACCGCGTTGGCGCTGCCCTTCGCCTACCTGCATGCGCGCGCCGGCGGCATCAGCCTCAAGGTCTTCGGCGGCATCATGCTGGGCATCAGCTTCGTGCTGCTCAACAACGTGGCCGGCCACATCGGCATGCTGCGCGGCTGGACACCCTGGCTCGTGGCAGCGATGCCGAGCGCGTTGTTCATGCTGCTGTCGCTGGCCGCCTTCGGCTGGCTGGTTCGCTACCGATGAGCGCTGCCGTGACGCACGCAAGGATTGATCCTGTTCGCCCACGGCGCGCGCGACCCGCGCTGGGCCGCGCCCTTCGAGGCCGTGGCCCGGCAGATCGCCCGGCAGCAACCGCAGCTGCAGCTGCGTCTGGCCTATCTGGAGTTGATGATCGCCCAGCCTGCACGACGCCGGCGCCGAGCTGTGCGCGGCCGGTTGCAGCCAGGTCGACGTGCTGCCGATGTTCCTGGGCACCGGCGGCCACCTGCGCAAGGACCTGCCGCCGATGATCGAAGGCCTGCGCGAGCGGCATCCTTCGGTGCGCTGGCGGCTGCACGACGCGGTGGGCGAACAGCCGTTGGTGCGCGAGGCCATGGCCGCCACCGCGCTGGCGCTGCTGGCCGAGCCTGAAGCCGCGCAGGGAGCCGGCCCATGAACCTGCACCAGTTCCGCTTCGTGCAGGAGGCGGTGCGCCGCAACCTGAACCTGACCGAGACCGCCAAGGCGCTGTTCACCTCGCAGCCCGGCATCAGCAAGGCCATCCTCGAGCTCGAGGAAGAGCTCGGCATCGACATCTTCGCGCGCCACGGCAAGCGCTTGCGCCGTGTCACCGAGCCGGGCCAGGAGGTGCTGAAGGCCATCGACATCATCCTGCGCGAGGTCGCCAACCTGAAGCGCATCGGCGACGAATTCTCCAAGCAGGAGGCCGGCACGCTGTCCATCGCCACCACGCACACCCAGGCGCGTTACGTGCTGCCCGGCCCGGTGGCGCTGCTGCGCCGACGCTTTCCGAAGGTGCAGGTGGTGCTGCACCAGGGCACGCCGGACCAGGTGGCGCGCATGCTGCTGTCCGAGACCGCCGACATCGGCCTGGCCACCGAGTCGCTGAGCGGCTTCGACGAACTGGTGACGCTGCCGTGCTACGACTGGCAGCACGCCATCGTGGTGCCGCGCGCCCATGCGCTGGCCAGCGTCGAGCGGCCGACGCTGGAACAGATCGCCATCGAGCCGCTCGTCACCTACCACCCCACCGTGACCGGGCGCTCACGCATCGATGCGGCCTTCGCCAAGGCGCGACTGAAGCCGCAGCTGGCGCTCGAAGCGCTGGATTCCGACGTCATCAAGACCTATGTCAAGCTGGGACTGGGCGTGGGCATCGTCGCCGAGATGGCGGTGCGCGACGAGCCGGCGGAGGGCGACTTGGTGTCCCACCCGGCCGGCCACCTGTTCGGCCAGAACGTGGCGCGCGTGGCTTTCCGCCGCGGCGCCTACCTGCGGCACTTTGTCTACACTTTCGCCGAACTGCTGTCCGACCGGCTCACGCGGGCGCTGATCCAGCGTGCCATGAGCGGTGGTGGCGCCGACTACCAGATGTAAGGCCCGCATGCCAATCACCGCGACTGCCTTTGCCACGCCGCCGCTGCGCAGCCGGCTGCCTCGAGTCGGCACCACCATCTTCACGCTGATGTCGGCGCTGGCGGCCAAGCACGGCGCCGTCAACCTGGGCCAGGGGTTCCCGGACTTCGAATGCAACCCGGTGCTGATCGACCTGGTCGACGCCGCCATGCGCGAGGGCCTGAACCAGTATCCGCCGATGCCCGGCGTGGCACCGCTGCGCGAGGCCATGTCGAAGAAGGTCGAGGCGCTGCACGGCCAGCGCTACGACCCGGACAGCGAAGTCACCATCACCGCCGGCGCCACCCAGGCCATCTTCACCGCCATCCTGTGCTGCGTGCACCCGGGCGACGAGGTCATCGTGCTCGAACCCTGCTACGACAGCTACCAGCCGAACATCGAGCTGGCCGGCGGCGTGGTGGTGCGCGTGCCGCTCGATCCCGGCAGCTTCAGGCCCAACTTCGATGCCATCGCAGCGGCGATCACGCCGCGCACCCGGGCCATGCTGGTGAATTCGCCGCACAACCCCAGCGCCACGGTGTGGACCGCGGCCGAGATGCAGCGCCTGGCCGAGTTGCTGGCCCCGACGAACATCCTGCTGATCAGCGACGAGGTCTACGAACACATGGTGTTCGACGGCGTGCCGCATGTCAGCGCCGCGTCGATCCCGGCGCTGGCCGCACGCAGCTTCGTGATCTCCAGCTTCGGCAAGACCTACCACGTCACCGGCTGGAAGATCGGCACCGTGGTCGCACCGGCGCCGCTGATGGCCGAGTTCCGCAAGGTGCACCAGTTCAACGTCTTTACCGTCAACACGCCGATGCAGCACGGCCTGGCGCGCTACATGGCCGAGCCGCGGCACTACCTGGAACTGCCCGCCTTCTACCAGCGCAAACGCGACCTGTTCCGCGCCGGGCTGCGCAAGACGCGCCTGCGCTTGCTGCCCAGCCAAGGCAGCTATTTCCAGTGCGTCGACTACAGCCGGGTCAGCGACCTGAAGGAAGCCGCCTTCTGCGAATGGCTGACCACCGAGATCGGCGTGGCGGCGATTCCGCTGTCGGCCTTCTATGCCGACGGGTACGAGCAGCAGATTGCGCGTTTGTGCTTTGCCAAGCGCGACGAGACCTTGCTGAGCGCGCTGGCGCGGCTGCAAAAGATCTAGTTCTGGCAGCTCTGGCGCAGCGTCACGCGCAGCGGGTTCAGTTCGCCGGCGCGGCTGTCATGCCGCGGTGCCGCTTCGCCCAGGTCCAGGTCCACCGGCGCCGTGGGCCGGTCCTCGAACGCGGTATCGCCCGCGACCTTGCCCGCGGCCAGGGTGTCGAAGATCGACGCAGGCGCCATCAGCGCGAGTTCGTTGCTCGCCGCAAGGGGCAGCAGTACGTCGACGTCGGACGTGGGCTCGTCGACCAGACGATGCAGGTCGCGGGCCACCGAATAGAGCATCAGCACGTCACGATAGGCTGGCAGTTCGAAGAGTTCGCCGCTGCGTTTGCGAACCAGCAGGTTCTCCAGTTCGGCCATTGCATCCAAAGGCTGCGGCCAGCAGGCCTGCACAGCGCCAAGCACATCCGGATAGTCCTGCAGGTCACGGCGCTGTTCGGGGTCGGCATCCCATTCGGGCAAGACGGCGTTGAAGCGCTGGCTGAAGCGCTTGCGCAAACGCTCGAAGGCCTCGCGGTTGCCGCGGCGGCGATAGATCTCGAGCAGCTTCAGGTACGGCAAGGGGCTGTTGCCACCCGTGCTGCGCAGGTGCGACATCAGCAGGTCGACGGCAGATTCCTCCTCGCCCAGCACCAGGAAGAACTCGGCTTCCTGTTCCAGATCGATCAGTTCGTCGACGCTCGCCGGCCGGATCAGCGCGTCTTCGATCGGTGCGGACGGCGGCTGCACGGCGCTGCCGTGCGACGGCGGTGGGCTTTCCTCTACCCGCGGCTGCGGCCGACGCGGCCGCCACTGGCAGCGCCATCGCCGGCTCGACGTCTGCCGCGCTGGGCTCTTCAGCCACCACGGTCTGCTGCACACCTTGCATGCCCTGCCACCAAGCCGCCTGCCGTTCGCGCTGCAGCGAACGAACGCGCCAGCCCAGCCACAGCGTCAGCGCGCCAAGCGCCGCGACGACGGCCATCAGCGCGGTCTGCGTGCGGCTGGGGTCCCCGGCCTCGGCCAGGCGGGCGCGCATCTGATCCATTGTTGCGCGGTGGGCGACCGCCTCCTCGCGCAGCGTGTTCAGGTTCTTTTCCATTGCCACCAGGCGCTGCTCGGCGGCCGACGCGGCCGCCTGCGCTGCACTGGCAGCCTGAGCCGCCGAGGCCAGCGCCGCGTCCTGCGCTGCCACGGCGAGCGTCGCGGCCTTCAGGAGTTCTTCGGGTTCCTCCAGCTTCAGGCGCGCTGCGGCGGCTTGGCCGGCGCGCTGCGGCGTCCCGGTGCGCGCTTCCAACGAATTCGACCCGGGCTTGGCCTCGGTGCGCGGGCCCGATGCGTTGACCTGTGTTCTGCGGGCGGCCTTCGTCGTCGCCCGGCGTGTGCCGTTGTCCGCGCGGCCTTCGCCTGCGGCCGATACCGTGGCGGCAGCCGCTGAGCCCGGCGCGGGCCGAGGTGCGGCAGGCCGCGCCTGCGCTGCAGATAAGGTCGCGGCGGCGGCCGGCGCAGGGTCGGTGACCGCCACCCGGGAGGCGTCGCCGCGGCTTTCCGGCGGATCGGCAAAGACGACGAACTGCCTCGATACCGAGCCGTTGCAGCCGACCGTCAAGTTCAGCGCAACCAGCGGTTCCTGCACCACCGCAGAGCTGCGGATGCGCACACTCGTGTCGTCGCGGGCCTCGCCGCGCCGCTCCAGCGCAAGGAACACGGCGCCTGGTGCCAGACGCTGTTCGCCGATATGGATTTCGGCCTGCACGCACCCAGGCGCCAGGCTCTCGCCGCCGTCCAGACGCAACGGCACCGACAGGTCGAGCGCTTGCCCGAAGGGGATCGATTCAGGGAGCCTGCCAAAGCCGAGGGCCAGCGCATCGGATGCGGCCGCGAATCCCACAATGGCGAGGATCGCGATGCTCAGGGGCCGCTGGTACATGCGTGGGTGGTCGGGGCTCGCAGCTTTGCAAACCACTCTAGCATGCGCAGTTACAACTACGGCCTGCGACCGGCCGCGTACTGTGCAGCAGCGCACGGTTAGCATAGCCGCTCGCATCACCTGGTCACGGGTTGTCGCATCGCCCCATCGCCGCTCGACATGAATGCATCGACCCTCAGCGCCGAGGAGCGCCTAAACATCGACTCCGGCGCCTGGTTCGCGAGACTGTCTGCGCCATTGCGTGAAGCCATCCTGGCGCGCGCCGTCGTGCGTCGCTTGAAGAACGGCGCGCCGCTGGCCGCGCGCGGCGCCGCCGCCGAGGAGTGGTGCGGCGTCGCGCTCGGTGCGGTGCGCATCAGTTCGGTCTCGCTGTCGGGCAAGCAGATCACGCTGACCTATGCCGAGCCCGGCGTCTGGTTCGGCGACATCGCGCTGTTCGACGGACTGCCGCGCACCCACGACGCTGACGCCCATGGCCAGACCACCCTGCTGTGCGTGCGCAAGCCCGACTTCAAGGAACTGCTGGCGTCGCATGCCGAGCTGTACGACGCACTGCTGCGCCTGAACTGCCGCCGCCTGCGCCTGATGTTCAACCAGTTCGAGGACCTTAACACCCGGCCGCTGCAGGCCCGGCTGGCCAAGCAGATCATCCTGCTGGCCAAGAGCTACGGCATCGCCCAGGGCGAAGAGATCCGCATCGGCCTGCAGCTGGCGCAGGAAGACCTGGCACAGCTGCTGGGCGCGTCGCGCCAGCGCGTCAACCAGGAGCTGAAGGGCTTCGAGCGCGAAGGCGCAGTGCGGGTCGAGCCGACGCGCCTGGTGGTGCTGTCGCGCGACAAGCTGCTGCAGATCGCCGAGCGCTGAAGCAAGCGCTGCGCACCGGAGAACACCGCATGGACCATTTCGTCGGCACCAAGCCGCTTGCAGGCACGCATGCCTTCGACATTGCCGCGCTGCAGGCTCACCTGGAGCAGCACCTGCCTGGCTTTGCCGGGCCGCTGACGGTGGAGCAGTTCAAGGGCGGGCAGTCGAACCCGACCTACAGGCTGGTCACGCCGCAAGCCTCGTACGCCATGCGCTCGAAACCCGGTCCGGTGGCCAAGCTGCTGCCCTCGGCCCACGCCATCGAGCGCGAGTTCCGTGTCATGGGCGCGCTGGCCGGCAGCGACGTGCCGGTGCCGCGCATGCACCTGCTGTGCGAGGACGAATCGGTCATCGGCCGTGCGTTCTACGTGATGCAGTTCGTGCAGGGCCGGGTGCTGTGGGACCAGTCGCTGCCGGGATTGACACGCGAGCAGCGCGCTGCGCTCTACGACGAGATGAACCGCGTCATCGCCGCCTTGCACCGGCTGGACGTGGCGGGCTTGGGCCTGGCCGATTTCGGCCGACCGGGCAATTACTTCGAGCGCCAGATCGCACGCTGGAGCAAGCAGTACCAGGCCTCGATCACCGGCCCCAACGAGGCCATGGACCGGCTGCTCGAATGGTTGCCGAAACACATTCCGCAAAGCGCGCGCGACGAATCGATGGTGTCGGTGGTGCATGGCGATTTCCGCCTCGACAACCTGATCTTTCATCCCACCGAAGCCCGCGTGCTGGCGGTGTTGGACTGGGAGCTGTCGACCGTGGGCCATGCGCTGGCCGACTTCAGCTACCACTGCATGTCCTGGCATATCCCGCCCGGTTCGTTCCGCGGCATCGGCGGGCTGGACCATGCGGCGCTGGGCATTCCGGTGGAGTCCGAATACATCCGCAAGTACTGCGAGCGCAGCGGCCGCGGCACACCCGAGTCGCTGCAGGCCGACTGGAACTTCTACCTGGCCTACAACCTGTTCCGCCTGGCGGCGATCGTGCAGGGCATTGCCAAGCGCGTCGAGGCCGGCACGGCGGCCAGCGAGCAGGCACTGCAGTCGGGTGCCGCGGCCAAGCCGCTGGCCGAGCTGGGCTGGCGCTTCGCGCAGGCGGGCTGAAGCCGCCGCGTGCCGCTCAGGTGCGGGCCGCGTCGGCCGGCATCGTCGAGGCCGAGAACATGCTGGGCTGCGTGCTCGGCGTGTGCAGCTCGAGTTCGTCCAGCACCACGCGCTGGGCCTCCTGCAGCGCGCAGTTGAAGACGCGCAGCCAGGCGTCCAGCGCGGCCGGGTCGGGCTGTGCCAGCGCCGTGCGCAGGCACAGGCGGCGCCGCGCAATCATCAGCACCATCGGGCGCTCGGCCGAAGTGGGCAGTGCGGCCAACGTTGGCGACAGGCTGCCGGCCAACCATTGCTGCAGCCATGGCTTGTAGCTCGATAGCGCGCCGTAGCCTTCGCGCAGCGACTTCAACTCGGTCGTGGACAGCTTCGGGAACATCACCAGCCAGCGCATCTCCGGCGGCGTGGTGGTGTCGATGCGGGTCTGCACGCCTTCGACGTACTGGTCGAACACCGCAGTCTCCATCGAATCCATCAGTTCGCGGTTCAGCACCAGCGCCTGCAGTTCGCGCGGCACCGACAGCTCGGCGCGGATGCGAAGTTCGGTCCCCTGGATGTAGGAGCGCTGCGACGGACCCCATTCCACGCGCCAGGCGGTGCTGCCGCTGCGGCCGTCAACGACGAAGCCCTCCGGTTCGCGCACCGCGCGCAAGGTCCACTGGTTCGAACGCGCCCAGGAGGACAGTTCGCTCCAGCCGGGGATCTGCACGGGGTCGTTGCCTAGCCAGCGTTTGATCGTGTCGAGCATGGTCTCAAGAGTCGGTTGACGCGTCGCGCGCGCGGGGTGCGGAGATGATCGAGGTCCATTCCTGGCCAGCGGCTGATGGGGCGCAGGGTTCACGCCGTGCGGGAGGAATGCGCCCTGGCCAACAAGGCAGTTGCAGTGGATATCGGCAGCGGCGGCCCATTCCGAAGTGACTTTTTGGCGATCAACCCCAACATCGCGGCCTGTATCGATCCCGATGGCCCGGACGGTCAGTCGCTCTCGCGGGTCGACTCTGGCGCGCTCGTGCTGTCGCTGACCCCGGCCGCCTGGACTGACGCCGAAACTCTCCCCGGCGCGGGCCCGATCCCAAGCCCGACAGACTCCTAGAATCGGCGACCACACTGCCCGTAGCTCAACTGGATAGAGCACCAGCCTTCTAAGCTGGGGGTCGCAGGTTCGAGTCCTGCCGGGCAGGCCAGTCTCGCCGCACCGCCGGCATGCCGTCGCGCCTGGCACAAGGCCTACAATTCGCGCCGAATCCACCCCGCCATGGGCACGAACTGCGCCTGCGCCCGAGCATGAATGCATCCACCGCGCCCTCCACCATGACCACGCTGGCCGGCAGGACCGCCTTGGTCACCGGCGCCGCGCGCGGCATCGGCCGCGCCATCGCCACCAAGCTGGCGCAGGCCGGCTGCGACATCGTCGTCAACTACTACAACAGCCACGAGGAAGCCGAGGCGCTTTGCGAGCAGTTCCGCGCACTCGGCCGCCGCGCCGTGGCCATCAAGGCCAGCGTCAGCCAACCGGACAGCGTGGACGAGCTGTTCGCTGAAGCGCGCAAGCATTTCGACCACCTGGACATCGTCATCAGCAATGCCGCCAGCGGCGTGCTCAAGCCGGCGCTGGACATGACGCTGAAACACTGGCGCTGGTGCATGGAGACCAATGCCTTCGCGCTGAACCTGCTGGCGCAGCGCGCCGCGCCACTGATGGGCTCGGGCGGGCGCATCATCGCCATGTCCAGCCTGGGATCGGTGCGCGCGATGCCCAACTATGCGTTCATCGGCGCGTCGAAGGCGGCGCTCGAATCGCTGGTGCGCTCGCTGGCGCAGGAGCTGGGGCCGAGCGGCATCCGCGTCAATGCGGTCAGTGCCGGCGTGGTCGAGACCGACGCGCTGGCCTACTTTCCCAACCGAGAAGAACTGGTCGAATCCTTCAAGGCACGCACGCCCGCCGGCCCGGTGCTGACGCCCGAGGATGTGGCCGGCGCCGTCTACCTGTTGTGCCTGCCCGAGGCCAACATGATCAACGGCCACACGCTATTCGTCGATGGCGGCTTTGCCATCTCTGGCTGAGCAGGACCACCCCGGCATGGACATCGATTCAGGCCTGGCCGGCAAGGTGGCGCTGGTCACCGGTGGCAGCCGCGGCATCGGCCGGGCGGTGGTCGAGCTGTTCGCGCGCGACGGCATGGACGTGGTCTTCTTCTACCGCGGCAACGGGCAAGCCGCGCAGGAAGTGGTGGCCGCCGTGCAAGCCGGCGGCGGCAGGGCCGAAGCGATGCAGGTCGACGTCAGCGATGCCGAGGGCGTGGCCGCGGCGGTGGAACGGGTCATCGACAGCCGCGAACGCATCGACATCCTGGTCAACAACGCCGGCATCGTGCGCGACAACATCCTCGGCATGCTCGGGGACGATGACATCCGCGCCGTGCTGGACACCAATGTGGGCGGTGTGTTCAACGTCACCCGAGCGACGGTGCGGCACATGATTTCCAAGCGCTCGGGCCGGATCATCAACCTGAGCTCGGTGGCCGCAGACAAAGGCGGCCGCGGCCAGGCCAACTACGCCGCCAGCAAAGGCGCCATCAACGCCTTCACCAAGGCCATGGCGGTGGAACTGGCCTCGCGCAAGATCACGGTAAACTGTGTGGCCCCCGGCGTGATCGAGACCGAGATGTCGCAACAGGTGCGCGAACTCGCCGACGATCAGATCAAGGCGCGCATCCTGCTGCGTCGCTACGGCCAGGCCCAGGACGTTGCCCATGCGGTGTGGTTCCTGGCCTCGCGTTTCGCCGACTACATCACCGGCGAGGTGCTGCACGTCGACGGCGGCTTCAAGATGGAATGAAAGAAGAGGACTCCCCATGTCAGAACAGGCAATCAGCCAGGCAGATGTCGATGCCGTTTTTCCCAAGGTGGCGCAGATCGTCGCCGACGCGCTGGGGTGCGAGCTCGAGGACGTGAAACCGAAGGCCTCGCTGATCCAGGACCTGGACGCCGAGTCGATCGACTTCCTCGACCTGGTGTTCCGCCTTGAAAAAGGCTTCGGCGTGAAGATCCCGCGCGGCAAGATCGTCGAGGACGCGCGCGGGCCGTTGCCCGAAGCCCAGTTCGAGACCAAGGGCGTGGTCACCGAAGCCGGCATGGCGCGGCTGCGCGAGTTCCTCGCCGAGGTGCCGGCCGAGCGCTTCAAGACGCCGATGAAGGCCGGCGACGTGCCGCGCCTGTTCACCACCGAGACCTTCTGCAAGGTCGTGATCCGCGCGCAGCGCGCGGCACAGGCCTGAAGCCGCTTTCGCCCGGCGGGTCATGAGCGGGCGATTTCGCAGCTTTTCCTTCGTCGACCGCATCGTGCGGCGCGAGGGCGGCCGTGTCGAGGGCCACTACAGCGTGCCGCTGGGCGTGCATTTCCCGGCCTCGCTGATGGCCGAGGCGGTGGGCCAGCTCGCCGCCTGGTCGGCCATGGCACAGCTGAGCTTCGCCCACCGCCCCGTCGCCGGGCTGGCCAGCGCGGTGGACTATCAACAGCTGCCGCAACCGGGCTGCACGCTGCAGTTGCAGGCCGACATCGAGCGTTGCGACGCCGAGGCCGTGGCCTACAGCGGCAAGGCCTTCATCGATGGCCAGCTGGCGCTGGAGCTGGTGGACAGTGTCGGGCCGATGCTGCCGATGGAGGAATTCGATGCCCCCGAGGCGGTGCGCGCCGACTTCCATACGCTGCTCGGCGGTGGCGCCACGCCGGGGCGTTTCGCCGGAGTGCCCTTGCCCGACCTGCAGGATCTTCACACCGAGCCCGGCGAGCGCCTGGGCGCGACGCTGCAGGTGCCGGAAGCCACCGCCGCGCCCTACTTCGGCGATCACTTCCCGCGCCGACCGGTCTTTCCCGGCACACTCTTGATGGATGCGCTGGCGTCGCTGTCGGTGCAACTGGTGCGGCAGTCGACCCCGCTGGGCGGGAACAGCGAACTCGTCAGTCGAAAGGTCACCCAGGTGAAGATCCGTTCGTTCACCGCGCCGGGCGCGCGCCTGCAACTCGAAGTCGTACTGCAGGACGCCGATGCGCAGCGCGCCAGGCTCAAGGTCGCGGCACGCAGCGAGGACAAGACGATCGCCACCGCGCGCATCGAGGTCACGCCACGGGGCAACTCATGAGCCCGCCGGGCCGCCCCAAGGGCGAATTCCGTAGTGCGAAGCACGAAGGTACACCAGTGAACGCACGCCGCCGTGTCGCCATCACCGGGCTGGGCCTGGTCACCCCGGTCGGCAACGATGTCACCAGCACCTGGAGCGCGCTGCTCGCCGGGCGCAGTGGTGCCGGGCCCATTGCCAGCTTCGATGCCAGCGGCTTCCCGGTGCGCATCGCGGCCGAGGTCAAGGGTCTGTCCGATGCCGCGGTGGCCGCGGCCATCGGCGAGCGCAAGCTGCTGAAGCTAGCCAACCGCTCGCACCGTTTTGCACTGGTGGCTGCGGCGCAGGCCTTTGCCGACGCGGGCATCCGGCCCACGCCAGAGACGGCCACACGCTGGGGCTGCGTGGTCGGCACCGGCATGATGGGCGTGAGCTACGACGAGCTGGCCCAGGTCCAGCAGGACGCCGCAATCAGCGGCGAGTTGGAGCCTTCGCACCTGGTCGATGCGCAGGGCTCGGCCGCCGACCCGCTGGTCTTCTGCCGCAGCAACTCGGCCGGCGGCGCGGCCTTGCTGGCTCGGGTGTTCGGCATCCAGGGCTATTCCAGCTCGGTGCACACTGCCTGCGCCTCAGGCGGCCAGGCAGTAGGCACCGCGCTCAAGCTGATCCGCCGCGGCGAAGCCGATTGCGTGCTGGCCGGCGGCTTCGATTCGATGATCAACCCGGTGGGTCTGGCGGGTTTCTGCCTGCTCAACGCGGTGTCGCCCGACAATCACGCGCCCGAGCGCGCCAGCCGGCCCTTCGACGCCACGCGCAACGGCTTCGTGCTCGGCGAAGGCGCGGGCTTCCTGGTACTGGAAGAGTGGCACGCGGCACGTGCGCGCGGCGCGCGCATCTATGCCGAACTGGCCGGCGACGGCAACTCGCTGTCCAGCTACCGCATCACCGACTCGCATCCTTCCGGCGACGGGCCGATCCAGGCCATGCGCCAGGCCATCGCCGACGCTGGCGCGCTGCTCTCGGACGTCAACTACCTCAACGCCCACGGCACCTCCACGCCGATGAACGACCGCAGTGAATGCGCTGCTGTCAAGGCGGTCTGGGGCGAGGCCCGCGATCAGGTGGCCGTCAGTTCGACGAAGAGCGTGACCGGCCACCTGATCGCCGCCGCCGGCGCGGTGGAAGCTGCCATCTGCGCGCTGTCCATCCATCACGGCACGCTGCCGGTCAACGCCAATCTGCGCGAGCTCGACCCCGACTGCGACCTGGACATCGTGCGCGATGCGCCGCGCGCGCGCCGGGTGCGCATCGCGCTGTCCAACTCGCTGGGCTTCGGCGGCTCGAACAGCTGCCTGGCATTTCGCCACCCTGACGACGCGCAGGCACTGCTGTGAAGACACCGCGCATCCTGATCACCGGCGGCGGCGCCATCTGCGGCGCCGGCCAGTCACCCGAAGCCATCCTTGCCGCGCTGCTGGAAGGCCGCTCGTCCATCCGGCCGATCACGCAGTGGGATGCCAGCACCTGGCCGGTGGGCATCGCCGCCGAGGTGCAGGACTACAACGCCGGCAAGCTGACCGGCGACCGCAAGCTGCTCAAGCACATTCGCCGTGGCGACGTCTTTGGCCTGTATGCCGCCGACCGGGCCATCGAACAGGCCGGCTTTGCCTCCTGGCGCGAGACGCTGGACACAGCCGGCGCTGAAACCTTTGCCGACGGCACCGGGGTTTTCGTCGGCTCGGGCGGCGGCGGTTTCAGCAACCAGTACGACTACCTGCCGCTGATCGCCGCGGCCAAAGGCGACCTGAAGCTCTTCGGCCAGGAACTGGCGGCCACGGTCAACCCGCTGTGGCTGCTGCGCTCGCTGCCCAACAACGTGCTGGGCCATGTCGGCATCCGCCAGGGGCTGAAGGGCCCCAACGCCTGCATCACCCACCACAGCATCAGCGGCCTGCTGGCGCTGGCCGAGGCCACGGCCGCACTGCGTGCCGGCGAATGCAGCCGCGCGGTGGTCGTGGCGCACGAGGCGCCGATCGAGCCGCAGTTCGTGCTGTACTACCAGCAACTCGGCCTGCTGTCGAAGCAGGCGCTGCGGCCCTTCGATGCGCGCCACGACGGCAGCGCGATGGGTGAAGGCGCGGCGGCACTGACGCTGGAGACCGAAGCCGCCGCCGCCGAACGCGGTGCCGCCGTGCTCGGCGAGGTGCTGGGTTTCGGCAGCGCCGGCGAGGCCCTCGGCCTGCTGCCGGTGCGCGACGATGGCGACGGCCTGGTGCGCGCGATCCAGGCCGCACTGGCCAATGCCGCCGTGCAGCCGGCGCAGGTCGGCCTGGTCGTCGCCCACGGCAACGGCACGCCCAATTCCGACCGCTCCGAAACACGCGCGCTGGCCCAGGTGTTCGGCGAGCACATGCCGCCGGTGACCGGCTTCAAGTGGGCCTTCGGCCACCTGCTGGCCGCGGCCGGGCTGATCGATGCGGTGCTGGCCGTGGCCGCACTGCGTGCCCAAGTGGTACCGGGCATCGCCGGGCTCGGCCAGGTGGATGCCGACGGCGCGCCGGTCAATGCCAGCGCGGTGCACCGCAAGCCGCGCAGCGATGTGGTGCTGGTGCTGTCGCGCGGCTTCGGCGGCACCAACGCCGCCTGCCTGCTGCGCGCCGCCGCGGCGTGAACGCGTCCCCGGGCAGCACGCCGCCGCTGCCCGAGGGCGCCGCGCGCTGCGGCGTGGACACGGTGCAGATCGAGCGCATCGAGCGGCTGTTGGCCGACACGCCTGCGGCCGATTTGGGTAACTTCTTCTCCGCGCAGGAGCTGCTCGATGCCGGCGATGGACCGGGCCGCGCGGCCAGCCTGGCGGCGCGTTTTGCGGCCAAGGAAGCCTGCGTCAAGCTGTTCCCGCGTGAGGCGGCGCTGGGCGCAGTCGGCACGGTCGACTTTTCGGTGGCGCGCGACGGCTACGGCGCCCCTTCCGTCACGCTGAGCAATGCCGCACAGCTGGCCCTGGGGCGCAACCGCTTCAGCGCCATCCACCTGTCGCTGACGCACGACCGCAGCCAGGCCACCGCGATGGCCGTGGCGCGGCCGACGATGGCCACGCCTTCGTTCGCGGCGCGCTTGTTCTACCGGCTGCTGCCGCTGCGCCGCAGGGTGGTGTTGGACAACCTGCGGCGCGTCTACGGCGACGCGGTCGACGAAGCCGAGATCACCCGGCTGGCGCAGGCGCACTACGGCCATCTCGGCCGGCTGCTGTGGGAATTCCTCTGGTTCCCGTGGGTATCGCGTGCGCGCAAGCTGGCGATGGTGCGGGTGCAAAACCTCGACGCGCTGCTCGCCGCGCACGGACTCGGCAAGGGCGTGCTGATCCTGACCGGCCACTTCGGCAACTTCGAGGTCTCCACCAGCGCCGGGCTGGCGAGTTTTCCCGAAGCCAAGGGGCGCTTCCACTTCGTGCGCCGACCGATCCGCCCCGAATGGCTGGACAAGATGGTGACGCGGCGCTTCCGCAAGGTGGGCTTCGGCGTGTTGCCCAAGCGCGGCGGCCTGGATGCCATCCTCGACCGGCTGGCCGAAGGGGACCTGGTGGTCTTCCCCTTCGATCAGCATGCGCAGCGCAAGGACGGCGTGATGGTGGAGTTCTTCGGCCACCCCGCCGGCACCTTCCGCAGCCTGGCGGTGATCGCGCTGGCCACCGGCGCGCCGGTGGTGCCGGCGTCGAGCTGGCGCGAAGCCGACGGCACGCATGTGCTGCGCTTCGAGACGGCGCTCGCGGCCGTCGAGGACGCCGACACCAACGAGGCCATCCGCCTGACCACGCGTGAGTTCAACCGCGCGCTGGAACTGCTGATCGTGCGCCGGCCCGAACAATGGTGGTGGGTGCACCGGCGCTGGAAGCCGTGGGCGAAGCGCAAACGTGCGAAGTGAACTGCGCCGGCGGCGTGGCTCGCGTGCTGCGGGCACAAGCCTTCCGATACCGGCTTGAGTCGTGACCCAGCGAGGCGCCCTGCGACCAACTCAGGTCGCAGCCGCACGCAGCGCCTGGTCGAGATCGTTCCAGAGATCGTCGACGTTCTCGATGCCGACGCTCAAACGAAGCAGCGACGGTGGCAGATGCTGCTGTCCCGGGATGGCCGCACGCCGCTCCATCGTCGATTCGACCGCACCGAGACTGGTGGCGTGCCGGATCAACCTGACGGCCCGGCACACCGCGTCGGCAGCCTCGGCACCGCCGCGCACGTCAAAGCTGATGAGGCTGCCGAAACCCTTGAGCACACGCTGGGCCGTCGCATGGGTCGGGTGCGATGGCAAGCCGGGATAGCGAGTCCGCTCGACCTGCGGATGCGCTTCGAGACGGCCGGCGAGCAGCGCTGCCGTCTGCTGCGAGCGCTCCAGGCGCAGCGCCATCGTGCGCGCGCCGCGCACCGCCAGAAAACACTCCAGCGTGCCCGGCGTGGCGCCGCTCAGCTCGCGAGACGTCCTGAGTGCCTGCCAGAGCCTGTCATCTCGCGTCGTCGCCGCGCCGGCCAGCAGGTCGGAATGGCCGCCGATGAACTTGGTCGCCGACTGCAGCGAGACCGTGGCGCCGAAGTCGAGCGGCCGCTGGTTCAGCGGTGTCGCGAAGGTGTTGTCCACGGCGACCAAGGCGCCGGGCTTGCGCGGTGCGGCGCAGATGGCGGGCAGATCGGCGACCCCGAGCAGCGGATTCGACGGCGATTCGAGCCAGATCAGGTCGGCCTGCGCGCAGGCGCGCACCCAGCCGGCCGTGTCGTCCCCTGCCAGGCGCTGGACCGACCATCGGCCGCGCTGCGCCCCGGCGGCGGCCAGGCCGGCAACACCTTGATAACAGTCGTCCGGCAGCACGACGATCGAGCCTGCCGGCAGCTGGTCGAAGACCGCAGCAATGGCCGCCATGCCCGAGGCGAAGGCGACGGCCTTGCCCGACTCCAGGCCACCGATGATCTCTTCCAGCGCTTCCCAGGTCGGCGTGCCGTCGTCGCGCGAATACGCCCGATCACCGCCGAGGATGAAGTTGGAGGCCGGCATCAGCGGGACATTGAGCGGCGCCCCAGGCCCGCAGCCACGACCGGCCGTGACGAGCCAGGATTCCGGCTGGAGATCGGTGGCAGGCGGATTCATGGAAGCGTGCCTCGAAAGTGCCGCAGTCAGCGGTCGACCGCCGGCGACAAGCGCGCGCCCCAGGGCGCGCCGTCGGTGTTCGACAGCGGATGCACGATGCCACCGTCGCCATAACTCCTCAGGACCTGGGCGATGGTCACCTGGTAGCCGCTGAGCCACTGCCCCTGCCGCTGCTTGGCCTGCAAGTGAGCCGGGTGCTCGATGAGCTGGCGCAGCGCATCGAGGCTGTCCCAGTAGTAGACGTTGCAGACCAGCCCGGTGTCCGGATTTTCCCAGCTCTCTTCGCCCAGGTAGCCGGCGATCGACTTGGCAATCTGGGCAATGACCTGGTCGAGCGCGTGGAAGGCCTCGTCGAACTCACGCTGGGCAAAGGTGAAGGTGGCGGTGTACATCGGTGTCGGGTATCGGGTACTGGGTTCGGCCGCTCAGCCGGCCTCGCGCATGCGCTGCGCCAGTTCCGCATGGCCGCGTTCGCCGAGGACCTGGGCGGCACCGAGCCGGTCGCGCACCTCCTTGTTCTGGCTGAGCTTGCACTTGCCCACCAGCGAGGTCAGGCTCACTTCGAGACCGACGATGTTGCGCAGCATCGCGTCGATGTACTCCGGCGCCGAATCGGACATCTTCCAGGGCCTGGGCTCGGCGGCCTCGTGTCGCCGCGTCAGGCGCGCCACCAGGCCGCGCACGAAGCGCTCGTCGTCGCGCACGGTGAGCCTGCCGTGCGCATGCACCACCTCGTAGTTCCAGGTCGGCACCTGGCGGTGCGACTCGTGCTTGCTCGGGTACCAGCTGGGCGAGACGAAGGCCTCGGCACCGCGAAAGATCACCATCACCGGCGCACCGGTGGCACAGCGTTGCCACAGCGTGTTGGCGCGCGCCACATGCGCCGTCAGGGTGCCCAGCGGGCCGGCGTCGGCATCGAAGTCGAACGGCAGGTGGTCGGCATCGAGGCCGCCGTCCGGCTGGGTCACCAGGATGCCGAACGGGTGCTCGTGGATGATCCGGTGCAGCACGGCAGGATCGGCGACCGCGAAGTGAGGTGGGATGTACATGGCGGGGCAGCAAGTCTTCGGTCACGGCTCAGGCCGGCGACTATCCCCGCTCACCGGCACAATCGCAAGAGCCAGTCCTGATCAATTTGAATGGGCCAGTTGAAATCCCTCCGGCCGTCCCGGCATCCGGGTGCCACCGGCGCAGGACGGCGCATCTACGACCTGCTGCGCACCCAGATCGCCGACGGCACGCTGGCGCTCGGGGCGCGCGCGCCTTCCACGCGGGCACTGGCGGCCGAACTCGGCGTGTCGCGCACCACGGTCACGGCGGTCTACGAACAACTGGCGGCCGAAGGCTTCCTGGTCACGTCCGCCGGGCGCGCAGCGCGGGTGGCCAGCAGCTTGGCCGCAGCGCCTGCGGCAGCCGTCGGGCGCAGTCGTCGGGCCGTTGCGCCGCTGTCGGCCTTCGGGCGCCGTGTCGAGCGGATGCGGCTGTCGGCCCTGCCCGCCGACCCACCGGCCGCGATCGACTTCCTCTACGGCGCGATCGCCACGCGGGACTTTCCGGCACTGGCCTGGCGGCGCGCCTACCTCGCGGCCCTGCTCAGCCCGCCTTCGCGGCTGTACTACGCGCCGGCCGAAGGTGACGCGACGCTGCGGCGCGCGCTGCAAGGCTATCTCGCTCGGGCGCGCGGACTGCGTTGCGACGCCGGGCAGATCGTCATCGTGCACGGTTCGCAGCAGGCGATCGACCTGTGCGCGCGCGTGCTGCTGGATCCTGACGACGTCTTCGTCTTCGAGGATCCTGGTTATCTGATGGCGCGGCGCTGCTTCGAGGCGACCGGCGCGCGGCTGCTGCCGGTCCCGGTGGACGCACAGGGCCTCGACACCGAGCGCCTGCCCCGCGTCGGCACCGTGCGCCTGGCCTATGTGACACCGTCCCACCAGTTTCCGCTCGGCGGCACGTTGCCGATCGCGCGACGCCAGGCGTTGCTGCAGTGGGCGCGCCGGCAACGGGCCTGGCTGGTCGAGGACGACTACGACGGCGAGTTCCGCTACGGGCAGCGACCGATCGACGCCCTGCAGGCGATCGATACCGAGGGCTGCGTGATCTATGTGGGCACGTTCTCCAAGGCGCTGTCACCGCAGATGCGACTGGGCTATCTGGTGCTGCCGCCGGCACTGGTGCCGGCCTTCCGCCAGGCCAAGCGGCTGACCGACCGCCATGCACCGCTGCTGGAGCAACGTGTGCTGGCGTCACTGATCGACAACGGCAGCTACGAGCGGCACGTGCGTCGGATCCGGCGCGCGAACGAACGCCGCCGCGCGGCCTTGCTGGACGCGATCACGCAGCACTTGCCTGACGCCACGCGCGTGGAAGGGTCGGCGGCCGGCCTGCATGTCGTGGTCTGGTTGCCGTGGCTGCGTGCGCAGGACGAGCCTGCCGTCGTCGAGGCGGCACGCCGGCGCGGGGTGGGTGTGCACCCCGTGTCGGGCCTGTTCGCCGAGCCCGCCCGGCGCGGGCGGTCTCGACCGGCCGGGTTGGTCGTGGGTTATGCCAGCCTGGGCATCGAGGAGATCACGACCGGCATCCGAGGTTTGGCCGCGGCACTGTCGGACCTGCCATGTGCCCGTGCACGCTGAGCCAACACGAAACGCCTGCGGGCCTCACGCCGTCGAGGGCTGACCCAGGCCCAGCAGCCGCATCGCATTGCCCTTCAGGATGCCGGGCTTGACCCGGTCCTTGAAGCCGGCTTCCTCGAAGTCGGCCATCCAGCGGTCGGGCGTGATCAGCGGGTAGTCGCTGCCGAAGAGCATGCGGTCGGACAGCAGCGTGTTGGCGTACTGCACCAGCTGCGGCGGAAAGTACTTCGGGCTCCAGCCCGACAGGTCGATCCACACGTTGGGCTTGTGCAGCGCCAGGCTCAGCGCCTCGTCCTGCCAGGGCCAGCTGGGGTGGGCGATGACGATCTGGATGTCCGGGAAGTCGATGGCCACGTCCTCCAGCAGCATCGGGTTGCTGTTCTGCAGACGCAGCCCGCCGCCGCAGCGCATGCCCGAGCCGATGCCCGAGTGGCCGCTGTGGAAGATGGCCGGCAGCTTGTATTCGGCGATGACCTCGTAGATCGGCCAGGCCATCTTGTCGTAGGGCAGGAAGTCCTGCACCGTGGGGTGGAACTTGAAGCCCTTGACGCCGTGCTCCTCGATCAGCCGGCGCGCCTCGCGCGCGCCCATCTTGCCCTTGTGCGGGTCGATGCTGGCGAAGGCGATCATCATGTCCGAGTTCTTCTGCGCCGCTTCGCAGATCTCCTCGTTGGGGATGCGCCGGCGGCCCAGCTTGGCCTCGGAATCGACGGTGAACATCACCAGCCCGATCTTGCGCTCGCGGTAGTAGGCAATGGTCTCGTCGATGGTCGGCCGGCGGTTGCTGCGGAAGTACTTGTCGGCCGCGCGGTCGTACTCCTCGCCATAGCTGTCGAAGGGGTTCCAGCAGGACACCTCGGCGTGGGTGTGGGTGTCGATGGCCACCAGTTCGTCGACCTTCATGTGCGTGCTCCCGGGCGCCAAGGCCCTGCGATTTGATTACGAATAATAAATATATAAGGGGCTGCTCGTGCCGCGATTCCGAGCGTCGTGCCATGCCAGAATCCAGGCAATTCTTGCAGGGAGACTTCAGCACTACAAGCCCATCGGATAGGTAGAAACCCTATGGTCATGGACTCGAATTTGATTACCATAGATAACTATTACATCACCGCGTGGACTCGCTCCACGCCCGAGCACCATGACTGCAACCCCTACGACCCCCGATGCCGCCGAGCCACTGCTGCGCAGCGAGCGCCACGGCGCCGTGCTGCACCTGCGCCTGAACCGCCCGCTCAAGCGCAATGCGGTCAACGACGGCCTGATCCTGGCCATCGACCAGGCCTTCAGCGGCCTCGCCGTCCGACGTGCGCTGCATCGTGCTCAGCGGCGAAGGCCAGCATTTCTGCGCCGGGCTCGACCTGTCGGAGCTGTCCGAGCGCAGCGTCTACGAAGGCGTGCTGCATTCGCGCATGTGGCATGCCACGCTGGAGAAGGTGCAGTACGCGCCGGTGCCGGTGATCGCGGTGCTGCACGGCGCCACCATCGGCGGCGGGCTGGAGATCGCCGCCGCGGCGCACATCCGCGTGGCCGAGCGCAACGCCTACTACGGGCTGCCCGAAGGCCAGCGCGGCATCTTCGTCGGCGGCGGCGGCTCGATGCGGCTGCCGCGGCTGATCGGCACTTCGCGCATGGCCGACATGATGCTCACCGGCCGCGTCTTCGACGCCGACGAAGGCCAGCAGGCCGGCCTGAGCAACTATCTGGTCGGCCGAAGGCGAAGGCCTGGCCAAGGGCATGGCGCTGGCGCACAAGATCTGCAGCAACGCGCCGCTGTCCAACTTCGCGGTGATCCAGGCGCTGCCGCGCATCGCCGAGCTGCCGCCGTCCGAGGGGCTGTTCGTCGAATCGCTGGTCGCGGCCATCGCCCAGGGCGACCCGACGGCCAAGGAACGCATCCGCGCCTTCCTCGAAGGCCGCGCGGCGAAGGTGGCCAAGTCATGAAGCTCGTGAAGTACCGCGAGGCCAAGGTCGGCGGCTGCCTGGCCGCGACGCAGCAGATCGATGCCGACGGCGTGCACCGGCTGCGCGCGACCGAGCCGCTGCAGCCCTACCCCGCCCGCCTGACCGACCGGCTGGAGGAATGGGCCCGCCACGCGCCCGACCGCATGCAGGTGGCGCAGCGCGGTCCGGACGGCGAGTGGCGCAAGATCAGCTACGCGCAGATGCTCGAGCGCGTGCGCCGCATCGGCCAGGCGCTGGCCGCGCGCGGCCTGTCGGCCGAGCGGCCGATCGCCATCCTGTCGGACAACGACCTGGAGCACTACACGCTGGCGCTGGCGGCGCAGTGGGTGGGTGTGCCCTACACGCCGGTGTCGGTGGCCTATTCCACCGTGTCGCAGGACTTCGCCAAGCTCAGGCAGATCCTGGGCACGCTGACGCCGGGGCTGGTGTATGCCGCCGACGGCCATGCCTTCCGCAATGCGATCGCCAGCGTCGTGCCGGCCGACGTGGAGCTGTGGGTCGGCAGCGGCGAAGACACGCCGGCGCTGCAGGGCCGCAAGCTGCAGCGTTTCGACCGCGTGCTGGCCGACACCGAGCCGGGGGCCGAGGAGCTGGAGGCCCACGGCCATGTCGGGCCCGGACACCATCGCCAAGTTCCTCTTCACCAGCGGCTCGACCAAGCAGCCCAAGGGCGTGATCAACACCCAGCGCATGCTCTGCGCCAACCAGCAGATGCTGCGCCAGTGCTTCGCCTTCCTGGCCGACGAGCCGCCGGTGCTGATCGACTGGCTGCCGTGGAACCACACCTTCGGCGGCAACCACAACGTCGGCATCGCGCTGTACAACGGCGGCACGCTGTACATCGACGACGGCAAGCCCACGCCCAAGGGCATGGCGGCCACGCTGCGCAACCTGCGCGAGATCGCGCCGACGATGTACTTCAACGTGCCCAAGGGCTTCGAGGAGATCGCCCGCGCGATGGACGGCGACACGGCGCTGCGCGACCGGCTGTTCTCGCGCGTCAAGGCCTTCATGTTCGCCGGTGCGGGCCTGAGCCAGGCGGTGTGGGACCACCTGGACCGCCATGCCGAAGCCGCGGTCGGCGAGCGCATCTGCATCTTCACCGGCCTGGGCATGACCGAGACCGCGCCGTCCTGCACCTTCGCGCTGGGCACCGACGTGCAGCAGCGGCCACATCGGCCTGCCGGCGCCGGGCGTGGAGGTCAAGCTGGTGCCGGTGGACGGCAAGCTGGAGATCCGCTTCAAGGGCCCGAACGTGATGCCCGGCTACTGGCGCGCACCGGAGCGAGACGGCCGCCGCCTTCGACGAAGAAGGCTACTACCGCACCGGCGACGCGGTGCTGCTACGTGGACGAGGCCGACCCGCAGCGCGGCCTGCGCTTCGACGGCCGCATCGCCGAGGACTTCAAGCTGTCCACCGGCACCTTCGTCAACGTCGGCCCGCTGCGCATGAAGATCGTGCTGGCCGGCGACCCGCTGGTGCAGGACGTGGTGTTGGCCGGGCTCAACCGCGACGACATCGGCGCGCTGATCTTTCCGCGGCTGGACGACGCAAAGAAGCGCTTCGGCCTGGCCGCCGAGGCCACGCCGGCGCAGGTGCTGGCGCACCCCGAGGTGCGCGGCTTCTACCAGGCGCTGATCGACCGGCTGTGGCTCGACGGCACCGGCAGCGCCAACCGCGTGGCGCGCGCCCTGCTGCTCGAGGAGCCGCCGCACATCGACCGCGGCGAAGTCACCGACAAGGGCTCGATCAACCAGCGCGCGGTGCTGACGCACCGCGCCGCCCTGGTCGAGCGCCTGTACGCCGAGGTGCCCGACGCCGACGTGTTGCTGCCGCGGCGCTGAGGCCATGGCCAGGACCGCTGCAACCCGCCCCGGTGCCGCACTCGACCAGAGCAGCATGCAGCACCTGATGGGCTACCGCCTGACGCTTGGCCGAGGTGGCCTCGCGCCGCGTCTTCCAGCGCCACATCGGCACGCCCTTCAAGCTGCGGCCGGTGGAGTTCACGATCCTGGTGCTGCTGCTGGCCAACGGCAGCGCCGCACCCAAGCAGCTGGCGCAGACGCTGGGCCTGCCGCCGCCGAACGTGACGGTGCTGGTCGACCGGCTGGTCGAGCGCGCGCTGATGCAGCGCGAGCGCAGCGCCACCGACGGCCGGGCCATGGACCTGCGCCTGACCGACAAGGGCGCCGAACTGGCCAAACGGGTGCAGCGCGTGTCGCTGACGATGGAAGCCGGCCTGCTGGCGCCGCTGTCGGCCGGCGAGCGGGTGATGCTGGCCGAGTTGCTGCACAAGCTGGCGCAGGCCGGCGCACAGCCACCAGGCGCCTGAACGATCAGCGCGACAGCGTACGCGCCAGCTCCAGCAGGCTCGGGTCCAGCGGCTTGGTGCGGTTGACCACCTGGCCCAGCGGCGTGGCCGTGACCGTGCCATGGATCAGACCGACCAGCACGCCGTGCTCGCCGCGGTCAAGATGTTCCACCGCTGCCGCGCCCAGCCGGGTGGCCAGCATGCGGTCGCTGAAGCCGGGTGCGCCGCCACGCTGCACGTGGCCCAGCTTGCACACACGCATGTCGAAGCCCAGCCGCGATTCATGGGTCTTGAAGTAGTGCGCCAGCGCATCGGCATTGTGCGCGGCGCCTTCGGCCACCACCACCAGCGCATGAGCCTTGCCACGCCGGTAGGCCGAGTGGACCTCGGCGGCCACGGCCTCGGGCTCCTGCGCCAGTTCGGGCACGCAGATGAATTCGGCACCGCCGGCGATGCCGACCATCGCCGCCAGGTAGCCGCAGTCGCGCCCCATCACCTCCACCAGGAAGCCGCGGCCATGCGACGAGGCCGTCACGCGCAGCCGGTCCACCGATTCCAGCGCCACGTCGATGGCGGTGGTCGCGCCGATGGTGATGTCCGAACCGAGCAGGTCGTTGTCGATGGTCGAGGCCACGCCCACCACCGCCAGCCCCTTGCTCGACAGCGCGTGCGCGCCGCACTGCGAACCATTGCCGCCGATGACCACCAGCGCGCCGATGTCGTGCTGCGCCAGCGAGCGCAGCGCCTTGTCCTGGCCGGCATCGGTGCGCAGTTCGGCGCAGCGCGTGGTGCCGAGCGTGGTGCCGCCCAGCGACAGGATGCCACCCACTTCGCGCGGGCCGAAGGCCACGAACTCGCCGGCGATCAGGCCGGTGTAGCCGTGGCGCACGCCAAAGACCTCGAAGCCGCGCGCCAGTGCATTGCGCGTCACGCTGCGGATCGCCGCGTTCATGCCCGGGGCGTCGCCGCCGCTGGTCAGCACTGCCATTCGTTTCATGTCGGTTGTCCTCCAACGCACTGCAGCCGCGAGGAGCCGTGATGCTGAGCTTGCCGACGCCATGCCGGCTTGACCCTGATCAAGGAGACCGGGCGCGGCGACAATCGCCCGCTCCATGAACCACGGCATCGCCTACGCTACCCTTGCCTTCGTCATGTGGGGCCTGTTCCCGCTGTACTTCCGGCAGGTTGCGGCCGTGCCCCCGTTCGAGGTGGTGCTGCACCGGTCGGCGTGGTCGCTGCTCTTCGTCATTGCCGTGCTGGCGGTGATGGGCCGCTTCGGCTGGATGCGCGAGCTGGCCGCGCAGCCGCGTCGGCTGGGCCTGTCCGCGCTGAGCGCGCTGCTGCTGTCGGCCAACTGGCTGCTCTACGTGCATGCGATCCAGAGCGGCCAGGTGGTCGAGGCCAGCCTCGGCTACTTCATCAACCCGATCGTCAACGTGCTGCTCGGCGTGCTGGTACTGCACGAGCGGCTGAACAAGGCGCAATGGACCGCGGTGCTGCTGGCCGCAGCCGGCGTGCTGTGGCTGACGCTGCTGAACGGCCGCCTGCCGTGGATCGCGCTGGCGCTGGCGCTGAGCTTCGGGACCTACGGCCTGATCCGCAAGACCGCCTCACTGGGCGCGCTGGAGGGGCTGGCGCTGGAGACGATGCTGCTGGCACCGGTGGTGCTGCCGGCCCTGGCCTGGTGGACGCTTCGCGGCAACGGCGCCATGGCCCGAGGCGATCTGGCGCTCGACGCCTGGCTGGTGATCGGCGGGCCGCTGACGGCGTTGCCGTTGCTGCTGTTTGCGGCCGGCGCGCGCCGCCTGCCACTGGCCACCGTGGGCCTGCTGCAGTACCTGTCGCCGACGATCCAGCTGGCGCTGGGCGTGTGGGTGTTCCACGAGCCCTTCGACCGCGCGCGCCTGCTCGGCTTCGGCTTCATCTGGGCCGCGCTGCTGCTGTACTCGCTCGACGGCTGGCGCCGCAGCCGCGCGGCCGCGGTGCCGGCCTGAGGGCTGCGCTCAGGCCAACGGGCTGCGGATCAGGTGGTCGAAGGCTGCCAGCGCCGCCTTGGCACCGTCGCCGGCCGCAATGACGATCTGCTTGAAGGGCACCGTCGTCGCGTCGCCCGCCGCGAATACGCCGGGCAGGCTGGTGGCGCCGCGCTCGTCGATGAGAATCTCGCCGTAGCGGCTGAGCTCGACCGCGCCCTTCAGGAACTCGGTGTTCGGCACCAGCCCGATCTGCACGAACACGCCCGCCAGCTCGACCGTGCGCTCGACAGCGCTGCTGCGGTCCTTGAAGCGCAGGCCGCTGACCTTCTGGCCGTCGCCGGTGATCTGCAGCGTCTGCGCATTCGTATGCACCGTGACGTTGGGCAGGCTCAGCAGCTTCTTCACCAGCACCGCGTCGGCCTTGAGGTGGTCCATGAACTCGAACAGCGTGACGTGCGCCACCACGCCGGCCAGGTCGATGGCCGCCTCGACGCCCGAGTTGCCGCCGCCGATGACCGCGACCTTCTTGCCCTTGAACAGCGGGCCATCACAGTGCGGGCAGTAGGCCACGCCCCTGGTGCGGTATTCGGCTTCGCCGGGCACGTTGACGTTCTTCCAGCGCGCCCCGGTGGCCAGGATCAGCGTGCGCGAGCGCAGCGTGGCGCCGTTAGCGAGCTTGACGCCCGCCAGTCCGCCGGGACGCTCGGCCGGAACCAGCGCCTCGACCTGCTGGCCGTTCATGATGTCGACGTCGTAGGCACGCACATGGGCTTCCAGCGCGGCGGCGAACTTGGGGCCGTCGGTGGCCAGCACCGAGATGTAGTTCTCGATGCCCAGCGTGTCCAGCGTCTGACCGCCGAAGCGCTCGGCGACGATGCCGGTGCGGATGCCCTTGCGCGCGGCGTACACCGCCGCGGCGGCACCGGCCGGGCCGCCGCCGACGATGAGCACGTCGTAGGGCGCGGCCTGGGCCAGCCGCGCCGCGTCACGTGCTGCCGCGCCGGTGTCCACCTTGGCCAGGATCTCGGCCAGCTCCATGCGGCCCGAGCCGAAGGGCTGGCCGTTCAGGAACACCGTGGGCACGGCCATGATCTGGCGTTGCTCGACCTCGCCCTGGAACAGGCCGCCGTCGATGGCCACATGGCGGATGCGCGGGTTCAGCACCGCCATCAGGTTGAGCGCCTGCACCACGTCCGGGCAGTTGTGGCAGCTCAGGCTCATCCAGGTCTCGAACACGAACTCGCCTTCGAGGGCCTTGATCTGCTCGATGACCTCGGCCTCGACCTTGGGCGGGTGTCCGCCGGCCTGCAGCAGCGCCAGCACCAGCGAGCTGAACTCATGGCCCATCGGCACGGCGGCGAAGCGCACGCCCATGTCGGCGCCGGCGCGCGTGATCTGGAACGAGGGGCGACGCTCGTCGGTGCCATCGAAGCGCACCGACACCTTGTCGCTGAGCGGCGCGATGTCGTTCAGCAGTTCGCGCATCTCGGCGGCGCCGGCGCTGTCGTCGAGGCTGGCCACCAGTTCGATCGGCTGCTGCAGCCGTTCGAGATAAGCCTTCAACTGGGCTTGGATGCTGCTGTCGAGCACGGTCTTCTCCTTGAAAGGGCATGGGCTGTCCGGCCCCGTCGCCAGCACCCATTGCGGGGATGCTGGCGACAAGGCCCGAGGGTCTTGTCGTGAGGCAGCGGGGCGAGTACCCCGCCGTGCATCAAATCTTGCCGACCAGGTCCAGCGACGGTGTCAGCGTCTTCGCACCCTGGTTCCACTTGGCCGGGCAGACCTGGCCAGGGTGCTTGGCGGTGTACTGCGCTGCCTTCAGCTTGCGCAGCGTTTCATTGACGTCACGCGCGATCTCGTTGCTGTGGATCTCGGCCGTCTTGATCACGCCTTCGGGGTTGATGACGAAAGTGCCGCGCAGCGCCAGGCCTTCTTCGGGGATGTGCACGCCGAAGGCATGGGTCAGCGTGTGCGTCGGGTCCCCGACCAGCGGGAACTTCGCCTTGCCCACGGCCGGGCTGGTCTCGTGCCACACCTTGTGCGAGAAATGCGTGTCGGTGGTGACGATGTAGACCTCGGTCTCGAGCTTCTGGAACTCGGCGTAGTGCTCGGCCGCGTCCTCGACTTCGGTGGGGCAGTTGAAGGTGAACGCCGCCGGCATGAAGATCAGCACCGACCAGCGGCCCTTGAGGCTTTGCTCGCTGACGTCGATGAACTTGCCGTTGTGGAAGGCGGTGGTCTTGAAAGGCTGAACGGGGGTGTTGATGATGGACATGGGGTTCCTCTTGGGTTGCGGATTGATGGACGGGATGAACCTGGAATCAATGTAGAAATTCTATCGTACTTTGTTACTCGATAGCCATTTAGTATTCAATGATGCCGATTGCGACGAGCTATCGCGACCCGGGTTCGAGCGGATGCGCGCGTCGGGCCCGCGTGCGCAGCTCACGCGCCCCACAGCCGGGTTGGCGTTGCCTTCGGCGACGACAACCCACCCTGGTCACGGGGAAGACAAGCACGGCGCCGTGGTCCACACTCTGTCGCGATGCACTGCCTTCCGTCCAAGTCGCGATCTCCCGCCGCTGCGCCGCACAGCGGGGCACGCCGCAGTCGCGTCGCCCTGTCGGCCGTCCTGCTGGCGCTGGCCGCATTCGGTCCCCGAGCAGCCCTTGCACAGACCGCGGCGTCGACGCTGCCTGCCACCCAGGCCCCTGCAGCGTCGGTCGCCACGGTGGGTGCCGAAGCCCTGGCGAAGTGCGAACGCGCAGTGCGGGAGGCGCTGGGCTCGCCGGCTGGCTCGGCTGCCGAACTGCGACTCTCGGCCACGCTGCCGCGATCATCGTCCGACGGCGGCCGGATCGTCCTGCAAGGCGATGGGCAGTTGCGCGACGGCGCCGTGCTGCGCAAGTTCAAGTACAGCTGCAACCTCGATCCGCAAGGCGGCGACGCCGTCGGTGCCGTGATCCGCAAGGCGGAGCCACCGTTGGGGGAGGCGGCCGCGTCACAGCCGATCAAGGATCCCGACCTCAGCCACCTGTCGCCGTCGGCATGTGAATCCGGCGCGGCACTGGCGCTGCAGCAGCGCTGGCCGCGGGTGTCCCAGATCAGTTTCGACACCGAGACCCGCAGCCTGACGCAGCACAGCGCATCGCGCGCCGAACTGCACGGCCAGGGCCGCGCGCGGCCGGCAGTGGAGTCGCCGGTGTTCGTGCACTTCGGCTTCGATTGCACGATCGACCCGCGCGACGGCCGGGTGATCGGGGTGCGCCTCAACGGCTGACGCCGCGAGGCGGCCTTCCCCGCTCGCGCCAGGAGGCGCGAGAGCCGTTCCCGAAGTTGTCGGCAAGCTCCTACACCCGCAGGCGCAAGACCCCTACGCGGTCAGACGCGGGGTGGAGCCATAGTGTGGCCCACCTCCTGTGGAGCTTGTCTTGAGAACGTCCGACTTCCCGTCCTCCCACCGCGTCGACGCGATCGATGTCGATCGTGACGAAGCAGGCACCCATCGTTGGCTCGTGTTGCCGATGGCTCTGCTGGCCTGGGCGCTGCTACTGGCGGTGGCCGCGTCGTTGTAGTACGGCCCCACACCTGAAACCGTGGAGTTCTCACTCGCCTTCGACGCACGGCATTGCGGCAGTCGCCTCCCGCCGCATGTGCTGTGCACATGGGAGCCCAAAGCCACCACCCACGCGAGAGTGTCACCGCAGCGATCGGCCGGATGAGCTGACTGCTCGCTGAGGAACTGTTTCAATTGGTCGGGGCGAAAGGATTCGAACCTTCGACCCTCTGGTCCCAAACCAGATGCGCTACCAGGCTGCGCTACGCCCCGAACAAGCGACCATTGTATGCGGCCCTCAGGTCGCGACGACGGTGGGCGCCGGCAGCCGCAACTGCTCGCAGATCGACATGCACTGACGGATGTGCTGCTCGCACACGTAGCGCAGCGCGCCGTAGGTCAATACCGCCGACAGGCCCTGCCCGGCAATCGGCACGTATTTCACCGCCTGCTGCGCGCTCAGGCGCACGCCCACCATGCGCAGCATCGACATCACCAGCTCGCGCGTGACGATGCGCCCCACCAGCAGCGTGCCGCCGGCCGTGATGGCCTTGAAGACCACCAGGCGCCGGTCGGGCGCAAGCCGTTCCACCTGCTCGGCGCTGAGGCCGAAGTTGCGGTTGATGTCCGGCAGCAGCTTGATCAGCACGCCGACGTTGGTGGCCCAATCGACGCCGGGGATCGGCACCACTGCCACGCCGGCGGCGAACAGCGCACGGCGCGACACCATGCGCCGGCATTCTTTGGCCACTGCCTCGATCTGCTCGGGCGTGGACGGCACCACGTCCCATTCGGCCACGGCCTTCATGGCCTCAGGCCGGCTGCGGCAGCAGCACGATGCCGTCGGCATCGGCCACCAGCCAGTCGCCAGGGTGCACCCAGACACCGCGCATCTGCAGCGCCACGTCGCGTTGGCCCTGGCCTTGGCGCTCGGTGGGCAGCGGCATCGGCGCCAGCGCGCGGATACCCACGTCGCAGGCGGCCAGCTCGGCCAAGTCGCGCACGCAGCCGTCGATCACCAGCCCGGCCCAGCCGTTCTTCGCGGCGGCGGCGCCCAGGTTGCCGCCCAACAAGCGCGCGGCGCAACGAGCCGGCGCCGTCCACGACCAGCACCCGGCCCTGGCCGGGCGATTCGACGGCGGCCTTGACCATCGAGTTGTCCTCGAAGCACTTCACCGTGCTCACCGGCCCCTGGAAGACAGTGCGGCCGCCGAAGTCGCGGAACACCGGCGGCAGCACGCGGAAGCCGCCGTCGGTGTCGCCCTTGTGGGCATCGCACAGGTCGCAGGTGGCCGGGGCCTTGTCGCTCATGGGTCTCTCCAGTGAAGCCTTCGCACCGCTTTATAGCTGTTTGGGCGGGAACGTTTCGTGCATGCAGCAAAGGTCTCAACCAGCCCTTCGGAGGTCCCATGCTCGACAAGGTCAAAACCCCCAGCGCCACCGCCTTCTCGCACGTCAAGCCGCAGGACACGGTGTTCCGTGGCGACGGGCTGCGCGACTTCTTCCTGTACCGCGACCTGGGCATCGCCGCTGCCACCGGCGGCAAGGTCCTCGCCCAGCTGGTCATTGCCCACAACGCACCGGAGAAAGGCACAGGCTGGCACCGCCATGAGGCGGACTTCCATATCGTCATCATGCTGCGCGGCTGGGCGCGCTTCATGTACGAGGACCAGGAAACCCTGGTCAGCGCCGGCGACTGCGTGCACCAGCGTCCGGGCGTGCGCCACTACCTGTTCGACTATTCGCCGGACATGGAATACCTGGAGATCGTCGGCCCGGCCGACTTCGGCACCGTCGATGTCGAGCCGGTGTGCGAGGTGCCCGTCTCCAAGGGCTGGAGCGTCTAGATCCAGGGCGAATCAGAACTCCATCTCGAGCTCGTCGATGTCCTCGGGCTCGAGTTTGGCGGCCTCGATCCACTCACGCAGCTCCGGCATGGCCATGATGCGCTGGCAATAGGCAGCGCAGGCCTTGTCGGCGACGCGCACGTCGTAGGTCTGCAGCCTCGTGACCACCGGCGCGTACATCGCGTCGGCCATGCTGCGCTCGCCGAACAGGTAGGGTCCGCCATAGGCGGCCAGGCATTCGCGCCAGATCTCCAGCACGCGCTCGATGTCGCTCTGCGCCCGGCTCCAGACCTTGTAGCCGGGGAAGTGGCCCTTCAGGTTCATCGGCAGCGCCGAACGCAGCGAGACGAAGCCGGAGTGCATCTCGCCGCACACCGCACGGCAGTGTGCGCGCGCCGCCCGGTCGGCCGGCAGCAGGCCGGCCTTGGGCTTGACCTCGTGCAGGTACTCGCCAATGGCCAGCGTGTCCCAGACCTTCGCGCCCTGATGGCGCAGGCAGGGCACCAGCATCGACGGTGCGAGCAGCAGCATTTCGGCACGCACGTTGGGGTCGTCGGGGCCGATCACCACCTCTTCGAATTCCAGTCCGGCAAAGCGCGCCAGCAGCCAGCCGCGCAATGACCAGGACGAATAGTTCTTGCTGCTGATGGTCAGTGTGGTCTTCGACATGGTGCGCTCCTGCAGTTGGCCTAGGCCAGTGCAAGCGTTGTGCCAGCTTGGTGCATCGGCATGGTCCGTTCCTTGCCTTAGTGGGGGAACCACCCTCGCGCCGACCACACGGCCGCTTCGAACCATGCTCTATCAGGCTTACCAGCTGCAGTACGAATGGCTCGGACCGATGCAGGACGCGGCCCGATTCGGCGCCTCGCTGCTGGGCAGCCCGCTGGTTGCCCCGCTGCAACTGCCGGCCACGCGCATGCTGGGCGCCGCCTGGGAGGTGTTCTCGCGGCTGCGGCTGACGCACCAAAGGCCGTCGTTCGGCATCGATTCGGTGCGCGTCGGCGAGCGCGAGGTGCCGGTGCGCGAGGTGGCCGTGCATCGAGAGGCCTTCTGCACGCTGCAACGCTTCGTGCGCGACGACCTGGGCGACGCGATCGACACTGAACGGCCCAAGGTGCTGATCGTGGCGCCGCTGTCGGGCCACTTCGCGACGCTGCTGAACGACACCGCGCGCACCATGCTGGCCGACCACGACGTCTACATCACCGACTGGCACAACGCTCGCGACGTGCCGCTGTCCGAAGGCCGCTTCGGTCTGGACGAATACGTCGAGCATGTCATCGCCTTCATCGAGTTGCTCGGCCCGGGCACGCACCTGGTGGCGGTGTGCCAGCCCTGCGTGCCGACGCTGGCCGCGGTGGCGCTGATGGCGCAGCACGACCACCCGGCGCAGCCGCGCAGCATGACGCTGATGGCCGGGCCGATCGACTGCCGCATCAACCCGACCCAGGTCAACGAACTGGCCACCGGCAAGCCGATCGAATGGTTCGAGGACAACCTGATCAGCCGCGTGCCCTGGCGCTACCCGGGCGCGCGGCGCCGCGTCTACCCCGGCTTCCTGCAGCTGACGGCCTTCATGAGCATGAACCTCGGCCGCCACAAGCAGGCCTTTCGCGACCTGTACCGCCAATTGCACCGGGGCGAACATGAGGCTGCCGAGGCCACCAAGCGCTTCTACGAAGAGTATTTCGCCGTCAACGACCTGCCGGCCGAGTTCTACCTGGAGACGGTGGCGCAGGTGTTCCAGGAATACAAGCTGGCCAAGGGCGAGTTCATGGTGCGCGGCGAACGCGTCGATCCGGCCGCCATCCGCCGCACCGCACTGTTCACCGTGGAAGGCGAACGCGACGACATCTGCAGCATCGGCCAGACCGTGGCCGCGCACGACCTGTGCAGCGGCATCCGGCCCTACATGAAGAGCCACCACGTGCAGGTGGGCGTCGGCCACTACGGCGTGTTCAGCGGCCGGCGCTGGCAGACGCAGATCTACCCGCGCGTGCGCGAGATGATCCACGACATGCACTGATCAGCTGTCGGCGCGGCGCAGCGCCGCCTCGCGGATGGCGCCGAGCGTGGTGCGCGAGGTGATGACGTCGGTGTCCAGCTTGATGTGGATCAGCGTCGGCCATCGGCCGCCATCGCGGCGGCGAAGGCCGGCTCGAACTGCGCGGTGGTATCGACACGGTGCGCGTGCCAGCCATAGGCCCGCGCCAGCGCCGCGAAGTCCGGGTTGAACAGGTCGCTGCCGCTGACACGGCCCGGGTACTCGCGCTCCTGGTGCATGCGGATGGTGCCGTAGCTGCCGTTGTCGACGACGATGCTGACCAGCTTGCCGGCACCGCGTCCGGCGCCGTAGCCGGTGGCGGTGGCCAGCTCCTGCCCGGTCATCAGGAAGTCGCCGTCGCCGGCGACGTTGATCACCGTGCGCTGCGGGTACAGCAGCGCCGCGGCCACCGCGGCCGGCACGCCGTAGCCCATCGCGCCGGAGGTCGGCGCCAGTTGCGTGCGGCCGTGGTGTTGCAGCCCGTGGTAGCGCACGTAGCGGTGCAGCCAGCCGCTGTAGTTGCCGGCGCCGTTGGTATAGACGGTGTCGGCCGGCGCCAGGCGCTGCATTGTCTTCATCACCACGGCCAGGTCCATCGGTTCGACCGCGCTCGCCACATGGTTGGCCTCGTAGTCGGCATGCGCGGCCTGGGCCCACGCAGTCCACGGCACGCTGGGCGGCGCGGCCAGCGTCTCCAGCGCCTTGGCGGCGCAGGCCATCGAACTGTGCAGCAGCAGGTCGGCGGCATAGACCCGGCCCAGTTCCTCGGGCCCGGCATGCACGTGCACCAGCTTCTGCTGCGGCCGCGGCACCTGCAGCAGCGTGTAGCCGCCGGTGGTCATCTCGCCCAGGCGCACGCCCAGGGCGATGACCAGGTCGGCTTCGCGCACGCGCGCCGCCAGCTTGGGGTTGATGCCGATGCCCACGTCGCCGGCATACAGCGCGTGGCGGTTGTCGAAGGTGTCCTGGAAGCGGAACCCGCAGGTGACGGGCAGTTGCCAGTTCTCGGCCAGGCGCTGCAGCGCCTTGGCCGCCTCGGCGTCCCAGCCACTGCCGCCGGCAATCAGCAGCGGCCGCTGTGCGCGCCAGCAGCAGGGCACGCAGCTCGCGCAGCGCGCCGGGCGCCGGCCAGGCCAGCGCCGGTTGGGCGCGCGGCAGCACCGGCGCCATGGTCGGCCGCGTCAGCATGTCCTCGGGCAGCACCAGCACGACCGGGCCCGGTCGGCCCTGCAGCGCGGTGTGGAAGGCGCGGGACACGTACTCGGGCAGGCGGTCGGCATCCTGCACCTCGCCCACCCACTTGGCCATGCCCAGCGTGCCGGGGCCGAACATCTGGCGGTAGTCGACTTCCTGGAAGGCTTCGCGGTCGCGCTGGTCGCTGGCCACCTGGCCGACGAACAGGATCAGCGGCGTCGAGTCCTGGAAAGCCGTGTGCAGCCCGATGCTGGCGTTGGTGGCACCGGGCCCGCGCGTGACGAAGCAGATGCCCGGGCGGCCGCTGAGCTTGCCCTGCGCATCGGCCATGAAGGCGGCGCCGCCTTCGTGCCGGCAGCCGATGAAGCGAATGCGGTCGCGGTGCTCGTGGAAGCCGTCCAGCACGGCCAGATAACTTTCGCCGGGCACACCGAAGGCGGTGTGCACGCCCTGGGCGATCAACGCTTCGACCAGTGCGTGGCCTGCGGGTCGTGCGGTCATGTGTGTGTCTCCATGCGGCTTCCTCGATACGGCCAAGCCGGGCGTGCATTATGCGAAGCGTGACGTTGGCAGGGATTCCCGTCGCGCGGCCATTGCGCCTTCGTCACGCTCGCACTGAGGTAAAAGCACGTCTCATGAGCTCGAAGCGCGAAGTCCTGACCCTCGTCACCTGGCTGGCTGCCGCCTTGCTGCTGGCCGCACTCACCTGGCGAGTGCAGGCCGCGACGGGGCCGATGGCGGTCGACCTCTACGCGAGCCGACTGGGTGGCTGCCCTGCGGTCAGCGAGCCGCTGACGGCAGTGATGCGAACCTTGCACAAGCTGCAGGGCAAGGTCGTCGCCGCCGCGATCCTGATATGGGCGTTCGTCCTGGTGCGGCGCAGGCACTGGCAAGCGCTGCTCTGGCTGATCACCATGGTGCCTTTGGGCATGCTCGCGAACAGTGGCCTCAAGCTGCTGGTCGAACGCCCGCGCCCGGGGCTGGACGCGGCCGTCGGATCGCACGGTTTTTCCTATCCCAGCGGCCATGCGGTGGCGATCACGCTGTTCTGCGGCTATCTGGTGGTCCAGACCTTCCGACTCACGACCCAGTGGCCATGGCGCATCGCGGCGCTTGCGGCGCCCTGGCCGTGGTCGCCGTGGTGGCCTTCAGCCGTGTCTACCTGGGTGTGCACCATCCAAGCGACGTGGTGGCGGCGGTGCTGCTGGGCGTCGCTTGGCTGGGCATGTGCCTGTCAGGCGAGCTGTGGCTGGGGCGTGCGGCGCGGTCGGCGCTGCACTGACCCGCCACCAGGGTTTGTGCGGTACAAGTCGATTCAACAGACAGTTAATCATCCGCCATGCCCCGTTCAACCGCCGCCGAAGCTCGCCCGCGCGACGCCGACCGCTCACAGAAGGACATCCTCGACGCCGCGCTCGCCGAATTCGCCGAGCACGGCCTGGGCGGCGCGCGCATGGACCGCATCGCCGAGCGCGCCGGCGTCAACAAGCGGCTGATCTACTACTACTTCGAGAGCAAGGAAAGCCTGTTCCTGGCGGTGCTGGAGCGCGCCTACGAAGGCATCCGCGGCGAGGAGCAGCAACTCAACCTGACGCAGGTGGAGCCGGTGGAGGCGATCCGCCGGCTCATCGCCTTCACCTGGAACTACTACATCGAGCACCCGGAGTTCCTGACGCTGCTGAACAGCGAGAACCTGCACCGCGCGCGCCACCTGAAGCAGTCGACCAAGATCTCGGCGATGCACTCGCCGCTGGTGCAGCACGCTGGCCGACGTGCTGGAGCGCGGCCACAAGGACGGCGTCTTTCGCGCCGGCGTCGACCCGGTGCAGCTGTACATCTCGATCGCCGGCCTGTCGTACTTCTACCTCGGCAACAACCACACTTTGTCGACGATCTTCAACCGACCGCTGCTCGGCGCGAAGGCCAAGGTGGAGCGGTTGTCGCACATGATCGACCTGGTGCTCGGCTACCTGGTGCGGGACTGAGCCCGCGCGCAAGGCCCGGAAGGGGCTTGCGGCTGGCGAAGGCCCATGCGCGATACAAGCGCATGGGCTGAGCGTTGACCCGATTGCCCAAAGCGACGGGCCGGCATACGATTCACCAGTCAGTGAACTACCGGAGACATCGATGACCAAAACCGTCCTGGCCACACTGCTGGCTGCCGCCTGCCTGGCCCCCGCACTGGCCCACGCACAATGGAAGCCGACCAAGCCGGTGACCATCATCGTGCCCTGGGCCGCGGCGGCGCCACCGACCAGGTGACGCGCCTGGCGGCGTCGGAGCTGGAAGCCGGGCTCGGCCAGAAGATCGTCGTCGTCAACCAGCCCGGCGGCGCCGGCTCCATCGGCACCAAGGCGGCGATGGACGCGCCCAAGGACGGCTACACCTGGACGGCCGGCGCGGCCAAGCAGCTGGGCACCTACCCGGTGCTGGGCATGATCAACAGCAAGGTCGACGACTTCAACCTGTACCTGGCCGTGACCAACGTGTCGATCGTCAGCGTCAACCCGAACTCGCCGTACCAGACCTTCCCGCAGCTGCTGGAGGCGATGAAGACCAAGCAGGTGTCGGTCGCCACCGCCGGCAACAGCAGCTCGGGCCACTTCGCCATGGAAGCCATCTCCAAGGCCACCGGCGTCAAGTACCGTCATGTCACCTACGACGGCGGCAACCCGGCCGTGGTGGCCACCGTGGCCGGCGAGACCGAGGTGACGACGCAGCTCGCGCCCGAGCAGGCCGAGATGATCAAAGGCAAGCGCCTGCGCCCGCTGGCGGTGGTGGGCGACCAGCCGCTGACCATCGAGGGCTACGGCACGATCCCGCCGATCACCCAGTTCGTGCCCAACTTCCCCAAGGTGACCACCGGCTTCGGCATCTTCATCCCCAAGGGCGTGCCGCCCGAGGTGGTGGCCACGGTCGACAAGCTGTGGGCCGAGAAGATCGTCACCTCGGACAAGCTGAAGAAGTACGCCGCCGAGAAGGGCGCGCTGTTCACGCCGCTGTACGGGCAGGCGGCCTACGACGCGGTGTGGCCGACGGTGGTGACCGATGCCTACCTGTTGCAGGACGCCGGCCTGGCCAAGGCCTCGCCCGAATCTCTCGGTATCAAACGCTGATCCTTCCGATGGCGCGTCGCGATGAGCTTCAGAGCGCAGGCGTGTTCGCCGCCGCCGGCGCGGCGATCCTGATCGGATCGCTGCGCATGGACCGGCTCACCGACCGCGGCATCGAGGCCTGGTCGGCGCCGGGGCTGACGCCCGGCGTGGTCGGCGCGCTGATGATCCTGCTGTCGCTGGTGCTGGGCTGGCAGGCGCGTGCGCGCGCCGGCGCCGACCGCAGACGAGCCGCCTGCCCTGCCCGGCACGATGCGCCGTGCCGGCCTGGCGCTGCTGCTGTGCGTGGCCTTCGCCGGCCTCACGCTCGGCCACGGCCTGCCCTTCGTCGGTCGAGGGCGCGGTCTTCATCTTCGTCTTCACCACGCTGTTCAGCTGGGCCGAATGGCGGCCGCGGGGCGCGTCGCGCGCGGCCTGGTGCAGACCCTGGCGGTGGCCGTGGGCGCCTCGGCCTTCATCTCATGGCTGTTCGAATCGGTCTTTCTGGTTCGTCTTCCGTGACCCTTCGATGGACGGTCTGAGCCACCTGGGCGCGGCGCTGGCCGCGCTGGCCGGCCCCTGGCAGATCGCCTACGCGCTCGGCGCCACGCTGGCCGGCATCCTGATCGGCTTGCTGCCGGGGCTGTCGGCCACGCTCGGCGTGGCGCTGTTCACCACGCTGACGCTGAAGATGGCGCCGACCGACGCCATCCTGGTGCTGATCTGCGTCTACGTCGGCGCCATCTACGGCGGCAGCCGCACCGCGATCCTGCTCAACATCCCCGGCACCGCGGCCAATGCCGCCGCCTGCCTGGACGGCAACGCGCTCGCGCGCCAGGGCCAGGCCGGCCGCGCGATGGGCATCGCCACCACCGGCTCGGTGGCCGGCTCGCTGTTCGGCGTGGTCTGCCTGGCGATGTTCACGCCGCTGCTGGCCGAGACCGCGCTGAAGTTCGGCGCCTTCGAGTTCTTCTGGCTGGGCATGGTCGGCGTGATGATGTCGGGCACGCTCACCGGGTCGAACCCGGTCAAGGGCTGGCTGATGGGGCTGCTGGGCATCTTCGTCGCCACCATCGGCCTGGACCCGATCCACGCGCACGCCCGCTTCACCTTCGACAGCAACGCGATGAGCGGCGGCATCGGCCTGATCCCGGCGCTGGTGGGCGCCTTCGGCTTTGCCGAGATCCTGACGGTGATGAGCCAGCCGAAACTGAACGCGATGATCAACTCGGTCGACTCGGTGCTGCCGAAGATCGCCGACGTGCTGCGCTACTGGCGCACCATCCTCCGTTCGGGGCTGATCGGCGTGTTCGTCGGCATCCTGCCCGGCGTGGGCGAGGACATGGCGGCCTGGTCGTCCTACGCCGCGGCCAAGCGCGCCAGCCGCGAGAAGGAGAAGTTCGGCAAGGGCTCGGTCGACGGCCTGATCGCCGCCGAGACCGGCGACAACGCCGCCATCCCCGGCGCACTGATCCCGGCGCTGGCGCTCGGCATCCCCGGCTCGGCGCCGGCCGCGGTGCTGATGGCGGCGATGATCATCCACGGCGCGCAGCCCGGCCCGATGCTGATGGTCAACCAGCCGCAGTTCGTCTACGACGTCGTCGGCATCACGCTGCGTCGCCACGCTCGCGATCCTGGTCTTCGGCCTGGTGCTGGTGCGGCCGATGCTGTGGGTGCTGCGCGTGCCGCGCGAGGTCATCATGCCCATCGTCTTCGTGCTGTGCGTGCTGGGCTCGTACTCGATCACGCAGCGGCTGTTCGACGTCTGGGTGATGCTGGGCGTGGGCATCGCCTGCTTCTGGCTGCGCCGGCGCGGCTTTCCGGTGGCGCCCTTCGTGCTGGGCCTGGTGCTCGGCGACATCGTCGACAAGTCGCTGCGCCGCGGGCTGGTGCTGTCCGACGGCAGCCTGCTGCCGTTCTTCACGCGGCCGATCAGCGCCGCTGCTGGCCGCGCTGGTGCTGGTGATGCTGCTGACGCAGATTCCGATGGTGCGGCGCTGGTTCGCGCCGAGGAGCACGACATGATCGAACGCCTGGCGCTGTGCAACGAGGTGCTCGCACCGTGGAGCTTCGAGCAGCAGTGCGCCTATGCCGCCAAGCTCGGCTACCGCGCGCTGGAAGTCGCGCCCTTCACGCTGGCCGACGACCCGATGACGATCACCGACGCGCAAGCCGCGCAATGGGCCGCGATCGCCCGCGACCATGGCCTGGCCATCAGCGGGCTGCACTGGCTGCTGGTGGCGCCCAAGGGCCTGTCGATCAGCAGCCCGGATGCCGGCGTGCGCCAGCGCACCCGCTCGGCCATCGCGCGGTGGATCGAGCTTTGTGCGCTGCTCGGCGGCCGCTACCTGGTGCACGGCTCGCCGGCGCAGCGCAACCCGCAACCGGGCCAGAGCCACGCCGACGCGCTGGCCCGCGCCACCGAAGCCTGGGTCTTCGCCGGCGAACTGGCCGGGCGCGCCGGCTTGCACTACTGCATCGAACCGCTGTCGCGCGACCAGACCTCGGTGGTCAACACGCTCGACGAGGCGCTGGCCATCGTGCAACGCCGCGGCGTTGCCGGGCCTGAAGACCATGCTCGACACCAGCTCGGCCGGCGCCACCGAAAGCGAAGCGCTGCCCGCATTGATCGACCGCGTCTGGCCCAGCGGCGAGCTGGTGCACGTGCAGCTGAACGACCGCAACCGCCGCGGCCCGGGCCAGGGCGAGGACCGCTTCGCGCCGATCCTGGCGGCGCTGCAGCGCCAGGGTTACGCCGGCTGGCTGGCGATGGAACCTTTCGACTACGTGCCCGACGGCCCCGGCTGCGCGGCCTGGTGCATCGGTTATGTGCGCGGCCTTTTGGAGACGGCGTGAAGCACCGCCGCAGCGCGCCTCCCTCACCGACGATTCCTCAAGGCGGCACCACGACCATCTCGCGCGGTGCCTCGCGCCGGATCAGGTAGATGCCGCTGGCGATGATGATGGCGCCGCCGGCCAGCGTGTAGGCGTCGGGCACCGCGCGCCAGAACACCCAGTCCAGCAGCACGGCCCAGGCCAGCGCGGTGTATTCGAAGGGCGCCACGGCCGAGGCCTGGCCGTGGCGGAAGGCCTCGGTGATGGCCAGCTGCCCGAGAAAGCCGCTGACGGCCAGGCCGGCCAGCAAGCGGCCAGTGCACGGGCAGGATGTCCACCCACTGCGGCACGCTGAGCACACCGCCGCCCAGCGCCATCGCGCCGGTGGTCCAGAACACCAGCGTCGCGCTCGGCTCGGTGCGGCTGATGATGCGGCCGACCACGTTGGACAGCGCGTAGCACAGCGCCGCCGCCAGCACCGCCAGCGCGCCGATGGACAGGAACGCGCTCTGGTCGGGCCGCAGCGCCACCACCACGCCGCACAGGCCCACCGCGATGGCGGCCCAGTGGCGCGGCGGCACCGTCTCCTTGAGCATCGGCACCGACAGCATGGTGATGATCATCGGCGCGATGAAGGTCAGCGTGTAGGCCTCGGCCAGGCCCAGCGTCTTCAGCCCGAAGGTGAACAGCGCCATCATCGCCACGGTGATCACGCCGCGCAGCAGGTGCAGCCGCCAGCGCAGGCCGCGGGCGAACACCGCGCCCATCTGGCCGCGCCACAGCACGTACAGGCACACCAGCGGCATGGCCGTCAGCCCGCGCAGCGCCGTCACCTGCAGCGGCGGATAGGTGCCGGCCAGCGCCTTGAGCACGGCGTCCATGCAGCCGAACATCGCGCAGGCGGCGATCATCGCGACGATCGCGCGCAGGTTTCCGTGCAGGGGCATGCGGGATCGTAGCCGCGCGCCGCGGTCAGGCACGCAGCGACAGCGAGCGCATCGCCTGCCAGTCGGGCGCCGCGCCGCTGGCGAAGCCGGGGCCGCGGTGCAGCGAGCCGATGGCCAGTTCGCCGCCGGCGATGCGCACGCCGCACCGCGCCGTGGCTGCGCTCATACAGGTCCGGGTGCGCGTCCAGGAAGGCCTGCTGCTCGCCCTGCCCCAGCGCCGCCATGCCGTTGACGTAGTGGTGGCCGTTGCGCTCGACATGGGTGATGCCGAGCAGCGACACCAGCGCCAGGTCCTGCTGCAGCGCCAGGCCGGCCTGGATCGTCAGGTCCTCGGCGCTCATCAGGTAGCGCTCGGTGCCGGCTTCGGCGTTCCACTTCGCGCAGCGGGCGCGGTTCAGGATCGACTTGTACAGGCCCTTGCAGGTCTTCGACGACACGCCCAGGTAGCCGCGCTCGCGGCCGCGCACGAAGGCGTCGAGCGAGTCGTCGGACTCGTCCAGGATCACCGGCTTCTGCGACGACAGCGCGCTCACGTCCTGCGCCAGCGCCGCCGCGCGCTTGATCGGCTGCTCGATGAAGATCACGCTGTCGCACAGCCGCTGCAGGCCCGGTTCGGCGCGCATGCGCTGCCACAGCTGCAGCACGCCGTCGATGCTGTCGTACTGCTCGTTGCCGTCCAGCGTGCTGCGGTAGGCGCCGTCGATGCGGTCGAGCACGCGCGGCGATGCGCAGCAGCCGCGCCACGTCGGCGTCGATGTTGCCGGCCACCTTGAGCTTGAACCAGCGGTGGCCGTAGGTGGACACCACCTCTTCCAGCGTCTCGGGCAGGCCGTCGGCCACACGTTCGCTCTGGTCGGCGGCGGTGATCGGGTCGACCAGGCCGACCGTGTGGCGCGCGGCGATGTGTTCCGCCGGCCGCAGGCCGGCCAGGAAGGCGTCGAGGTCGAAGCCCGCCAGGTCGGGCGTCAATGGCGTGACCTGGATGCCGGCACGGTTGCTGCGGATCACTTCGTGGAAGGGCTGGCCCAGCGCGCGGCACAGCGCATCGAGCACGGCCCGGTCGATCAGTGCCGGGCCGTAGTTGGCCACCAGGCTGTTCAGGCCCTGCTGCGCGCCGCGGCCGATCTGCGCCTGGTAGTGGCGCGCAAAGTGGCCGAAGGCACTGTCGACCCCGCCGTCCGTGTAGAGCCCGCGGGCGATGCGCAGCGCATTGCGCAGCTGCTCGAAGTTGTCCTCGTTGCTGAGCTCGCGGGTTCTTGTCGAACCACTTCGGCGCCATCAGCTCGGCCGCCATGCCCTCGGCCTGGGTGCCGTCGTCCAGCCGGATGCGCGCGCGCACGAAGGCCTGCGGCGCGGCGGTGAGCGTGACCACGCCGAAGCGGAAGGGCATGCGCAGCTTGACGTCGCGCTCGAGCAGCTCGATCGATTCGACGGTGAACAGCGGTGCACGGCGCTCATTCCATGCCCAGCAGTTTGTAGATGCGCCGCGTGTAGACGCCGAAGGCTTCGTGCGTCTTCATGTCCAGCGTGCGCGGGTGCGGCAGGTCGATCTGGAAGTTGTCGGCCATGCGCGCCGGGCCGGCCGTCATCACCACCACGCGCGTGCCCAGGAACACCGCCTCGGAAATGCCGTGCGTGACGAAGACGATGGTCTTGCCCGATTCCTTCCAGATGCGCAGCAGCTCCAGGTTCATCTTCTCGCGCGTCAGCGCGTCCAGCGCGCCGAAGGGCTCGTCCATCAGCACCAGCTTCGGGTCGTGCACCAGAGAGCGCGCGATCGCCGCGCGCTGCTGCATGCCGCCGGACAGCTCGTACGGGTACTTCTCTTCGTAGCCCTGCAGCCCGACCATGGCCATCAGGCCGCGCGCACGCTCGCGCGCCGCGGCCATCGGCAGGCCCAGGATCTCGGCCGGCAGCAGGATGTTGTCGAGGATGCGCCGCCACTTCAGCAGCAGCGGCGCCTGGAACACCATGCCGATGTCGCGCGCCGGGTCGAAGGGATGCGTGGCCGAGCCGATGCGCACCGTGCCGCCGTCGTGCGTGTGCAGCCCGGCCAGCACCTTGAGCAGCGTGCTCTTGCCGCAGCCCGAGGGCCCGACCAGCGCCACCAGCTCGCCGGGCATGACGTCGAAGCTGGCGTCGGAGATCGCCAGGTGCTGCTTGCGCCCGGCCTTGTAGGTCTTGGTGACGCCGGACAGATGGATGAAGGCTTCAGTACTCATTGGTGCAACCCAGGCGCTGCGCGCCGTCCCGCCAAGCGGGAGCATGAGTACTTGGGGCGGCCCGGCGTACTCATGACACTCTCGCATCCTTGGCCACGAACAGCCTTTCGAGCAGCAGCACCAGCCCGTACAGCAGCATGCCCAGCAGCGTGATCAGGATCACCGCCATGAACATCGCCGGCGTGTCCAGCGTCACCTGCACCTGCAGCATCAGGTAGCCCAGGCCGCGGTCGGAGCCGAGGAACTCGCCGACGATGGCGCCGGCCACCGCCAGGATGGCCGCCACCTTCATGCCGGCAAAGACATAGGGCAGCGCGCCGGGCAGCTGGATCTTGGTGAACAGCTGCCAGCGCGAGCCGCGCAGCGAGCGCACCAGGTCCAGCAGGTCGGGCTCGACCTCGCGCAGGCCGCGCGCGGTGGTCAGCAGGATCGGGAACACCGCGATCGAAAACGCCATCATCGCGTTGGGGAACACGCCGTACTTGAACCAGACGATGATCAGCGGCCCCAGCGCCACCTTGGGGATCATGTTCAGCGTGACCAGCAGCGGCAGCATCAGCGATTCGAGCGTCTTCGACCAGGTGAACAGCAGCGCCAGCAGCACGCCCACCGCCAGCGCCAGCGCATAGCCGCCGAAGATCTCGGTGGCGGTGACGGCGGTGTTGGTCCACCAGCCGTAGTCGGGCACGAACAGCGCGCGCAGCGTGTCGCCCGGCGACGGCATGACGAACTTGGGCACGTCGCCCAGGCGCACGAACAGGTACCAGGCCAGCAGCAGCAGCAGGTGCGCCAGCACGCCCAGCGAGTACTGCTTCAGTTTGCTTTCGGAAGCTGTCCATCGCGCCTTCAGTCCAGCCAGCGCGCGAGGTTCTGCGCGACGAAGGCATCGTCGGACAGGTCGGCATGTTCGCGGCAGACGCGGTCGATCTCGGCCGCCTGGCCCGGCGACAGCGTCTCGTTCGGGTCCAGGCACCAGATGCCCTGCAGCAGCCCCTGGCGGCGCAGCACCTCGTGGCAGCCGGGGATGCAGCCGGCAAAGCCGTGGGCCACGTCGAAGAAGGCGCTGTTGCAGTCGGTGACGCGCGAATCCAGCGCCAGCAGGTCGGCATCGACCCGGCCCGCTGTCGATGGCCGCGTGGATGCGCTGCAGCTGCTCGACCGCGCGCTTCGTCCACACGCTCCAGTGGCCGAGCAGGCCGCCGCGGATGCGCACGCGTGACCTCGTCGTCGCCGCGCTGCACCACGAAGGGCGCCAGCAGGTCGAGCACGATGTGGTCGTCGTTGCCGGTGTACAGCGTGACGCGCTCCTCGGCGCCGGCCGCGACCACGCCGCGCATCACGTCCAGCGTGCGGTAGCGGTCGAAGGGCGCCATCTTGATGGCGATGACGTTGTCGATGGCGGCAAAGCGGCGCCAGAACGTCCATCGGCAGCGCGATGCCGCCGACCGCGGTCTGCAGGTAGAAGCCGACCAGCGGGATGCGCGCGGCCACCGCCGCGCAATGCGCGACCAGCTCGTCGACCGACGCGCCCTTCATCGCCGCCAGCGACAGCATGCCGGCGTGGTAGCCCAGGCCGCGCGCGATGTCGGCCTCGCGCAGCGCCTGCGCGGTGGGGCCGCACAGCCCGGCGATCAGCACCGTGGGCTGCGTCGATCCAGTCGCGCGCGGTGCGCGCCGCCAGCTCGAGCACCGGCTCGTACAGGCCGACCTCGCGGATCGCGAACTGCGTGGAATGCACGCCCACCGCCAGGCCGCCGGCGCCGGCGTCGAGGTAGTAGCGCGTCAGCGCACGCTGGTGCCGCAGATCGAGCCGGCGCTGCGCGTCCAGCGCCAGCGGGTGCGCCGGGATGACGGTGCCGCGTCGCAGCGCGCCAGCACATCGGCGGGCAACTCAGACCAGTGCTTGGGCATAGGGGAAAGTCAGTAGCCGCACCCGCGCCAGGCACTGGGTGAAACGGGTTCGCCTGTTCTATACTTTGTTCGGAAATCACTAGTTGGTGAATTTACTTCATCCCCACCCCGCCTGGCAACAGGAGTCTTCATGAACAAGCATCTCGTTCTTGGCGCCGCGCCGCCGCGCTGGTGTCGCTGTCGGCGCAGGCCCAGCAGAAGGTCGACTTCGTGCTCAACTGGGTGCCGGGCGGCGACCATGCGCCCTACTACTACGCCAAGAAGATGGGCTGGTACCAGACAGGCCGGCATCGACCTGAACATCGAGCCCGGCAAGGGCTCGGCGCTGGCCACGCAGCGCGTGGGCGCCGGCGCCACGCCGATCGGCCTGGCCGACATGGGCGGCGTGCTGGTGGCCAAGGGCAAGGGCGCCGACACGGTGGCGGTGTTCAACGTCTACGCCAACTCGCCGCAGGGCATGTACTGGCTGAAGAGCTCGGGCATCACCGGCGTGAAGGACTTCCCGGGCAAGAAGATCGGCAACCCGGCGGCCGACGGCGCGCGCGTGATGTGGCCGGCGCTGGCCAAGGCCAACGGCATCGACCCGAAGTCGGTGACCTGGGTCAACATCGACGCCAACGCCAAGCTGGCGGCGCTGAAGGCCAAGTCGATCGACGTGACCACGTCCTTCTACAACATCCACCACATCTTCCAGCGCGAACTGGGCGACGACATGGGCTTCCTGGCCTGGCGCGACGCCGGCCTCAACCCCTACGGCAATTCGATCATCGTCAACGCCAAGTTCCTGGCCGAGAACAAGCCGCTGGTCGACAAGTTCGTCAAGGTCACGCAGCGCGCCTTCGCCGCCTGCGTGAAGGACCCGAACCCCTGCGTGCAGGCGCTGATCGACGCCAACGGCGCGCTGAAGTTCGACAACGAGCTGGTCAACTGGCAGCTGGTCGAGAAGCTGATGAGCGACAAGTATTCGCGCGAGGTGGCGCTGGGCATCCACGACGATGCGCGCATGGCCGCCGACTACGCGCTGGTGGTCGAGTACATCGGCGTCGACAAGCCCTTCGACGTGAAGAGCACCTACACCAACGAGTTCCTCGACCGTTCGGTGAAGATGACCAAGTAGCGCGGTCAGCCCAGTTCGGGCCCGGCCGCGAGCACGATCGTCGCCGGGTCGCCCGGCGCGGCATCGGTGCCGTGCACCATGCGCGTGAACGGGCGCTGGAAGACGAAGCCCTGCTGCTGCAGCCAGGTCAGCGCGGCGGCCTGACTGGTCGAGCGGATCCACGTAGACCGCTTCGCCGGCCAGCGGCTGCAGCGCGTCGTGCAGCAGCCGCTGCGCCACGTCCGGCGCATCGGCCAGCAGCGGGCCGATCTGCAGCGCTTCGCGGCCATCGCGCCCGAGCACGTAGCCGCGCAGCCGCCCGCCCTGCTCCAGCACGCGTGCCGCCTGCGGCAGGCGCTGCGCCAGACGGCGCAACAGCGGCAGCCGGCTGGCACCGAAAGCCACCCGGTCCAGCGCATCGACCGCCGGCCAGTCGGCTTCGACCAGCGGGCGCGTCGCCGGCCCGGCCGCCGGGCCCTGCAGCGGCACGCCGGCTTCGCGCCGGTAGCGGGCGAAGCCCCAGGTGTCGGCAAAGCCTTCCTGCACGTACACGGCATGGCCGGCCGGTGTCGCGTCGAGCACCGCGGCGCGCCCCTGCGCCGCCAGGTGCGCCAGCGCATGCCGCAGCAGCATCTGCGCATAACCGCGGCGGCGGAACTCCGGCAGCACCAGCACCATGCTCGTCCAGGCGAAGTGCTCGCCATAGGGCAGCACGACGATCGACGCGGCCAGTTGCGCGCGGCCGGCAGCGTCGGCCGCATCGATGCCCCAGCCCTGGCCGAGCTGCAGCATCATCGACCAGTCGTTGGCGTTCTGATTCCATCCGGCCGAGGCCGACAGCTGCTGCGCGGCCGCCAGATCGTCCGCGCGCAGCCGACGGATGGCTTCAGTACTTGCCATCCCGCGTCGAGAAGTGCGTCGGCTTGCCCAGGCTCGGGCCGCCGCGCGCCACCCAGTCGGCCACCCAGTCGATCATCGTCGCCAGCGGCACGCGCGGCTCGCCGAACAGCGCCTGCGCCTGCGTGGTGTCCTCCAGCCAGGCGGTGGGCGCTTCCTGCCCGGTGAGCACCGGCGTCTTGCCGAAGCGCTTGCCGAACTCGGCCGCCAGCCAGCGGACGCTGGTGTGGCGCGGCCCGGTGATGTTGATCGGCGTGGCCGGCGTCGTGCAATGCGCCAGCAGCCGCAGCGACTGTTCGTTGGCATCGCCCTGCCAGATGACGTCGGCATGGCCCATCGTCAGGTCCAGCGGCTGGCCGGCGAACACCGTGCTGGCCACGTCGTAGAGCACGCCGTAGCGCATGTCGATGGCATAGGACAGCCGCACCATGCGCCCGGGCGTGCCCCAGGCGCGCGAGCCGTACTCGAACATGCGCTCGCGGCCGACGCAGGAGTTGGCATAGTCGCCCGCCGGCGGCGTGGCCGGCGTGGCCTCGTCGGCACCGGGGCCGTCCACCGGCACGAAGGGGTAGACGCAGGCGGTCGAGAACGAGACGATGCGCGTCTCGCGGAAGATGTCGGCCACCATCATCGGCACGCCGACGTTCATCATCCAGGTGAGCGATGCGTTGTCGGCGGCGCCGAACTTGTGGCCGGCCATGAACACCACGTTGCGCACGCCGTCGGCCACGTTGGGCAGCTTGCGCACCGCCTCGCGGTCGAGCAGGTCGCAGGCGATGCATTCGACGCCATGCGCCTCGAGCGATGCGCGCGCCTCGGGGTTGCTGAAGCGCGCCACGCCGATCACGCGCTTGCCCGGCGCCGCGCGCTTGGCCATGCGCGCCAGCGTCGGGCCCATCTTGCCGCCGACGCCGATGACGATGATGTCGCCGTCCACGCGCGCCAGGTCGGCCACCAGGCCCGGCGTGGGTTCGCTCATGAAGTCTTCCAGCGCCTCGACGTCCTCGAAGCGCTGCGGCAGCGTGCTCATGCCGCAATGCCCTCGAAGCGGTCGCGGCCCAGCGCCAGCGCGCGCATCTTGGCATCGGCGATCGAGCGCTTGAGCATCCAGAAGCCGCAGTCCGGGTGGATGTAGCGCACGCGCCCTGCCCCCAGCACCTTCTCGGCACGCTCGATGGCGCGCGCCACCTGGTCGGCGCTTTCCACGTCGGTGGCCTTGATGTCGACCACGCCCAGGCCGAAGCCGATCTCCGGCTTCAGGTCCTTGAAGGCCGCCAGTTCCTCGGGCGGGCGGTGCGCGCATTCCATGACGATGTGGTCGGCATGCAGCGCGTTCAGGTAGTTCATCAGCTGGTCCCAGGTGCCCTTCTGCACCGTCTGGCCGCCGTAGTTGCCGAAGCACAGGTGCACCGCCGGCGTGCCCGGCACCGCATCGAGCATGCGGTTGATGGCCGACGCGGCCCATTGCCATTCTTCGGGGTGGCCCGGCAGGTTGGCCTCGTCGATCTGCACGATGTCGGCGTTCAGGTGCTTCACCTGCTCGGCCAGCGCGTCGGCAATGGCATGCGCCACCTGCGACACGTCGCCGTAGTGCTTGTCGATCAGCGTCTTGGCCAGCATGTGCGGGCCGGTGAGCGTGAACTTGAAGGTCTTCGTCGCCAGCGCCTTGGCGCGCGCGCAGGCCAGCGGCAGGTCCAGGCTGCCGTTGCCGATGGGCCCCACCACCGTGCCCGGCGGGCGGGTGCGGAACTTCATGCCGCTGCTTGGAGCGGTAGGCGATCAGGTCGTCGAAGGAGAAGCGCTGCGTGATGCCGTCCATCGGCCGCACGAAGTACTCGATCATGCCGTTGGTCTCGGGGTGGTTGATGTCGAAGCGGTACAGCTCGCCGTCGCAGACCACGTCCACGCCGCACTGCTCCTGCGTGTCGATGACCACGCGCGTCGCGTCGATCAGCGCCTGTTCGGAGGGGCTGGCCACCAGCCAGTCGGGGACCGGGTACGAGCCGACGACGGTGGTCTGGATTCTGGGCATGCGGCGCTCCAACGTGTGTTAACCAGATGGTGATGAACCATGCTAGCCGGGCGCCCCAGGGGCGTCAACCCGAGGCAGCCACTACCGGCGCAGGCTTGACGCCGCCGGCGCCCCACCGTACATTAATTCACCAACTGGATACAAACCACAACGCGCGGCCATGAAGCTCAGCGACACCGACCTGGCACGCTACCGGCACGTCGGCCACCTCACGGTGCCGAAGCTGTTCACGGCCGAAGAAACCGATGCGGTGGTGGCCGACATCCAGGCCTGGGGCGAGGAGTTCCTGGCCGAGCTGCCGCCGGCGCAGCGCGCCTGGTACGTGGACGGCGGCGTCAAGGCGCGCTCGGTGCTGCGCAAGCTGGACAACCCGCACCACCACCGCGCGTCGGTGCAGCGCCTGGCCAGGCACCCGGCGCTGGTGGAGATGGTCGAATCGATCATCGGCGCCGGGCGTGTCGGTGTACTTCAGCCAGATCTTCTTCAAGCCGCCCGAAGGCGGCGGGCCGAAGCCGGCGCACCAGGACAACTTCTACTTCGGCCCCAACGACCTGGACGGGCTGGTCACCGCCTGGGTGGCGCTGGACGATGCCACGCTGGAAAACGGCTGCCTGTACTTCGGCGAAGGCAGCAACCTCGGCCCGGTGTATGCGCACGAGGCACCGGCCGACGAGCCCTACAACCTGCAGCTGCCCGACGCCATCCTGCAGCGCCAGCCGATGATGCCGGCCCCCGTGCCGCGCGGCGGCGTGTCCTTCCACCACGGCAACACCTTCCACCAGTCGGCCGCCAATCTGTCGACGCGCTGGCGCCGGGCCTGCGCGCTGCACTACGTCAACGCGGGCACGCGCTTCGTGCAGCCCGCGCTGCCCTACGACGACTCGCTGATGATGCGCATCAGCTGACCCAACCCAAGAGAACACACATGAGCACAAGACGCCTGGGCATCGTGATGAACGGCGTGACCGGCCGCATGGGCATGAACCAGCACCTGATCCGCTCGATCGTCGCCATCCGCGACTCGGGCGGCGTGGCGCTGGCCAACGGCGACCGCGTGATGCCCGACCCGGTGCTGATCGGCCGCAATGCCGAGAAGATCGAGGCGCTGGCCAAGGCCCACGGCGTGGCGCGCTTCGGCACCAACCTGGACGCCGCGCTGGACAACCGCGAGGACACGGTGTTCTTCGACGCCGGCACCACGCAGATGCGCCCCACGCTGCTGGCCCAGGCGCTGCGCGCCGGCAAGCATGTCTACTGCGAAAAGCCCATCGCCACCAACCTGACCGAGGCGATCGAGGTCTGCAGGCTGGCCCAGGCCTCGGGCCTGAAGCACGGCGCGGTGCAGGACAAGCTGTTCCTGCCCGGGCTGCGCAAGCTGGACATGCTGCGCCGGGCCGGCTTCTTCGGCCGCATGCTCAACGTGCGCATCGACTTCGGCTACTGGGTCTTCGAAGGCGACCTGCAGCCGATCCAGCGCCCCAGCTGGAACTACCGCGCCGAAGACGGCGGCGGCATGATCCTGGACATGATGTGCCACTGGCGCTATGTGCTGGACAACCTGTTCGGCGAGGTGCAGTCCATCACCTGCCTGGGCGCGACGCACATCCCGCAGCGCTGGGACGAAGCCGGCCAGCCCTATGCCGCCACCGCCGACGACGCGGCCTATGCCACGGCGCAGCTCAAGGGCCACAACGGCGAGCCGGTGGTGGCGCAGCTGACGATGAGCTGGGCCACGCGCGTGCGCCGCGACGACCTGGTGACCTTCCATGTCGACGGCACGCACGGCTCGGCCGTGGCCGGGCTGCAGGAATGCCGCGCGCAGAGCCGCGTGACCACGCCGCGGCCGGTGTGGAACCCCGACGTCAAGCAGACGATGAACTTCTTCGACCAGTGGCAGGAAGTGCCCGACGCGCAGGTCTACGACAACGGCTTCAAGATCCAGTGGGAAGCCTTCATCCGCCACGTGGCCGAGGACGCGCCCTACACGTGGACGCTGCCCGAAGGCGCCAAGGGCGTGCAGCTGGTCGAGGCCGCGCTGCAGAGCTGGAAGGAACGGCGCTGGATCGACGTGCCGGCGCTGAGCCTGTGAGCATGAAGATCACCCTGCCCGCCGCCGACGGCTCGCTGCAGCCCTACACCTTGCGCGGCCCGGCCGGCTTTGCGCCCGCCGCGCCGGGCACGAAGCTGAACCGCATCGCCTATTCGGCCGCGCACGTGGTGGCCGATGCGCGTGCCGCCATCGACCCGTGGCTGCAATGCGCGATCGACTGGGACGCCACCATCGCCTACCGCCAGCGGCTGTGGCGCATGGGCCTGGGCGTGGCCGAGGCGATGGACACGGCGCAGCGCGGCATGGGGCTCGATTGGCCGACGTCGCTGGAACTGATCGGCCGCAGCATCGATGCCGCGAAGGACGTGCCCGGCGCCTTCCTGGCCAGCGGCTGCGGCACCGACCACCTGGCGCCCGAAGACGCCAAGTCGGTCGACGACGTGATCCGCGCCTACGAAGAGCAGATGGCGGCGATCGAAAAGCTCGGCGGCAAGCTGATCGTCATGGCCAGCCGCGCACTGGCGCGCGTGGCGAAGAGCCCGGCCGACTACGAACGCGTCTACGACCGCGTGCTCAGCCAGGCCAGGCAGCCGGTGGTGCTGCACTGGCTGGGCGACATGTTCGATCCGGCGCTGGCCGGCTACTGGGGCAGCGCCGACGTGGGTGCCGCGATGAACACCGCGCTGGGCATCATCGAAGCGCATGCGTCCAAGGTCGACGGCATCAAGATCTCGCTGCTCGACAAGGACAAGGAAATCGAGATGCGCCGCCGGCTGCCCGCCGGCGTGCGCATGTACACCGGCGACGACTTCAACTATGCCGAGCTGATCGCCGGCGACGGCGTGGGCGCCGCGCCCACGCACCAGCACAGCGATGCGCTGCTGGGCATCTTCGACGCCATCGCGCCGGCCGCCAGTGCCGCGCTGGCTGCGCTGAGCGCCGGCGACGAGGCGCGCTTCCACGCCATCCTGGCGCCGACCGTGCCGCTGTCGCGCCACATCTTCAAGGCGCCGACGCGCTTCTACAAGACCGGCGTGGTGTTCATGGCCTGGATCAACGGCCACCAGGACCACTTCGTCATGGTCGGCGGGCAGCAGAGCACACGTTCGCTGCCGCACTTCGCCGAGCTGTTCCGCCTGGCCGATGCGGCCGGGCTGATCGAGAAGCCCGACCTGGCCGTGGCGCGCATGAAGACGCTGCTGGCGCTGCACGGCGTTGAGTCATGACAGCCCCTAGACGCCTGCGGCGTCGTCCCCCGAGGGGAGTCGTCCTCTTGGGGCGGCCCGGCGAGGACGGCTGATGCGCGACTTCACGCAGGACCACCGCTGGCTGTCGATCAACACCGCCACGGTGCGCAAGCAGCGCGGCGAGGACTGGCCGCTGCTCGACATCCTGGATGCCTGCGCCGCACGCGGCATCCGCGCGGTGTCGCCCTGGCGCGACCAGGTGGCCGCGGCCGGGCTGCAGGCCACGGCGCAGCGGCTGAAGAGCCATGGCCTGGAACTGTCGGGCTACTGCCGCGGCGGCATGTTCACCTACACCGACGCCGCCAGTCACGGCAGGCCGTGCGCGACGACAACAAGCGCGCGCTCGACGAAGCCTGCACGCTGAATGCGCCCTGCCTGGTGCTGGTGGTCGGCGGCCTGCCCGGCGCGCTGGCCGGCAAGGCGGCGCACCGCGACATCGCCGGCGCACGCGCGCAGGTCACGCGAAGGCATCGCCGCGCTGCTGGAGGATGCGCGCGAACGGCGCATGCCGCTGGCCATCGAACCGCTGCACCCGATGTACGCGGCCGACCGCGCCTGCATCAACACGCTGGAGCAGGCGCTGGACGTCTGCGACGCGCTCGACCCCGCGCGAAGCGGCGCGCTCGGCGTGGCCGTGGACCTGTACCACGTGTGGTGGGACCCGAAGCTGCATGCGCAGATCGAACGCGCCGGCAAGCAGCGGCTGCTCGCCTTCCATGTCTGCGACTGGCTCACGCCGACCACCCACCTGCTGGAAGACCGCGGCATGATGGGCGACGGCGTCATCGACATCCGCCCCATCCGCGCGGCGGTGGAGGCGCAGGGCTTCGCCGGCTACAGCGAGGTGGAGATCTTCTCCAGCACCAACTGGTGGCGGCGCGACGGCGGCGAGGTGCTGGACACCTGCATCGAGCGGCACCGCCGCTGCGTCTGATTCCAGGGCCTGGACCGGACCGAGCCGGGTCAAGCCCGACGGTCGGCAGACTTCGCAAGCGCGGCATCGATGCCCTGCAGCGCCCAGCCCACACCGCTGGCGACGGCCATCGCGCGCACGCGCTGCAGTCTTGCCATCGCATCGTGCTCGCCGCCTGCAGCGGCGACGATCGCGCGCGCCCGCTCCACGACGAGCGCGACCCAGGGCAAGGCTTCGGCCTGAAAGGTTTGCTCCAGCGCGCCGGCGTGGGCCAGCGCCGCCTGCCATTCGCCCGCTGCCAAGGTGGACTCGATGGCAAATCGATGGAACCACAGGTGGTTGTGCGCCAGGCCGGTGTGCTGCAGCAGGGCCGCACCGTCGGCGAGGCATGACGCGCGTTCGGCGGCGTTGCTGGCCGTACGCGCCAGCAGCGCATACAACGCGGCACCGATGAATAACCCAGCCCGGTCTGCTGCGCGAGCGCGAGTGCCTGCTTGCAGATTGTCGCGCGCCTGGGCCGGCTGGTCCTCGCTGCAGCTGACGTTCGGGCCACGTACGACAATGCCGGTCGACTCGTAGCGGCGTGATCCGACCTGGCGCGCCAACAGCAGCGCTTGCTCGCAGGCTGCGTCTGCCTCGTCATGGCGACCGGCCTCGGCGAGAAACTGGGTCAGCGAAATCTGCGCGAACAGTTCCACCTGGACCACGCCACCGCGCGCCGCGTCGTCCCGAGCCGCCTGTGCTTCGGCGATGGCGGTCGGCAGCTGGTTCTCGTACCACAGGCAGTGGCCGATCATGCAACGGTTGGGCCCGGCGATACGGATCTGGCCTTCACTCAAGGCGACGCAGCGCTTGAAGTACTCGAGCGCGCTGCGCATGCGACCTTGCGCATAGCGTACATCGCCGAGCCCGCTCAGTGCACGCGCCTGGCTTTCGGTATCGCCGCATTGTTCGGCCAGACGCAGCGCGGTCACGTGCTGCGCATCGCACTCGTCGATGCGGCCCTGCGCGAAGAACAGGTTGCCGCGGGTGTGATGAATGCGCGAGAGTTCGATCGTCAGCCCGAGCCGGGTGGCGATCGGCTCGGCATGGCCGAGAGCGTCCATGGCCGCCGCAAAGTCACCGGTCACACGATGGCCCGCAGCGGCGCCCATCCACGCACGACAGCGCTGCAGATCGTCGGCGGCCAGAGCCAGTGCCGACTGGTAGACGGCGATCGACTCCGCCGAGCGGCCCAACTCATGCAGCACTTCGGCGCGCAGCAGGGCGAGTTGGCAGCCGGTGGCCGCGTCGGCCTGCGGCAGCTGCGCCGCCAGCAAGCCGCCACGCTCGGCCAGACGCAGGGCGGCCTCGAAACGAAGGCGCGCCGCTTCGGCGCCCGCCGCGCGCAGATAGGCCGCGGCAGCGGCTGCATCTTCGGCGCGATCCAGATGTTCGGCCTGCAGCACGGGGTCGAGGTCGCCGAACCAGCACGCGGCAGCCCGGTGCAACTCGCGCCGCCGGCTCTTCAATGTCGACACATAGACGGCTTCCTGGATCAGCGCGTGCGCAAACAGATAGTCCTCGGCGTCGGGCCGCACCAGGTCGGCGGCCACCAGCGCCTCGATGCGGGCGTGCGGCCGACCGCCGACACCACGCAGGCTGCTCAGCGAAAAGCGTTTGCCGAGCACGGCCGCGGCCTGAAGCGCCTCACGATCGTCCGGGGCGAGCCGATCCATGCGCTCGAGCACCAGGCTGCGGATGGTCGGCGGCACCGTCGGCGCCGGGCCCGCCCCATCGGCAGCCCGCGCCGTACGCAGCAGCTGTTCGAGGAACAGCGGGTTGCCTTCGGCCCGCTCGATGCACTGCGCCATGAAGGGGCTCGTCGCATCGAGCAGCTGGCCGGCCAGCAACTGCGCCTCGTGCGGGCGCAGTGGCGCCAGATCGATGCTCATCAACGAACAGCCGTGAATCGATGCCCGCCACGCCTTGTCGATCGGGTCACCTTCGATGCGCGAGCTGAGCAACAGCACCAGCGGCGCCTGCGACGCGGCGCGGGCGATGGCGGCCAGCTGCCGCAGCAGTTCGGGCGAGGCCCAGTGGATGTCCTCGACCAGCAGCAGCTGCGGGCGCAGCGCGGCAGCGCGGCGCAGCAAGGCGGTAAGCGCGTCACAGGCGCGACGCTGTCGGGTGGCGTTGTCCATCGCCTCGTAGCGCGCTTCCAGCTCCCCCGTCTGCGGCAGATCCAGCCATTCGTTGACGAACATCACATCGTCCTCGGCGACCAGACCGCCCTCGACCGCCGCATGCAAGGCAGCGCTGCGCGCGCGCTCGTCGGCCAGCGGGCCGACGCCGAGCAGCGCCTTCAGCAGCATCGCCAGCGTGTTCTGACCCTTGCCGACACCGAAATCCAGCACGTGGCCCATGGCGGTGCCGAAGCCCCTTTCAACGGCCAGCGAACGGAACTCGCCGACCAGCCGCGACTTGCCGATACCGGCGTCGCCACGCACGAGCAGCGTCGCGCCCGCACCGCTGTCGCGCGCCGCATCGAGCGCACCGATGAGCTGTCGCAGCTCGGCCTGTCGGCCGACCAAGGGCCTTCGTTCGCCGCGCGACTCACGCAGCCCGAGCACGCGCCAGACCGCGACTGGCGACGGCAAAGCCCTTCAGCACCTGATCGCCCGCCGGCTGCGCCTCCACGCACTCCGAGACCTCCTGGTACAGCGCATCGGAGATCAGTGTCTCGCCGGCAGCGGCCAGCGCATCCAGGCGCGCTGCCAGATTGACCGCCTCGCCGGTGACCGAATACTTCGGTTGACTGCCGCCACCGATCATCGCGGCCACCACCTCGCCGCTGGCGATGCCGATGTGCAGGCACACCGGTGCGCCGTCGCAATCGGGCACCGTGGCCGCGGCCGCGTGCATCGCCAAAGCCGCACGCAGCGCGCGCTGGGCGTCGTTGCCGTGAGCCAGCGGCGCACCGAACACCGCCATCACCGCGTCGCCCGCGTGGTCGAACACATGCCCGCCGTGGGCTTCGACGACCTTGTCCATGACATCGAAGAAGCGGCCGAGCATGTGCCGAACCTGCTCTGCATCGCTGCGCGCACACAGCGCGGTGTAACCACAGATGTCGGCAAACAGCACGCTGGCCTGGCGTCGATCCGCACCAGCGGCAGCGGCAGCCGGCGGCGTGGCAACGGCTTGCACGACCGGCCGCAACCCCGGTGCTGGCGATGGGGTGCTGGCCTCTACCTGGACAGGCGTCCCGCATTGGTTGCAGAACCTCGCTGCGGCAGCCAGATCGCTGCCGCAGACCGCGCATTGGCGAGGCAGCGCCGCGCCGCACTGTTCGCAGAATTTCGCACCGTGCCGGTTGAGGTGCTGGCATGCCGGGCATTGCATAGGCCGCAGTGTCGGCCAGCGGATGGGCCGTGTCGAGACAAAGCGCCGCGTGCGGCGCAAACAGCGGCGAATGCCGCCTTACCGGTGGGACAGCGTCGAGGTTCACGCCGCCGCCGGCTGCAGCACCGTGCGCCGCACGCGGCGCACGTTGAAGGCGCTGACGATCAGCACGCCCTGCAGCAGCGCCAGCGCCAGCCACACGCTGCTGAAGGCACCGTGGTCCATCAGCGTGCCGATGACCAGCGGCACCACGGCCTGGCCGATGTCCAGCCCCGAATAGACCACGCCGTAGACGCGGCCGGTGGCGTTGTCCGGCGCCGAACGCTTGACCAGCAGGTCGCGCGACGGCCCGGCCATGCCGGAGACGAAGCCCATCGCGCCGAAGAGCACCGGCACGGCCAGTCGCCGGCAGCTGGGTGAAGCCGATGGCCAGCGCCACCAGCGCCGCCAGGCCGAAGGCGACGCCGACGATGCGCTCGGCGCGCTCCGGGTCCTGGACGCCAGGAAGCCGCCGACCAGCATGCCGCCGGCCGCGCACACCATGTACACCGTCAGGCAGATGGCCACCAGGTGCGCCGGCACCGCATGCAGCTCGCGCGCGGCCTGCGGCGCGAAGGTCTGCACGATGGACAGCGCGCCGGCATAGAAGAAGAAGAAGGCGAAGCACATCCACACCGCCGGGATCTTCAGGAAGGCCAGCGAATGTTCCGGCACGGCCTGGCCCTGTTCCGGCTCGGGCAGCGGGTCGACCTTCAGCTCGCCGCGCCACAGCCACAGCAGCGCCAGCACGGCGAAGGCCAGCGCCGCCGCCACCACCAGCGCCACGCGCCACGAATACGCCAGCGTGATCGGCACCAGCAGCACCGGCGCCAGCGCCCAGCCCAGGCTGCCGGTGATGCCGTGCACGCTGTAGGCATGGCCCAGCCGCTCCTTGGCGACGCGGCGGTTGATCATCGTGTAGTCCACCGGGTGGAACACGCCGTTGCCGATGCCGGCCACCACCGCCCACGCGGCCAGCATCCAGTAGCTCTGGCTGGAGGCATAGCCCAGCGCCGCCACGCCCAGCAGGCCCAGGCCGCTGAACAGGATGGGCCGCGGCCCGTAGCGGTCGACCCAGAAGCCCGACAGCGTCTGCACGATGCAGGAGACGACGAAGAAGATCGTCAGCAGGAAGCCCAGCTGCGTGTAGCTGACCTGGAACGCGTCCTTCAGCCACGGGAACAGCGGCGGCAGCAGCAGCTGGCTGAAGTGGCTGATGCAATGCGCCACGCCGACCAGGCCGATGACGGTGGCGTCGCGGCGCAGCGGCGTGGGCTCCAGGGCGAGTGTGGTCATGGCGGCATCGTAGGCGGCCGCACGGCGTCCGGGTTACGATAGTCAGACAACTTCTATCGAGAACATGCCAGCCCCCCGCACCCGTGCACTGCTGCCGCCGGTGGACCCGCAGCGCTTCGTGCCCACGCGCGAGCGGCCGGTGCGCGCCAAGTCGCGCCACCTGAAGCAGGACACCGAGATCACGCCGCACAGCCACGCCTGGGCGCAGGTGGTGGTGTGCGCGTCGGGCGTGGCGCGCATCACCGCCGGCCACAGCACCTACCTGGTGCCGGCCTGGCGCGCGGTGTGGATCCCGCCGCACATCGAGCACCTGGTCACCGTCGTCGAAGCGGCCGAGCTGCGCACGCTGTACGTGCACCAGGAGGCCGGCCGCGTCGGCCCCGGCGTGCCGCGCGAGGCCAGCGCCGCCTGGCGCGGCTGCCGCGTGCTGGAGGTGTCGGCGCTGCTGCGCGAGCTGGTGCTGCAGATGGACGTGGCGATGGACGGCCGCGGCTCGATGAGCGCCGCCGCGCTGGAACGCGAGCGCCGCCTCGGCGAGCTGGCGCTGGACGAACTGCGCCGCGCCGCGCCGGTGCGGCTGGGCGTCGACCTGCCGCAGGACAAGCGCCTGCGCACGCTGTGCGAAGCCGTGCTGCAGGACCCGTCGCGCCATGCCACGCTGGAAGGCTGGGCGCGCGAGACCGCTGCCAGCCCGCGCACCGTGGCGCGGCTGTTCCGCCAGCAGCTGGACACCAGCTTCGGCCCCTGGCGCCAGCAGGTGCTGCTGGCGCATGCGCTGCGGCTGGCGGCGCAGGGCCGGCCGATGGGGCTGATCGCCGCCGAGCTGGGTTATGCCAGCCCCAGCGCCTTCAGCGCCATGGTGCGGCGCGCGGTCGGCCAGCCGCCGAGCCGCTTCTTCGCCACCGCCTGAGACAATGCCGACCCGGCCCTGAAGGAGGCCCGCCATGGAAACCGTGCTCTACGACTTCACCAAGCAGGACGCCAGCGGCGCGTCCTGCACCGCCCATGCCTGGGCCAAGGTGCCCGAGCGGCTGAGCCCGGCGCAGCGCGACACGACGATGGCGCGCGCCGCGCGCGCTGCTGAAGGCGCACGACGCGGTGCTGGTGGCCCACTACTACGTCGACGGCGACCTGCAGGACCTGGCGCTGAGCACCGGCGGCATCGTCGCCGATTCGCTGGAGATGGCGCGCTTCGGCCGCGACCATGCGGCGCAAGACGCTGGTGGTGGCCGGCGTGCGCTTCATGGGCGAGAGCGCCAAGATCCTGTCGCCGCACAAGCGCGTGCTGATGCCCGACCTGGACGCCACCTGCTCGCTGGACCTGGGCTGCCCGGCCGATGACTTCGGCGCCTTCTGCGACGCGCATCCGGACCGCAAGGTGGTGGTCTATGCCAACACCAGCGCCGCGGTGAAGGCGCGCGCCGACTGGATGGTCACCAGCTCCTGCGCGCTGGCCATCGTGCAGCACCTGAAGGACCAGGGCCAGAAGATCCTGTGGGCACCCGACCGCCACCTGGGCCGCTACATCCAGGACCAGACCGGCGCCGACATGCTGCTGTGGAACGGCGAGTGCATCGTGCACGACGAGTTCAAGGCGCTGGAGCTGGAACTGCTGCGCAAGCAGCATCCGCAGGCGATGGTGCTGGTGCACCCCGAATCGCCCGAAGGCGTGGTGCGCCAGGCGCACGTGGTGGGCTCGACCTCGCAACTGCTGAAGGCGGTGATCGACGGCACGCGCCAGCGAATACATCGTCGCCACCGACAACGGCCTGATGCACCGCATGCGCCAGCTGGCGCCGGGCAAGACGCTGATCGAGGCGCCCACCGCCGGCAACAGCGCCACCTGCAAGAGCTGCGCGCACTGCCCGTGGATGGCGATGAACGCGCTGCAGGGCGTGGTCGGCTGCCTGGAAACCGGCAGCGGCGAGATCCACGTGCCCGAGCCGATCCGCAGCCAGGCGCTGGGCTGCATCGAGCGCATGCTCGATTTCGTCAAGGCGCATCCGCGAGCGTGGCGCAGCCGCGCAGCGGCTTCGTACCGAACATCGGGGTGGCATGAAGTTCGACAGCAACGAGACGCTGGAACAGGCACGCCAGCGCAACATCGAAGACGCGCTGCGCGAGGACCTGGGCACCGGCGACTGGACCGCGCTGCTGGTGCCGGCCGGCCGCACGGTCGCAGGCCCAGGTGGTGGTGCGCGAAGACGCGGTGCTGTGCGGCCGCGACTGGTTCGACGGCGTCTTCGCCGCGCTGGACCGCAACGCGCGCATCGAATGGCTGTTCGCCGAAGGCGCCGACATGCCGGCCGACAGCGTGGTCTGCCGCATCCAGGCCGATTCGCGCGCCCTGCTGACGGCCGAACGGCCGGCGCTGAACTTCCTGCAGCTGCTCAGCGGCACGGCCAGCGCCACGCGGCGCCATGTGCGCGCGATCGAAGGCGCGTCGCCCAACCCGACGCGGCTGCGCCGATCCTGGACACGCGCAAGACCGTGCCGGGCCTGCGCCAGGCGCAGAAGTACGCGGTGCGCGTCGGCGGCGGCCAGAACCAGCGGCTGGCGCTGTGGCACGGCATCCTGATCAAGGAGAACCACATCGCGGCGGCCGGCGGCGTGCCGCAGGTGATGCGGCAGGCGCTGGCGCTGAAGGCCGGCGTCGAGATCCAGATCGAGGTCGAAACGCTCGATCAGCTGCAGCAGGCGCTGGACGCCGGCGCGACCAGCGTGCTGCTCGACAACTTCCCGCTGCCGCGCGTGCGCGAGGCGGTGGCACTGACCGCCGGCCGGGCGCTGCTGGAAGTGTCCGGCGGCGTCACGCTGGAGCGGCTGCGCGAGATCGCGGCCACGGGCGTGGACCGCATCTCGATCGGCAGCCTGACCAAGGACGTGCGCGCGGTCGACTATTCGATGCGCGTGCTCGGCTGATCATCGCGACCTGAGGTGCCGTGACGCCACCACCCATGCGGCGGACGAGCTACGGCATGCAAATCGTCCCGAGGTAGTCGCCGGTGGTGGTGCCGTCTGCCGCATTGAACTCGCCGCGCAGGCGAATCTGGCCACTGGCACCGCCGCCGAAAGTGATCAGCGAGGCAAAGCCTCCAAGCCCGGGCGGCAGGTCGAGGCTGCCGGTGTCGAGCCCCGAAACCTGCGCGCCGCCGTTCAGCGCGACGGCACTCGTGCCGGTGAAGAAGACGACTGTCGGCGTGCCGCCGAGCGGGGCGGCCGGCGAGGCCGCGGTCATCACGAACTGGTAGCTGCCCTGGATGCCGCCCCACACCCGGCCGGCGGTGCACAACGGCGCCGCCACCGGGCAATGGCCCTGCCCTGGCGGCATGGCCGAGGCCTGGAAGCTGCCGACGACGGGCTTGCACACCGGCGCTGGGGGAGCGGACGAAACGCACGAATGGGAGCGCCGCGATCACGGACACGACGTTGGGGAACGGTCTATTCATGTTCGGCTCCTTCGCGGTGGAGCGGCGGCGGCGCACGGCTTCACTCGACCGGCCGGAAGTGGTTCTTCGCGACCCACTTGGCGACGTCCTTGCCCAGCTCCGAGCCGACGATCGTCGAGTTGCGGAAGTGCATGCCGCCCCAGACGCGGCCGTTGCGCGAGTCGTGCACCAGGTCGTCGGTGCTGTCGTAGACGTGCGGCACCGTGCCGGCGACCGTGCTGTCGAACGTGAAGTGCACCTTCTTCGTGCCGTAGAAGCCGCGGATCACCTCGGCGGTGGAGCCGTCGTCGCAGCCGTGCGCGGCCGGGTACTCGGGATGGTTCGGCGTCGGCACGTGCGGCGTCCAGGCGGTATCGGCCTCGGTCGCTGGGTTGCCGTCGGTGTCCGCGAGGCGGATCGCGCTGGTCGGGCGCCAGTACTGGTAGTGGTACTTGGTCTCGAAGCACGCGCCGATCGCATCGGCGGAGGCGACGTAGAGCAGCGCCATCATGCGCGCGTTCTCGGCGAGGTCCGTGCTGGCCGTGGCGAAGCGGTTGCGATTGCGCCACTGCCACGGCGGTGGCGGCTCGGTGAAGAAGCGCGCCACCTCGGTCTGCTCGGCGGTGCGCACGGTGCTCGTCGTCGAGGCGACCGCCTTGACCTCGTTCAGGTCGGCGGCGTAGAGCGCGCTGTCGAGCGCCGGCGGTGGGCCGGCGCGGAACTGGGCATGGCTCGTTGGTCGTGAACGGCTTGATGTACGACGTTCAGCCGGCCGACCGGGTTGGCGTTGGCGCTGCGGAACTGCCCCGGCTCGGTCCCCGAGACATAGGGCGGCAGCACCGTCTCGCGGCCGTCGTTCTTGCGCAGCGCGAGCATGCCGGCGGCGACCTCGGCGCCGATCGCCATGCCGCGCGTCTTGGCGTCGCCGTCGGGCAGGGCGCCGATGTCGGCGGCGTAGGCGTCCTCGTAGAAGGCGCCGCGGCTCGGGAACAGGCCCTTGAGCACGCGGTACGCGGCTTCGATCGCCGCCGCGTCCATCGACGCGCCGGCGGGCGATGTGCTCGGCTTGATCGCGTACGGCTGGTGCGTGCCGGCGATGGCGATCACCGCGTCGTAGATCGCCAGGTGCAGCGTCGTCAGGTCGATGCTCGACGCGCCGACCCGCTCCTCGGGCGTCGCGCCCGCTGGCGATGCGGGGGCGTTCGCGGTGGCGAACCCGATCTCGCTCCACACCGACACCGGGTTCGGCCCGTGCGAGCCGATGACCACCGGCTCGTTGGCGCGCAGCGGCTGCGCGCGCGACGCCTGCGCGTCGTCGCCGCCGCCGCCGCAGCCGTGCAGCAGCCACGCGGCAGTCAAGACCATGACATGCGCCGCATGTCGGGCATTCCAGCAGGTGTTCATCGCTTTTCCTCCGGTTGCGCGCCGCCGAGGCTTCGACAGCGTTGATGACGATCCTGCAATCTGCTGAGCCCAATGTCCTGAAACGGGAACAAAATCCGGCTGAAGTTCGGCTGAAACCTGGCATCTTCACCTCCAAGGGAGGCACGTCGCATGGGAAACGCATGGCCCGCTCGCGAAGGGCCGCCCCGGTTGACGTTCGGAGATTTCGAGATCGAGGTCGATCTGGTGCGGGCTCGCCGCAACGGCCAGCCGGTCGCATTGCGACCCAAGACCTTCGCGCTGCTGGTTCACCTGGCCGATCGGGCCGGGACGGTGGTCAGCAAGCAGGAACTGATGGCGGCCATCTGGCCCGGACTGGTGGTGACCGACGATTCGTTGACGCAGGCGATCAGCGAACTGCGCGGTGCGCTCGACGACCGCGACCAGAAGCTGATCAAGACCATCCCGAAGCGCGGTTACCTGTTCGACACGGCGGTGCGGCCGGCGCCGGCCGGCCAGCGACCGCCGAGGCCGCAGCGCCGCCGCGGCGGCCGCGCCGGCGCGTCGCTGCGCTGGCCGCCTGGTCGGTGCTGGCGGTGGCCGCAGGCGTCCGGTCTGTTGTCGGATGCGGCCCGCGACCGACGCGCCGATCGGCCAGGCCCTGGTCGAGAGCCGCTCGCTGGCGGTCATGCCCTTCACCGATCTGAGCGAACCGCCTGCGCCGCATCTGGCGCTGGCCGTGGACACCGGCCTGAGCACCGACCTGAGCGCGGCTGGCCGACATCCGCGTGACGCCACGAGGTTCGGCGGCGGCGCTGGGCACCAGCGCCAGCGTGGATCTCAAACGCATCGCCCGCGAACTCGGCGCACGCCATGTGGTGACCGGCACCGTCCGGCGCGATGGCGAACGCTGCAGGTCACCGCTGCAACTGGTGCGCGCCGACGACGGCAGCCTGCTCTGGGCCGACCGCTTCGAGTACGCATCGGCGGCGGACTGGCTGGAGCAGCGCGACATCTCGGCGCGCATCGCCAACCTGCTGGACCTGCGCATGCGCGATTCGCTGCTGCAGCAGGCGCGCCGCGACGCCGCAGAGCAGCCAGGCTCTCGACCACTGGGCGCGCGGCGTCTACATCATGCTGCAGTTGCGGACCCCGGAAGAGCTCCAGCAGGCGCGACAGCAATTCCAGGCGGCGCTGGCGTTGCAGCCCGACTCCAGCCATGCGCTGGCCGGGCTGGCCTTGACCCATCTGGTGGTCGTGGTCTACCGTTGGAGTGACCAGCGTGAACTGGAACTGCAGACCGGCGAGCGCCTGGCGCGCCAGGCGCTCGTCGATCGATCCGCAGAACCAGGACGCGATGATGGCTTTGGCACGGACGCTGATGTTCAACGGCCGCATCGCCGAGGCTATGGCGGTGACGCGACAGCATCTGCACCTGAATCCCGAACCACGCGCGTGTCAACGGCGACCTGGCCGCGGAGTACTTCTTCACCGGGCGATGGGAGGATGCGCTGCGGCAGCGTCGATCTGGCGATCCGACTGAGCCCGCTCGACTGCGACGCACGTGGCGGGCTGCCAGGACATGGCGGCAAGCGGCGCTGCTCACGCTGCAGGCGTTACGACGAGGCGATCGAACGCGCCGGGCTGATTCTCAACGGCCCGCGCGCCGGCGGCTACCGCATCGTCGCGTCGGCCGAAGCCTGGCGCGGCAACCTCGACGCCGCGCGTGCTGCCATCGGCCGAGCATGCTGAAGCGCCAACCCCAAGCGACCATCGCCCGCATGCGCGCGCAGCGCGGTTCCACCGAAGCCAGCCTATCTGGCCGGCATGGACCACGTCTTCGAAGGCCTGCGCCGCGCCGGCCTGCCAGAGGGCGCGACGCCGGACGCGCTGACGCCGAACCGCCTCAGCGCCGCGCGCTCTTCGCCCGCCGCGTCAGCACCGTCGGGAAGCTGACCGGCAGCGTCTGCGGGAAATCGCGGCTGTAGTGCAGGCCGCGGCTCTCGTGGCGCATCAGCGCCGAGCGCACGATCAGCTCGGCGCAGACCACCAGGTTGCGCAGCTCCAGCAGGTCGCGGTTGACGCGGAAGTTGCGCGTAGTAGTCGTCGATCTCGCTCTTGCAGCAGCTTGATGCGGTGCAGCGCCCGCTCCAGCCGGCGCGTGGTGCGCACGATGCCGACGTAGTTCCACATCAGCAGCCGCAGTTCGTCCCAGTTGTGCGCGATGACCACCTGCTCGTCGGCATCCTCGACCTGGCTTTCGTCCCAGTCGGGCACGCCCGCGGCCGGCGCCTCAGCGCCTTGCAGGATGCGCTCGGCACAGCTGGTGCCCACCACCACGCATTCGAGCAGCGAGTTGCTGGCCAGCCGGTTGGCGCCGTGCAGCCCGGTGTAGGTGGTCTCGCCCACCGCATACAGGCCCGGCAGGTCGCTGCGCCCGTCGAGGTCGGTGACCACGCCGCCGCAGGTGTAGTGCGCCGCCGGCACCACCGGAATCGGCTGGCGCGCGATGTCGATGCCGAGCTGCAGGCAGCGCGCGTGGATGGTCGGGAAATGTTCCTTCAGGAAGGCCTCGCCCAGGTGCGTGGCATCGAGCCACACGTGGTCCAGGCCGTGCTTCTTCATCTCGAAGTCGATGGCGCGGGCGACGATGTCGCGCGGCGCCAGTTCCATGCGCTCGTCGTGCGCCTGCATGAAGCGCGTGCCGTCGCGGCAGCTTCAGCTGCGCGCCCTCGCCGCGCAGCGCCTCGGTGATGAGGAAGCTGCGCTCCTGCGGGTGGTACAGGCAGGTCGGGTGGAACTGGATGAACTCCATGTTGCCGACGCGGCAGCCGGCGCGCCAGGCCATGGCGATGCCGTCGCCGGTGGCGGTGTCGGGGTTGCTGGTGTAGCGGTAGACCTTGCCCACGCCGCCGGTGGCCAGCACCACCGCCGAGGCGCGCAGCGTCTCCACGCGCTTGCGGTCCATGTCCAGCGCATACACGCCGTGGCAGCGCGGCGGCACCTCGTCGATGGCGCCCTTGAGGTGGCGCGTGGTGATCAGGTCCACCGCCATCCAGCGCTCGCGCAGGCTGATGTTCGGGTGCGCGCGCGCCTTGGCCAGCAGCGCGTCGTGGATCGCCTTGCCGGTGGCGTCGGCGGCGTGGGCGATGCGCCGCACCGCGTGGCCGCCTTCGCGCGTCAGGTGCAGGCCCAGCGGGCCGGCCGGGTCGGCCGAAAACGGCACGCCCTGCGCCACCAGCCATTCCACCGCCAGCGCGCTGCGCTCGGCGATGAAGCGCGCGGTGTGCTCGTCGACCAGGCCGGCGCCGGCGTCCTGCGTGTCGCGCACGTGCGATTCGACGCTGTCGTCGTCGCCGAGCACGCCGACGATGCCGCCCTGCGCCCAGGCGGTGGCGCCTTCGTCGAGCTGCCCGCTTGGCCAGCACCACCACCGCGCGGTCCCTGGCGACGTGCAGCGCCACGGCCAGGCCGGCCAGGCCGGCGCCGACGATGACGACGGGCGCAGGGCCGGGGGTTGACGAAGGCTGGATCATGGATCGGCTGCAGCGTGGCTGAAGCCCATTCTACGAAGCCCCACGGCGCCAACCCCTGCACGCTTGCAGGGGCGCGCATGTGCCGGAACGCACACCCGCAAGCCTGCACCGGCCCGTACACTCGACAGCGTCACTGCCAGCGCCCTGACCCGCAGCCGACAGGCTGCCGCCAACCTCCAGGCCCCGCCATGTCCGACCTCCTGCAAGATCGCCGCCCGATGGGCGCAACCGCCGTCCCGGCCCATCGGCCTTCGGCCGAGCCCGACACCGAGCTGCTGTCACCGGCCACGCAGATCGTCGGCGACAAGGACGCCTATCTCGGCAATGCGCACAGCGACATCGGCCGGCGCATCGCCGACGACCAGCTCGAGCTGTTCGTGGTGTGCCACCCGGCCGAGGCCATGCTGCAGCAGTTCACGCAGCTCGCGCCCGACTTCATCGCCATCCACGACATCGGCACCGCCTCGTCGGCGCGGCTGCTGGCGGCGGTGGCCGCGGCCTCATCGCGCAAGCTGCAGAAGCTGGTGATCCGCCGCCAGGGTTATGGCGTGGCGCTGGCGACGCTGCAGTTCGTCGAGTTGCCGCTTCAGCCCGGACGCAACCTGCGCGTCTACACCACCCAGATCGACGGCGACACGCAGACGCGACAGCAGCTGGCCCAGGTGCTGCTGGCGCACAGCCGGCTGGCGGTGGTGATGGTCGGCGAGCTGCCGCCGCATGCGCTGGACAGCAGCCTGCAGCCGCTGCGCGACGCCATCGCCGCAGGGCCCTGGCCGAACCGCCAGATGTTGCTGGTGCCGCTGGCCCAGGCCGCCACGCTGCCCGCCCACGCCGCCGCATTGGCCGGGAACAGCGGCGTGGTGGTGCGCACGACGCCGCAGGTGGGCCGCCCGGCAGATGCCTGGTCCTTCATCAGCGGCGCCTGGAACCGGCTGCACAGCAACACGGCCGAAACGCCGGCAGCGCGGACGTTGCAGCCGGCCTCGAGCGCCGCCCGGCCGTTGCACGCGAACAGCTTCGCACCGCCACCGATGGCACCCGCGTATGCGCCGACGCAAGCGCTGGAACTGAGCCCGATGCCCAGCACAGGCGCGCCGAGCGCCGCGCCGCAGAGCGCCAGCGGCGCGGCGCTGTGGGCCGACTACGTGAAGCGCTGCACCGCCATCAAGGGCACGATCGAGTGCTGCGTGTTCGACATCGACCTGCAGCGCTCGCTGGCCCATTCGGGCACGCCAGCGCATGGCCGACCGCCTGGCAGCCAAGGGCGCGATGCTGCATGCGCTCGATGAGCGACAGCGCCCATGTGCTGGGCCTCGGCCCGGCCAACCCGGACGCAGCCATCACGCTGGACAAGCACTACCTGCTGCTGCGGCCCATGCCGGGCCGCCCGCGCGTGGCGCTGCACATGGTCATCGACCGCAGCCACGGCAACATCGGGCTGGCGCGGGCACAACTGCACCAGATCGACCAGGCGCTGCTGGCCGACGCGCAGTAGCCAGCCGCGCCGGCTCGGAAGCCGGCGCGACGGGCCTCAGTGCACCACGCGGGCGAAGGAGAACTCGCCGCCCTCCACGTCCACCGGGATCACGTCCTTCGGGCCGAACCGGCCCTGCAGGATGAGCTTGGACACCGGGTTCTCGATGCGCTGCTGGATCGCCCGCTTCAGCGGCCGCGCGCCGAACACCGGGTCGAAGCCGACCTTGGCCAGTTCGGCCAGCGCCGCCGGCGACACGTCGAGCTTCATCTCCAGCTTCTCGAGCCGCGCTTCCAGCACCTTGAGCTGGATCTTCGCGATGGCCGCGATGTTGCTCGCGGTCGAGCGCGTGGAAGACCACCGTCTCGTCGATGCGGTTCAGGAACTCGGGGCGGAAGTGGCCCTTGACCTCGGCCATCACCGCCTCGCGGATCAGCTCGCTGTCCTGGCCCGGCCATCTGCATGATCATGTGCGAACCGAGGTTGCTGGTCATGACGATGACGGCGTTCTTGAAGTCCACGGTGCGGCCCTGGCCGTCGGTCAGGCGGCCGTCGTCCAGCACCTGCAGCAGCACGTTGAAGACGTCCGGGTGGGCCTTCTCGACCTCGTCGAGCAGCAGCACGCAGTAGGGCTTGCGCCGCACCGCCTCGGTCAGCGCGCCGCCCTCGTCGTAGCCGACGTAGCCCGGCGGCGCGCCGATCAGGCGGCTGACCGAGTGCTTTTCCATGAACTCGCTCATGTCGACGCGGATCATGTGTTCCTCGCTGTCGAACAGGAAGCCGGCCAGCGCCTTGCACAGCTCGGTCTTGCCGACGCCGGTGGGGCCGAGGAACAGGAAGGAGCCGGTCGGCCGGTTCGGGTCGGACAGGCCGGCGCGGCTGCGGCGGATGGCATCGGCCACCGCGACGATGGCCTCGTCCTGGCCGACCACGCGTTCGTGCAGCTTGGCTTCCATCTGCAGCAGCTTGTCGCGCTCGCCCTGCATCAGCTTGGCTCACCGGGATGCCGGTGGCGCGTGACACCACCTCGGCGATCTCCTCGGCGCCGACCATCGTGCGCAGCAGCTGCGGGCCGCCCTTGCCCGACTTGGCGCCCTTGGCCTTGCCGGATTCCTTGGCCTGCGCTTCCTTCAGCGTCTTCTCCAGCTCGGGCAGCTTGCCGTACTGCAACTCGGCGACCTTGTTGAAGTCGCCCTTGCGCTTGAGCTCCTCGATCTGGAACTTGATCTGCTCGATCTCTTCCTTGACATGGGCCGAGCCCTGGGCCGCCGCCTTCTCGGACTTCCAAATCTCGTCCAGGTCGGCGTACTCGCGCTCGAGCTTGCCGATCTCGTCCTCGATCAGGCCCAGGCGCTTCTTCGAGGCCTCGTCCTTTTCCTTCTTCACCGCCTCGCGCTCGATCTTCAGCTGGATCAGGCGGCGGTCGAGCTTGTCCATGACCTCCGGCTTGGAGTCGATCTCGATCTTGATCTTGGCCGCGGCCTCGTCGATCAGGTCGATGGCCTTGTCGGGCAGGAAGCGGTCGGTGATGTAGCGGTGGCTCAGCTCGGCCGCGGCGACGATCGCCGGGTCGGTGATCTCCACGCCGTGGTGCACCTCGTACTTCTCCTGCAGGCCGCGCAGGATGGCCACGGTGGCCTCGACGCTGGGCTCGTCGACCAGCACCTTCTGGAAGCGGCGCTCCAGCGCGGCGTCCTTCTCGACGTACTTGCGGTATTCGTCGAGCGTGGTCGCGCCGATGCAGTGCAGTTCGCCGCGCGCCAGCGCCGGCTTGAGCATGTTGCCGGCGTCGATGGCGCCTTCGGCCTTGCCGGCGCCGACCATGGTGTGCAACTCGTCGATGAACAGGATGATGCGGCCCTCGTCGGCCGAGACTTCCTTCAGCACCGCCTTGAGCCGCTCCTCGAACTCGCCGCGGTACTTGGCACCGGCCAGCAGGCCGGCCATGTCCAGCGACAGCACGCGCTTGTCCTTCAGACTCTCGGGCACCTCGCCGTTGACGATGCGCTGCGCCAGGCCCTCGACGATGGCGGTCTTGCCCACGCCGGGTTCGCCGATCAGCACCGGGTTGTTCTTGGTGCGCCGCTGCAGCACCTGGATGGCGCGGCGGATCTCGTCGTCGCGGCCGATCACCGGGTCGAGCTTGCCGGAGCGCGCGCGCTCGGTCAGGTCGAGCGTGTACTTCTTCAGCGCCTCGCGCTGGCCCTCGGACTCGGCCGAATCGACCTTCTGGCCGCCGCGCACGGCTTCGACCGCCGCACTCAGCGCCTTGCGCGTCAGGCCGTGGCCGCGCACGATGCCGCCGATGTCGCTCTTGGCATCGGCCAGCGCCAGCAGGAACATCTCGCTGGCGATGAACTGGTCGCCGCGCTTGCCGGCTTCCTTCTCGGCCGCCTGCAGCAGTTGCACCAGGTCGCGCCCGGCCTGCACCTGACCGCCGCCCTGCACGCTGGGCAGGCCGTTGATCAGGCTGTCCATCGCGCTCTTCAGCGCGGCGGTGTTGGCACCGGCGCGGTCGAGCAGCGCCTTCGGACCGTCGGGCTGCTCCAGCATCGCCAGCCAGCAGGTGGGCCGGCTCGATGTACGGGTTGTCGCGCGCCACTGCCAAGCTCTGGGCTTCGGCCAGGGCCTGCTGGAAGGCGGTGGTCAGTTTGTCTAGACGCATGGAAAAACTCCTTTGACTGCAAGGGCATTTTGGGCATGCAGCGAGTTTTTCAAGATGGCCGGGCCGCCACCGGCCCTCCAAGCGCGATCGCACAGATCCAGATCAAGCGTGACCGGTCGGCCATCCGCAGGCCGTGCGCCTCGGCTGTCTTGGAATCAGCGCCAAAGCCCGATCGACGGGCGAGACCTACTTGGGCGCGGACGGCGTGGATCCGCCCTGTACGCCGAGTGCGCCACCGGTGCCGAGACCACCTTTGACGGTCTGTGCGCGGTAGTTGCGCACCACCTTGACCAGCTGGTTGTAGCTGTCGGCAAATGCGGCAATGATGATCTTGCCCTCGGGCGTACTGGAGTAGCCACCAGCGGCACCGCCAGCAGCCCAGCCGTAGCTCGCGCCGAACAGCGCGAAGTCGGTGTTCTTGGCCGTGCCCTCGGCCGCGGCCAGTTGCACGCCGGAACGGTTGTCGATCATGATCAGCGTGGTCGAGGCCTCGTTGGTCTTGATGCCGCCGGCGATCGCGCCGAGCACTCCGAGGCTGCGGCTCAGGCCGCCGAGCGCGCCGCCCATGCCGCCGGTGTTCTGGCTGAACTGGATGCTCGGATTCATGGTGTAGTCGGCCGCCACCATCTGCCCTGCCCCCATGTTGCTGCCTTCGCGCATCTCGCCGGAGCGTTGCAATTGGCGCTCCATCTGCATGTTCTGCATCGCCGCGCCGCGTTCGACGACGACGAAGCAGTTGGACTGCTGGATCATCATGCGCAGCACCGGCACGGTGGAACCCAGCTTGTAGCTCTGCAAGGTGCGGTACCAGCCGGCGTTCTGGTCCTCGACCACGCCGATCGTGCCCAGCGCCTGATCGCAGCGCTCCAGCGAGCTGTTGCCACCCTCGGAGGTGGCGCCGCCGGCCGCGCCGGTGACCGCTCCCTTGCTGCCGCCGCCGACCTCCTGGGCAAGGACAAGGCCAGCGCAGGCCAACAGGCTGGCGGCAACGCCGGCGCGCAGCGCGGGCGACAGGGTCGACGGACCGAAACAATCCAGGCTGTTCATGAAGTTCCCCCGTGGTGATGGTGATCGGCGGCTGAACGTGCATCTTAGTGCCGTCGGGCCCTCGACGCCTCCCGCAAAAGGGGGAAGCGCGCTACTCGATCTGCTCGTCGCCCTCGGCGCCGGCGTACAGGCACTCGCGCCCCAGCCGGTCCAGGCACAGCTCGGCCGTCCAGGGCAGCATCAGGGAGCCGCAGCGCGAGTCGCGGTACAGCCGTTCCAGCGGCAGCGACTTCAGCATCGCCTGTCCGCCGCAGGTGCGCAACGCCAGCGCGCAGATGGCGTGGGCGTTCTCCATCACCGTGAAGTGCGCGGCATACAGGCGCTGGCGGGTGTCCTCGTCCGGGTCGATGCCGGCCTCGCGCACGCACTGCAGGAACAGCGCACGGGTCTGCTCCAGCTTGATGCGCATCTCGGCCACCGCCGCCTGCTTGGTCGGGTACATGCGCCGCTTCACCGGCGACATGCCGGGCAGCTCGGCGCGCAGGTATTGCACGCTGAAGTCGTAGGCCGCCTGGGCGATGCCCATGTAGGTGGGCGACGGCGTGGTGAACATGTGCGGGTAGCGCAGGGTGGCCTGGTGGTACACGCCCTCGGGCATCAGCCGCGCGGCGTCGGGCACGAACACGTCGTCCAGCAGCAGGTTGCGGCTGACCGTGCCGCGCATGCCCAGCGGGTCCCAGTCGCCGCAGATGCTCAGGCCCGGCGCACCGCCGGGCACCGCCAGGTACAGCGTGTCGCGCAACGTGGCACCGGGGCCATCCAGCGTGCACAACACGCCGTAGAAATCAGCCGCACCGGACAGCGACACAAAGATCTTGCGGCCGTTGATGCGGTAGCCTCCGTCCACCTTGCGTGCCATGGTCGACCATGGGGCCTTGCCGGCAGCCGCGGCGCCGCCTTCGGAAAATGGCTGCGCAAAGAGCTTGCCGTGGCGCACGACGCTGTCGAAGTGGGCTGCGCGATGACGCTCGTGCTCGGCTCGCTGCGCCGGGCTCATGTCCAGCAGATCGGCAATGAAGCCCGCGCCCATGCAGGCCGAGACATGCATGTTGAAGGACAGCGCCGTGGCCGCGCAGTGCCGCCCCAGCTCGGCCGTCACCAGCGCGTAGGTCGCGAAGTCGGCGTCCAGGCCGCCATAGGCACGTGGCACGCACAGGGCCAGCAATCCGGCCTGGCGCAGGTCCTCGAAGCTGTCGAAGGGGAAGCTGGCCTCGCGGTCATGGCGCGCGGCATGTCGCGCCAGGCAGGTACGGCCCAGCTCGGCGGCGCGCGCAACCAGCTCACGCTGCGCCGCCGACAAGCCGTCGGCAGCGCCGGCAATATGCGGCGGCAGGTAGCGTGAGGCGGCATTCGACGCGGTGGGCAGCGACATGTCATGCTCCTTGCACAAGGGCGCCGCCGCGCACGGCGGCGCCCATCAGAGGATCTCGCCCAGCATCCGGTAGTGGCCGGACTGGAACACCAGCGGGGCGATCGGCGCCTCGCTGGCGCGATGAACCCGGCCGATGAACAGCAAGTGGTCGCCTGCCGTCTGGACGGACACCTTCTCGCATTCGAAGACGGCCGGGCAGCCGGCCAGCACCGGCGCGCCGCCCAGCCCTTCGGTCCACAGGCCTTCGTCATACTTGTCCGGCGCCGGCGCGGCGAAGCGACGCGACAGCTCGACCTGGTTTTCGGCCAGCACATTGACCGCGAAGTGCGTCGCGGCCAGGAAGGCATCGAGGGTCGGGCTCGCGCTGCGCAGCGACCACAGGATGAGCGGCGGCTCCAGCGACAGCGCATTGAAGGAATTGGCCGTCAGGCCCACCAGGCTGCCGTCGGCCGCGCGGCAGCTGATGATGGTCACGCCCGTGGCAAAGCGCCCGAGTGCCGCGCGCAGCGCCAGGGTCGAGACGGCGGAGTCCACCACTTGTTGCTTCATGACCGGTTCAGGCCCGCAGTATCAGCCGGGCCAGGGCAAATCCCGCGGCGACGCACACCAAGGACCCGAAGACGTGCGCCGAAGCGTGCCACACCGCCATGATCCATTGGCCACGCTGCAGCAGATGCAGGGATTCACCCGAAAAGGCCGAGAAGGTGGTCAGTCCACCCAGGAAACCGGTGATGACAAAGGCCCGTGGCAGTTCGGACGGCCAGCGTTCGAAGCCGATCAGGGCCGCACCGATCATGAAGCCCCCGGCGCAGTTGACCACCAGCGTGCCCAGCGGAAAGCCCGTGCCAGAAAGGGTTCATCCAGACCCCGGCGGCCCAGCGCAGCACCGCGCCGATGGCCGCACCCAGCGCCACGGCCAGCATCGTGGCCCAGGGGAAGGTGGCGATCAAGCGGGCGACTCGCTGCCGGCACTCAAGCGGCGTTGCCGGAGTCCAGGCCCCAGCGCTGGAGCGCGGCATCGTCGCTGCTGCGCGCGTCCACCCAATGCGAACCCTCGGCGTTGCCTTCCTTCTTCCAGAATGGCGCCTGGGTCTTCAGGTAGTCCATCAGGAACTCGCAGGCCTGGAAGGCCTGGCCACGGTGCGCCGAAGTCACCGCCACCAGCACGATCTGGTCGGCCGGCTGCAACACGCCGATGCGGTGCACGACCCGGGTCGCGCGGATGTCGAAGCGCTGCTGCGCAGCGTCGATCATCGTTTCGATGGCCGCCTCGGTCATGCCCGGGTAGTGCTCCAGTTCCATGCGGCTGACGAGCTGCCCCGCGCTGTGCTCGCGCACCGTGCCGACGAAGGCCACCACGGCGCCGACGCCGCCATCGCCCGCGCGCAGCGCCGCCACCTCGGCCGAGAGGTCGAAATCGGCCTGGCGCACGGACACGCGTTCGGCCATTTCAGTACCGCCCGGCCGTTCCGAAGGTGCTGAGCGCCCCCTCGGGGGGCAGCGAACGAAGTGGGCGTGGGGGCTCCATTTCAGCCTCCGGTGACCGGCGGGAAGAAGGCCACCTCGGCACCGTCGGCCAGTGCGGTGCCTTCGTCGCACATGCGCTGCGCCAGCGCGCATCGCACCGCCCGCCCGCGCGCCAGCACCTCGGCATGGCGCGGGCTGCGCCCGATGAGCACATCGCGCAGCGCACCGAGCGTGCTGCCGGCGGGCATGTCGAGCGCCTCCTGCGCGCCCAGGGTCTCGCGCAGCGACGCAAAGTAGCGGATCTGGATCTTCATCGCGCGATCAGCTCAGCCAGGGGCAGGAAGCGTACCAAATCGCCGCGCCGGATCACCTGCCCGGCCGGGTTGTCCACCAGGCCGTCGGCCCAGACCGTGGAGGTGAGCACCCCGGAGCTCTGGTTGGCGAACAAGTCGAGCCCGCCCAACGGGTTGAGGCGCACGCGCAGGAACTCGCGGCGCTTGTCCGCCTTGGGCCAGTCGAAGTCGGCGCGCAGCGGCAGGGCCGTCGGCGGCGCCGGGTCGGCCCCCTGCAGCGCGCGCAGCAAGGGCGCCACGCAGAGCAAGAAGGTGACGAAGCTGGACACCGGATTGCCCGGCAGTCCGACGAACAGCGCGTCCGGCCCGGCCGATGTGCGCACGGCGCCGAAGGCCAGTGGCTTGCCCGGCTTGATGGCGATCTGCCACAGCTCCAGCCGGCCTTCGGCCTGCACTGCCGGTTTCAGGTGGTCTTCCTCGCCGACCGAAACGCCGCCCGAACTGAGGATCAGGTCGTGACCCTGGGCCGAGCGGCGCAGGGCCTCGCGCGTGGCCTGCAGCCGATCCGGCACGATGCCCAGGTCGGTGAATTCGCAGCCGCTGGCCTGCAGCAAGGCGCGCAGCATGAAGCGGTTGGAGTTGTAGATCGCTCCCGGCTTCAAGGCCTCGCCTGGCATGGCCAGTTCGTCGCCCGTGGACAGCAGCGCCACGCGCGGCCGGCGCCGCACTCGCAGATGGGCCGCGCCGACAGCGGCGGCCAGGCCCAGCGCCTGCGGCGTCAGCCGCGCGCCGCGCTCCAGCACCACGTCGCCGGCACGCACGTCTTCGCCGCGGCGACGGATCCAGTCGCCCGCGGACGGCGTGGCGCGCACCCGTACCGCGCCCAGGCCGTCGCCGGGCAGGCCTTCAGCCTGCTCCTGCATCAGCACCGCGTCGGCGCCCTCGGGAATGATCGCGCCGGTGAAGATGCGCGCCGCCGTGCGCGGCGCCAGCGGCGCGCCGACCGTGCCGGCCGGGATGCGCTGTGCCACCGGCAGCAGCGCACCCGCCGCGGCGTCGGCCGCACGCAGCGCGTAGCCGTCCATCGAGCTGTTGTCGGCGCCGGGCACGTCGATGGCCGAGCGCACCTCGTCGGCCAGCACGCGGCCCAGGCCGTCGAAGGTGGCGACCGTCTCGAGCTCGGTGATGGCATGGCCGGCCGCGCCCTGCAGCAACCGCGCCAGTGCCTCGTCCAGGCTCAGCAGGGGCGGCCGCTCACTGATTGCCATGCCCGTTGCCCTACAGGCCGGTGTGCTCGGCGATGCAGCGCTTGACCCGCTCGGCATCCACCGGCAGCACCTCGAAGCGCTTGGGCAGGGACTCGATGCCCTGCAGCGCTGCCGGCCGCGGCGCTTCGATGCCCAGCGCCTCGCGGATGCTCTCGGCAAACTTGGCCGGCAACGCGGTCTCCAGCACCAGCATCGGCACGCCGTCGCGCCGCTGTTCGCGCGCCACCTTCAGCCCGTCCGCGGTATGGGTGTCGATCATCGTGCCGAAGCGCCGCCAGGTGTCGCGAATGGTGGTGATGCGCTCGGCATGCACGCTCTTGCCGGAGGCGAAGCCGAAGCCGGCAATGCGCGCGAACTCCGCTTCGGTGACCTGGAATCCTCCATCGCGCGTGATGCCGGCGCCGAACAGCGCCGCCGTGCGCGCTGCATTGCGGCCGACCAGGTCGAAGACGAAGCGCTCGAAGTTGCTGGCCTTGCTGATGTCCATCGACGGGCTCGAGGTCTCGAAAGTCTCGCTGCCGCCGCGCACGCGGTAGCGGCCGGTGCGGAAGAATTCGTCGAGCACGTCGTTTTCGTTGGTGGCTGCCACCAGCCGGCCGATCGGCAGGCCCATCATGCGCGCCACGTGGCCGGCGCAGATGTTGCCGAAGTTGCCCGAGGGCACGGTGAAGTCCACCGTCTCGCCTTCGGCCTTGGTTGCCTGGAAGTAGCCGAAGAAGTAGTACACCACCTGCGCCAGCAGCCGCGCCCAGTTGATCGAGTTGACGGTGCCGATGCTGAAGCGCTGCTTGAAGGCCAGGTCGTTGGACACGGCCTTGACGATGTCCTGGCAATCGTCGAACACGCCTTCGATGGCGATGTTGTGGATGTTCGGGTCCTGCAGGCTGAACATCTGCGCCTGCTGGAACGGGCTCATGCGCCCGTGCGGCGAGAGCATGAACACGCGCACGCCCTTCTTGCCACGCATCGCGTACTCGGCGGCGCTGCCGGTGTCGCCCGAGGTCGCGCCCAGGATGTTGAGCTGCCGCCCGCTGCGCGCCAGCTGGTACTCGAACAGCTGGCCCAGCAGCTGCATGGCCACGTCCTTGAAGGCCAGCGTCGGGCCGTTGGACAGCGCCTGCAGGTACAGGCCCTGGTCCAGCGCCTTCAGCGGCGTGATCTGCGGCGTGCCGAAGATCTCGGTCGTGTAGGTGCGCCGCACCAGCGCGCGCAGGTCCTCGGGCGGGATGTCGTCGATGTACAGCGAAAGGATCTCGAAGGCCAGCTCGGCATAGGACAGGCCGCGCCACCTCGCCAGCGTGGCCCCGTCCACCCGCGGATAGTGCTGCGGCAGGTACAGCCCGCCGTCCGGCGCCAGGCCCTCGAGCAGGATCTCGCAGAAGGCCCGCGGTGTCGCGTCGCCGCGTGTGCTGATGTACTTCATGGGCAGCGTCGATTCCGTGCGCACGACGCCATGCGCACGGCAGGGTGCGGATCATCCGGCAGCCGCCGCGGACCCGGCTTTGCCGCGCCGACTCCGCCCGCTGGGGGGAGCGCCGAAGTCGCCTCGGGGGGGTTCAATTCAATTCTTCCTTGCGGATGCGAACGATCGGCGCCAGCACCGTCGACAGGGCCTGCATCTGCGCCAGCGCCTTGTTCATGCGGCCCTCGACGGTATCGTGGGTCAAGATGATCAGGTCGGTCTTGCCCTCGCCCACGGCGAGGGCTGCGGATACATCGCCTTCGGCGCCGGGCCGTTGCAGCACGGCGTCGATCGAGATGTCGTTGTCGGCCAGGATGCCGGTGATGCGCGCCAACACGCCCTTCTGATCGGCCACCTGCAGGCGCAGGTAGAAGGCAGTGACCACCTCGTCGATCGGCAGGATGGCCGTGTCGTGCAGCGCACCGCGCTGGAAGGCCAGGTGCGGCACGCGGTGGTCCGGGTCGGCGGTGTGCAGCCGCGTGATGTCCACCAGGTCGGCCACCACGGCCGACGCGGTGGGCTCGGCACCGGCGCCCTTGCCGTAGTACAGCGTGGTGCCGACGGCATCGCCCTGCACCACCACCGCATTCATCGCGCCTTCGACATTGGCGATCAATCGACTGGACGGTATCAACGTCGGATGCACGCGCAGCTCGATGCCCCCCGCGCCGCCAGGCACGCTTGCCAGGTCGTCGCGTCGTTTGGTGATGCCCAGCAGCTTGATGCGGTAGCCCAGCTGCTCGGCATAGCGGATGTCGGCCGCCTGCAGCTTGGTGATGCCCTCGACAAACGCCTTGTCGAACTGCACCGGGATGCCGAAGGCCAGCGCGCTCATGATCGTGGCCTTGTGCGCGGCGTCGATGCCCTCGATGTCGAAGCTCGGGTCGGATTCGGCGTAGCCCAGCTTCTGCGCGTCCTTGAGTGCAGCGTCGAAGTCCAGCCCCTTGGAACGCATTTCCGACAGGATGAAGTTGGTGGTGCCGTTGATGATGCCGGCGATCCAGTCGATGCGGTTGGCGGACAGCCCCTCGCGCAGCGCCTTGATGATCGGGATGCCGCCGGCCACCGCCGCCTCGAAAGCCACGACCACACCCTTGGCGCTGGCGGCTTCGAAGATCTCGGTGCCGTGCACCGCCAGCAGCGCCTTGTTGGCGGTGACCACATGCTTGCCGGCGGCAATCGCCTCCAGCACCAGCGCGCGGGCGATGCCGTAGCCGCCGATCAGCTCGATGACGATGTCGATGTCCGGATTGGCGATCACCTGCCGTGCATCGCCGACCACGCTGACCTCGGGCCCGACCACCGCGCGCGCGCGTTCGACGTCCAGGTCGGCCACCATGGTGATCTGAATGCCGCGACCGGCACGGCGGCGGATCTCCGCCTGGTTGCGCTGCAGCACCTTGAAGGTGCCGCTGCCGACGGTGCCGATGCCGAGCAGACCGACTTGGATAGGTTTCATTGCAGTAGAGGGTGACATCAGTTGCAACAGCCGCCGTGCGACAGGCGTGTCAAGCAGACACCGTGGAACCGGCTTCGCCGGGCCACAGGCGGCGCCCCCGGGGGGGGAGGCGCCGCAGGCGCTGCGGGGGGGTCAATGTCCATGGCGTTTGCGGTAGTGGCCAAGGAAGCGGGCGATACGGCCGATGGCGTCATGCAGATCGTCGGAGTTGGGCAGGAAGACCAGCCGAAAGTGGTCCGGCGTGGCCCAGTTGAAGCCGGTGCCCTGCACGATCAGCACCTTCTCCTCGGCCAGCAGCTCGTAGGCGAACTGTTGATCATCGGCGATCGGGTACATCTTCGGGTCGAGCTTCGGAAACATGTACAGCGCGGCCTTCGGCTTGACCACGCTGACGCCCGGGATCTGCGACAGCAGCTCATAGGCCAGGTCGCGCTGCCGGCACAGCCGCCCGCCCGGCGCGACCAGGTCCTTGATGCTCTGGTAGCCGCCGAGTGCGGTCTGGATCGCCAACTGCCCGGGCGTGTTGGCGCACAGCCGCATCGACGCCAGCATGTTCAGGCCCTCGATGTAGTCGCGGGCATGGCGCTTGTCGCCGGAGACGATCATCCAGCCGGCGCGGTAGCCGCAGGATCGGTAGTTCTTGCTCAGGCCGTTGAAGCTGACGAACAGCACGTCGTCGGCCAGCGAAGCGATGCTGGTGTGGGTGTGGCCGTCGTACAGGGTCTTGTCGTAGATCTCGTCGGCAAAGACGATCAGCTGGTGCGCTCGCGCCAGTTCGACGATCTGCAGCAGCAATTCCGGCGGGTACAGCGCACCGGTGGGGTTGTTCGGGTTGATGACGACGATGCCGCGCGTGCGCGGCGTGATCTTGGCGCGCATGTCGGCGATGTCCGGCGTCCAGTCGGCCTGTTCGTCGCACAGGTAGTGCACCGGCCGTCCGCCCGACAGCGACACCGCGGCGGTCCACAGCGGGTAGTCGGGTGCCGGCACCAGCACCTCGTCGCCGCTGTCGAGCAGCGCGTTCAGGCTCATCACGATCAGCTCGGACGCGCCGTTGCCCAGGTAGACATCGTCCACGCCGACGCCGGCGATGTTCTTCTCCTGCGAGTAATGCACCACCGACTTGCGCGGCGCGAACAGTCCCTTGCTGTCGGTATAGCCGGCCGAATGTGGCAGGTTGCGGATCATGTCCTGCACGATCTCGTCCGGCGGTTCCAGGCCGAACACCGCCAGGTTGCCGATGTTCAGCTTGATGATCTTGTGGCCCTCTTCCTCCATCTGGCGGGCCTTGTCCAGCACCGGGCCGCGGATGTCGTAGCACACGTCGTTCAGCTTGCCGGACTTCAGAATGGGCTTCAACGCGTGCGCTCCTCGGGGCCCTAGGGGCGGTGGACGGCGCAGTATGCTGCACCGCAAAAATCTATAATTTTACCCATAGGCAACGCCGCATCCCGGCCCCGCGCGGGGCAAGCACCTTGAAGTTCCAACCCGATCGCGCCGAAGGCGTCAACACCATCACCCGGCACGATGCGGCAAGCATCTGGGTCGGCACGGCCGGCTTCAGCCACAGCCTGCTGGTGCCCTGGCACGGCGAGGTGCAGGCCTGGGCGCCGGCACACGTCGAGCAGTTGCGGGCCGAGCACTTCGAGCAGGCGCTGGCGCTGCAGCCCGAGCTGGTGATCTTCGGCAGCGGCACGCGCCACCGTTTCATCGCGCCGGCGCTGGTGCGCTGCCTGATCGAACGCGGCATCGGCGTGGAGATGATGGACACCGCTGCGGCCTGCCGCACCTACAACGTGCTGGCCAGCGAAGGCCGCGCCGTGCTCGGCGCGCTGCTGCTCGAGCCGGCTGCAGCGCCCCCGTGCTGACGCGCAGGGCCGTCGCGAGCCGTCATCGGGGCGGCGATGCTTGACTTTATAATTGCTGGTTATGCCGTCACAGGCCCCGCCTTCGAGAGCCGAACCACATGACCCCAGCCGTCAACAAAGCCCTCCCGGAATTCGAAGCCGTCGCCACCAGCGGCGTGAAGTTCACGCCGCAGGCCTTTCTGGGGCGTACGGTTGTACTCTATTTCTATCCGAAGGATGCAACACCCGGTTGCACCACAGAGGCCATGCAGTTCCGTGACCGCCACAAGGATTTCGTCAAGGCCGGTGCGGTGGTCTTCGGGGTGTCGCGCGACAACATGAATTCGCACGAGAAGTTCAAGAGCAACCTCGAACTGCCCTTCGAGCTGATCGCCGACACCGAAGAGAAGCTGTGCCACATGTTCGGCGTGGTCAAGAACAAGATCATGTACGGCAAGAAGGTCAAGGGCATCGAGCGCAGCACCTTCCTGATCGACCCGCAGGGCGTGCTGCGCGCCGAGTGGCGCGGCATCAAGGTCGCCGGGCACGTCGATGAAGTGCTCAAGGCCGTCAAGATGCTGAAGAAAGCCGCTTGAACAATCGTTCTCGTTCCGCTGTGTGTCCGACGCCGGCCTTGTGCCGGCGTTTTTGCTGATCCAACCCCGCCTCCCATGCCGCTGCCCAAGCCTCCTGCACAGAAAGCCTCCCTGCTGGCCCCCACCGACTTCGAGTCCCAGGCCGCGCCCCGGCATGACAAGCGCACGCTGAAGCCGGCGGCCAGCGCCGAAGTCGCTGCGGGCGCGCCGCTGGAATTGCTGGACAGCCGCGTCGCCCCTGCCGTCATGGCCCACGTGGAGCCGCGGCCAGCGACCGCCGCACCCGTCGAGGTGCAACGTGCGCGCGCTCGCGCGCCGCGCGTCGCCGGCCCGGCCAAGCTCTTCGTGCTGGACACCAACGTGCTGATGCACGATCCGATGTCGCTGTTCCGCTTCGACGAGCACGACATCTTCCTGCCGATGATCACGCTGGAGGAACTGGACAACAACAAGAAGGGGCTGAGTGAAGTGGCGCGCAATGCGCGCCAGGTCAGCCGCAACCTGGATGCGCTGGCCACCTTCACCGATGCCAAGGGCAGCACCGATGCAACGGCAGGCATCCCGCTGTCCAAGACCGGCCACAAGGACGCCGCCGGCAAGCTGTTCTTCCAGACCACGCTGCTGGACATCAAGCTGCCCGACGGCCTGCCGCAGGGCAAGGCCGACAACCAGATCCTGGGCGTGGTGCGCGCGCTGCGCGAGCAGCAGCCCGCTCGCGATGTGGTGCTGGTGTCCAAGGACATCAACATGCGCGTCAAGGCGCGCGCGCTCGGCCTGCCGGCCGAGGACTACTTCAACGACAAGACGCTGGACGACGGCGACCTGCTCTACACCGGCGTGATGACGCTGCCAGCCGACTTCTGGGAGCGCCATGGCAAGACCATGGAAAGCTGGAGCCAGGGCGGCCACACCTTCTACCGCATCAGCGGTCCGCTGGTGCCGGTGCTGCTGATCAACCAGTTCGTCTTTCTGGAAACGCCCGGCGCCACGCCGCTGTATGCGCGCGTCACCGAGATCACCGGCAAGACGGCGGTGCTGAAAACGCTGCGCGACTACAGCCATGCCAAGAACGCGGTCTGGGGCGTGACCTCGCGCAATCGCGAGCAGAACTTCGCGCTGAACCTGCTGATGGACCCGGAGTGCGACTTCATCACGCTCACCGGCACCGCGGGTTCAGGCAAGACGCTGATGACGCTGGCCGCGGGCTTGAGCCAGGTGCTGGACGAGCGACGCTACACCGAGATCATCGTCACCCGCGTCACCGTGCCGGTGGGCGAGGACATCGGTTTCCTGCCCGGCGACGAACAGGAAAAAATGGGCCCGTGGATGGGCGCGCTGGACGACAACCTGGAAGTGCTGGCGCGCACCGACACGGCAGCGGGTGAATGGGGCCGCGCCGCCACCAACGACCTGGTGCGCAGCAAGATCAAGATCAAGAGCCTGAACTTCATGCGCGGGCGCACCTTCCTGAACAAGTTCGTGTTGATCGACGAGGCGCAGAACCTGTCACCCAAGCAGATGAAGACGCTGATCACGCGCGCCGGGCCGGGCACGAAGATCGTGTGTCTCGGCAACCTGGCGCAGATCGACACGCCCTACTTGACCGAAGGCAGTTCCGGCCTGACCTACGCGGTCGACCGCTTCAAGGGCTGGCCGCACGGCGGGCACATCATGCTGGCGCGGGGCGAGCGGTCACGGCTGGCGGATTTCGCCTCAGAGGTGCTCTGACGCGGCCCGGCCGCTACTTCTGCGCCACCAGCTCCTTGACCTGCTGCAACGCGCTCGGGTCCTCGATGGTCGTCAGGTCGCCCGGGTCGCGGTTCTCGGCCACCGCCTGCAAGGCGCGGCGCAGCAGCTTGCCCGAGCGCGTCTTCGGCAGGGCGGACACGAACAGCACGCGCGCCGGCCGGGCCACGGCGCCGAGCTGGCCGTCGACCACCTTCATGATGTCGCCTTCCAGCTTCAGCCGCGCGGCGCTGTCGCCCAGAGCGCTGGCGTCCTTGGCGATGACGAAGGCCATCGCCACCTGGCCCTTCAGGGTGTCGGCCACGCCGACCACCGCCACCTCGGCCACGTTGGGGTGGCTGGAGATGCTCTCCTCGATCTCGCGCGTGCCCAGCCGGTGGCCGGCGACGTTGATGACGTCGTCGGTGCGGCCGAGGATGAAGTAGTAGCCGTCGGCATCGCGCACGCCCCAGTCGAAGGTGCTGTACAGCTGCTTGCCGCCGATCGTGCTCCAGTAGGTCTTGACGAAGCGCGCATCGTCCTGCCACACCGTCTGCATGCAGCCCGGGGGCAGCGGGCCTTCGATCATGACCACGCCCTTCTCGTCGGCGCCGCGCACCTCTTCGCCGGTGCTCTCGTTGAGCAGCTTGACGTTGTAGCCGTACATCGGCACGCCCGGCGAGCCGAACTTGCTGGGTGCCTTCTCCACGCCGTTGGCAATGGTCAGGATCGGCCAGCCGCTCTCGGTCTGCCAGTAGTTGTCGATGATCGGCTTGCCCAGGGCCTCGGCGATCCACTTGGCGGTGGGCTCGTCCAGCGGCTCGCCGGCCAGGAACAGCGCACGCAGGCTCGACAGGTCGTACTTGGAAAGGTAGGCAGGGTCCTGCTTCTTCAGCACGCGCACCGCGGTCGGCGCGCTGAACATCGCGGTGACCTTGTACTTCTCGACCAGGCTCCACCAGATGCCGGCATCGGGCCGCGTCGGCAGGCCTTCGTACATGATGGTCGCCATGCCGGCGATCAGCGGGCCGTAGACGATGTAGCTGTGCCCGACCACCCAGCCGATGTCGCTGGTGGAAAAGTAGGTCTCGCCTGGCTGGCCGAAGGAAGATGTGTTTCATGCTCGCGGCCAGCGCCACGCAGTAGCCGCCGGTGTCGCGCTGCACGCCCTTGGGCGTGCCGGTGGTGCCGCTGGTGTACAGCGTGTAGCTCGGGTGCGTGGCATCGACCCACTCGCAGGGCACGACGGTGTTCAGGTGCTTCTCGCGCAGCATGGCGTAGTCGGCATCGCGGCCGGGCACCGGCTCGAAAGGCGCCAGGCCGCGGTCGACCATCAGGACCTTGGCCGGCTTGTGCTGGGCGATCTGGATCGCCTCGTCGAGCAGGCCCTTGTAGGGCACGACCTTGCCGCTGCGGCTGCCGGCGTCGGCGCTGACGATCACCGTCGGCGTGGCGTTGTCGATGCGGCTGGCCAGGCTGACGCTGGCAAAGCCGCCGAAGACCACCGAATGGATGGCGCCGATGCGCGCACAAGCCAGCATCGCGAAGGCGGCCTCGGCGATCATCGGCATGTAGATCAGCACCCGGTCACCCTTCTTGACGCCCAGCTCGATCAGGCAGGCGGCCATGCGCTGCACTTCGGCATGCAGCTGGCGATAGCTGTAGACCACCTCCTTGTCGACCTCGGTGGACACCCAGATCAGCGCGTTGCCGTCGGCGCGGTCCTTCAAGTGGCGGTCGACCGCGTTGTGGCACAGGTTGGTCTGGCCCCCGGCAAACCAGTTGGCGAAGGGCGGCCGGCTGTAGTCGCAGACGCGGTCGAAAGGCTTGTGCCAGTCGATCAGCTGGGCCTGCTCGGCCCAGAAGGCATCGGGTTGCTCGATCGAGCGGCGATGGAAGTCCGCGTAGTTCATCTTCGTCTCCTTCGATTGGCAATGCGATCGGTCTGCAACCCGCAGCATGGCCCGGCGGCGACCGGGCCGCCTTGACAGAACACAAGCTCCCGGCGGGGAACCCAGGAACGCATTTTCGCGTTGGCGCTTGCGCCATGCTGACGTGACCGGCGAACGCGCTCGTGCGGCGCCGCCCCGGGCCCTGTTCCTCGCCGTCAGGGTGCTCGGGCCCGCTGCAGCCAGACATTCCCCGCCGAATCCTCGGGTGGGCCGGCAGGCGACTGCTGTCAGGTCACGGCCCCGTGTTCGGCAGTTGCACCAGCGCAGCCGCCATCAGGGCCAACGGGCACAATAGCGTCATGGGCGACACCTTCATCCCGCTGACGGACCTGCGCCGCAGTCTGCGGCCCTTGTCGGTGCCGGACCACGACCCTGAACCTCAGGGCCCGCTGGTCGACCGCCTGGGCCGGCCGCTGCGCGACCTGCGCATCTCGGTCACCGACCGCTGCAACTTCCGCTGCAGCTACTGCATGCCCAAGGAGGTGTTCGACAAGTCGCATGTCTTCCTGCCGCACAGCGCGCTGCTCAGCTTCGAGGAGATCACGCGCACCGCGCGAGTGTTCGTCGCGCACGGTGTGCGCAAGCTGCGCCTGACCGGTGGCGAGCCGCTGCTGCGCAAGAACCTGGAGGCGCTGATCGAGATGCTGGCCGCGCTGCGCACGCCTGAAGGCGAGCCGCTGGACATCACGCTCACGACCAACGGCTCGCTGCTGGCGCGCAAGGCGCGTGCGCTCAAGGACGCCGGCTTGCAGCGTGTCACCGTCAGCCTGGACGCTCTCGACGACGCCATCTTCAGGCGCATGAACGATGTCGACTTCCCGGTGGCCGAGGTGCTGCGCGGCATCGAGGCAGCGATGGCCGTGGGCCTGGCACCGATCAAGGTCAACATGGTGGTCAAGCGCGGCACCAACGACCATGAGGTGCTGGCGATGGCCGAGCACTTCCGCCACAGCGGCATCGTGCTGCGCTTCATCGAGTACATGGACGTCGGCGCCACCAACGGCTGGCGCATGGACGAGGTGCTGCCTTCGGCGCAGTTGATCGAGCGCCTGCAATGCACACATCCGCTGCAGGCCATCGACCCGCAGGCCGAGGGAGAGACCGCCGAACGCTGGCGCTATGTCGATGGCGGCGGCGAGATTGGCGTGATCTCCAGCGTCACGCAGGCCTTCTGCCATGACTGCAACCGCGCCCGGCTGTCCACCGAGGGCAAGCTGTTCCTGTGCCTGTTCGCCAGCGCCGGCCACGACCTGCGCGGCCTGCTGCGCGGCGATGCCAGCGATCTGCAGATCGCCGCGGCCATCGCCGGCCTGTGGCGCCAGCGCAGCGACCGCTATTCCGAGTTGCGCGGCGCGGCCGGCACGCCGGCCCCGGCGGGTGAGCGTCGCGTCGAGATGCACTACATCGGCGGTTGACGGCAATGTGGCCTGGCTGGAAGACTTCGCGCACGCGCTGGCAACTGCTTTGGGCCACGCTGGCCAGCCTGCTGCTGCCGTGGCTGCTGGGCGAAGCAGTCAAGACCTTCCATCAGCCGGGCCTGGTCGACCAGCCCGAGCGCAGCCGGATGCTGATCGACTTCATCGTCGTCGGCGGCATCCTGTTCGCGCTGACGATGGTGCTGACCTATGCCATCGGCTGCTGGATCACCGCGGTGATGCGCGGCCCGCGCCGCGACGGCGACGACTTCCCCTGCGGCCAGGGACAGCCGCAGACCGATGACTGATGTGATCCCCCCCGTAGCGCCTTCGGCGCTGCAGCAGATGGCTGCAAGCATGGCGGGCTACGACCCCGACGCGCTGCCTGTCGCCCGGGCGCAGGACTTCATCGCTCGGCTGGTGCCTGTCGTGCAGGCGGTGGAGATGCGGCCGATCCGCGACGCACTCGGCCGGGTGCTGGCGCGCGACGTCGTCTCGGCCATCGACGTGCCGGCAAACGACAACTCGGCGATGGACGGCTTCGCACTGCGCGGCAGCGAACTGTCGGCCGATGCACCGACGCGGCTGCGCATCGTCGGCAGCGGCCTGGCCGGGCAGAACTTTGGCGGCGCGGTGCCGGCGGGCGGCTGCGTGCGCATCACGACAGGCGCGGTCATGCCAGCCGGGCTCGATACCGTGGTGCCGCAGGAGTTCACGCAGCTCGATGGCGACGCGGTGCTGGTGCCCGCGGGTGTGCTGCGTGCCGGCGACAACCGCCGCCTGGCTGGCGAGGACCTGGCCCGTGGCGCGGCCGCGCTGGCCGCTGGCCGTGTGCTGCGCCCGGCCGACCTGGGATTGCTGGCCTCGCTGGGCCAGGCCGAGGTGCCGGTACGTCGGCGCCTGCGCGTGGCCTTCTTTTCCACCGGCGACGAGTTGCGCTCGATCGGCGAACCGCTCGATGCCGGCTGCGTCTACGACAGCAACCGCTACACGCTGTGGGGCATGCTGCAGCGCCTGGACGTCGAGGCCATCGATCTGGGCGTGGTGCGCGACGACCCGGCGGCACTGCGCGAAACCTTCATGCAGGCGGCAAGTTGCGCCGACGCAGTCATCACCTCGGGCGGTGTCAGCGTCGGCGAGGCCGACCACACCAAACGCATCATGGCCGAACTGGGCGAGGTGCTGTTCTGGAAGATCGCGATGCGGCCGGGGCGGCCGATGGCGATCGGACGCATAGGCGATTCCGGTCAGCAGGCCATCCTGTTCGGCCTGCCCGGCAACCCGGTGGCGGTGATGGTGACCTTCTATGCCTTCGTGCGCGACGCGCTGCTGCGCATGGCTGGTGCCAGCCCGCAAACGTTGCCCATGCTGCGCGCCTTCAGCGTCGCGCCGATCCGCAAGAAGCCGGGCCGAACCGAGTACCAGCGCGGCATCGTCAGCCGCGCCGCCGACGGCACCTGGCAGGTGGCGATCACCGGCTCGCAGGGCAGCGGCATCCTGCGCAGCATGAGCCAGGCCAATGGCATGGTTCTGCTGCACCACGAACAGGGCAGCGTGGCCGCGGGCGAGCTGGTGGACGTGCTGCCCTTCGACGCCTGGGTCTGATACCGGGCCGCGCTCGAGCCTCGACAGAGCAGAGGCGGGTCACGATGCACTGCAGCCCAACGTATGCAGCCTTCACCGCAGAGGCGCAGACGGCGCGCAGGTTCGCACAGGAGAACGGGAGAGATGCCTGTCCGCATTGCAGTGCTCTGCGCCAACTCTTCGTCCGCTGTACCTGCGCGGTGAATGAATTCCGCAGCTCGACACCGGCCGCAATGCGCCGCCAGCCGGCTCAGGCTCCTGTACCTGCAACCGCGAGTTCGCATGGTGCGCCCCTCAGACCGGGGCCTGCACGGTCGCCTGATGCGGCTGCGCCTCGTCGGCGGCCGGCGTGCCGATCTCGCCCGGCACGCCCTTGCGCGCGAACAGCGTGTACATGGTCGGCACCACGAACAGCGTCAGCAGCGTGCCCAGCGACATGCCACCGACGATGACCCAGCCGATCTGCTGGCGGCTTTCGGCGCCGGCACCGCTGGCCGTGGCCAGCGGCAGCGCGCCCAGCACCATCGCGCCTGTGGTCATCAGGATCGGGCGCAGGCGCAGGCTCGACGCCTCGACCACGGCCTCCATCAGGCTGCGGCCCTGCTGGCGCAACTGGTTGCTGAACTCGACGATCAGGATGCCGTGCTTGCTGATCAGGCCGACCAGCGTGATCAGCCCGATCTGCGAGTAGACATTGAGCGTCCCGCCGGTCCAGTGCATGGCCAACAGCGCACCCACCATCGACAGCGGTACCGCCAGCAGGATGACGAAGGGGTCGACGAAGCTCTCGAACTGAGCCGACAGCACCAGGAAGATGAACATCAGCGCCAGCACGAAGACCAAGCCGAGCGCACCGGACGAGGACCGGAACTCGCGGCTGACGCCATTGAGTTCGGTGGCATAACCGGAGGGCAGCACCTTGCGCGCGGTTTCGTCCATGAACTGCAGCGCCTCGCCCAGCGCATAGCCCTGCGCCAGGTTGGCGGTGATCGACACCGAACGCCGCTGGTTGAAGTGGTTCAGTTCGCGCGGGCTGACCGCCTCGCGCACCTTGATCAGCGAGCTCAGCGGCACCATCGCCTCGCCGCGGCCGCGCACGAACAGTTTTTCGATGTCCTCGGGCGTGCTGCGCCCGCGCATCTCGGTCTGCACGATCACGTCGTACTGGTCGGCATCACGCTTGTAGCGCGTTACCGCGCGGCCTCCGAGCATGGTCTCGACTGTGCGCGCCACCGCATCGACGCTGACGCCCATGTCGGCAGCGCGGGCGCGGTCGACCTCGACGAAGATCTCCGGCTTGTTCAGCCGCAGGTCGGTGTCGGGCTGCACGAAACCGGGGTTCTTGGCCATCTCTGCCATGAACTGCTGCGACACGCGCGCCAGGTTCTCGTAGCTGTCGCTGGTGACGATGACGTAGTTGATCGAACGCTCACGAAAGCCCTGCCCCAGGCTCGGCGGTGTGACCGGAAAGGCGGTCACGCCGGGCAGGCCCATGAACTGCGGTTGCAGCAGGCGCGCCAGTTCCAGTGTGCTGCGCTGGCGCTGGTCCCAGTCGACGGTGCGCATGAAGGAGATGCCCTGCGACACCGTCGGGTTGCCGGCGACCACGAAGACGCGGTCGAACTCCGGGTAGGTGCGGCCGATGCCCTCGATGGCGCGCAGGTAGCGCGCCGTGTACTCGAGCGTGGCACCGTCCGGCGCGTTGACGGTGGCCAGGATCACGCCGCGATCTTCCATCGGTGAGAGCTCGCTCTTGGCATTGCTGTAAAGCCACCAGCTGCCGCCCGCGGCCGCGGCCATGACCAGCAGCACGATCCAACGCTGTGTCAGCACCCAGCGCAGCGCCAAGGCGTAGCCGTCGCTCATCGCCACCAGCACCCGCTCCATGCCGCGGTCGAAGCGGTTGGGCGTGGGGTTGTGGCGCAGCAGCTTGCTGCACATCATCGGCGTCAGCGTCAGCGCGACGAAGCCGGAGACGATCACCGCGCCGGCCAGCGTCAATGCGAACTCGGTGAACAGCCTCCCGGTGCGCCCCGGCGTGAAGGCCAGCGGCGCATACACCGCGGCCAGCGTCAGCGTCATCGCCACCACCGCGAAGCTGATCTCCTTGGCGCCCTTGAGCGAGGCCTGGAACGGATCGAGCCCTTCTTCGATGTGGCGGAAGATGTTCTCCAGCACGACGATGGCATCGTCGACCACCAGGCCGATGGCCAACACCAGCGCCAGCAGCGTCAACGTATTGATGGTGAAGCCCGCCGCGGCCATGATGCCGAAGGCGCCGATCAGGCTGACCGGAATGGTGACCATCGGGATGATCGACGCGCGGATGGTGCGCAGGAACACGAACACCACCAGCCCCACCAATACCAGCGCCTCGGCGATGGTGCGGTACACCGACTTCACCGAGCGGTCGATGAACACCGCGTTGTCGTTGGCCACCTGCACCGTCACGCCAGACGGCAGTTCGGTCTGGATCTGCGGCAGGATCTTGCGCACCGCGGCCGAGATCTCCAGCGGGTTGGCGGTGGCGTTGCGGATGATCCCGGTGCTGATCGACGGCACGCCATTCAGGCGCACGCTGCTGCGCTCGCTGGCGGCGGCCTGCTCGATGCGCGCCACGTCGCGCAGCCGCACGGTGTAGCCGCTGACCGACTTCAAGGCGACTTCGGCGAACTGCGGCACGGTGTTCAGGTCGGTGCGTGCCGTCACGCTGAACTCGCGCTGCTGGCTTTCGATGCGGCCGGCCGGCACCTCCAGGTTCTGCTTGCGGATCGCGTCCTCGACGTCCTGCACCGTCAGCCGGTAGGCGGCCAGCTTGTCGGGGTCGAGCCAGATGCGCATCGCGAACAGGCGGTCGCCGTTGACCTGCACGTTGGACACGCCCGGCACCGTCTGCAGCCGCGGCTTGACGATGCGGTTGATGACATCGGTGACCTGCAGCGGACTGAGCGTGTCGCTGGTGAAGGCCAGCCAGATGGTCGGCGTGGCATCGGCCTCGACCTTGGCGATGACCGGCTCATCCACTGCGTCCGGCAGCCGCGCGCGCACGCGAGAGACCCGGTCGCGCACGTCGGCAGCGGCATCGTCGGGGTTCTTCTCGAGCTTGAAGCGCACCGTGATCTGGCTCTGCTCGGAGCGCGAGATCGAGGTGATGATGTCGACGCCGTCGATGCCGGCGATGGAGTCTTCCAAGGGCTTGGTGACCTGCGACTCGATGACCTCGGACGAGGCGCCGACCAGCTTGGTGGTGACGGTGACCACCGGCTCGTCGATGCGCGGGTACTCGCGCACCGACAGCCGGTCGAAGGACACCAGGCCGATGAGCAGGATCATCAGCGACATCACGGTCGCGAAGACCGGCCGGCGAATCGAAGTCTCGGAAATACGCATGGCCGGCTCCTAGGGCGACGGCGCGCGTGGCACCGAGGCCCCCTGGGTCGGCGCTTTGCCGCTGCCTGCGGGCCGCCCGCCGCCCGGACGCGAGATGTCGACCACGCGCAGCGGCACCGGGTCGCCGCGGCCCAGCCTGGCCTGCCCGGCGGTGACCACCAGGTCGTCGGCGGCCAAGCCTTCCAGCACTTCGACCTTGCCCGGCAGGCGCAACCCGATGCGCGCCTCGATGCGCTTGGACACCTTGCCATTCGGCCCGTCGATCACCTGGAAGATGTACTGCCTGCCACCTTGCGGCACCAGCGCCTCCTCGGGCACGACCAGCGCGTTCTCGCGCTTGGCGAAGACGATGCGCGTGCGCGCGAACAGACCGGACTTGAGCACACCGCCCGGGTTGTCGAGCCGCGCCCGCACCAGCAGCGATCGGCCGTTGGCGTCGATCACCGCATCCAGTGCATCGATGCGGCCGGTGAAGCGCTGCCCCGGCAACGCATCCAGGCCGACCTCCACCGACTGCCCGGTCTTGACGCGGGCAATGAAGCGCTCGGGCAGACGGAAGTCCACCAGCACCTGCGACAGGTCCTCGATGTTCACCAGGTCGGCGCCATCCTTGACGTAATCGCCGGTGTCGACGCTGCGGATGCCGGCAATGCCGTCGAAGGGCGCGACGATGCGCATGCGCGCCAGCTGCGCCTTGGTCAATGCCACCTGGGCCTCGGCCACTTCCAGCACGGCGGCGCTCTGGTCGACCGCGCTCTGGCTGACGAAGTTCTGTGCCACCAGGTCGCGGTTGCGCTGCAGGTTGGTACGCGCGATGCTGGCCTGCGCCTCGGCCTGCTTCAGCTGCGCCTGCTGCAGCGTGTCATCGAGTTGCACCAGCAACTGGCCGCGGCGCACGCGCTGGCCGTCGCTGAAGCCGAGCGACGCGATGCGCCCGCTGACCTCGGGTCGCAGCATCACACCCTGGCGCGAGCGCAGCGAGCCGACGGCCTGGGCATCGTCTTCCAGCGTCATGGCCACGACCTTGCCCACCTCCACGCTGACCGATCCGCCTGGTGCTCCCGGACCGCCCCCAGCGGCTCGAGCTGCACTGGCACTCGAATCGGCAGCTGCGCCGGAAGGCGCAGACTCGGCAGCGCCGGCCGGCGCGGGCCGCTTCTGCCACCACCAGGCGGCGCCCGCCAGCACGGCGATGCCCAGCACGGCCACCCAGGTATGCACCTTCTTCAATCTGCTGCCCTTCTAACGATGCCGCACTTTAGCGGCTGGCGGGTTTTCTCGTCGGATCCAGCTCAGGGCGCAGGCACACCGCGGTTGGCGAGTTCGTCGGCCTTCTCGTTGCCCGGGTCCCCGTTGTGCGCCTTGACCCAATGCCACGTCACGCGATGCTGCTGCACCAGCGCGTCCAGCCGCTGCCACAGGTCGATGTTCTTCACCGCCTTGTGGTCGGCGGTCTTCCAGCCGCGCGCCTTCCAGGCATGGATCCAGATGCTGATGCCGTTGCGCAGGTACTGGCTGTCGGTGTAGATGGACACCGCACAAGCCTGCTTCAACGTGCTCAGTGCCTCGATCGGCGCAGTCAGTTCCATGCGGTTGTTGGTGGTCAACCGCTCGCCGCCGAAAAGCTCCTTCGTGTGCCCGCCGCAACTGAGGCAAGCGCCCCAGCCGCCCGGGCCGGGGTTGCCCTTGCAGGCGCCGTCGGTGTAGATCACGACCTCTTTCACTCGCAGACCTCCTCGGGTTGCCGGCGCTGCCGATTGGCCACCACCGCATTGGCAGCACGCGCGGTGCGCGTCTGCTGCCGCGCCAGGCCGACCAGGCGCATGCCGCGTACGCGCTTGACCGCAACCAGGAAGTACACGGCGCCGAACACCGGCCACCAGCGCTCGCCTACCGCTTCAATCCACGCGCTGCGTTCGAGCCAACGCGCGGAGGCGTAGGGCGGACGGAAGCAGCCGAAGCGGCCGCCTTCGACCTCGAAGCTCAGCAGCCGCAGCCAGTCGCGCAGCCGCCAGTAGCCCAGGAACTCACCGGCGCGCGGCAGGAACAAGCTGCTGCGTCCACCCAGGCCGACGGCAGCGCGCGCGCGTCCCAGCCGCTGGCGCAGGCCCCACATGCTGGCCGGGTTGAAGCCGAGGATCATCACCCGGCCTTCGGGCACCAGCACACGCTCGACCTCGCGCAGCGTCAGGTGCGGGTCGCGCGACAGCTCCAGCGCGTGCGGCAGCACCACCAGGTCGAGGCTCTGGTTCGGAAAGGGCAAGGCGTCGAAGTCGCAATGCAGCGCGGCATCCGCATCGAAGGGCAGGCTGAGGGACTCGACGTCCCTCGGCGGCGGCACGGCCAGCGGTTGCAGTGGCTGCATCGAATCGCTGGCCACCCAGCGGTGCGGCATGCGGTTGGCACGCAGCGCATGGAGTTCGGGCAGGCCAAGCTGCAATGCGTGGTAACCAAAGACATCGGCGACCGCCTCGTCGATGTGCAATTGTTCCCAATGCACGAGGCATTGGCCCGCAGGGGTCCGCAACCAGGCTGCCAACTCTATAATCGATGCCTCGGAAACCATGACGACGACAGCCTCTCACGCGTTCAGACACCCCGCCTTGCGGATGCCCCGTCGTGCCGCTCGGCACGGCCTGCCTGCTCCAGTGGATGTTGTAGCGCTCCAGGCCACGAAGGCCAGCATCCCCCAGCGCCATCCACACCAGCTGCCAATGGCCGCGATTCTAGTGGGGCGCCCTGCGCTCGACCTGCCTGCCCGTGCTGCCGTCGCCCGCGCGCGACCGATGCTTCGATGAGCCTCGCCGGCACGTGGCCGCCTCGCGGACTGAGCTGGCTGTCCAGTGTGATGTTCGCCGCGGCACTCGCCGGCTGCGCCACGCCCCCAAGTCCGTCGCCACAGGGCCGTGCCGAGGCCATGACCGCAGCTGCGCCAGCGCAAGGCCAGGCCGAGGCCGAAGTCGCGCCGCCCAGCCAGGCGGCCGACACGCCGCCGGACGAAGGCCAGCCCTATCTGTTCGCGCTCGACCCGCTACGCCCGTCGGTGATCATCGACGCCGACGACACGAGCGTGCGCACCGACCTGTGGGTGCGCGTGCGCTCGGGTTTTGCGATGCCCGACCTGGACAACGCCCTGGTCATCAAGTGGCAGCAGTGGTACGCCTCGCGCCCCGACTACGTGCAGCGCATGACCGAACGCGGCGGCCGCTACCTGTTCCATGTGGTCGAAGAGATCGAGAAGCGCGGCATGCCCACGGAGCTGGCCTTGCTGCCCTTCATCGAGAGCGCCTTCAACCCGCAGGCGATGTCGGTGGCGCGCGCCTCCGGCATGTGGCAGTTCATGCCCGCCACCGGCAAGGACTTCGACCTGAAGCAGAACCTGTTCCGCGACGACCGTCGCGACGTGCTTGCTTCCACGCGTGCGGCGCTGGACTACCTGCAGATGCTGCAGCGCCAGTTCGGCGACTGGCAACTCGCACTGGCCGCCTACAACTGGGGCCAGGGCAACGTGCAGCGGGCCGTGGATCGCAACCTCAAGGCCGGGTTGCCACCGAGCTACGAGAACCTGCGCATGCCCGACGAGACGCGCAACTACGTGCCCAAGCTGCAGGCAGTGAAGAACATCGTCATGACGCCGCAGGCCTTCTCGATCACCCTGCCGGTGCTGGAGAACCACCCCTACTTCCTGACGGTGCCCATCACCAAGGACATCGACGTCGATGTCGCCGCCCGGCTGGCCGGGGTTCCGCTCGAAGAGTTCCAGCAGCTGAATCCGCAGATGAACAAGCCGGTGATCCTGGCGGCCGGCACGCCCCAGGTGCTGCTGCCCTACAACAACGCCACGCTGTTCGTGCGCAACCTGCAGTCGCACCGCGCACCGCTGGCCAGCTGGACAGCCTGGGTCTCGCCGGCCACGCTGAAGCCTGCCGACGTGGCCAGGCAGGTGGGCATGAGCGAAGCGGAACTGCGCGCGGTGAACCGCATCCCGCCGCGCATGCTTGTCAAGGTGGGCTCCACCCTGCTGGTGCCGCGCAGCCCGCACAGGACGGCCGACGTCTCCGAACAGGTGGCCGACAACGCCATGATGCTGCTGGCCCCCGACCGCCCGCCAGGCCGGCGCGTCAGCTTCAAGGCCGGCAAGCAGGGGGATTCAGTGGCCGCGGTGGCCAGGCGCCACCGCGTCAGCGCCGAACAGGTGGCGCAATGGAACGGCGTCGCCATCGACGCACGTTTCAGGCCGGGTCAGACCATCGTCGTCATCACGTCCGCCGCGCCGGCCAAGGCCGGCAAGCGCTCGGCCACGGCACAAGCCAAACGCGGCACCACCGCATCCAAGGCGACTGCCAAGCCCAGCACCGCTGCCGCCAACGCGCCTGTCAAGCGCAGCGCGGCCAGCAAGCCCGCAGCCAGGCCCAACGCCAAGTTGGCGACGGCCCAGGGCGACTCCAAGCTCTAGACGCTCAACGCCGGTCCACCAGTGCGTGGGCGATGGTGCTCAGGTCCACGTATTCCAGTTCGCTGCCTGCGGGCACGCCACGCGCCAGCCGCGTCACCTTGAGTCCGCGCGAGCGCAGCGCCTCGCCCAGCGCATGCGCCGTGGCCTCGCCTTCGGCGCTGAAGCCGGTGGCCAGGATCACCTCGTCGACCACACCGTCACTGGCTCTTTCGAGCAGCGGCAAGGCGCCGATGTCGTGGATGCCGATGCCATCCAGCGGACTGAGCCGGCCCATCAGCACGAAGTACAGCCCGCGGTAGCCGCCGCTGCGCTCCAGCGCCGCCTGGTCGGCCGGGTGTTCGACCACGCACAGCAGCCGCGCGTCGCGCGAGCCGTCCTCGCAGGTGGCGCAGATGGCGTGTTCGGTAAAGGTGTGGCAGCGCTGGCAATGCTGCATCTGCGCCAGCGCCTGCTGCAGCGCCGTGGCCAGACGGGCGGCACCGCCCCGGTCGTTCTGCAGCAGGTGGTAGGCCATGCGCTGCGCCGATTTCTGGCCCACGCCGGGCAGTCGGCGCAAGGCGTCGATCAATGCATCGAGGCGGGTCTCGGCCACTCGGCGCCGCTGCGCTAGAAGGGGAATTTCATGCCCGGCGGCAGCGGCATACCCGCGGTCAGCGCGCCCATCTTCTCCTGGCTCACGGTCTCGGCACGGCGCACCGCGTCGTTGAAGGCCGCGGCCACCAGGTCCTCGAGCATGTCCTTGTCGTCGCCGAGCAGGCTGGGGTCGATGGCCACGCGACGCACGTCGTGCTTGCAGGTCATCACCACCTTGACCAGCCCCGCACCGGACTGGCCTTCGACCTCGATCGACGCCAGTTCCTCCTGGGCGCGCTTCATGTTGTCCTGCATTGCCTGCGCCTGCTTCATCAGGCCGGCCAGCTGGTTCTTCATCATGGTGGTGGTTCCTCTTGGGTCAGATGGGCTTGATCGAGCCGGGGACGATGCGCGCGGTGCTGAACTGCGCCATCAGGTCGACGACCAGCGGGTCGCTGCGAATGGCCGCTTCGGCCAGACGCTGACGTCGCTCACGCTCGGCGGCATCGCGTCGTGACGGCGAATCCTGCGGCACCTGGGCATGCAGCACCAACTGCAGCGATTGGCCCAGCTCGGCGCGCAGCGCCTCGCACAGCTTGTCGCGCAGGGCGTCGGTGCGCAGCGAGTCGCGCTCGACCAGCAGGTGCCAGGTTGGCGGCTGGGTGCTGCCGTCGATGCGCTCGAGTCCGGCCTGCGCGGCCAGCTCGCGCACCAGCGCAGCCACGCTGCCGGTTTGCACCAGGCGGCCGACCAGCTCGGCCCAGCGTTCGCCCAGCGGCGAAGCGACGAAGGCCGCCGCGGCCTGCGGCGGCGCTGTCGGCACGGCCAGCGCCGGCAGTGCCGGTGCGCGCAGCGCCGCGCTACCGGCCGCTGCCGGCGCATCGTCTTCCGGCGGCGGCAGATCGACCCACGGCGGCGGCTCCATTGCCTTCGCCGCTGCACGCGGCGGCGCCGCTGCCACGGACGGCACCGGCTTGGCCGGCACGGGCGGTGGAGCACCGGTCGGCAGCGCCGCGGCCGCGCGCTGCGGTAGCGGCTGCGCGGCGGCAGATGTCGGTGCGAACGTCAGCATGCGCAGCAACACCATCGTCAGCGCACTGTATTCGTCGGACATCAGGCTCAGCTCGCCGCGCCCCTGGAAGCACGATGCTGTAGAGCAGCTGCGTCTCGTCGGCGGGCATGGCCGAGGCCAGGCGCGCTGCGTCGGCCAGGTCCGGGTCGGCCGCATCCAGCGTGCCGGGCACGGCCTGTTCCACCGCCATATGCTGCAGCAGCACGGCGATGCTCTGCAGCGTGCCGTCGGCCGACAGGCCCAATGCGCGCAGGGTGTCCAGGCGCGCCAACAGCGACGGTCCGTCGCGCCGCGCCGATGCCTCGATCAAGCGCCAGCCGCATGGCCCTGATCCACTGCGCCGGCATGGCACGCCCGCCACCTTCGTTCCGGCCGCCGCCGTAGGCGATGGCCTGGTCAGTGAGCGACAGCGCATTGGCATCGAGCCGCGTGCCGCACGCGACAGCAGCCGCAGCGACAGGCGTCGCTCGCCACGCCTTCAGCCTGCGGCACCTGCTGCAGGTGCTGCTGCACCACCTCGCGGGGTTATCGGCCGGCCGGTTGAATTGCAGGCAGCGGCTGAGCACCGTGGGCAGCATCTTCTCCGCGTCGGTGGTGGCGAGCACGAACTTGAGGAACCCTGGGCCAGCTCGTCCAGCGTCTTCAGCAGCGCGCTGAACACGTCCTTGGTAGCTGGTGCGCCTCGTCGATCATGAACACCTTGAAGCGGCCGATGCTCGGCTTGTAGGCCGCACGCTCGATCAGGTCCCGTGCCTCGTCGATGCCGCGGTTCGAGGCCGCATCGAGCTTGACATAGTCCATGTAGCGGTCTTCGTCGATCTCGACACATGCGCCGCACACCCCGCAGGGCGTGGCGGTGATGCCGCCGCGGCCATCAGGCCCGGTGCAGTTGAGGCTCTTCGCCAGGATGCGCGACACCGTGGTCTTGCCGATGCCGCGCGTGCCGGTGAACAGGTAGGCATGATGCAGCCGCTGCTGTTGCAGCGCGTTGCTCAAGGCCCGTACCACATGCTCCTGGCCGACCATCTGATCGAAGCTGCGTGGCCGGTACTTGCGGGCGAGCACGACATAGGACATGCACTTCATTCTACGCAGCGCCCCTGTGACGGGACCGGGATCGCTGCCGGATAATGGGCTGACATGAACACCCCGATCAGCTACCGTCAGGCCGGCGTCGACTACGACCTGATCGATCCGCTGAAGGTGGCCGCGCAGCGTGCTGCCGCAGCCACCGCCAGCCACTTGCAGGCGCATGGCTTCGCCGAAGAACAGGCCTCGCGCGGCGAATCGGCCTACGTCGTGGATGTCGGGCCTTTCTACCTGGCCAGCATCGTCGAATGCCTTGGCTCGAGGGCGCTGGTCGCCGACGAGATGGAGCTTCTCACCGGACGCAGCCACTACGACGCCATCGCGCAAGACACCATCGCGATGGCCATCAACGACCTGATCACGGTCGGCGCCACGCCGCTGGTGGTGCAGGCCTACTGGGCGGCCGGTGGCTCCGACTGGTTCGCGGATGCGCAGCGTGCGCAGGCGCTGGTCGCCGGCTGGAAGCGCGCCTGCGATCGCTGCCAGGTGGCCTGGGGAGGCGGCGAGACGCCGGCGCTGGCCGGCATCGTCGAGCCCGGGCGCATCGACCTGGCGGCCTCGTGCACCGGGCTGGTCAATCCGAAGCAACGGCTGTCGCTGGGCGAGAAGCTGGGGCCGGGCGATGCCATCGTGCTGCTCGAATCCAGCGGCATCCATGCCAATGGCTTGAGCCTGGCGCAAGCTGGTGGAGCGGCTGCCGCAGGGCTACCTGACGCCGGTGCAGCCGGGGCTGAGCTACGGCGAGGCACTGTCCGCACCGACGCTGCTGTATTCGCCGGTGACCGAGGCGCTGCACCATGCCGGCATCACCACGCACTACGCGTCGAACATCACCGGACACGGCTGGCGCAAGCTGCTGCGCGACCCCAGGCCGCTGCGCTACCGCGTGCACACGCTCCCGACCGTGCCGCCGGTGCTGAGCTTCATCCAGGCTCATGCGCAGCAGGACGACCACGAGGCCTACGGCACCTTGAACATGGGCGCGGGCTTCGCGCTCTTCGTGCCGGCCGAACAAGCACAGCGCACGGTGGAAGTTGCGGCGGCCCAGGGCGTGGGCGCCACCGTGGCGGGCGTGGTCGAGGCCGGGGACAAGGAACTGCTGATCGAACCGCTGGGCCTGCGCTTCGCCGCCGACGCCCTGCAGTTGCGCTGAGCCCGGGCACGGAGCCTCCCCTACAATGGTCCGCGACGGGCCTCCCCGCATGGAAGCGCGGCCAACCGGGTCAGGTCGGGAACGGCAGCCCCAACCGTTGTGACCAGTGCCGGGGGTAAGGCTCGTCACCCTCACCTGCAAGCCCCGCCCGCGCGGGCGCCGCTTCAGGCGGCCGTGCCCTGTGGCACGCTGCTGACGTCCAATTCGTCGTGGAACTTGGCGAAACCCGGTTGGCACGCCTCGCCATCGACAACACTCAAGGCGATCCTGCAGGTCGTCTGAAGCCGATGCTCAAGGCCCGCGCGTAACGCTGGGCCACGCGTCGCAGGGCCTGATGCCGGCGCGCTGCGGGCAAGGCAGCGGCGTCGATGGCCTCGTTGGCGCGCAACTGGCTACCGCTGGCAGCATGTCGTCGTCGTTGTCGATGGCTCGCGGCGGGGTGGCCAGCGGCATGCGGTGGATCAGGTGCAGCACGCTGTCTAGGCCCCAATGCCGAGCCACGGCCGCACCGATGCCTTCGATGTCCGTGCCGAGCACCGCATACGAGGCAGCCTGTTCGCTCATTCCCGCCTGTTCCGGCTCGCCCGGGCGCTGCGGCGGCGCCGGTTGCATCAGCCGGCCGATCTGCTGCAGTTCCTCGGGAAAGCGCAGGCGGTGATCAGGCGGCCCAGGTTCTGCAGCAGCGTCACCAGATGCACCACCTTGGCGTTGTAGCTGGTGGGGCGCAGCGCTCGGGCCAAACGGCCGGCGCGCTTGGCTTCATCGAACAACTTCTGCAGTGCCTGCGCCGAGAGTTCCCGGGAAGCGCCCCCGGCCAGGTCCGCAAGCCCAACGCGGCGCGGCGCCACCCATCCAGACCGAGCATTGCGATCGCGCGACGGATGGTCAGCACCGGCCCACTGCCGGCGGCCTGTGAGCTTCGAACCTGCACGCTGTTCACCCAGCGCAGCAGCTCGAAGGCCAATGCCAGGTCCTGAAGTACCACCTTGGCCAGCTCATTGGTTCGCTCGCGGTCCATCAGCGCCAGGGCGGGCCGCGCGTGCGGCGCTGCCTGGTGACGAAGGCAATGCGCCGACGCTGTGCACGCTCGAGCAGCAGCGCCAACGGCCCGCCTCCTGCGGCGCCTTCGGCCAGCATCCAGCCTTCGAGGGCACGCGCCATGCCGCGAGCGCTGCGGTAGCGCTGCCGCTCCTGCCGGTCGGGCGGCGCGGTTGCCGATGGCGCGCAGCACCTCGGGACGGCAATGGCGTACTCCAGGGCAGGCGCACCAGTTCACGGCCCCGCGGTGGCATGCGCTGGACCAGCTCGCCGACATCGGGCTCGTCCAGCGCCGGCTTCCCGGCCAGCGCCCAATGCAGAAGAAGGCCCACGGCCAGCACATCGTCGTGTGCCGCCTTGCGCAACGCTCGCAACTGCATGCATCGACGGTGGTGCGCTGCGCCATCCCCGATTCCGGCGCTTCCGACACATCGGGCTGCGCCGCCAGCGCCACCTCGAAGCCCATCAGTTGCACGCCGCCTTGTTCGCGAAGCAGCACCACGCAGGGCTGCAGATCGCGATGCGCCACGCCGCCGTCGTGAGCGAACGCCAGGCCACGCAAGACGTTGACAAGATAGCGCCGCCGTTTCCTGAAAGCCCAGGTCCTCGCGCTGCAGTCGCTCGGCCAGCGTGTCGGCACCCTTGGCGTTGTAAAGCACGAAGGGCCAGTGTTCGGCATGCTCGGTCTCCGAACACCCCGGCCAGGTTCGGGTGCTTCAACCGTGAGGCGCGCCGCACTGCCAGCTGCCAACGCTGCAGAGATTCAGCATCGACAGGCTGCGCACGCGGCAACAGCATCAGGCCTTCGCGGCCGCTGTTCGGATTGCGCAGGTCGAGCACCCGCCAGGCCATGCTGCGCTGGCTCTTGCCCACCAGCGACAGCAGCTTGAAGTGGCCAAGCCGGCGCCCCGGCGGCGCTTCGGCTACGACATCGAGGGGCAGGCGTACGGGGCTCGGAAAGCATCAAGTCACGACTCGGCAAGGCCTGAGCGATTGGACCGCCTGGCCTGTCCCGGCAATGGTCCGATCTGCGGCGCAAACAAGGCCCTGTTCGCCGTGGGACGGGCAGCTCAACGAACGCTTGCACCGGACGGGCCCGGCGCCAACCCAACTGAACGTTGTGTCAGAATCCAGCAGCTTTGGCGGCGTGATGCCGCGGGTTTCCGGGCATGTTCTACGATGAGCAGCGAACTGATCAAGCATGTTTCCGATTCGTCCTTCGAAAGCGACGTGATCCAATCCGACAAGCCGGTGCTGGTGGACTTCTGGGCCGAGTGGTGCGGGCCGTGCAAGGGCATTGCACCGATCCTCGACGAGGCCTCGAAGGACTACGACTGGCGCCTGCAGATTGCCAAGTTGAACGTCGACGAAAACCGTGACGTGCCGGCCAAGTTCGGCATCCGCATCCCTACGCCGACGCGCTGTTCAAGGGCGGCGAGCTGGCCGCCACCAAGGTCGGCGCGCTGTCGAAGGCACAGTTGACGGCCTTCCTCGACGGTCATCTATAATCCTTCCCAACGATGGGGGTGTGGACGGCGAGTCGCCGGCGCTCCTGTCGATTGAATCGCCACCACGCCCCGACCCACCGCTCCATAGGCGGACCGCCAGTCGGGTGGCTCGTGGATTCGGCCTGACTCTCCAGCGTTCAGCTCCCGGATAGCCACTCCATCCGAGCGGCGTTTCGACGGGCGCCATGCTGTAGCGCATGGTGCCGAATCATCGGCGCAGCCCTTGGCAGGGCGCGCCTAGTGTTGCCGGGAAACCCACGCATGCACCTTTCCGAACTGAAAGCCCA
>CAWFQP010000061.1:0-15978 GCA_963818005.1 uncultured Pseudomonadota bacterium
GGAGGCCGGCGGTGAATACGCCTGGCGGGTGCGTGGCGAAGAACACATGTGGACACCCGACGCCATCGCCAAGCTGCAGCACAGCGCGCGTTCCGGCAAGTTCGAGACCTACAAGGAATACGCGCAGATCATCAACGACCAGAGCAAGCGTCACATGACGCTGCGCGGCCTGTTCGAGTTCAAGGTCGACCCGGCCAAGGCCATCCCGATCGATGAGGTGGAGCCGGCGGCCGAGATCGTCAAGCGTTTCGCCACCGGCGCGATGTCGCTGGGCTCGATCAGCACCGAGGCGCACAGCACGCTGGCCGTGGCCATGAACCGCATCGGCGGCAAGAGCAACACGGGCGAGGGCGGCGAGGACCCGGCGCGCTACCGCGACGAGATGAAGGGCATCAAGATCGGCGCCGGGACGATGGTCAGCGACGTCATCGGCAAGAAGGTCGTCGAGGCCGACTATGCGCTGCAGGAAGGTGACTCGCTGCGCAGCAAGATCAAGCAGGTGGCTTCGGGCCGCTTCGGCGTGACCACCGAGTACCTGGTCTCGGCCGACCAGATCCAGATCAAGATGGCCCAGGGCGCCAAGCCCGGCGAAGGCGGCCAGCTGCCCGGCGGCAAGGTCAGCGACTACATCGGCTTCCTGCGCTACAGCGTGCCCGGCGTCGGCCTGATCAGCCCGCCGCCACACCACGACATCTATTCGATCGAGGACCTGGCGCAGCTGATCCACGACCTGAAGAACGCCAATCCGCGCGCCGATGTCAGCGTCAAGCTGGTGTCCGAGGTGGGCGTGGGCACGATCGCCGCCGGCGTGGCCAAGTGCAAGGCCGACCATGTGGTCATCGCCGGGCACGACGGCGGCACCGGCGCGTCGCCGTGGAGCAGCATCAAGCATGCCGGCACGCCCTGGGAACTGGGCCTGGCCGAGACCCAGCAGACGCTGGTGCTGAACCGGCTGCGCAGCCGCATCCGCGTGCAGGCCGACGGCCAGATGAAGACCGGCCGCGACGTGGTCATCGGCGCGCTGCTCGGCGCCGACGAGTTCGGCTTCGCCACCGCGCCGCTGGTGGCCGAAGGCTGCATCATGATGCGCAAGTGCCACCTCAACACCTGCCCGGTGGGCGTGGCCACGCAGGACCCGGTGCTGCGCGCCAAGTTCACCGGCCGGCCCGAGCATGTCGTCAACTTCTTCTTCTTCGTCGCCGAAGAGGCGCGCCAGATCATGGCGCAGCTGGGCATCCGCAAGTTCGACGATCTGATCGGCCGCGCCGACCTGCTCGACACGCGCAAGGGCATCCAGCACTGGAAGGCCAAGGGCCTGGACTTCAGCCGCGTCTTCCATCTGCCCAGCGCGCCGGCCGACGTGCCGCGCCGCCAGGTCGAGACGCAGGACCACGGCCTGGCCAAGGCGCTGGACATGAAGCTGATCGAGCGCTGCAAGCCCGCCATCGAGCGCGGCGAGAAGGTGCAGTTCATGGAAGACGTGCGCAACGTCAACCGCAGCGTCGGCGCGATGCTGTCCGGCGAACTGATCCGCCACCGCCCGCAGGGCCTGCCCGACCACACCATCTTCATGCAGGTCGAAGGCACGGGCGGACAGAGCTTCGGCGCCTTCCTGGCCAGCGGCATCACGCTGTATCTGATCGGCGACGCCAACGACTACACCGGCAAGGGGCTGAGCGGCGGGCGCGTGGTGGTGCGGCCGAGCATCGAGTTCCGCGGCGAGAGCACGCGCAACCTGATCGTCGGCAACACCGTGCTCTACGGCGCCACCAGCGGCGAGGCCTTCTTCCGCGGCGTGGCCGGCGAGCGCTTCGCGGTGCGCCTGTCGGGCGCCAGCGCGGTGGTCGAAGGCACCGGCGACCATGGCTGCGAATACATGACCGGCGGCACCGTCGTCGTGCTCGGGGCCACCGGCCGCAACTTCGCGGCCGGCATGTCCGGCGGCGTGGCCTATGTCTACGACGAGGACGGCAAGTTCGCCTCGCGCTGCAACACCTCGATGGTGGCGCTCGACAAGGTGCTGTCGCAGGCCGAGCAGGCGGCTGCCGGTGGTGACGCCGAAGGCTGGCACAAGGGCCAGGCCGACGAGGTGCTGCTCAAGGCGCTGATCGACGACCACCATCGCTGGACCGGCAGCCTGCGCGCGCGCGACATCCTCGACCACTGGGTCGAGGCGCGCGGCAGGTTCGTCAAGGTCTTCCCGCACGAGTACAAGCGCGCGCTGGAAAAGCGCAGCGCCGAGAAGCAGTCCGAAGCCACCATCAGCAAGGCGCGCGGCACGCGCGCCAGCACGGCCGACGCCAAGTAGGGCGCCGACCCGAGACAAAGGAAAAGAACCATGGGCAAAGTCACCGGCTTCCTGGAATACGAGCGCCTCGACGAAGGCTATGAACCCGTGCCGCAGCGGCGTGAAGAACTACAAGGAGTTCGTCATCGGCCTGAACGACGAGCAGGCCAAGATCCAGAGCGCGCGCTGCATGGACTGCGGCACGCCGTTCTGCAACAACGGCTGCCCGGTCAACAACATCATTCCGGACTTCAACGATCTGGTGTACCGCGGCGACTGGAAGAATGCGATCGAGGTGCTGCATTCGACCAACAACTTCCCCGAGTTCACCGGCCGCGTCTGCCCGGCGCCCTGCGAAGCGGCCTGCACGCTGAACGTCAACGACGATGCGGTGGGCATCAAGTCGATCGAACACGCCATCATCGACCGGGCCTGGGCCGAAGGCTGGGTCCAGCCGCAGCCGGCGGCGCAGAAGACCGGCAAGAAGGTGGCCGTGGTCGGCTCCGGCCCGGCCGGCCTGGCGGCGGCGCAGCAGCTGGCGCGCGCCGGTCACGACGTGACGGTGTTCGAGAAGAACAGCCGCATCGGCGGTCTGCTGCGCTACGGCATCCCCGACTTCAAGATGGAGAAGAGCCACATCGACCGGCGCATCGAGCAGATGCAGGCCGAAGGCGTGGTCTTCCGCACCGGCGTGCTGGTCGGTGCGCTGCCGGCCGATACCAAGGTGACCAACGACGCCAAGGAGACGATCAGCGCCGAGCAGCTGAAGGCCGAGTTCGACGCGGTGCTGCTGACCGGCGGCGCTGAAGCGAGTCGCGACCTGCCGGTGCCCGGCCGTGATCTGCAAGGCGTGCACTTCGCGATGGAGTTCCTGCCGATGCAGAACAAGGTCGTCGCCGGCGACAAGCTCAAGGGCCAGATCATGGCCACCGGCAAGCATGTGGTGGTCATCGGCGGCGGCGACACCGGCAGCGACTGCGTCGGCACCAGCAACCGCCACGGCGCGGCCAGCGTCACGCAGTTCGAGCTGATGCCGATGCCGCCGCAGGAAGAGAACCGCCCGCTCACCTGGCCGTACTGGCCGTACAAGCTGCGCACCAGCTCCAGCCACGAAGAGGGTTGCGAGCGCGAGTTCGCCATCGCCACCAAGGAATTCATCGGCGGCAGCGGCAAGGACAAGGGCAAGCTGACGGCGTTGCGCACCGTGCGCGTCGAGTGGAAGGACGGCAAGATGGTCGAGGTGCCGGGCAGCGAGAAGGACGTCAAGTGCGAGCTGGTGCTGCTGGCGATGGGTTTCGTCAGCCCGGTGGCCTCGGTGCTGGAGGCCTTCGGCGTGGAGCGTGACCCGCGTGGCAATGCCAAGGCGCCGACCGATTCGGCCTGCGCCTACAAGACCAACGTCGACAAGGTCTTCGCCGCCGGCGACATGCGCCGCGGCCAGTCGCTGATCGTCTGGGCCATCCGCGAAGGGCGCCAGGCCGCGCGTGCGGTCGACCAGCACCTGATGGGCGCCAGCGACTTGCCGCGCTGAGCAGCGAGCCGTCACCGGTGGTCTCCGGGACATCCCGCGGTCTCGCGCTCCGCGTGAAGAGACATCGCCACGGCGCCGGAGGTCATCGTCGCCGAGACGACGCCCGGGGCGTTGGCGGCGAAGCGCGCGACTTCCACCATTCCGATCGTCATCATCAATGTTTCGGACCCCGTCGGCTCCGGCTTGGTAGACAGCCTTGCGCGGCCCGGCGGCAACGTGACCGGCTTTTCGGACTACGGGACGAATTGGCCGAGAAGCAAGTCGAGCTGATTCGAGCTGTCGTGCCGAAGGCCGTGCGCCTCGGCGTCTTGATGTCCGACAACCCGGTCCATCCGTCACAGTTCGAGGTAATTCGAGCCGCAGCGGGCCGGCTATCCATGTCCGCGCTTTCGGTCCGAGTCCAGTCGTTCGACGATCTGGATCCGGCGTTTTCCGCGATGGTCGCCCAAAGGGTCGACGCTTTCATCCAGCTCGGGGGAGCGTTCGATAGCACAGTGCAGCAAGCCGACATGGTCATTGCGCTCGCCGCGAAGGCTCGCTTGCCGGCGATCCATGCGGCTGGGTATTGTCATGGGGGGCATGACAGCCCATGACACAATCGACGGCAAATTGTCTTCTGCTCGGCAAAGGCCCTGAACCTGCTGACAGAAATGGTCCCGCGCCACCCGTGAAGGGCGGCGACGTGATTGCTTGAACACCGACACCCTGATCGAGATCGACCACGTCAGCTTCGGCTATGACGCCTCCCGCACGATCCTCAACGACGTGTCGCTGCGCTTCGCGCGCGGCAAGGTCACGGCCATCCTCGGCGGCTCGGGCTGCGGCAAGACCACGCTGCTGCGCCTGATCGCCGGGGTCTACCCGGCGACGCAGGGCCAGGTGATCTTCGACGGCGAGCGGGTCGACGCCGGCAATCGCGAGCAGCTCTACCGGCTGCGCCGGCGCCTGGGCATGTTGTTCCAGTTCGGCGCGCTGTTCACCGACCTGACGGTGTTCGACAACGTCGCCTTCCCGCTGCGCGAGCACAGCGATCTGCCCGAAAGCATGATGCGCGACATCGTGCTGATGAAGCTCAACGCGGTGGGCTTGCGCGGCGCCGCACCGCTGCGCATCTGCCCAGGTGTCGGGCGGCATGGCGCGGCGCATCGCGCTGGCCCGCGCCATCGCGCTGGACCCCGAGCTGATCATGTACGACGAGCCCTTCGCCGGGCTGGACCCGATCTCGATGGGCGTGGCCGCCAACCTGATCCGCAAGCTCAACGACACCACCGGCGCCACCTCGCTGATCGTCTCGCACGACGTGCTCGAGTGCTTCTCGATCTGCGACTACGCCTACCTGCTGTCGTCGCAGGGCCGCGTCGTGGCCCATGGCACGCCCCGACGAACTGCGTGCATCGACCCACCCCGAGGTGCGGCAGTTCATCGACGGCGAGCCCGACGGCCCGGTGCGCTTCCACTACCCGGCGCCGCCGCTGGCCGAAGACCTGGGTGTCGATGGCATGACCGCCGCCGTCGGCGCGGCTGCGGCCGCTTCACGCTGCGACTGGCTGCGCGCGCTCGGCCATTCGGCCTTCTTCTTCGTCGACCTGCTGCGCTTCGCGCCGGCCGCGTTGCGCCGCTTTTCGCTGGTGCTGGCGCAGGTCCATGCCATCGGCAACCGCTCGCTGATCATCATCGCCGCGTCGGGCCTGGCGGTGGGCTTCGTGCTGGCGCTGCAGATGTACTACGCGCTGGTCACCTACGGCGCGGCCGAGAGCCTGGGGCTGATCGTCAACCTGGCGCTGGTGCGCGAGCTCGGCCCGGTCGTCACCGCCTTGCTGTTCGCCGGGCGCGCCGGCACCTCGCTGACCGCCGAGATCGGCCTGATGAAGGCCGGCGAGCAGCTGGCGGCGATGGAGCTGATGGCCATCGACCCGCGCGCCCGCGTGCTGGCGCCGCGCTTCATCGGCGGCATCGTGTCGATGCCCATCCTCGCGCTCATCTTCTCCACCGTGGGCATACTCGGCGCCTATGTGGTGGCCGTGCTGCTGATCGGCGTCGACGCCGGCAACTTCTGGTCGATCATGCAGGACCGCGTCGATGTCTGGCGCGACCTGGGCAACGGCATCGTCAAGAGCGCGGTGTTCGGCGTCATCTGCACCTTCGTCGCGCTGTACCAGGGCTACGAGACCGAAGCCACGCCCGAGGGCGTGGCCCATGCCACCACGCGCACGGTGGTCATCGCCTCGCTGGGCGTGCTGGGGATGGACTTCATCCTCACTGCCCTGATGTTCTCCACTCCCTGATCCCGGCACGACCGTTACCACCAGACCATGAGCAATCGATCCACTGAAACCCTGGTCGGCCTGTTCGTTCTGCTCGGCCTGGGTGCGCTGTTCTTCCTGGCGCTGAAGGCGGCCAACCTGGGCAACTTCAACACCGAGGCCACCTACCCGATCGCCGCGCGCTTCGACAACATCGGCGGGCTCAAGGTGCGTGCGCCGGTGCGCAGTGCCGGCGTCACCGTCGGCCGGGTGACGGCCATCACGCTGGACGGCAAGACCTTCCAGGGCGTGGTCAGCATGGACATCCGCCGCGGCTTCGAGTTCCCCAAGGACAGCTCGGCCAAGATCCTGACCGCCGGGCTGCTGGGCGACCAGTACGTCGGCCTGGAGCCGGGCGCTGCCGACGCCCACCTGGCCCCCGGCGCCACCATCACGCAGACGCAGTCGGCACTGGTGCTGGAAAACCTGATCGGCCAGATGCTGTTCAACAAGGCGGCCGAAGCGGGCAGCGCCAGCGGAGCGGCGAAGTGAATCGCTTGACCCACTCGCTGGTGCGCGCCGCGCTGGCGCTGCCGGCGCTGTGCGCGGCCGCAGCGGTGGCGGCACAGCCCACATCGGGCGTGTCGCCGATCATGTCGGTGATCGGGGTCGAGCCCGACGAGGAGCTCACTCCCGGCCAGAAGGCCGACCCGTGGGAACCGTTCAACCGCGCGATGTTCCGCTTCAACCAGGACGTGGACCGCGACCTGCTGCTGCCGTGGACCGACGCCTACCTGACGCTGGTGCCGGAAGTGGCGCGCATCGGCGTCGGCAACTTCTTCGCCAACGCGCAGGACCTGTGGTCGTCGGCCAACAACCTGATGCAGGGCAAGTTCCAGCGCTCGGTGATGATGACGATGCGCTTTGCCACCAACACCGTCTTCGGCGTGCTCGGCCTGATCGACATCGCCACCGAGGTGGGCATGGAGCGCTGGCCCGAGGACTTCGGCCAGACGCTCGGCGTGTGGGGCATGCCGCCCGGGCCGTACCTGGTGCTGCCGCTGTTCGGGCCGTCGACACTGCGCGACGCGGTCGGTCTGCCGCTGGACCTGGCGGCCTCGCCGTACTATGCGGTCAACGAATCGGCCTTCCGGCCGGTGACCACCGTGCTCGGCATGCTGAACGCGCGCGCGCAACTGCTGTCGGCGACGCAGGCGCTGGACGCCATCGCGCTGGACAAGTACAGCTTCGTGCGCGATGCCTTTCTGAGCCGCAGGTTGAGATTGGTGTACGACGGCGACCCGCCCGAGGACGGCCGAGGTCGCGCCGCCGGCCGAACCGAAGCAATGACCTTGTCCACGCACCGTCGCATCACTGCGTTATGGTGCGTCCCGTCCCCACCGAGGCTATGACCCATGAAACTGCTGCCCATCCTGCTTTGCGCAATGGCCTTTGCCGCCGCGGTGCCGGCCCATGCCGACACGGCGCCCGACGAACTGATCCGGCAGGTGTCGACCGAGGTCATCGACACCGTCAAGGCCGACAAGGCCATCCAGGCCGGTGACGTCAGCCGCATCGTCGCGCTGGTCGACACCAAGGTCATGCCGCACGTGAACTTCCAGCGCATGACGGCCTCGGCCGTGGGCCGCAACTGGCGCAGCGCCACGCCCGAGCAGCAAAAGCGCCTGCAGGAGGAGTTCAAGACCCTGCTGGTGCGCAGCTACGCCGGCGCGCTGACGCAGGTGAAGGACCAGACCGTGCAACTCAAGCCGATGCGCGCCAACCCGGGCGACACCGAGGTCGTGGTGCGCACCGAGGTGCGCGGCAAGGGCGAGCCGATCCAGCTCGACTACCGCCTGGAGAAGGCCGGCGACAGCTGGAAGATCTACGACGTCAACGTGGTCGGCGTGTGGCTGGTCGAGCAGTACCGCACGTCCTTCAGCCAGGAGATCAGCGCCGGCGGCATCGACGGCCTGATCGCCAAGCTGGCCGAGCGCAACAAGGGCACGCCGAAGAGCTGAATGTAGCTGCCGCCGACGCTGACACTCGACAGCGCCGCCGGCGCCCTGGACACGCTGCAGGCCGATGCAGCCGGCGAGCCAGGGCGCGCTGGCCATCGACGCGTCGGCGCTGACGGCCTTCGACACCGCGGCGCTGGCGCTGCTGCTGCAGGCACGCCGCCTGGCCCAGGCCGGCGGCCGGGCCTTCGAGGTGCGCGGCGCGCCGCCCAAGCTGACGCAGCTGGCGCAGCTCTACGGCGTGGACGACCTGCTCGGCCTGCGCGACGCCGGCTGAGCCGCTACGGCGGCGCGTAGCGCTTGCTGCGCAGGTTCTTCTTGATCTCCTGCAGCAGCGGCCGCAGCGCGGCGCTGCCCAGGCGCAGCGCCACGCCGGTGGTCAGGATGTCGATGATCAGCAGGTGCAGCAGCCGCGAGACCATCGGGCTGTAGCGGTCGTGGTCCTCGGGGTGGTCGGCGGCCAGCAGGATGCGGTTCGGCCCCTGCGCCGACAAGGCCAGCGGCGAGCCGCTGGCGCTGATGACGATGACCGTGGCGCCCTTGCGCAGCGCGATCTCGCACACGTCGAGCAGGTCGCGGCTGCGGCCGGAGTTGCTGATGATCACCGCCACGTCGCCGCACTTCAGCATGGTCGCGCTCATCACCTGCACGTGGCCGTCGCTGATGGCCGGCGCAGTTGACGCCGAGGCGGAAGAACTTGTGCTGCGCGTCCTGCGCCACGATGCCGGAGTTGCCGACGCCGTAGAACTCGATGCGCCGGCCCTCGCGGCCGGCCTCGGCCAGCGCGGCGATGGCCCGCTCGAAGGCATGGCCGGCGGCGGCGTTGCGGTACTTGAGCAGCGCGCTGACGGCGTTGTCGATGACCTTGACGACGATGTCGGCCGGCGTTGTCGTCGTCGTCCACCGCGCGGTGCACGAAGGGCACGCCCTCGTTGACGCTGCCGGCCAGCTTGCGCTTGAAGTCGGCCAGGCCGTCGTAGCCGACGCTGCGGCAGAAGCGCACCACCGTCGGCTTGCTGACGCTGCGCGCGCGCGGCCAGCTCGCCCACCGGCAGGCTGGCAAAGCCGCGCGCGTCGGCCAGCACCAGCTTGGCCACGCGCTGCTCGGCCGGCGGCAGCGCGGAGATGCAGGCGCGGATGCGGTCGAGCATGGTCAGCGGCCAGCAGCCAGACGCTGCCGGCGCTCCCGTCGTCCATGCCCGCGCAGGCAGGCACCGAGCCGCAGCAGTCGCTCCCCTCGGGGGCGTGGCGGACACCCAGTTCCCAACTGCTCGGGAACTGCCCGCCGCAGCGCCCCTCGGCCTGCCAGCCGCGTCGCCGGCCCACGTACTCATGGGCGAGGGGCTGTCATCACTGTTCCTCGGCCCAGGCGCAGCCGTCGCGGGCGATCAAGGCGCTGGCGGCGGCCGGGCCCCAGCTGCCGGCCGCGTAGGGGCGCGGGCCGCTCGGGTCCTTGCGCCCAGGCGTGCGAGGACCGGCTCGACCCAGCGCCAGGCCTGCTCCTGCTCGTCGCTGCGCACGAACAGGTTCAGCCGGCCGGCGATGGCGTCGAGCAGCAGCCGCTCGTAGCCGCCGACGCGCTCGCTGGGGAAGGCCTTGTCGAAGTCCAGGTCCAGCGACACCGGCGCCAGCAGCTCGCCGCGGGCCGCTGCCCTTGGCCGCCATCAGGTGCAGCTCCAGCCCGTCCTCGGGCTGCAGCTTGATGACCAGCTTGTTGGCGCGGTTGCGCGCCGGGGAAGATGGGGTGCGGCACCTCGCGGAAGTTGACGACGATGTGCGCGTCGCGCCCGGCCAGCCGCTTGCCGGTGCGCAGGTAGAAGGGCACACCGGCCCAGCGCCAGTTCTGCACCTCGGTGCGCAGCGCGACGAAGGTCTCGCAGCGGCTGTCGGCCGGCACCTTCGGCTTCGTCCAGATAGCCCGGCACCGCCTGGCCGTCCACCGTGCCGGCCCTGTACTGGCCGCGCACCACGTCGCGCGCCACGCTCTCGGGCGTGAAGGGCTTCAGCGACTTCAGCACCTTCAGCTTCTCGTCGCGGATGGCGTCGGCGTCGTTGGTCGGCGGCGGCTCCATCGCGATCATCGTCAGCAGCTGCAGCGCATGGTTCTGCACCATGTCGCGCAGCGCGCCGGTGCGGTCGTAGAAGTCGCCGCGCGTGCCCACGCCGATGCCCTCGGCCATCGTGATCTGGATGTTGGCGATGCTCTCGCGCCGCCACAGCGGCTCGAACAGCGCATTGCCGAAGCGCAGCGCCGACAGGTTCTGCACCGCCGGCTTGCCCAGGTAGTGGTCGATGCGCAAGGCCTGCTCCTCGCGGAACACCGAGCGCGACGACACGGTTGATCTCCTGCGCGCTGGCCAGGTCGTGGCCGAGCGGCTTTTCCAGCACCACGCGGATGCGCGGCGCCGTTCAGCCCGGCGGCGCCGAGCTGCTCGCAGATCACCGGGAACAGGTGCGGGCTGGTGGCCAGGAACAGCACCACGGTGTCGGCGCCGCGCGCGTCCAGCCAGTCGCGCAGCCCGGCATAGTCGGCCGGCTGCGACAGGTCCATGCGCCGGTAGTGCAGCAGTTCGGCGAAGCGCGCGAACTCCTCGTCGCTCGGGCGCTTGGAGGCTCTCGACCTCCTCGAAGCGTTCGCTGGATGAAGGCGCGGTACGCGTCGTCGCTGCGCTCGTCGCGCGCCACCGACAGGATGCGCCCGCCCGCGGGCAGCTTGCCGTGGCGGAAGGCCTGGAACAGCGCCGGCATCAGCTTGCGCCAGGTCAGGTCGCCGGTGCCGCCGAAGAGCACGAGGTCGAAGGACATGCGTCGACGCCGGGACGCCCCGGATGTAATTTAGTTACGCGACTCGATGATGCGATAGTTTCAAGTGCGGGTCAACCACGGCGTGTCAACGGCATGTCGCGCTGGCGTGTCGCGACCGCGCGCTCGCGACTGATCGACAATCCCGTCATGCGCCTGCTCGCCGAAACCCGCCGCTTGTCACGTCCCGCTGCCACCGTGAACGATTCGGCCGATCTGTTCCGCCATGTCAGCGCCGACAAGGCCGCGTTCTACCGCTGCATCATGGACGTCTTCGCCGCGGCGAAGCGGCAGTACCGGCTGCAACTGCGGCCCGACGAGGTGCTGGCCGAGGCGCGCTGGCCGGACGATCCGCCGCGCATCGAGGACGTCAACGCCGCGCTGGCGCAGCTGGCCGCCTGGGGCAACCTCGAATCGCAGCCCGACACCGCGCGCGTCTCCAGCCTCAGCGACTTCTACCGCGCGCGCTTCCTCTACCGGCTGTCGCAGGGCGGCGAGGCGGTGGAGTCGGCGCTGGCGGTGTTCGCGCAGACGCTGCAGCGCCGCGCCGAACTGCAGACCGTGGCGCTCGAAGACATCGCCAGCCGGCTGCAGGCGCTGCAGGCGCTGGCCGACGAGGCCGAGCCCGACGTCGCCAAGGTGCATGAGACGCTGCGCGACCTGGTGCGCGTGTTCGAGAGCCTGGCCGAGAACGCGCAGGCCTTCATGGCCGGCGTCGCGCGCAGCATCGAGCTGCAGCAGGCCGAGGCCGGCGCGGTGGCGAGCTACAAGCGCCGGCTGATCGACTATCTGGAGCGCTTCATCGGCGATCTGGTGCGCCGCTCCGACACCATCGCCCGGCTCATCCTCGCCTCGACGCCGCGCATCGACGCGCTGCTGTGGCAGGTCGCCGAGCGCGAGGCGCGCGACGCCGCGCCCGGCGATGCGCAGGAGCAGGCCGATGCGCAGGCGCGGCACTGGCACGCCTGGCGCGAGCGCTGGACGGGCCTGCGCGGCTGGTTCCTCGGCACCGGCGACGAGCCGCCGCAGGCCGAGCTGCTGCGCGCGCGGGCGCGCTCGGCGATTCCGCAGCTGCTGGGCGCGATCGCCGCGCTCAACGAGCGGCGCAGCGGACGCAGCGACCGCTCGGCCGACTTCCGCGTGCTCGCCGGCTGGTTCGCCGCCTGCGCAGACGATGGCGAGGCGCACCGGCTCGCGCGCGCCGCCTTCGCGCTGAATCCCGCGCGCCATTTCGCGCTGAACACCGAGCGGACGCGCGAGCTGCCGGCCAGCACGCGCTGGGCCGACGCGCCGCCGCTGCAGATCCATCCGCGGCTGCGCGAATACGGCGAAGCCACCGCCGCGCGGCCCGCTGCCGCGGGTGCGCGACCGCGGCGAGGCGCGCGCCTTCCTGGCGCGCCAGTTCGCCGAGGAATCGCGCGCAGATCGAAGCCGCGCGCGCGCGCCTGGCCACCGGGCAGCCGATGCGGCTGTCCGAGCTGGGCGAGCTCGAGGCGCATGCCTTCGCCCTGTTCCTGGCGCTGCTCGGCGAGGCGCTCACCGAGCAGGCCGGGCCGGATGCGAGCGTCGAGCGGCCAGACGCGGCGACGGCCTGCTGCACATCCGGCTGCAGCCGCTGGGCGCGCGACAGCCGCGCCGCGATCGTCACGCCGCACGGCGTCTTCGCCGGGCGCGACCATCTGATCACGATCACGCCGATGCGGGACGGCCCGATGAGCCGACGCGTGACTGCGATCGGGCCGACGAGGCGGCAGTCCGCAGCATCGGCCAGCAGCAGCAGCGCCACCAGCGCGAGGAGTTCCGCAGCGGCGCTGCGCGCGTTGCTGATGACGCCCGCTGATGAGCCCGACGCACGAGGACTTCGCCGCGGTGCGCCGCCAGGCCGAAGCGCTGCGCGACTGGTTCGCGCGCGAGACCGGCTGGGTGCTGCAGGTCGAGCGCGACGGTGCGCGCCTGTACAAGCGGCCGGCGGATCTCGGCCGATGCCACGCGCGGCCTGCCCGGCTACGATCGGCGCCGCTACGTGCTGCTGTGCCTGGCCTGCGCGGTGCTCGAACGCGCCGACGCGCAGATCACGCTGCGCCTGCTCGGAGAGCGGCTGCTGCTGCTCGCCGCCGAGCCGGCGCTCGCGGCGCGCGGCTTCACCTTCACGCTCGACCGCACAGCACGAGCGGCGCGAACTGGTGGCGGTGTGCCGCACGCTGCTCGACTTCGGCGTGCTGCAGCGCGTGGCCGGCGACGAGGAGGCCTTCGTGCAGGCCGGCGGCGAGCAGGCCGATGCGCTGTACGACGTGCAGCGCCGCGCGCTCGCCGGCATGCTGGCGGCGGTGCGCGGGCCATCGACCTGGAGCGACGGAAGACGCGCCCGCTCACGCTCGACGAGCGGCTGCATGCCCTGGTCGACGAACACGTGGCCGACAGCGACGAGGGCCGGCGCACGGCGTTGCGCCACCAGCTCGCGCGCCGGCTGCTCGACGATCCCGTGGTCTATGCTCGCGACGCTGGATCCGGACAGCGCGGGCCTATTTCGTCAATCAGCGCGGCGCCGATGGCGGCCCGCCTGTGCGACGCCACCGGGCTGGTGCGCCGAGCAGCGCGCCGAAGGGCTGGCGCTGGTCGACGAGACCGGCGTGCTGACCGACGTCGCCATGCCGGCCGAGGGCACCGAGGCGCACGCCACGCTGCTGGTCGCGGAGTATCTGGCCGCCGGCTATGCACGGCGCCAGGCCGCGCGCGACTGGCGCGAGCGGCGACGCCAGGGGCAGGCCGGCAGCAGCGGCAGCGCGGCAACAGGAGGTCGTGCGCGACGCATTCCTGCGCGAAGGCCAAGGAACGCTATGGCCAGTACTGGCGCAAGTCGGCGCGCGAAGCCGGCGCCGAACGCGAGCTGGCGGCAGATCGCGCTCGAGCGGCTGGAAAAGCTGCAGCTGGTCGTCCGGCACGCAGGACATGGTGCGTGCCCTGCCGGCGCTGGCCCGCTTCGCGCTCGCCGGCGACGCGAAGTCCGCAAGCCACCGCGCGAGGCCGGCCAGCGGCTCGTTGTTCGACCGACGTGAGCGAACGGCATGAACGACGCGCCTGACGACGCCACCGAAGCTCGATGCGCGAGCCCGAGCGCTCGCGCTGCCCGTCCCGACGCGCCTGCGCTGGCAGCCGCTGCGCCTCGGCCTGGTCGAGCTGTTCCACTACGACAGCGAGGAGTTCTGGTTCCGTGACGGTCACCTGCTGCTGCGCGGCAACAACGGCACCGGCAAGTCCAAGGTGCTGTCGCTGACGCTGCCTTTCCTGCTCGACGCGCAGCTCAAGCCGTCGCGCATCGAGCCCGACGGCGACACCGGCAAGAAGATGGCGTGGAACCTGCTGCTGGACGGCTACGACCGGCGCATCGGCTATGCCTGGATCGAGTTCGGCCGCCTCGCCGAAGACGGCACGCCGCACTACCTGTCGCTCGGCGCCGGCCTCTCGGCGGTCGCCGCGCGGCCGCAGGTCGACAGCTGGTTCTTCGTGCTCGACGACGCGACGGTGCGCCGCGCATCAACCAGGACCTGTGGCTGACCAACGACCAGCGCGCGTGCTGCCAAGGAGCGGCTGCGCGACGCGCTCGAAGGCCGCGGCCAGGTGTTCGACACGGCCGCGGCCTACCGTCGCGCCGTCGACGAGCGGCTGTTCCGTCTCGGGCACGCAAGCGCTACGACGCGCTGATGGACACGCTGATCCAGTTGCGCCAGCCGCAGTTGTCGAAGAAGCCCGACGAGAGCGCGCTGTCGCATGCGTTGACCGAGGCGCTGCCGCCGCTGGCCAGCGAGATGCTGGGCGACGTCGCCGAGGCGCTGAACCAGCTCGAGGAAGATCGCCGCCAGCTCGACGAGTACCAGGCGCTGGCCAAGGCGATCGACCGCTTCGAGCGGCGCTACCGCGTCTATGCCGGCACGTCGAGCCGGCGCCAGGCACGCGCGCTGCGCCAGGCGCAAAGCGAATTCGACAGCGCCAGCCGCGCGCGCGGCGACGCGCAGTCGCGGCTGCGCGCGGCCGAGTTGCAGGAGACCCGCGCCGGCGCCGAGCGTGACGCCGCCGAGCTGGATCTGGCGCGCCAGCGTGCCCGCGTCGACACGCTGCTCGCCGACCCGGCGATGCAGGATGCCAACCGCCTGGAAGGCGCCGCCCGGGACGCGGCGGCGCGCGACCAGGCGCTGCAGGCGGCGCAAGCGGCGCTGGCCGAGATTCAGCCAGCGGCTGGCGCGCGCGGCCGAAGAAACGCGGCAGCAGCGCACGCAGCGTCGACCAGGCCGAACGCGCCGTGGCCGAAGCGCGCCGGCAAGGCAGCGAGTTCGCCGACATCGCCGGACTCGCCGCCGCGTTCGCCGCGCACCCGCTGGCGGCCTTGCCCGGCGACGCGCTGGCGGCGCTGGCGCCACGCGCTTTCGATGCCGCGGCGGCGGCGTTGCGCGCACTGCTGACCAGCCGGCGCGAGCAGATCGCGCTGCTGCGGCGGCGCCATGCCGAACTGGCGCAGGCCGAGGCGCTGCGCCAGCAGCGGCTGATGGCGCGCGACGAGCGGCACGAGGCCGTCGAAGCCGCCGCGCTGCGGCGCGAACAGGCCGATGCCGGCATCGAGCGCGAAGGCCAGGCGCTGCAATCCGACTGGGAGCGCCATCTGGCGGGTCTGCAGCAACTGCGCGTCGATGCCGAGGCGGCGCTGGCGGCACTGGCCGACTGGGTCGTGAGCCTGCAGGGCGACAACCCGGCGCAGCAGACCCTGCAGCAGGCGCAGGCGCAGGCCAGCGTGCGGCTGGCGGCGCGGCGTGTGGCACTGGCGGGCGAGCGCGACGCGCTCGATGCGCGAACGGCAGTCGCTGCTTGCCGAGCAGGGCAGGCTCGAAACCGGCGTCGATGCCGCGCCGCCGCCGCCCTACACACGCGCGGCCGAGCTGCGCGCACGGCCGCGCCGGCGCGCCGCTGTGGCAGCTGCTGGACTTTCGCGAGGCGGTCGAGCCGGCGCAGCGCGCCGGGCTCGAGGCCGCGCTCGAAGCCAGCGGCTTGCTCGACGCCTGGGTCACGCCGCAGGGCAGAGCTGCAGGATGCGCAGGGCCGAAACCT
>CAWFQP010000062.1:0-99817 GCA_963818005.1 uncultured Pseudomonadota bacterium
ATCAGCGACTGGCCGCGGCGCATGTCGCCGGCTGCGAAGACCTTGTCGACGTTGGTCTTGTAGGCCAGCACCGAGTCGGTCAGCGCCTTGGCATTGCCACGCGGGTCACGCTCCACGCCGAAAGCCTCCAGCACCGAGGCCACCGGGCTGACGAAACCCATCGCCAGCAGCACCAGCTCGCACTTCACGTCCTTCTCGCTGCCCGGCACCTCGACCATCTTGCCGTCCTTCCACTCGACGCGCACGGTGCGCAACGCCGTGAGCTTGCCCTTGTCCTTGCCGCTGCCGCCGATGAATTCCTTGGTGGCGATGGCGAACTCGCGCTCGCAACCCTCTTCGTGGCTGGAGCTGGTGCGCAGCTTGTAGGGCCAGTACGGCCAGGTGAGCGGGCGGTTTTCTTCCTGCGGCGGCATCGGCATCAGCTCGAACTGGGTGACGCTGGCCGCGCCGTGGCGGTTGCTGGTGCCGACGCAGTCGCTGCCGGTGTCGCCGCCGCCGATGACCACCACATGCTTGCCGGTGGCCATGATCTGGCCCTTGAGCTTGTCGCCGGCGACGACCTTGTTCTGCATCGGCAGGAACTCCATCGCGAAGTGCACGCCTTGCAGATCACGACCGGGCACCGGCAGGTCGCGACTCGCTTCAGCGCCGCCGGTCAGCAGCACCGCGTCGAACCCGGCCTTCAGCTGCTCGGCGCTGATCGTCTCCTTCGCGTCGTTGGTCACCTTGGTATCGGCCGGCAGCGCACCGACCAGCACGCCGGTGCGGAAGACCACGCCTTCCGCCCGCATCTGCTCGATGCGCCGGTCGATGTGGCTCTTCTCCATCTTGAAGTCGGGGATGCCGTAGCGCAGCAGACCGCCGATGCGGCTGTTCTTCTCGAACACCGTGACGTCGTGACCGGCGCGCGCCAGTTGCTGCGCCGCCGCCAGGCCGGCCGGGCCGGAGCCGACCACGGCCACCTTCTTGCCGGACTTCTGCACCGCCGGTTGCGGCTGGACCCAGCCTTCGGCCCAGGCCCGGTCGATGATGGCGTGTTCGATCGACTTGATGCCCACCGCATCGTCGTTGACGTTCAGTGTGCAGGCCGCTTCGCAGGGCGCCGGGCAGACGCGGCCGGTGAACTCGGGGAAGTTGTTGGTCGAATGCAGCACCGCGATCGCATTCCTCCAGTCGCCGCGGTACACCAGATCGTTGAAATCCGGAATGATGTTGTTGACCGGGCAGCCGTTGTTGCAGAACGGCGTGCCGCAGTCCATGCAGCGCGCGCTCTGGATCTTGGCCTGCTCGTCGTTCAGGCCGATGACGAACTCCTTGTAGTTCTTCACCCGCTGCGGCACGGGTTCATAGCCTTCGTCCAGGCGCTCGTATTCCAGGAAGCCGGTGACTTTGCCCATGGTTCTTTTCCTTTGTCTCGGGTCGGCGCCCTACTTGGCGTCGGCCGTGCTGGCGCGCGCGCCGCGCGCCTTGCTGATGGTGGCTTCGGACTGCTTCTCGGCACTGCGCTTTTCCAGCGCGCGCTTGTACTCGTGCGGGAAGACCTTGACGAACTTGCCGCGCGCCTCGACCCAGTGGTCGAGGATGTCGCGCGCGCGCAGGCTGCCGGTCCAGCGATGGTGGTCGTCGATCAGCGCCTTGAGCAGCACCTCGTCGGCCTGGCCCTTGTGCCAGCCTTCGGCGTCACCACCGGCAGCCGCCTGCTCGGCCTGCGACAGCACCTTGTCGAGCGCGACCATCGAGGTGTTGCAGCGCGAGGCGAACTTGCCGTCCTCGTCGTAGACATAGGCCACGCCGCCGGACATGCCGGCCGCGAAGTTGCGCCCGGTGGCCCCGAGCACGACGGCGGTGCCGCCGGTCATGTATTCGCAGCCATGGTCGCCGGTGCCTTCGACCACCGCGCTGGCGCCCGACAGGCGCACCGCGAAGCGCTCGCCGGCCACGCCGCGGAAGAAGGCCTCGCCGCTGGTGGCGCCGTAGAGCACGGTGTTGCCGACGATCAGGTTGCGCGTGCTCTCGCCGCGGAACTCGATGCTCGGACGCACCACCACGCGCCCGCCGCTCAGCCCCTTGCCGGTGTAGTCGTTGGCGTCGCCGATCAAATACAGCGTGATGCCGCTGGCCAGGAAGGCGCCGAAGCTCTGTCCGCCCGTGCCTTCGACCTGCATGAAGATGGTGTGGTCGGGCAAGCCCTGCGGCCGGTGACGGATCAGTTCACCGGACAGCATCGCGCCGACGCTGCGGTTGACGTTGCGCACGTCTTCCATGAACTGCACCTTCTCGCCGCGCTCGATGGCGGGCTTGCAGCGCTCGATCAGCTTGATGTCCAGGGCCTTGGCCAGGCCGTGGTCCTGGGTCTCGACCTGGCGGCGCGGCACTTCGGCCGGCGCGCTGGGCAGATGGAAGATGCGGCTGAAGTCCAGGCCCTTGGCCTTCCAGTGCTGGATGCCCTTGCGCGTGTCCAGCAGGTCGGCGCGGCCGATCAGATCGTCGAACTTGCGGATGCCCAGCTGCGCCATGATCTGGCGCGCCTCTTCGGCGACGAAGAAGAAGAAGTTGACGACATGTTCGGGCCGGCCGGTGAACTTGGCGCGCAGCACCGGGTCCTGCGTGGCCACGCCCACCGGGCAGGTGTTGAGGTGGCACTTGCGCATCATGATGCAGCCTTCGGCCACCAGCGGCGCAGTGGCGAAACCGAACTCGTCGGCGCCGAGCAGCGCGCCGATGACCACGTCGCGGCCGGTCTTCATCTGGCCGTCGGCCTGCACGCGGATGCGGCTGCGCAGCCGGTTCAGCACCAGCGTCTGCTGGGTCTCGGCCAGGCCCAGTTCCCAGGGCGTGCCGGCATGCTTGATGCTGCTCCACGGCGACGCACCGGTGCCGCCGTCGTGCCCGGCGATGACCACATGGTCGGCCTTGCACTTGGCCACGCCGGCAGCGATCGTGCCGACGCCCACCTCGGACACCAGCTTGACGCTGACATCGGCGCGCGGATTGGCGTTCTTCAGGTCGTGGATCAGCTGTGCCAGGTCCTCGATCGAATAGATGTCGTGGTGTGGCGGGGGCGAGATCAGGCCGACGCCGGGCACGCTGTAGCGCAGGAAGCCGATGTAGTCGCTGACCTTGCCGCCGGGCAGCTGGCCGCCTTCGCCGGGCTTGGCGCCCTGGGCCATCTTGATCTGGATCTGGTCGGCCGAGACCAGGTACTCGGTGGTCACGCCAAAGCGGCCCGAAGCCACCTGCTTGATCTTGCTGCGCAGCGAGTCACCTTCCTGCAGCGCATAGTCGGCCTCGACCACCTTGTTGCCGATGACGTCGCTGACCATCGTGCCGGCGGCGATCTTGATGCCCTTCATCTCGTCGCGGTAGCGCGCCGGGTCCTCGCCGCCCTCTCCGGTGTTGCTCTTGCCGCCGATGCGGTTCATGGCCACGGCCAGCGTGCTGTGCGCCTCGGTGCTGATCGAGCCCAGCGACATCGCACCGGTGGCGAAACGCTTGACGATCTCGGAGGCCGGCTCCACTTCATCGATGGGGATGGCCTTGGCCGGGTCGACCTTGAACTCGAACAGGCCGCGCAGCGTCATGTGACGCTTGCTCTGGTCGTTGATGATCTGCGCGTATTCCTTGTAGGTCTCGAACTTGCCGGAACGCGCGCTGTGCTGCAGCTTGGCGATGGCGTCGGGTGTCCACATGTGTTCTTCGCCACGCACCCGCCAGGCGTATTCACCGCCGGCCTCCAGCATCTCGGCCAGCACCGGGTCGTTGCCGAAGGCGGCGCGGTGCATGCGGAACTTCTCGTCCGCGATCTGGAACACGCCCATGCCGCCGATCTGCGAGGCCGTGCCGCGGAAGTACTTGTCGACGCAGTCCTTTTCCAGGCCGATGGCCTCGAACAGCTGCGCGCCGCAGTAGGACATGTAGGTCGACACGCCCATCTTCGACATGATCTTCGACAGACCCTTGCCGATGGCCTTGATGTAGTTGTAGATGGCCTTGTCGGCCGACAGCGCGCCCGGCAGGTCCTTGTGCAGCGAGACCAATGTCTCCAGCGCCAGGTACGGGTGCACCGCCTCGGCCCCGTAGCCGGCGAGCACGGCGAAGTGATGCACCTCGCGCGCGCTGGCGGTCTCGACCACCAGGCCGGCCGTCGTGCGCAGCCCTTCGCGCACCAGATGGTGGTGCACGGCCGACAGTGCCAGCAGCGCCGGAATGGCGACATGCTCGCGGTCCATGCGGCGGTCGGTGATGATCAGGATGTTGTGGCCGCCGCGGATGGCGTCGACGCTCTCGGCGCACAGCGACGCGAGCTTGGCCTCGATGCCCGCGGGACCCCAGGCCAGCGGATAGCAGATGTCCAGTTCGTGGCTCTTGAACTTGCCGGAGCTGTGTTCGTCGATGTGGCGCAGCCGTGCCATGCCGTCGAAGTCGAGGATCGGCTGGTCGACCTCCAGGCGCATCGGCGGATTCACCGCGTTGATGTCCAGCAGGTTCGGCTTCGGCCCGATGAAGCTGTTCAGGCTCATCACGATGGCTTCGCGGATCGGGTCGATCGGCGGGTTCGTGACCTGCGCGAACAGCTGCTTGAAATAGTGGTACAGCGGCTTGCTGCGCTCGGACAGCACCGCCAGCGGCGAGTCGTTGCCCATCGAGCCGGTGCCTTCTTCGCCCATCGCCGCCATCGGGCTCATCAGGAACTTGATGTCTTCCTGCGTGAAGCCGAAGGCCTGCTGGCGGTCGAGCAGCGATTCGCTGAACTGGCCGATTTCGCCCTTGGCGGCAAATGAATCGAGGCGGATGCGCACGGTCTCGATCCACTGCCGGTAGGGCTTGGCGAAGGCGAACTGGTTCTTCAGCTCCTCGTCGTCGACGATGCGGCCCTGCTCGAAGTCGATCAGGAACATCTTGCCGGGCTGCAGCCGCCACTTGCGCACGATGCGGTTCTCGGGGATCGGCAGCACGCCGGACTCGCTGGCCATCACCACCAGGTCGTCGTCGGTGACGATGTAGCGTGCCGGGCGCAGGCCGTTGCGGTCGAGCGTGGCGCCGATCTGCTTGCCGTCGGTGAAGGCGATGGCGGCCGGGCCGTCCCAGGGCTCCATCATCGCGGCGTGGTATTCGTAGAAGGCGCGGCGCCGCGGGTCCATGTGCTCGTGCTGCTCCCAGGCCTCGGGGATCATCATCATCGCCGCGTGGGCCAGCGGGTAGCCGGCCATGGTCAGCAACTCGAGCGCGTTGTCGAAGGTGGCGGTGTCGCTCTGCCCTTCGAAGCTGATCGGATACAGCTTGGCCAGGTCCTCGGCGAGCACCGGCGACTTCATCACGCCTTCGCGCGCGCGCATCCAGTTGAAGTTGCCCTTGACGGTGTTGATCTCGCCGTTGTGCGCCACCATCCGGTACGGGTGCGCCAGCGGCCACTCGGGGAAGGTGTTGGTCGAGAAGCGCTGGTGCACCAGCGCGAAGGCCGACACCGCGCGCGGGTCGGCCAGGTCCTTGTAGTAGCGGCCCACCTGGTCGGCGAGCAGCAGGCCCTTGTAGATGACCGTGCGGCAGCTCATGCTGGGCACGTAGTACTCGCGGCTGTGCGTCAGCTTCAGCGCCTGGATCGCGCTGCTGGCGGTCTTGCGGATGACGTAGAGCTTGCGCTCCAGCGCGTCGGGCACGATGACGTCGGGGCCGCGGCCGATGAAGATCTGCCGGATCACCGGCTCCTTGGCACGCACCGTCGGCGACATCGGCATGTCGCGATCGACCGGCACGTCGCGCCAGCCGAGCAGCACCTGACCTTCGGCGCGAACCGCACGCTCCAGTTCGTTGACGCAGGCCAGTCGCGACGCGTGCTCCTTGGGCATGAAGACCATGCCCACGCCGTACTCGCCCGGCGGCGGCAGGTGCACGCCCTGCGCGGCCATCTCGGCGCGGTAGTAGTCGTCGGGGATCTGGATCATGATGCCCGAGCCGTCACCCATCAGCTTGTCGGCCCCGACCGCACCGCGGTGGTCCAGGTTCTCCAGGATCTTCAGGCCCTGCTGGATGATGCTGTGCGACTTGATGCCCTTGATCTGCGCGACGAAGCCCAGGCCGCAGGCGTCGCGCTCGCGCGTCGCGTCATACAGGCCGCGCTGCTGCAGTGCCGAGCGCTCGACCAGGCTGGCCGTGCCGAGTGGCGAGAGGGTGTCGTAGCCAGTGCTCATGGCGCAGTCCTTTGCATGGTCCGTTTGTCGGGGCGCAGATTATCGCAGCGCAGCATTTCAAGGCAAGGTCGAATAAATAGGGTCAGACTCGATAAATGAACTCGTCAGAAACACCAAGAAATAAATGGGGACATATTAAACTTCGGCGCAGCGCTGATCCCAGGATTCGCGCCGCAAACGCGCAGCACGATGCGTGCCAAGCCCGGTCGATGCGGGTACTTCAGGCGCCGCCCGCGCGGCGCGACGGCCGGCCCCTGGCCCGGGGCCGCACCGGCCGGCCCAGTTGCTGCTCGATCTCGGCCAGGAACTGCGGCGAGCCGAGCGCCCAGCCGCTGCTTGCCGCATGCTCGATGCGGCGCGCCTGTGCGTCGTCCAGCCCCTGGGCCAGCAGCGCGGCATAGGCGGCTTCGCGCTCGAAGGGTGTGTTGCCCAGGCGCCAGAATTCGGGCGGGTCGGTAACCAGCGGGTCGCGGCACAGGCCCAGCCGGTGCGGCGCGCTCGACCAGCGGCTAGCCTGAGGCGACACCGCCAGGCCGCGCCGGGACGCCAGGCCATCCACCAGCAGCAGGCCCTGCAGGGTGTGCGCACCCGCCTGCACCACGCCGGCGCGGAAGCGCCCTTCCCAGATCGTGCCGCCGCGGCCATGGCGGCGGTTGAACTGGGCCACGTAGCGCCGACCCAGCGCCTGCACCATGCGGCTCAGCGCGGGCTCGCGACGGCGGGCGCAGCAGCAGCTGCACCTGGTTGTCGAGCAACGCGTAGGCATGCAGCAGCACCGCGTGGCCGCGCAGCGCATCCTGCAGCGCCGCCAGGTATGCCCGCCGGTCCTCGTCGTCGACGAACACGGGCATCGCGTTGTGCCCGCGCTGCACCAGGTGATGCACCTGGCCAGCCAGGACGAGCCTGGGCAGACGTGCCATGCGGATCAGGCCTGCATGACGCCAAGCATTGCCGGTGCTGCATGAGTCCGCCGCCGACGACGGTCGCCGTGCTTCCGGCTATGCCAGTGCGCTGGCGTCGCCCGCTCGGGGGGGAGCGCCGAAGGCGCTGCGGGCGCGGTCACGTCAGGCCGCTTCGGCAAACAGCACGCGGCCCGTGAGCCGCTGGTGCTCGCGCAGTGCAAAGCGGTCGGTCATGCCGGCGATGTAGTCGGCCACGGCCCGTTCGCGCTGCGCTTGCGCGGCATGCTCGGCCGGCATCTCGGCGGGCCTTTGCACATAGGCCGCGAACAGCTCGGTCACGACCTGGTGCGCGCGTGCGGTGCTGCGCTTCACCTGCGCATGGCGGTACAGCGCGCCGAACAGGAAACGCTTCAGCTCGATGACGGCTTGGCGTGTGGGTGCGCTGAAGGCCACCAGAGCCGGCGCCTGCCGAACCGCGTCGGCATCCGATGGCGCATGCTGGTGCAGCAGGCCCTGCGTCGCGCCGACCAGGTCGGCTGCCAGGGCGTCGCGCATGCGACGGATGCTGTCGAAGAGCAGGCGCCGTCCACCGCAGGCGGCCAGCGCCGGAAACTCGGCCAGCGCCTCGTCGCGGAAACGCCGGTACAGCGGCACGTCCGTCAGCTGTTCGGCCGTGAGCAGGCCGGAACGTACGCCGTCGTCGATGTCGTGCGCGTTGTAGGCCATCTCGTCGGCCAGGTTCACCAGCTGCGCCTCCAGCGAGGGCTGCAGGCCTGCCAGGAAGCGCTGGCCGACGCCGCCGGGTTCGTCGCGCTCCAGCCGCTCGGCATGGGCGCGCGAGCAATGCTTGAGGATGCCCTCGCGCGTCTCGAAGCTGAGGTTCAGGCCGTCGAAGCGCGCATGGCATTGCTCCAGCACATCGACGACGCGCAGGCTCTGCAGGTTGTGCTCGAAGCCACCGTGCGCATGCATGCAGTCGTGCAGCGCGTCCTGCCCGGCATGACCGAAGGGCGTGTGGCCCAGGTCGTGGGCCAGCGCGATGGCTTCGACCAGGTCTTCGTCGAGCTGCAGCTCGCGCGCCATCGAGCGCGCAAGTTGCGCCACTTCCAGCGAATGGGTCAGCCGCGTGCGGAACAGGTCGCCTTCATGGTTGATGAAGACCTGGGTCTTGTAGACCAGCCGGCGAAAGGCGGTGCAATGCACGATGCGCTCGCGGTCGATGCGGTAGCCCTGCTCGGCTGCCAGGCCCGCTTCGTCGAAACGCCGCCCGCGCGAGCGGCGCGGATCGCTGGCCCAGGGTGCGGGTCCGGGCATGTCAATCGGTATGGGACGCGAGCACGTCGCGCACCAGCGCGTCGGGCGCGGCGCGCACCAGCGCCCGGCCCGGCGCCTCGATCAGCACGAAGCGGATCTCGCCGCCCTGCGCCTTCTTGTCGACCCGCATCAGTTCGAGATAACGCTCGGCGCCGAGTGCGGGGCCGCGCACCGGCAAGCCGGCACGTTCGATCAGGCGACGCAGTCGCAATGCAAAGTCCACGGGCACCAGGCCGAGCCGCGCCGACAGGTCGGCCGCCATGACCATGCCGCAGGCCACCGCCTCGCCATGCAGCCACTGGCCGTAGCCCAGGCCGGACTCGATGGCATGGCCGAAGGTGTGGCCGAAGTTGAGGATCGCGCGCAGGCCGCTCTCGCGTTCGTCCTGGCCCACCACCCCGGCCTTGATCTCGCAGCTGCGGCGCACCGCGTGGGCCAGCGCCTCGGCGTCACGCGCCAGCAACTCGTCCAGATGGGCTTCGATCCAGTCCAGGAAGCTGGCGTCGGCAATGGGCCCGTACTTGATGACCTCGGCCAGGCCGGCGCGATGCTCGCGCGGCGGCAGAGTGCGCAGCGTGTCCAGGTCGCAGACCACGCGCTGCGGCTGGTAGAACGCGCCGATCATGTTCTTGCCGGCCGGGTGGTTGACGGCGGTCTTGCCGCCGACCGAAGAATCCACCTGCGCCAGCAGCGTGGTCGGCACCTGCACGAAGGGCACGCCGCGCATGTACAGCGCAGCGGCCAGGCCGGTGATGTCGCCGATCACGCCGCCGCCCAGCGCGAACAGCACGGTCTGCCGGTCGCTGCCGTCGCCGAGCAGGCGGTCGAAGATCAGGTTCAGCGTCGGCCAGTCCTTGAACTGTTCGCCGTCGGGCAGCTCGAGCACCGACACCGCGCCGTAGTGCGGCGCCAGCGCGCGCTGCAGCCGCGCGGCGTACAACGGGGCCACCGCGGTGTTGCTGACGATCAGCGCACGCGCGGCCCGTGGCAGTCCCTGCCAGGCCTCGGCCGCGTCGAGCAGGCCGCTGCCGATGAGGATGTCGTAGCGCTGGCTGCCGGTGTCCACCGGCACCACCAGCGCGCGGGCGCAAGCGCTTGTCGTCATGGCCGGCGAGTGTACGGCCGGGCGAATGTCTGCGGCGCCGGCGCGCGCGCCGGGCCATCGCTCAGCGGCCGATCAGCGGGCAGCGCCGCTCGCGCCGGCGTCGATCGGCGAGGGCACGCGTTGCGGGTCGACCAGCCCGGCCAGTTCCAGCTGCATCAGCACCATGTTCACCAGCGCCGGCACCGACGGCCGACCGGTTTCGATGATGTAGTGCGCCGCCTGGCGGTACAGCGGGTCGCGCTCGCGGTACAGCTCGCGCAGCCGCCGCAGCGGATCGGCCACCTGCAGCAGCGGTCGGTGCGTGTCGTGGCGCAGGCGGCGGAACAGCTCCTCGGGCGTGGAGCGCAGGTAGAACACATGCGAGGCCTGGCGCAGCCGCTCGCGGTTGGGCGCGCGCAGCACCACGCCGCCGCCGGTGGCCAGCACGAGGTCGCTGCCGGGCGCGCAGAGCTGCTCGATGACCTGCTGCTCGATGTCGCGGAAGGCGGCCTCGCCGTGGGCTTCGAACCAGCTGCGGATCGGCATGCCGATCCGCTTCTCGATTTCGTGGTCGCTGTCGGCCAGCCGCAGCCCCAGGTGTCGCGCCAGGTGGCGCCCGACCGTGGACTTGCCACAGCCGGGCATGCCGACCAGCGTGATGGTCACGGCATCAGTTCGGGTTGGTGCAGAGCAGCCCGGTCTGGCCCGCAGGGTTCGTCGTCGGGACAACGGGGCTGGCCTGCGTGCCGTAGGGCCCCGTTCGGAACGCCGGCTCCTTGTCGGGATCGGAGATCGCATCGGCCAGGACCGGCAGCACGCCCTGATAGCTGGCGCGTCCTTCGGTGCCGGCCACGCCGGAAGCGGCGACCAGGATGTTGAACTCCAGCCACGAGGCGACGTTCTGGCCATAGCTGATCTGCAGCTTCACCTGGCCGCTGGCGTCGGTGCTGGACGCGCCGACGAAGCTGATCCCGATGTCGGCCTTGCGCGGTTCGACCTTGCCGGTGCTGTTCGCGTCCTCGACAGCGCCGTTGGAATACACCTCGAGCACGCCGTTGCGGTTCAGGTCCTCGTTGTCGCAGCTTGCTTGCTGGTCCTTGACCCACTTGTCACCGACCACCCGCCATTCGCCCTTGAAGTAGCGCAGGATGTCCACCGACTTGGAGATCTCGACACCGCCCTTCGCGCTGCCCGACGAATCGACGACCTGAACCGTGTAGGTCTTGACGTAGCTCTGGTCGGCAACCTGGATCAAGGCGTCCGTGAAGATCGAGACCGACAGCGCGTCGGACACGACGGTCAGCGTGGCCGTGGCGGCGTTCGGGCAGCTGCCGGCCGGGAAGTCGTTGGCCGACCAGCAGGCGCGCACCGTCAGGCCGTCGGTCGGGCTGAAGCGGCTGCCCGGCACGTAGGCCGTGGTGGCCACGCCGTTTTCATCGCTGTAGACGACGTTGCTGCCCGAGGTCAGGCTGCCGCCGATGTTGTTCGCATCCCCGTCCAGGTCGAAGCGCACGCGCACGTTCTGCACCGGCGCGTTGCCGGCGCCGACGAACAGCGCGCGCAGTTCCGAACGGTTGCTGGTCGTGGAGGAATTCACCGGCACGACACTGGGCGACGCGGCCAGCGAGGCCGACTGCACCGCGATCGTGGCCGGCGGAATCGAGCCCGTGCCGGATTGCACCAGCACGGTCTGCGTCGTCGAGCACGCCGCCGGCGGTGGCACGGATGTCGACGCTGCCGCCGCTGGACGGCGCCGTGTAGGCATAGCTGTAGCTGCCGTTGCTGTCCGTGCTGCCGCTGACCTCGACGCCGTTGACCCCGTTGACCACGATGGTCTGGGAGTTCATCGGGTTGGAGTTCGAGTCGACCAGTCGGAAATCGACCTTGCCGGCCGCGCCGGGGGCGATGACGGCCGGCAAGGGCGTCGCCGACAGGGTCGCACCCACCACCTGGAAGGTCGCGGTGCGCGACAGGCCGCCGCTGGTGGCCGTCACGGTGATGGTGCGGTTGGCGCGGTCCGCGCCGATGCCGATCTGCGCGGTGACGACCCCCTTGTCATCGGTGGCCGTGCCGCTGACCGTGGCCAGCGCGTTGTTGTTGACGCTGAAGCTGACCGGAATCGACGCCAGCGTGACGCCGCCCGCCCCGGTCGCCGTGGCGGTGGCGGTGATCGTATCGGTGCCGTTGTTGGGCAGGCTGACTGCGCTCAGCACCAGGGTCAGGTTCGATGCGACCGGCGTGTCCGAGCCGCCGTCGTCCTCGGCACACTCGCCGACTTGCTCGCCCTCGAAGGCCGGCGGCGAGCTGCAGTCGCTGTCGCCCCCGCAGGCCACCAGCAGCACGGCCACGCCGGCCACCGCCGCCGCGCACAGGCCGCGCCACAGCCCCAGGCCCGTTCCGTTTCGCGTGTTCAACGTCATCTCGATCTTCCTCATTTGTTCGTAGCGCCGCGGCGCTGTCAAGACCGTCACGGATCCGGCTCTGCCGGTCCGTGGACTGGCCTTGCAGGCCGCGCCGGTCCTTGCAGCCCGGCTCCTCGCCAGGCACGAAAGGTCCACCCGACCTTTCGTGTCCGGGCTCGGCCCCAGGGGGCGCGCGCAGCGCGTAGGGGGTGGTCCATGTCAACGCGCCGCGGTGCGGTCGGTCACGATCTTCGGTGTGATGAACACCAGCAGTTCGGTCTTCTTGGTGCGTCAGCAGGCGGTTCTTGAACAGCCAGCCCAGGTAGGGGATGTCGCCGAGCAGCGGCACCTTGTTGATCTCTTCCTGGTTGGTCTGGGTGAAGATGCCGCCGATGACCACCGTGCCGCCGTTTTCCACCAGCACCTGCGTGCGCACATGCTTGGTGTCGATGGCAAAGCCCTGCAGGGTGGGCCGGCCGACGCTGTCCTTGTTGACGTCCAGGTCGAGCAGCACAAAGCCTTCGGGCGTGATCTGCGGCGTGACCTCGAGCTTCAGGATGGCCTTGCGGAACTGCACCGAGGTGGCGCCGCTGGAGGTGGCGGCCTGGTAGGGCAGTTCCTCGCCCTGTTCGATCAGCGCCTTCACCTGGTCGGCGGTGATGACCCGCGGGCTGGAGACGATCTTGCCGTTGCCGTCGTTTTCCAGGGCCGACAGCTCCAGGTTCAGGAACTTGTCCGCTGAAGCCGAGAACAGCGACAGCGCGAAGGTGGCGGCCGCGGCGCCGAGCGACCCGGTGTTGGCCGGCAGGTTGACGAACTGCGTGTTGCTGAAGTCCACCGGCGGGCTCTGCCCGGTCTGCGCACCGACCGCGGCATAGTTGCCACCCACCTGGGCGCCCGGCCCGGAGGTCGGCGCCCCGCTCAGGTTGGCAAAGCCGAGCTTGACACCCAGGCTCTGCCCCCAGTTGTCGGCGGCCTCGACGATGCGCGCCTCGATCAGCACCTGGCGCACCGGGATGTCGATCTTGGCGATCATCGCCTGCACTTCTTCCAGCTTCGACGGGATGTCGGTGACGAACAGCTGGTTGGTGCGCTGTTCGAAGATGACGGCACCGCGCGGCGACAGGATGCGCCCGGCGTTCTGGCCGGTGGAATTGTCGACCTCCTGCGCCACCAGGGCCGAGCCGACCAGGCTCTTGGCGATGGTCTCGGCCTTGGTGTAGTTCAGCTGGAAGGCCTGGGTGCGCACCGGCTCGAGCTCGGCGATCTTCTTGCGCGACTCCAGTTCCACCTGCTCGCGGTTGGCCAGCTCTTCCTTGGGCGCGATCCACAGCACGTTGCCCGACTTGCGCACGCCCAGGCCCTTGCTCTGCAGGATGATGTCCAGCGCCTGGTCCCACGGCACGTCCTTCAGGCGCAGCGTGACGGTGCCGGTGACGGTGTCGCTGGTGACGACGTTGAAGTTGGTGAAGTCGGCGATCACCTGCAGCAGCGCGCGCACCTCGATGTTCTGGAAGTTCAGGCTCAGCTTCTCGCCCGAGAAGCCCGGGCCCTGCACCAGCTTGTTCGGGTCGACCTTCAGCGGCCGCACTTCGAGCACGAACTGGTTGTCGGTCTGGTAGGCGCTGTGTTCCCAGGCGCCCTTGGGTTCGACCACCATGCGCACCCGCTCGCCGCTCTGGAAGGTGGACACGGCCTGCACCGGCGTGCCGAAGTCGGCCACGTCCAGGCGGCGGCGCAGCTTGTCGGGCAGCGACGAGCGCAGGAACTCGACCACCAGGTTCTGGCCCTGCTGGCGGATGTCCACGCCCACCTGGGTGCTGCTCAGGTCGACGACGATGCGCCCGGCACCGTCGCCGCCGCGGCGGAAGTCAATGTCGCGCAGCGGCAGCGGCTGGTCGTTCTGGGCCGGCGCAAACTGCGTCGGCGCGCCGGTGGTTGCCGCCACCGGGACCGGCCGAATCGAGCAGCACGATCAGCGTCTTGCCCTGAAGCTGGACGCGGTAGCTGGCGGCCTGGCGCAGGTTCAGCACCAGGCGCGTGCGTTCGCCGGACTGGGCCACGTTGGCCGAACGCAGGTTGCCCTGGTTCAGCTCCACCGAGTTCTTGCCCAGGCCATTGCCCACGCCGGGCAGGTCGATGGCCACGCGCGGCGGGGCCTGGACCGAGAAGCCCCCGGGCACGGCCGCCAGCGCTTCGCTCAGTTCGACGCGCACGACGTCGGAGCCGGCCTGCTGCGAGGTCGTGATCGACTGGATCATGTTCTGCGCAAACGCCGCGAGCGGCGTTGCGAGTGCTAGCGCCAACACGGCGACTGTGGCGCGCCACTTGTGCATGATGCGGTTCTCCAGGGTGCTTTTCATCGTGCCTTCTCCTGCAACTGCAGGGTGGTGGGACGCTCGATCCATTCGCCAGCTGCGTCCTGCACGATCTCGCGCAGGTCGATCTGGGTCTCGGTGATCTTGGTGATGCGGCCGTAGTTCTGGCCGATGTGGTCGCCCAGCTTGACCTGATAGAGCAGGTTGTCGACGCGCAGCAGCGCGAAGGGCTGGGCCTGCTTGGCCACGCTGCCGACCATGCTCATGCTGTCCAGCGGGTAGGCTTCCAGCGGTTCCTTGCGGCGGTTGAGTTCGGCGCCGAGCATCGAGTTCGGCTGCCGCGCTTCCACCTTCAGCGCGACGCTCAGCTTCTGGTTGCTGAAGGGGTCGACGGCCTGGGCGGAGCTGTAGGGCTGGGCCTCGAACTTCTTCGGCGGCGACAACGGCGAAACGTTCGGCTTGACCTCGCGGCGCTGGCGCTCCATCCATTCCTGCAGTTCCTCGTTCTCGGCGCCGCAGCCGGCCATCAGGGCCAGCAGCAGCGAGCTGGTCAACAGTCGCATCACGTTCGGGCGGATCGTCATTTCTTCGCCCCCGCGGCCTTGGCGGCCTTCTCGGCGGCGGCCTTTTGCTGCGGGGCCACCTCGGCAGCGTCCAGGTAGCGGTAGGTTCGCGCGGTGGCTTCCATCGACAGGTTGCCGCCGGCGTCCCTGGCCGAGGTCGGCGCGATCGAAAGGTTGTGCAGCGTGACGATGCGCGACAGGTTGGACACATCGGCGGCAAATGCGCCCATGTCGTTGTACTTGCCGCTGACCTTGATGGCGATCGGCAACTCGGCGTAGTAGTCCTTGATCTCCACCTGCCCCGGACGGAACAGCTCGAACTGCAGGCCGCGGCCCAGCCCGGCCTGGTTGATGTCGGACAGCAGCGCGTCCATCTCGGCCTTGCCCGGCAGCTGCTTCTCGAGCTGGGTCACGTATTCCTGCACCTGCAGCTTCTGCTTGCGCAGCTCGCCCAGGTTGACCGCCTGGCCGAGCTTGCTGACGTAGTCCTTCTTCAGCGCCGGCTCGCGGTCGCGCTCGGCCTGCAAGCTCATCGGTGGCCGCGGACAGCAGGCCGAACCAGCAGGCCACGACCACGGCCACGACCGTGGCCAGCCAGGCGGCGGCCTTGGGCAGCGTCGGCCATTGACCGGGCTCCTTCGGGTTCAGACCGCGGAACTGCGAGGCAGCGTGCTCGACCAGGCTGCTGACATCGAAAGTCGATTGGGTGGCCTTGGTGTTCATGAGGGTCTCACGGAGCCTTCTTCGACGGCCGCACTGCGCGGCGCCGGCCGGTGCGGAAGCTGCGTCCGCCGGGGCCTGCGGCTGCTTGAGCGTCAGGCGCATGGAGAATTCGTTCAGCCGGCGCTGGTCGCGCATCGGCGGCGGCGGCCCCGGTAGCGCGGCGGCGCAGTCTTGATCTCCACCAGTTCCGGCCGTTCCAGCCAGGGCGAGTTGTAGAGCGTGTTGCGCAGGAACTCGGAGACACGCTCGTTGGTCTGCGCCATGCCGCTGACCAGCACCACCTGCCCGGTCTGCTTGATGCTGGTGAGGTACACGCCTTCGGGCGTCTGCTTGACCAGTTCGTCGAGCAGGTACACCGGGATGTTGCGGTCGGTCTGCAGGCCTTCGACGGCCTTCTGCCGGGCCTTCAGCGCCTCGATCTCGGCACGCAAGGTGGCGATGTCCTTGATCTGCAACTCCAGGCGGCCGATCTCGGCCTTCAGGAAATCGTTGCGCGCCTGCTGCGCCGACGTCATCTGCATCAGCGCCAGGTACCAGGCACCCGCGATGGCCAGGCCGAGCACGGCGCACACGCCCAGCGTCGGCAAAGAACGCGCGTTTGCGCTGCCGCCGCTTTTCTTCGCGGTGCGGCAGTAGGTTGATCAGGATCACTGCACGAATCTCCGCATGGCCAGGCCACAGGCCGTCAGATAGGACGGCGCTTCGCGCCGCAGGCTGGACTCACGGACCGCCGAGCCGAGCTTCATGCGGTCGAAGGGGTTGACCACCTGCGAGGCAAAGCCGGTCAGTTCGGTGACACGGTCCTTCAGCCCCGGCAGCGTGGCCGTGCCGCCGGCCAGCATCACGTAGTGCACCTTGTGGTGCGGCGTGCTGGTGAAGAAGTACTGCAGTGCGCGGCCGATCTCCTGCGACAGGCTGTCGACGAAGGGCGCCAGGATCACCGACTCGTAGTCGTCGGGCAGGTCGGAGGCGAGCTTCTTGGCCTCGGCCTCTTCAAAGGAGAAGCCGTACTGGCGGGTGATCAACTGCGTCAGCTGCGAGCCGCCGAAGGCCTGGTCGCGGTCGTAGAGCATCTCGTCGTCGCGCAGCACCTTCAGGCTGGTGGTGTCGGCGCCGATCTCGAACAGCGCCACCAGCGCATCCCGGCCTTCGTTGGGCAGCGCGGCGACGACGCGGCTCATCGCCAGGCGCGAGGCATGCGACTCGATGTCCAGCACCGCCGGCTTCAGGCCGGCGGCCTCGGCCAGGCCCTGGCGGTCCTGCACGCGGTCCTTGCGCGACGCGGCAATCAGCACCTCGACATCGCCGACCGAGGTGGTGCTCGGCCCGATGACGCAGAAGTCCAGGCTCACTTCGTCCAGCGAGAACGGGATGTACTGGTTGGCCTCGGACTCGACCTGCACTTCCATTTCCTCTTCGCGCAGGCCGGCCGGCAGCATGATCTTCTTGGTGATGACGGCCGACTGCGGCATGGCCATCACGACCTGCTTGGTCCTGGTGCCGCTCTTGGTGACGACGCGGCGCACGGCGTCGGCCACCTCGTCGAACTTCTCGATCTGGCCGTCGGTGATCCAGCCCTTTTCGAAGGGCTCCGAGGCAAAGCGCTCGAGCACCAGCTCGCCGCCCGCGGCCTGGCCCAGTTCGACCAGCTTGACGCTGGACGAGCTGATGTCCAACCCGATCATTGCGGGGTGCTTTTGCCCCAGTAGCTGGCTCAGAAAGCTCACGTCACCTGACTCCCAACGCACACCCCGCAGGGCGCGTAGAACTTAATAAGTTACTTGAATCCTAGCAGCAAAGCCCTTGTAAACCAACGCAAAACAGTCCCTGAAGTCTGCCCCTCGTTGTGATTCACCGACGCCCGGAACAGCGCCTGAAACATCTCGCAATTGCGCTTTCCTCGACTCACCGACGGCACCGCTCGAAACGCCATCGCGCAAGCCAGTCGCCAAGCCGCTCGCCGCTTTCTATAATCGACGCCATCCCCCACGGGAATTGCATGCGCGCCACCGGCCCCGCCCCCCCTGACCCTATATCGGCCAAGCCAGCCGCAAACACGAGCGCCGCGCAACGGCTGGTTTCGTGTGTTGGGTCGCATCATCGTGTGGGCCTTTGGTCTGGCCGCGGCCAGTGTGCTGAGCGTGTTGATCCTGGTCGGCATCGCCGTGGCCGTGGCCTATCCGAACGTGCCCGAGATCAGCGGCTTGACGGACTACCGTCCCAAACTGCCGATGCGAATCTACGCTGCTGATGGCGTGCTGCTTGGCGAATTTGGTGAAGAAAGGCGCAACTTCACGCCGATCGCGCAGATGCCCAAGGTGCTGAAGGACGCGGTGCTGGCGGCCGAGGATGCGCGCTTCTACGAACACGGCGGCGTCGACTACAAGGGCATCGCGCGTGCGGCGCTGGCCAACCTGCGCGAAGCGCGCAGCCAGGGCGGCTCGACCATCACGATGCAGGTGGCGAAGAACTTCTACCTGCCCACCGAGAAGACCTACACGCGCAAGATCTACGAGTTGCTGCTGACGCTGAAGATCGAGAAGCTGCTGACCAAGGAGCAGATCCTCGAGCTGTACATGAACCAGATCTTCCTGGGCAGCGCGCCTACGGCTTTGCCGCGGCCAGCGAGATCTACTTCGGCAAGCCGCGTCAACGACCTGAGCATCGCCGAGGCCGCGATGCTGGCCGGCCTGCCGGTGGCGCCGTCGGCCTACAACCCGATCGTCAACCCGAGGCGGGCCACGGTGCGCCAGCAGTTCATCCTCGGCCGCATGCTCGAGGAAGGCTTCATCACCCAGGAACAGTACGACGCGGCACGCAAGCAGACGCTGCGCTACAAGGTGCAAAGCGAAGTGCCGGTGCATGCCGAGTACGCCGTCGAAGCGGCGCGCCAGCTGGTGTTTGCGCACTATGGCGCCGAGTCCTATTCACGCGGACTGGACGTGTACCTGACGATCCGCACGAAGGACCAGGAAGTGGCCTACCGCGCGTTGCGCCGCGGCCTGCTCAACTTCGAGCAGCGCCAGTTCTACCGCGGGCCCGAGGCCTATGTCGACCTGCCCAGCGCAGCCGACCAGGTGGATACGCGCATCGCCGAAGCCCTGGCCGAGCATCCCGACAACGACGAACTGCGCGCCGCGGTGGTGCTCGAGGCCTCGCCACGCAAGGTGGTGGCGGTGCTGCAGACCGGCGAGACCATCACCGTCACTGGCGACGGGCTCAAGCCGGTCACCTCGGGGCTGGCGGACAAGGCCGAACCCAAGATCCAGATCCGCCGCGGCGCGGTGGTGCGGGCGCTGCGCAACGCCAAGGGCGACTGGTCGCTGACGCAGGTGCCCGAGGTCGAAGGCGCCTTCGTGGCCATCGACCCGGTCAGCGGCGCGATCCGCGCGCATGGTGGGCGGCTTCGACTACGGCAAGTCCAAGTTCAACCATGTCACGCAGGCCTGGCGCCAGCCCGGCTCCAGCTTCAAGCCCTTCATCTACTCGGCGGCGCTGGAAAAGGGCTTCACGCCCACCACCGTCGTCAACGACGCGCCGCTGTTCTTCGATGCCGGCGCCACCGGCAGCCAGCCCTGGGAGCCGAAGAACTACGACGGCAAGTTCGAAGGGCCGCTGCCGCTGCGCAGCGCGCTGGCGAAGTCGAAGAACATGGTGTCGATCCGCGTGCTGCAGTCGGTCGGCCCGGGCTTCGCGCAGGAATGGATCACCCGCTTCGGCTTCGAGGCCGACAAGCACCCGGCCTACCTGACCATGGCGCTGGGCGCCGGTTCGGTGACGCCGATGCAGATGGCCAGTGCCTACGGCGTCTTCGCCAATGGCGGCTTCCTGACCACGCCCATGCTCATTGCCAAGGTCACCGACAGCAAGGGCGTGCTGCTGTCGCAGAGCACGCCGCCGCCGCTGGACGACTCGGTGCGCGCCATCGATGCGCGCAATGCCTTCGTGATGAACTCGTTGCTGCAGGAGGTGACGCGCTCGGGCACGGCGGCCTCGGCCAAGCGTGCGCTGGGCCGAGGCGACATCTTCGGCAAGACCGGCACCACCAACGATTCGATGGACGCCTGGTTCGCCGGCTTCCACCCCAGCCTGGTGGCGGTGGTGTGGATCGGCTACGACACCCCGCGCAAGCTCGGCGACCGCGAGACGGGCGGCGGCCTGGCACTGCCGGTGTGGATCGAGTACATGACCCATGCACTGAAGGGCGTGCCTGTAAAGGAACCGATACCGCCCGAGGGCGTGATCCAGGCCGACGGCGACTGGGCCTTCGAGGAGTTCGGCCAGGGTCAGGGCGTGCGCAGCCTGGGCCTGGAGGACGTGCTGCCGCCGCCGCCCAGCAGCGAAGAGCGCAACAGCATCCTCGACCTGTTCAGGCGCTAGCCCCCGGCAGCGCTTCAGATCGGCGTGAAGCGCAGTTCGACGCCGCCTTGCGCGCTGGCGTGTCGCGACAACGCTGCGAAGAACTCGCTGCCGTCGCGGGTGTCGAGCCAGCGGCCCTGCACATGGCGGTAGTGGTAGCCACCGGCGCGCGCGGCCAGCCAGATCTCCTGCAGCGGCGGCTGCAGGTTGACGACGATGCGGCTGTCGTCTGGGAACACCAGCTCGAGCAACCCGCCGGTGCGCTGCGTGTCGATGTCGATCACGTCGTCCTGCAGCCACCGGTCGGCGGCCGCCTCGATGGCGGTCAGCACCTGGCCGCCGAAACGCTGGTATTCGGCATCGCTCAACGGTGTGGCAGCGGGGCAGGGGGTCATGGTCGATAGAATCCGCGACATGGGAGAACACAGTTTAGCGAGGCTGCGACGCTCGGCCGGATGGCGTCGCAAAGACCACCTTGTGCCTGTTGCTGGGCCTGGCTGCGGGCTGTGGCCAGAAGGGCCCGCTGAGCCTGCCTGGCGCTGCGAAAGGCGGCGCGCCGGCCGCCTCGGCGCCAGCCTCGCGATGAGCCTGCCCGGCGCCCCCTACCTGGCGCGGCAGGGCGCCGGTCTGTGCCTCGACGGGTGCTCGCTCGACGCCCTCGCGCGCGAATTCGGCACGCCGCTGTATGTGTATTCGCAGCGCGCGATGCTCGACGCCGCGGCCGCCTACCAGCGCGCGCTGGCCGGCCGGCCGCACCTGCTGTGTTATGCGATGAAGGCCAACCCCAGCCTGGCCGTGCTGCAGACCTTTGCGCGGGCCGGCTGCGGCTTCGACATCGTCTCGGCCGGCGAGCTGGAACGCGTGCTGGCCGCCGGCGGCGAGGCCTCGAAGGTGGTGTTCTCGGGTGTCGGCAAGACCCGCACCGAAATGCGCCGCGCGCTGCAGGCCGGCGTGCGCTGCTTCAACGTGGAAAGCCAGGGCGAGCTGGAACTGCTGTCGCAGCAGGCGCTGGCCGTGGGCCGCACCGCGCAGGTGAGCCTGCGCGTCAACCCCGACGTGGATGCCGGCACCCACCCCTACATCTCCACCGGGCTGAAGGACAACAAGTTCGGTATTGCGCATGACCAGGCGCTGGCCAGCTACCGCCGCGCTGCCGGCCTGCCCGGGCTGCAGGTGGCGGGCATCGATTGCCACATCGGCTCGCAGATCACGCAAGTGGAGCCCTATCTCGACGCGCTGGACCGCCTGCTCGATCTGGTCGAGGCGGTGGAGGCCGCAGGCATCCCCATCCACCATGTCGACGTCGGCGGCGGCCTGGGCATCCAGTACGCCGCCGAAGCGCCGCCGCAGGCCGACGAACTGGTGAGGCGGCTGCTGCGGCGTATCGATGAGCGCGGCCATGGCCAGCGCGAGCTGCTGATGGAACCGGGCCGCTCGCTGGTGGGCAATGCCGGCGTGCTGCTCACCGAGGTGCTGTACCTGAAGCCGGGCGCAGCGAAGAACTTCTGCATCGTCGACGCGGCGATGAACGACCTGATGCGTCCGGCCATGTACCAGGCCTGGATGGCCATCGAGCCTTGCCTGCGGCGCGAAGGCGCTGCGCCGGCCTGGGATGTGGTCGGCCCGGTGTGCGAATCCGGCGACTGGCTCGGCCGGGGCCGCGAGCTGGCGGTGCAGCCGGGCGACATGCTGGCGGTGCTGTCGGCCGGCGCCTATGCCATGGCCATGGCCAGCAACTACAACAGCCGCGCCCGCGCCGCCGAAGTGATGCTGGTCGACGGCCAGCCGGTGCTGATCCGCGAACGCGAGCGACTGGAAGACCTGCTGGCGCGCGAGCGGCTCATCGGCGCGACCTGAGCGCGAGGCTCAGATCCGCCCCTCCTGCACCGCGTGGCAGGCCACGCGCTCGCCTCCGTTCTCGATCATCGCCGGCCGTTCGGCCGCGCAGCGCGCGTTGGCATGCGGGCAGCGCGGGTGGAAGGCGCAGCCGGTCGGCGGGTTCAGCGGGTTCGGCACCTCGCCCTGCACCGGCGTGCGCGAGCTGCCGCTCATGTGGATGTCGGGGATGGCGTCGAGCAGCATGCGCGTGTACGGATGCCGCGGCCGCGCGAACAGCTCGGCCTTGTCGGCCAGCTCGACCAGCCGGCCCAGGTACATGACGCCGACCTGGTCGCTGACATGGCGCACCACCGCCAGGTTGTGCGAGATGAACAGGTAGGTCAGGCCCTGCTGGCGCTGCAGGTCCTTCATGATGTTGAGCACCTGCGCCTGCACCGACACGTCCAGCGCCGAGGTCGGTTCGTCGCAGACCAGGAACTCGGGCTGCGTCGCCAGCGCGCGCGCGATCGAGATGCGCTGGCGCTGCCCGCCGGAGAACTGGTGCGGGAACTTCTCCATGTCGGCAGCGGCCAGGCCCACCGAGTGCAGCAGTTCGCCGACCTTGGCGCGCAGCCCGGCGTCGTCACTGAACAGGCCATGCTCGCGCAGCGGCTCGCCGACGATGTCCAGCACCTTCCAGCGCGGGTTCAGGCTGGCGTACGGGTCCTGGAAGATCATCTGCATGCGCCGTCGCAACCCGCGCAGGTTGGCCGCAGACGACTTCAGCACGCCGGTGTCCTGGCCGTCGAAGAAGACCGTGCCGCGCGTCGGTTCGTACAGCCCGACCAGCAGCCGCGCCACCGTGCTCTTGCCGCAGCCGGATTCGCCGACCAGCGCCAGCGTCCTGCCCTTGTGGATGCTGAAACTGACGCCATCGACCGCATGCACGAACTGCCGCGGCTTGCGCTCGATGACGCGGTTGAGCCACGGCGCCGACACATCGAAGGTCTTGGCAAGATCGTCGACCTTGACCAGGGGAACATGTCTGCCCCTCGCCCGCGGGGGACCGCTGAGCTCCGTGCCCCGAGGGGACAGCCGCTTGCTCGGGGCGGCCCGGCGCGGCGCGGCTCATTTCACCGCCTCCTGCGCATGCAGCCAGCAGGCGGCACGGGTGCGTCCGGCATCGCTCAGCTCCGGCCGGTCGTGGCGGCAGCGATCCATCACCTGCGGGCAGCGCGGGTTGAAGGCGCAGCCCGGCGGGAATGGCATTCAGCCGCGGCATCGCGCCGTCGATCTGCAGCAGCCGCTCGCGCGTGTCGTCCATCGCCGGGATCGAGCCCATCAGCCCGGCGGTGTACGGGTGCGCCGGGTGGTGGATGACCTCGTGCACCGGACCGATCTCGCAGATGCGCCCGGCGTACATCACGGCGACGCGGTCGCAGGTTTCGGCGATCACGCCCATGTCGTGCGTGACCAGCATCACCGCCGCGCCATGCTCCTTGCACAGCCGCTTGAGCAGCGCAATGATCTGCGCCTGGATCGACACGTCCAGCGCCGTGGTCGGCTCGTCGGCGACGATCAGCTCCGGTTCGGCGGCCAGCGCCAGCGCGATGACGACGCGCTGGCGCATGCCGCCGGAGAACTGGTGCGGGTACTGTTCAAGCCGCTCCTCTGCTGCCGGGATGCCGGTTTCCTGCAGCAGCCGGATGGCGCGCGCTCGCGCTTGTTCGGCGCTGACCGGCAGGTGCGTCAGGATGGTCTCAGTGAGCTGCCGGCCAACGGTGTACAGCGGGTTCAGCGAGGTCAGCGGATCCTGGAAGATGGCGCCGATGCGCCGCCCGCGGATCGCGCGCATCTGCTCGTAGGGCAGGTTGTCGATGCGCTGGCCGGCCAACCGGATCTCGCCGCCGGCGATGCGCCCGGGCGGCTCGAGCAGACCGATGATGGCAGCGCCGGTGAGCGACTTGCCGGCACCGGATTCGCCGACCACGCCCAGCACCTCGCCCGGCGCGATGTCGAAGTCGATGTCGTCCAGCGCCAGCAGCGTGCCGCGGCGCGTCGGGAACTCGACGCGCAGCCGACGCACTTCGAGCAGCGCTGCAGTCATCGCAGGCGGGGATTCAAGGCATCACGCAGCCAGTCGCCGAGCAGGTTCACGCTCAGCGCGATCAGGATCAGCATCGCGCCGGGAAAGATGGTGATCCACCACTCGCCGCTGAACAGGAAGTCGTTGCCGATGCGGATCAGCGTGCCCAGCGACGGTGAGGTCGGCGGCACGCCCACGCCCAGGAAGGACAGCGTCGCTTCGGTGAGGATGGCCGCGGCCACGTGGATGGTGGCCAGCACCAGCACCGGGCCCATGACGTTGGGCAGCACATGGCGGAACATGATGCGCGAGGGCTTGACGCCGATGACGCGCGCCGCCTGCACGTACTCGCGGTTGCGCTCGACCAAGGTCGAGCCGCGCACCGTGCGCGCGTACTGCACCCAGCCGGTCAGCGAGATGGCGATGATGAGCACGCCGAAGGCCAGCGACGGCGGCGCGTTCGGGAACATCGCATGGCCGACCCCGTCGATCAGCAGCGCCACCAGCAGCGACGGGAACGACAGCATCACGTCGCACACGCGCATGATCAGCGCATCGACCTTGCCGCCGGCAAAGCCCGACAGCAGGCCCAGGCCGACGCCGACCACCATCGACACCAGCACCGAGGCCACGCCGACGAACAGCGAGATGCGCGCGCCGTACATGATGGCCGACAGGATGTCGCGCCCCTGGTCGTCGGTGCCGAGCAGGTAGCTGCGCGAGCCGCCTTCTTCCCAGGCCGGCGGCAGCCGCGAATCGCTCAGGTTGACCGAGGCCAGGTCGAAGGGATTGTGTGGCGCCACCGCGTTGGCGAAGACCGCGCAGAAGACGCAGATCGCGGCGATGACGGCCGCGGCGATGGCCATCGGCGAGCTCTTGAAGCTGTGCCAGACATCGCCGTCGAAGAAGCGCGCCAGTGCGCCGGGCGCCGGGGTAACGGTGCTCGGATTCATTCAGTGGCCACCGACAGGTCTTTCGATGCGCAGCCGCGGGTCGACCGCGAAGTACAGCAGGTCGACGATCAGGTTGACGACCACGAAGATCAGCGCCACCAGGCACAGGTAGGCTGCCATCACCGGCACGTCGGCGAACTGCACCGCCTGGATGAAGAGCAGGCCCATGCCCGGCCACTGGAACACCGTCTCGGTGATGATGGCAAAGGCGATCAGCGCGCCGAGCTGCAAGCCGGTGATGGTGATCACCGGCACCAGCGTGTTCTTCAACGCATGGCCGAAGTACACCGACCGGTTGGGCAGGCCGCGCGCGCGCGCGAACTTGATGTAGTCGGTGCGCAGCACTTCCAGCATCTCGGCGCGCACCAGCCGCAGGATCAGCGCCAGCTGGAACACCGACAGGGTGATGGCTGGAAGTATCAGGTGCTTCCAGCCGTCCACGGTGAGAAAGCCGGTGCTCCAGCCGCCCAGCGACACGGTATCGCCGCGGCCGAAGCTGGGCAGCCATTTCAGCGTCACCGCGAACAGCAGGATCAGCAGGATGCCGATCAAGAAAGTCGGCAGCGACACGCCGAGCAGCGACACCGTCATCGCCACCTGTGAGGCGATGGTGCCGCGCTTGAGCGCCGCAAACACCCCCAGCGGGATGCCCACCGCCAGCGCGACCACCGCCGCAGCAATCGACAGCTCCAGCGTGGCCGGCAAGCGCTCGGCGATCAGGACCGAGACCTTGCGGCCCTGGCGCAGGCTCAGGCCGAAGTCGCCTTGCAGGGCGTTACCGACGAAGCGCGCGAACTGCAGCGGAAAGGGCTTGTCCAGCCCCAGTTCGGCACGCAGGGCCACGCGCTGCTCCGGCGTGGCATCCTGGCCCAGCATGCTGGCGACAGGGTCGCCGACGTACTGGAACAGCATGAAGGCGATGAAGGCCACCGACAGCATCACCACGAGGGCCTGGGCAAGGCGGCGCAGGATGAAGGCGAGCATGCGGCGGGGAACGGCGAATGAAGCAGAGCTTGAAGCGAGGCGTCGTGCGGCAGCCGTGACACACTCCAAACATGCCGACGCCGGGGTGAGCGATCATCCGCAATTCACGTGCCCGACGCCTAGAGGGAAAACCTAGGTCGCGTGGCCCGGCGGAAAATCCGCGTGGCCCGGTGGCAAGGCCCGTTGCCGCGCCGGCAGCCTCGACGGCTCATTGGATGCTGATTTCTCCGTACCAGGCTTCGGCCCGGGACTGGGTGTTGTCGCTGTCGGTCATGACGGCCACGCCGACCAGCGCGCCGGGGTCCTCGCCAAAGGCACGGCGGTAGTCGTCGCGAACGTCACGCTCGTAGCTGCGCCACTGCCCCAGACGGGTCGGGCCCGACTCGAGCACGATCTTGCGGATGCGGTCGCTGCGCGGGTTGAGCACCACCGAGCCGACTTCGGCCTGGCTGTCCCAGACGTACATCAGCGTCGCGAAGGGCGGGGCCTCGCCGCTCAGGCTTTGCATCAGGTCGAACATCAAGCGCGTGCGTGCGCTCAGGCGGGCCGGGTCGCCGTCGAAGGCCAGCATCACGCGCACGACGGCATCGCCGGTCTCGCTGCGGCGCACGTCGGCATCGGGCGGCAACGAGGCCACCTTCCACGAGAAGCTGAGCTTGCCCAGGTGATCGGGCTCGATGCGCAGGGCACGCCGGACCATGCTGGCCGAGCGTTCGGAGCGCGCATGCAGCACCCAGCGGCCGTCGGCAACGCCGGCCGAATAGGACGTGGGCGTCTTGCCCGGCAGTACGAAGGGCATCCAGCCATCGGTCCATCGGGCCGAGGCCGGTGCGGCGACCGGAGCCGGCGCATGCTGGCAGGCGCTGAGAGCCAGGGCAGCGACTAGCAGTACGAGGCAAGAACCCATGGATCGCAACCGCGAAATCATCGACGCCGCACTCTTTAGCGTTTGCCACGCGCGAGCTTCGACCTCGCTGCCACCGCGGCCTCGAGACGAGCCATCGCCGATTCGTAAGCCACGCCGCCTTCGCGCTTGTCGACGGCAACCACGGTCACCAGCAGATGGTCGTCTTCGACTGAATAGACCAATCGGACGCCTTGCTGGCGAAGCTTGATCTTGTAGCAACCGGCCAGCGGCCCGTGCAGTTTTCCGCCCGGAACGTGAGGGGTGTCCAAGCGCTTGGCCAGCAGCTTCTTGAGGTGGCTCTTGACCGAACCATCGAGCTGGTGCCACTCGACCAGAGCCTCGGGCATGAAGCGAAGCTTGTATTTGTGCTTCGCCTTACCCTTAGAGGTCGTCAATGTCCACCTCGATGGCCCTTGCCTTGTCAGCCAAGCGACTCGCAGCCTTGCGGTAGAGCTCTTGATCGGAAAGCTCTTCCATCAACGCCTCGAACAGGCGCGGCTCGACCATGTAGAACGCGGCCCGGTTGTGGTTGAGCACCGCCACCGGACGGTGATTTGCTTCGCGCAGCACAGCGGCCGGATTGCGCTTGAACTCAGACATGCTCACCGTAACGTCAGCCAAGACTGTATCCATATTCAGCTCCCGAATCGGAGCCGATAATAGCTCATCTGCTTGTGTGTCCAGCGCCTCATTTGCACGCCCATAAAAAAGGCCGCCCGAAGGCGGCCTTTGCCGATGCGAAAGCTGCCTTGCGGCAGCTGCGCGATCAGAAGGTGTGACGAATGCCGAACTGGAAGCCGTTCGAATTCCAGCTTTGGCTGACCGGCGGCAGGTTGGCCTGGGTCGACACGCTGAACCGGGCACCGCCATCGTTGCTGATCGACGACCACGTGCCGTAGAGCGCCGTGCGCTTCGACAGGTTGTAGTCGGCGCCAATCGCCCACTGCGTGGCGTCCACGTCGTCCAGCAGATCACCACCGTTGGTGCCGCCGTAGCTGGCCTTGAAGTTCCACTGGCCGAACGGCGCGGAAACACCGACGAACCAGTTCTCACGCGAGGCCTTGTTGCCATTGCCTTCGGCTTCGATCGAGCCGTAGAAGCCCGACAGCTTCATGAAACCGAAGTTCCACGAGCCAGCGACGTTCCAGACGGTCATGTCGATGTTGCACGCGGTGTCCAGGCAGTCGGTCAGGCCATAGGCACCGGCGACGTCGAACGGACCTGCGGCGTAGCCGATACGGCCACCATAGTACTTGTTGCCGTTGGCGCCCTCACCGGCGGCCGCCTGGATCTGACCGTACAGGCCAGGACCGAACTGGCCGGCCGGCAGGATGTAGGCCACCATGTTGTTGGCACGGACCAGCGTACCGAAGGTGGTGCCGGCCAGAGCCGTCTGCAGATCCTGACCCAAGGCCATGTTCGTGGCCGAGCCGACGCCGTTGGTGCCGAACGGATCGAACATCGTCCAGTTCCAGAAGGTGGCGGTGTAGTCGCGGCCCAGGCGCAGTTCGCCCCACCGGTTGGACAGGCTGACGGTCGAACGGCGGTTGAAGACCAACTCGTTGCCGGTGCCCGATGCGCCGTTACCCCAGACGCCGGCATTGCGGCCGGTGTCGGGGGCGAGACCCATTTCGAGCCAGAAGCCGGCCTTCAGGCCGCCGCCCAGATCTTCCACGCCGCGGAAGCCGAGGCGGCTGCTGGACATGCCGTCGGTGCCCATCGAGTAGGTGCGCTCGTCGTTGTCGACGCGACATGACGTTCAGGTCGACCACGCCGAACATGGTGACCGAAGACTGCGCCGAAGCCGCACCGGCGAACGCGCCGAGGGCGGCAAGAGCGAGAACAGATTTTTTCATTGCAACTTTCTCCTAGGTTAATGACGAAGACCTGATCGATTCGCGGCTTGCGGGGTGATCAGACCTAACCCCTCATCGGAAGTTAACGCATTGCACCAGACCGCCGCCCGGCTGGCAAAGGTTTGGCGCCCAACGGCCTGGGTTTTGTTGTCTGAGCACAACGAGACTGCGTCGGCGGCGCATCGCGCCCGGTTTCAACCGGCTCGGCAAGAAGCGTGCCGCAGTTTGTCGCAAGCCCTTGCCTGCCACGCCGGGCCGGCGCAGATAATGCCTTCGAAATGCAAGTCCGTATGAGGCGAGGTGACAGATGTCGCGGGTGGATCAAGTGCTGGCCTGTGCCGACAACGCGTTGCGCACGCTGTCGGGAGCCTATGTCGCGTCGCGCAGCTGTCCTGGGCCGACACATGGCGACGATGCAGAGCTGGCGCCCGAGCAGCGCCGGCTGTCTGCCGCGCTGATGCGCGTCAACCACGTGGGCGAGGTCTGCGCCCAGGCGCTGTACAACGCCCAGTCGCTGACCACGGGCGATGCCGACCTGCAGCGGCAGTTCGACGCCGCAGCGCGCGAGGAATCCGACCATCTGGCCTGGACGCGCGGCCGGCTGCAGCAGCTGGACGACCGCACCAGCCTGCTCAACCCGCTGTGGTATGCGGGCGCCTTCGGCATCGGGCTGCTCGCCGGCAGGCTGGGCCCGGGCATCAGCCTGGGTTTCGTGGCCGAGACCGAACGGCAGGTGGGAGAACACCTGCAAAGCCATCTGCAGCGGCTGCCCGCCGACGACCACGCCTCGCGAGCCATCGTGCAGCACATGCTGGAAGACGAAGCCCGTCACGCGTCGGCGGCGCGCGCCGCCGGTGCCGTCGAGCTGCCTGCCCCCGTCAAGCTGGCCATGCGCCTGGCCGCCAAGGTGATGACCCGGACCGCCCACCATGTCTGAATCATCTGGTTTTGCCGAACACCCCGCCGCCCCCGCGCCGCGTTCGATGCGACGCCGCGGCCTGGCTGCCCTGCTGATCCTGGCACTGGGCCTGGCTGCGGGCTGCACGGGGTTGCCGGCTTCGTCGCCCTTCAAGGGAGCCGAACTGTCGAGCACCCCTTTGCTCGGCAAGTTCGTCTGGCGCGACCTGGTGACCGAGGACCCCGACGCCGTGAAGCCCTTCTATGCCGCGCTGTTCGGCTGGGAGTTCGAGGAAGGCCGCGCACGCGGCGCGCCGTACACCCTGGTCAAGTCCGGCGGGCAGTACATCGCCGGCATCAGCAAGACCCGGCGACCGCAGCCCGACCAGCCGGTGTCGCAGTGGCTGAGCTTCATGTCGGTGGCCGATGTCGACCGCGCCGCCGAGCAGACCCGCGCGGCCGGCGGCAGCGTGGTGGCCGGGCCGCTGGAGCTGCCGAACATCGGCCGCGGCGCCGTGGTGCTGGACCCGGATGGCGCACCGCTGGGCCTGCTGCGCAGCAGCCTCGGCGACCCTGCAGACAGCGCGACGCCGGCGCTGCACCGCTTCCTCTGGACGGAGCATCTGTCGCGCAATCCGCAGGCCAGCGCCGACTTCTATGCCGCCTTGGTCGGCTTCGAGGTGCGCAAGACCGACTTCGCCGGCATGCCCTACTGGGTGCTGGTGAAGGGCCGCGAACGGGCCGGCCTGCTGCGCAACCCGATCGCCGTCGACCGCCCGATCTGGCTGGCCTATGTCAGGGTGGCCGACCCGGCGGCGACGGCCGCGCGTGCGGCCCAGCTGGGCGGGCGCGTGCTGCTGGCCCCGCGCAGCGACCTGCGCAACGGCACGCTGGCGCTGATCGCCGACCCGACCGGCGCCGTGCTGGCGCTGCAGAAGTGGCCGCTTTGAGTCCTGGAGGCAATGGCATGAACCCTTCCACCTGGCGACGCGCGGCAACCGCCGTGCTGATCTGTGCCGGCGCGCTGCTGAGCAGTTGTGACGGCGGCGACAGCAACTCCGGCGTGGGCTTCAGCGTCGGCCTGCCCACCAACTACGGCAGCATGGAACTGGGCATGGCCACCACCAACTGGGCCGGCGGGCCGTTCTGGAACTGAGCCCGGCCGCGTGCTGGGCCGCTGGCGGCACGCCCGGCCAGGACGATCGCGGCTCCACCAGGCAGATCGTGCGGGCGAGTCTGCTTCGAGCCGGCTCGACTCAGGTGGCGACGATGTCGAACGCGGTGGTCATCTGCGCCGTCTTCGCCAGCATGGCGCTGGCCGAGCAGTACTTCTCGTGCGACAACTGGATGGCCCGGGCCACGGCCGCTTCGTTCAAGCCCTTGCCGCTGACCGTGAAGTGCATGTGAATGCGGGTGAAGACCTTCGGCTCGGTCGCGGCGCGCTCGGCATCGATCTTCACCACGCAGCCACTGACCTGCTGACGGCCGCGCTTGAGGATCAGCACCACGTCATAGGCCGTGCAGCCGCCGGTGCCGGCGAGCACGGTTTCCATCGGCCGCGGCGCCAGGTTGCGGCCACCGCCTTCGACCGCGCCATCCATGGCGAGCAGATGGCCGCTGCCGGTTTCGGCCACGAAGGCCATGCCGGCGTCGTCTTGCCAGCGCACGGTGCATTCCATGGTGATCTTTCTGCCTGTGGGTTGAGTGGCCGTGCTGCGCCGATTCGGCGCAGCGCGCCGCTTCGATGGGCCGAAATTGTGCATGAGCGCACCTGCGCCTGGAGGCAGCTCCCTAGTTCAACCTGGATGCGACAGGGCCATGTTGCGACGCAACATCGCGGCTGCTAGACTGTCTTTCATTGGGGATCGCTTCTCCGCAGCTTGTCTCCTCCACCTTCCGAAAGGGTGGATTCAGCCCAAGGCAGCAATGCCTTGGGCTCTTTTCTTTGGGGGTCGTGCCGCGACCGTATCATCCGGCGCCGTCGACACGCGAAGCACGCCTTGAAGTCCCCCTCACCGAAGCCGCGCCAGCCCGACCTGTCGGCTACCTGCAGAAGATCCTGAACGCGCGCGTGTACGACGTGGCCATCGAGACCGCGCTCGACCCGGCGCGCAGCCTGTCGCGCCGCCTGGGCAACCATGTGCTGCTCAAGCGCGAGGACCAGCAGTCGGTGTTCAGCTTCAAGCTGCGCGGCGCGTACAACAAGATGGCGCACCTGCCTGCCGAACAGCTGGCGCGCGGCGTCATCTGCGCCTCGGCCGGCAACCATGCGCAAGGCGTGGCGCTCAGTGCACGCAAGCTCGGCTGCAAAGCCGTCATCGTGATGCCGGTGACCACGCCGCGCCTGAAGGTGGATGCGGTGCACGCCCTGGGTGCCGAGGTGGTGCTGCACGGCGACAGCTACTCCGATGCCTACCTGCATGCGCTCGAACTCGAGAAGTCGCAGGGGCTGAGCTTCGTCCACCCCTTCGACGACCCGGACGTGATCGCCGGCCAGGGCACGATCGCGATGGAGATCCTGCGCCAGCACCAGGGGCCGATCGACGCGGTCTTCGTGGCCATCGGCGGCGGCGGGCTGATCTCCGGCGTGGCCGCCTACATCAAGGCGGTGCGCCCGCAGATCCAGGTGATCGGCGTGCAGAGCGTCGATTCCGACGCCATGCTGCGCTCGGTGCGCGCCGGCCGGCGCGTGGCGCTGGCCGACGTCGGGCTGTTCGCCGACGGCACCGCGGTCAAGCAGGTGGGCGTGGAAACCTTCCGGCTGGCGCGTGCGTTGGTCGACGACTACGTGGTGGTCGACACCGACGCGGTGTGCGCCGCCATCAAGGACGTGTTCCAGGACACGCGCAGCATCCTCGAGCCTTCGGGCGCGATGGGCGTGGCGGCGATGAAGCAGTACGCCGAGACGCACAAGCTCAAGGGCAAGACCTTCGTCGCCATCACCTGCGGCGCGAACATGAACTTCGACCGGCTGCGCTTCGTCGCCGAGCGCGCCGAGTTCGGCGAGCAGCGCGAGGCGCTGTTCGCCGTGACCATCCCCGAGGAGCGCGGCTCGTTCAAGCGCTTTTGCGAACTCATCGGTACACCGGCCCACCCGCGCCAGGTGACCGAGTTCAACTACCGCATCGCCGACACGAAGGTTGCGCATGTCTTCGTCGGGCTGGCGATCTCGCGGCACGACGAAGCCGAGCGCATCGCGCGCAATTTCGTGCGTCACGGTTTCGCCACCGTCAACCTCAGCGACGACGAACTGGCCAAGGAACATGTGCGCCACATGGTCGGCGGGCATTCGGAGCTGGCACGCGACGAACGGCTGTTCCGCTTCGTCTTCCCCGAGCGGCCGGGCGCGCTGATGCGCTTCCTGTCGTCGATGCACCCGGGCTGGAACATCAGCCTGTTCCACTACCGCAACCAGGGTGCGGACTACGGCCGCATCCTGGTCGGCATCCAGGTGCCGCAGGCCGACGAGCCGGCCTTCAAGTCCTTCCTCGAAACCCTGGCCTATCCCTGCGTGGAGGAATCGGCCAATCCGGTGTATCGGTTGTTCCTGCGCTGAGGCTGCGGCAGCGCAAGCCCTACACTGGCGCGCATGGCCGCCAGCCGATCGCTCATCGCCCCGACCTCGAACCCGCTGCTCGAACGCTCGCTGCTGGAAAAACTGTCGCGCCGCGCCGAAGCCGCCGGCAGCCTGGGCGAGCTGGAACCGCTGGCGGTGCGGCTGGGGTTGATGCAGAACACGCTCAAGCCGCGCTTTCGCGATCCGCAACTGCTGGTCTTTGCTGCCGACCACGGCATGGCGGTAGAGCGCATCGACGACGCCGGCAAGCACCCGACCTTCGAACAGGTGCAGCATGCACTCAGCGGCCAGTTGCCGCTGGCGGTGTTCGCGCGCATCCAGCAGATCGCGCTGACGGTCGTCGACTGTGGCGTGGCCGAGAACATCGCCGCGCATGAGCGGCTGCTGATGCGCAAGATCGCCCATGGCACGCGCAATGCGCGCATCACCGCAGCCATGACGCTGGACCAGGCGCATGCCGCCATGCGCGCCGGCATGGAGATCGGCGACACCCTGCGCGGCAACGTGCTCATCTGTGCCGGCATCGGCGTGGGCTCGGACTTCAGCGCGGCGTTGGTGCTGTCGCGGCTGAGCGATGCACCGGTGCAGGATCTGCTGATGTCGGGCCCCCACATGAACCCGGACGCGATCGCCCACCTGATGGCCATCGCGCAGGGCGCGCAGGCTCGGCATCGTGAACTGGCCGAGCCGATCGAGGTGCTGGCGGCTTTGGGTGGCTTCGAGATCGCGATGATGGTCGGCGCCATGTTGGTGGCGACCAGCAAGCGCCACCTGCTGATGATCGACGGCATGGCCGCCTGTGCGGCGCTGATGCTGGCCTCTCGCATCGCCACGCCGGTCACCGACTACTGCGTCTTCTGCCGCAGTCAGGGTCACCGCGGGCTGGACAAGGCACTGCACCTGTTTCGCGCGTCGGCACTGCTCGAACTGGGCATGGACAGCACCGCCGGGACAGGCGCCACTTTGGCGTGGCCGCTGGTGCGCAGTGCGGCCGCGCTGCTCACCGAGGTGGCCGATGGCGCGGACCCCGGCCCATCCCACCCGACGCCCATGTCGGACGACACGGCGCCGGTGCGCAACTGACGACGACGCTGCGCTCAGGACAGCCAGCGTCGCCGCGCGGCCAGCCGCGACAGGCCCCGGAAGTCGGCCACGCCTTCGGCGCGCGCCCCGGGCCACAGATGCAGCAGCAGTTCCGCCGTGGCCAGCGTGTCGGCTGCCGCCTGGTGGCGCTGCGCACAGTCGATGCCGCACGCGGCCAGCCAGTCATCCAGCGTGCGCTCGCCGCGGACGGGCCGCAAGCACCGCGGCGACGTCGGCGATGTCGAGCCAGGGGCCGCGCAGCTTGCGCCCGAGCAGGCCCCTCGTGGCCCGGTCGATCAGGCGCCGGTCGAACTCGACGTGGAAGCCCAGCAGCGGCGCCTCGCCAACGAAGGCTTCGAAGCGGCCCAGGGCCGCGGCCGGATCGATGCCGCGACCCTGGGCCGCGACGCCGATGCCATGCACCAGGATGTTCGACTTGTCCGGCGGACCGGCGTCGGCGGGCTGCTGCAGCACCGTTTCGAAACTGTCGGCCAGGTCGATCCAGGCGCGCCGCCCGTCATGCCGCACCGCCACCGCGGCCAACGCCAGCAAGCGGTCGTTCGATGCATCGAGGCCGCTGCTTTCGACGTCCAGCACCAGCCAGCGCTCGGAGTCGGCGGCGGGCGGCCGCCTTTCGGCCCAGGAACTTCGGCCACATGCGGCAGTCGCGCGCTAGCGCATGTAGTCGAGCGTGATGCGCTGCTGCAGCCGCTGCGCCGCCCGGAACGACTCCTTCAGGATGCGCCGGTCGATGTCGTTCAGCGTGCGCAGATCAAGCCGGTTCGGGTTGTCCTCGGCCGGCAGCGGCTGGTCGACGGACTGCACGCGCAGGCGCAGCATCTGCAGGAACTCGAAGGCGACGATCCAGGTCTGGCATTCGCGCGGCTGCACGCGCAGGCCCTCGGCGGCGGCCTCGAAGCGGGCACGCGTGGCGGTGGCATCGATGCCCTGCGCCAGGGCAAAAAGCCGCGCCGCATCGACGAAGATCATCGTGCCGTTGAGCTTGAGGTCGATCCATTCGTGCTCGCCCTCGCGCTGCGGATCCAGCGCGCCGCGCCAGTTCAGCCGCGGCGTGTTGCGCAGCGCGTTCTGGGCCAGCTGGCGGGTGAAGCGCGGCAGCTGCGCGGCGCGGCGCACGAATTCGCGCATCGGCTGCGTCAGCGCCGCCGCGCCGGCCAGCGCGCGGAAATCGAAGAAGATGTTCGCCTTGAGCAGGTCCTCGGGCGCGCCCTGCTCGATCCAGCGGCGAAAGCGTGCGATCCATTCGTCGACGCTGAGGCAGCACTCCGCCCGGCCGGCCATGATGCCGCCCCGGCACAGCGGGAAGCCGCAAGCGTCCAGCGTCTGATTGACCTGTTGCCCCAGCGCCAGCCAGGCGTCGCGATCGACGTCGGGCCGGTCGCTGGCGAACACCAGGCCGTTGTCCTGGTCGGTGGCAATGGTCTGTTCCGAGCGGCCTTCGGAACCGAAGGCCAGCCAGCAGGCGCGCGTCAAATCCAGCCCGAGTTGCTGCGCCGCCAGTTGCACCACGCGCTCGGTGAGCAGGTCATTGAGGCGGCTGACCAGTTCGGTCAACGCCCGCGCCGACAAACCCTGCGCCATCAACGCCCGCGCCAGGCGCCGGATGTCCGGCGCGACGGCGATCAGTTCCTGCAGATCGGCGGCCTCGCGCAGCCGGCTGCCGAGCCGCCGTGCAGACAGCCGCTGCAGCGCGAACAGGTCGCGCTCGGAGACCATCGAGACGACGCGGCCGTGCTCGGTCACCGGCACATGCCGCACGCCATGGCGCGACATCAGCAGCACCGCGTCCTGCACGCTCTGCGCCGCATCCAGCGTGTGCACCGGGTGCGTCATCAGGCGCTCGATCGGCGTGTCCATCGTGGACTGCGCCAGCGCCACGCGCTCGAGCACATCGTGCCGCGTGAAGATGCCCTGCGCCGCGCCGTCCGCGTCGAGCACCAGCACCGAACCGATGTGCCGCCGCTGCATCAGCTGCAGCACGTCGATCAGCGGGGTGCCTACGCCACAGGAGACCAGGGTCCGCCGCGGCAGACTGTCCAGGCTCGACTCCATCGACTGCTCGGCAAGGGCCTGCGATGCAAAGGCAGCCTTCTGCGCCTGACGCGACAGCGCCAGCACATGCTGCACACGGCCGTGCAGGAAGTCGGCCAACACGGCGCTGCGCTGCGCCAGTTCATGCATCGCTTCGGCCGGCACCTCCAGGCAGAAACAATCGTCGATGGCCGTGTAGGGCGCGCTCACCGCGCGCCGCGCCAACCATGCCGCCGCCGGGAACAACTCGCCGGGCTCCAGCACAAATCGGCTTCCCGCCCCATCCTCGCCCTGCGCTCCGCCGGCGACGCTGCCGCGCCGCAGGTACAACAGACGCGACACCGGCCCGTCGGCCGGCTGAAGCAGTGCTTCGCCGGGTGCGTAGTACGCCTGCCGTGCCAGCAACACCAAGGCCTCGACATCGGCTGCAGCCATCTGCGCAAAGGGCGCGAAGCGCTGCAATTCAGCGCACAGGTTGCGCACCAGACTGGCGGCGGGCGTGGGTTCGATCCCAGACATGGCAGGATGCGTCGACCCCTGCAGACAGCATTCGCGTCAGGTGGGCTGGCGACGGTCTATGGCGGGGGGTCGGCCAGCGCCTTCGGGCGGCACGATGTTCGGCCGGTTCGCCGGATCCGGTGGCACGTCGGCATCGCCGGAATCCTGCGGCATGGGTGGGGCCGGCGGCGCTTGCGGCAGCCGCGGCGGCACGCCGCTGGGCGGCCGCGGCGTCGGGCTGGTGGGTGCCGATCCAGGGATCGTTCCGGTATTCGGCGGCGGCAGCGCCGGAAGCTCGAGAGCCACCTGCGCCGGCTGACCTCGCGGCCCGAGCGACGCGCCGCGCGAATGAACCGCCAGCAGCACCAGTTCGCCATCGACCGCTGCTCCCACCCGGTAGGCCTTGGGCGGCTTGCCTTCGGTCGCGATCAGCGCCAGTCCTTCGCCCTTGGCCGCGGCCGAGCGTGGCGCCACCACGCCGATCAAGCGGAAGCGCGCGTCGGGCTGTGCCTGCACAGCGGCCGACATGGCGGTGGCCGCAGGCGGCGCATCCACGCCGAACACCCGGCTCAGGTCGCCGTTGAAGCCGCTGGAGGTGGACACCATGGTGGCATGCGCCGGCGCGGCGATCGGCTTGACCCACAGTCGCATCGCCCAGAAGACGATGCTGGCGGCAACCGAGGCCCAGATCACGAATGCGGCAAGGCGCGAGACCATCTGCCCATTATCATGTACGGTGCCACCCAAATCCCGCATGTTCATGATGCTCAAGTCCTACCGCCGCGCCGCAATCGTGCGCGGTTTCACGCTGATCGAGTTGATGGTGGTGCTGGTCATCATCGGCGTGCTTGCGGCGTTGATCGTGCCGAACGTACTCGACCGGGCCGACGATGCGCGGGTCACTGCGGCACGCACCGATGTCAGCAACCTGGTGCAGGCGCTCAAACTCTACAAGCTGGACAACCAACGCTACCCCAGTGCGGACCAGGGCCTGGACGCACTGGTGCGCAAACCGACGGTGGGCACGATGCCGCCGAACTGGAAGCCCTACCTGGACAAGCTGCCGAATGACCCTTGGGGCCGGCCCTACCAGTACGTGAACCCGGGGGTGAAGGGCGAGATCGATGTATTCAGCTTCGGGTCCGACGGCAGCGCCGGCGGCGACGGCAACAACGCCGACATTGGCTCCTGGCAGTAGCCGCCGCGACGCGGCGCCCGGGGCCGGTGCGCCGTGTGCGGCGGGTGCCGCGCGCTCGAAGCCGACCCGCGGCTTCACGCTGATCGAGTTGATGATCGTGGTCGCGCTGATCGCCGTCGCGGCCGGCGTGGTCAGTCTGGCACTGCGCGATCCGTCGAGCATACGGCTGCAGACCGAAGCCCAGCGGCTGAGCACCTTGCTCGAATCGGCGCGAGCCGAATCGCGCGCCTCCGGACTGGCCGTGCACTGGGTTCCGGCCGAAGCCGACGCCGAGGTGCATTTCCGCTTCATGCAGGTTTCCGGCACGAAGAGCACGCCGATGGCCCGGCCCACGCGCTGGCTCGATCCGCAAGTGCGCGCCGAAGTGGTGGACGCGCAGCTCGTGCAACTGGGCCCGGAACCGCTGATCGAGGCCCAGCGCATCGTGCTGCGCCTGGGCGACCAGCGCCTCGAGCTGGCCACCGACGGGCTGGGGCCGTTCACCGTGGTCGCCGACGAGGCCCGACCGTGACGCATCCCGGGCGTGGCTTCACGCTGGTCGAAGTGCTGGTGGCGGTGGCGGTGATCGCCATCGCGCTGGCGGCCGGCCTGCGTGCCGCAGGCGTGCTGATCGACAACTCGCAGCGCCTGTCGGACGTGATCGCGGCGCAGTGGTGCGCCGAGAACCACCTGGTCAACCTGAAGCTGACGCGGCAGTTTCCAGGCATCGGCGACGCCGAATTCGCCTGCGAACAGATGGGCCGGCGCTACATCGGCCGTGCGCAGGTAGCCAGCACGCAGTACGTCGACCTGCGCTTGGTGGATGCGAGCATCAGCGACGACACCGGCCGGCAGCTGGTGCGGCTGACCACGCTGCTGTACCGGCCCTGACACGATGGACCGGCCGCTGCCCGCTCTGCGCCCGCGCTGCGACCCGGGCTTCACGCTGGTCGAAGTCTTGGTGGCACTGATGATCATGGCCGTGCTCAGCACCATGGCCTGGCGCGGCATCGACGGCATCGTGCGCGCCCGCGACATCAGCCAGGCACAGGTGGAGCGCAGCCTCAGACTGAACACGGTGATGGCGCAGTGGGACCAGGACCTGGCGGCCCTGTTCGACACGCCTGCCGTCCCGCACCTGTCCTATGACGGCAGCACCTTGCGTCTGGTGCGCCGAGCCCCACAGGGCGTGCAGCTGGTGGCGTGGTCGCGCGAGGGCACGCAATGGCTGCGCTGGGCCGGTCCGGTCGTGACCCGATTCGACGAACTGCAGGACAGCTGGATGCGCAGCCAGCAGCTGATGGGCAACGACAGAGGCCAGTTGCTGTTGCTCGACGGCGTGACCGATCTGCAGATCCAGTTCTTCCGCGACAACGGTTGGTCCAACCCGCAATCCAGCGGCGACGAGGCACCTGCCACGCCCGACGGCGGCGCGCGTCAAAGCGAGGCCTCGCTCTATGGCGTGCGGCTGGTGCTGGCCTTTGGCGAGCAGCGCCTGACCCGGGATGTGGCGCTGGCGCTGCGGCAGCCATGATTCGACCGCGCATCGCCCAAAGAGGCGCCGCCTTGCTGGTGGCGATGGTCGTACTGACGCTGGTCAGCACGCTGGCCGCCGGCATGGTCTGGCAACAGGCTCGGGCCATCGAGGTGGAAAGTGCCGAACGCACGCGCGCGCAGGCGGCCTGGATACTGACGGGCGCGCTCGACCTGGGCCGGGTGCTGTTGCGCGTGGACGCGCGCAAACCCGGGGTCGACGATCTCACCGAGGTCTGGGCGACCGAGCTGGAAGAAGCCTCGCTGTCGAGCCTGCTGGCCCAGGACCGCAACAACAATGTCGAAGGTGCGCCCGAGGCCTTCCTGCGCGGCCGGATCCGCGACGCGCAGGACCGCTACAACCTGCGCAACCTGGTCGACCCGGCGACCCACAAGATCGTCGAAGCCGAGCTGGCCGCGCTGGCGCGCCTGTGCGAAACCGCAGCCGTGGCGCCAGAGACTGCGCAAACCCTGGCCAGCGGCCTGCAGGCGGCCCTGCAGTCCGAGAGGCCTGGCGACGGTGAAGCCAATGCCGGGGCGATGCTCCTGCCACAGACGATCGACCAGTTGGTCTGGCTCGGCTTGGATGCGGACACCGTCAGGCGCCTGCAGCCCTACGTGGGCCTGCTGCCCGAACCGACGCCATTGAACGTCAATACCGCCTCGGCAGAGGTCATCGCCGGCGTCGTCGCCGGGCTGGACCTGGGCAGCGCCAAACGCATCGTCAATCGTCGGCCGTTCAAGGCGCTGCAGGACTTGCGCAGCGACATCCCGGGCGACGCTGCGCTCGACGCCAAACGTCTGAGCGTGAACTCGAACTTTTTCGAGATCTCGGGCCGCCTGCGCATGGATGGACGCTTGCTGGAGGAACGCATGCTCGTCAGGCGTGTCAATCGGCAGGTCTTGACGCAGGCACGATGGCGCCAGAGCTTGCAGCCCGGGCAGGACTGAAAGCTGCAACGCATTGTTTCAGTATCGCGAACAGACTACAGAAAGCCCGGCTAAGTCTTTGATTTACATGACGCAATGGTTGATATAAACGGTTCGACACGCTAGCCTAGCCGACCCATGTCCGTACTTGTGATCCTGATCCCGCCGCGTGCGCGCCTGGGCGCGCGTGCCGCGGACGGCGCCGAAGCGAGCGCCGCGCCGTCTGGCGAGGGCTACGGCTATGTGCTCAGCGCCGACGGCCTGCAGGTCAGCAGCCATGGCCGCGCGCAGTTGTCGCTCTTGCCCCGGGCCGACACCGTGGTGGCCGTGGTGGCCGACAGCGACCTCAGCTGGCAACGCATCACCCTGCCCAAGGCGCCTGCGGGCAAGCTGCGCGCGGCATTGGGCGGGCTGCTCGAGGACCACCTGCTCGAGGACGACGCGGCCTTGCACCTGGCGCTGGCACCCGGCGCGCAGGCGGGCGCCCCGGTGTGGGTGGCGGTGATGCACAAGGTCTGGCTGCGCGGCGAACTGGAAAGACTGGAAAAGGGCGGGCTGAGCATCGAGCGCGTGCTGCCGTGCAGCTGGCCCGGCGACACGCCGCAGGGCCATTTTTTCGAGTCGACCGGCGCGGCCACCGGCGATGCCCGCATCATGCTGTGCCATGCCGACGACAGCGGCTTGAGTCTCCTTCGGCTGGACGGCTCGCTGGCGCGGGCGCTGCTCTCGCGCATGAACGAGCAGCCGACACTGTGGACTGCGCAGCCCGCCGTGGCGGCCCCCGCCGAGCGCTGGCTCGGCGCCAGCGTCAAGGTGCAGACCGAAGCCGAACGTGCGCTGCAGGCCGTGCGCTCGCTGTGGAACCTGCGCCAGTTCGACCTGGCGCCGCGGCATCGAGGCACGCGCGCCCTGCGCAACACGATGCGGCAATTGCGCAGCCCGGCCTGGCGGCCGGTGCGCATCGGCTTGGCCACGCTGCTGCTGCTGCAGGTGGTCGGGCTGAACGGCTGGGCTTGGCACCAGCGCCAAGAGCTGGCAGCAGCAGCGCCTGGCGCAGGAAAGGCTGCTTCGCGACACCTTCCCGAACGTGCGCGCGGTGCTCGACGCCCCGCTGCAGATGCGGCGCGAGACGGAGGTGCTGCGCACTGCGGCCGGCCGAGCCGGCGACAGCGACCTGGAAGCCTTGCTGGGCGCCGCCGCCTCGGCCTGGCCCGAAGGCCAGGGCCCGGTGCAGACCTTGCGCTTCGAACCCGGCCGGCTGACGCTGTCCGCTGCGGGCTGGAGCGAGCAGCAGCTGCGCCAGTTCCGCGATCGGTTGCGGCCGGGCGGCTGGGCGGTGGAAAGCGCCGAGGGGCGCGTCTCGCTGAGCCGCGCTGCGGCGCCGGGGGCGCGCTCGTGAGCGCGGCCTCGCGCCTGGCCTTGCCCGCCCCGCTCGCCTCGCAATGGGGGGCGTTGCGCGAGCGCTGGCGCGGCCTGGGCGAGCGCGACCGGCGCCTGGCGCTGCTGGCGCTGGCCGTGCTCGGCGCCTTCCTGTTGTGGACCGTGGCCATCCAACCGGCCTGGCGCACGCTGCGCGACGCGCCGCTGCAGCGTGACCTGCTCGACCTGCAGCTGCAGGAGATGCGCAGTCTGGCGGCCGAAGCCCAGCAACTGCGCAATTCCCCGGCACTCAGCGCGGAGCAGTCCACTGCGGCCCTGCGCGCGGCCAGCGACCGGCTGGGCGCCAAGGCGCGGCTGGTGCTGCAGGGCGAGCGCGCGGTGCTGACACTCAACGGGGTGAGCAGCGCGCAGTTGCGCGAATGGCTGGCCGAGGCCCGGGCCGGCGCACGTGCCCGGCCGGTCGAGGCCCAGCTCAATCGCGCCGCGCAGGGCTTCAATGGCAGCGTGGTGCTCAGCATCGGGGCCGGGTCATGACGATCGACAGCCTTTGTCCAGGCCGGGGCAGGCCATGGCACTGACCGGCTGGCTGCGTCGCCCGGGACGCTCGGCCACGCGCTGGCCGGGCAGCGGCTATGCCGAGTCGACGCTGGCGCAGGCCGCCTGGGAGCGCACGCACAAGGCCGTCGCCCGCTGGGGCTGGGCGGGGCTGGCCTTTGGCGGCGTCTTGGCACTGGTGGCATTCGCGCCGGCCACCTGGCTGGCCGACAGCCGTGGCCACGCGCACCCAGCACAAGCTGCTGCTTTCGGATGCGCGCGGCACGGTCTGGAACGGCAGCGCCGTGCCGGTGCTCAGCGCAGGACCGGACAGCCGCAGCGCGACCATGCTGCCCGGCCGCACCAGCTGGAAGATCGGGTTGCGTGGACTGGCGCTCGAACTGCGCGTGCGCCAGCCCTGCTGCATCAACGACGAAGTGGTGCTGTTGCTTCGCCCCGGCCTGGGCCGTCTGTCGGTGCAGCTGATGCCGGGTTCCGGGCCGCTGGGTGAGTGGCCCGCCGCCTGGCTGGCCGGCCTGGGCGCACCATGGAACACGCTGCAGCTCGGCGGTACCCTACGCCTGTCCAGCAACGGGTTGAGCGTGGACACGGCGGCCGGGCGCTGGAACATGGTGGGCCAGGCCGAGCTGCATCTGAGCAACGTCGCCTCCCGACTGGCCAAGTTCGAGCGCTTGGGCAGCTACCGCCTGCATCTCGCCGCCACCGGCACAGATTCGCCGCCTGTCTTGACACTGACCACGCTGGACGGCGCACTGCTGCTCAGCGGCACCGGCCAATGGACCGGATCGCAGTTTCGCTTTCGCGGCGAAGCGCGAGCCGCGGCGGGTGCCGAAGGCGAACTGGACAATCTGCTGAACTTCTTTGGCCGGCGCCAGGGCGCGCTGTCCATCATTTCGATCGGATGACCATGACACAGCGCCGACCTTCGATGCCGACGCAAGGCCGCACGGCCCGCACGCTGCGCCTGGGCTGCCTGGCAATGGCCGCTGTGCTGGCCTGCGCCCAGCCACTGCAAGCGCAGACCGGCACCGAGACGCCGACCCGAAAGCGCACGGCCGACGCCCCGGCCGGCCACAGCCCGGCTTTGAAGTCGCGCGCACCGGTGACGGTGAATTTCGTCAATGCCGACGTCGAGGCGGTGACGCGGGCCATGGCCACGATGATCGAGCGCCAGATCGCGCTGGACCCGCGCGTCAAGGGCACAGTGACGCTGTACAGCGACCAGCCGCTGACGGTGCGCGAGGCCTACCTCAACTACCTGTCGGCGCTGCGCGGACTGGGCTTCACGATGGTCGAGAACGGCGGCCTGCTGAAGGTGGTGCCCGAGGCCGAGGCCAAGCTGCAGAGCGGCACGGTGTCGGTGGGCCCGCCCGCGGTACGCGGTGACCAGATCATCACGCAGATCTTCCAGCTCAACCACGAGAGCCCGAACAACCTGGTGGCGGTGCTGCGACCGCTGATCAGCGCCAACAACACCATCAACGCCAGTCTGGGCAACAACTCGCTGGTCATCACCGACTACGCCGACAACCTGCAGCGCATCGCCAAGATCATCGCGGCGCTCGACCAGCCCGCCGGCAGCGACACCGACGTGGTGACGCTGAAACACGCGGTCGCGAGCGACCTGGCGCCGATGGTGCAGCGCCTGACCGATGGCGGCGGGTCGTCGCCGACACAGCCGGGGCTGCCCGCGGCGGGTGGCGCGCTCACCGTGATGGTGGACGCGCGCAGCAATTCGCTGATCCTGAGGGCAGCCAACCCGGCGCGCCTGTCGATCGCCCGTTCGATCATCGCCAAGCTCGACCAACCCACCCAGGGCGGCAGCGCGGCCGGCAACATCTGGGTGGTGTACCTGAAGAATGCCGACGCGGTGAAGCTGGCCGCGGTGCTGCGCGCCGCCTTCGCCTCCGGCGCCGGCTCGGGCGCGCAGGGCGGCGTGGCGGCAGCGGCATCGCCGCAGCCGGTGCGCGTGGCCGATGGATCGACCGGCGCGACGCCCGCGACCGCACCGGTGTCGGCTTCGGCCGGCCCGTCGACGGGCGGCTTCATCCAGGCCGATCCGGCCACCAACTCACTGATCATCACCGCGCCCGAGCCGCTGTACCGGCAGCTGCGCAACGTCATCGACCAGCTCGATTCGCGCCGGGCGCAGGTCTACATCGAGACGCTGATCGTCAAGGTCGACGCCGACAAGGCCGCCGACATCGGCATCCAGTGGCAGGCCATCTCGGGCGACCAGAACAGCTCCACCAACTATGCCGGCGGCACCAACTACACCGGCGCGGACAACATCGTCAACCTCACCGCCGCCATCAACCAGGGCCGCACCGGTCTGGCCGCGTTGGCGATTCCGGCGGGCCTGAACTTCGGCATCCTGCAGAAGGTGGGCGACCTGTGGAACATCGGCGCGCTGGCGCGCTTCCTCGAAACCAAGGCCGATGCCAACATCCTGGCCACGCCCAACATGGTGGCGCTGGACAACGAGGAGGCGAAGATCGTCGTCGGCCAGAACGTGCCCTTCATCACCGGCTCGTTCACCACCAACACCTCGGGCTCGAACAACCCGTTCCAGACCATCGAGCGCAAGGACGTCGGCCTGACGCTGCGCATCAAGTCGCAGATCGGCGAACGCGGCACGATCCGGCTGGTCATCTACCAGGAGGACTCGCGCGTCGTGCCCTCGAGCCGAACTCGCCGCAGGGCCTGACCACCGACAAGAGCGCGATCGAGACCACGGTGGTGGTCGACGACGGCCAGATCATGGTGCTCGGCGGACTGCTCAAGGACGAATACGGCGGCTCGCGTTCAGCAGGTGCCCTGGCTCGGCGACCTGCCGCTGGTCGGCCCGCTGTTCCGCAGCGACAGCCGCACGCGCACCAAGAGCAACCTGATGGTCTTCCTGCGGCCGATCGTCATCCGCAACCAGGACGAACTGAGCGCGCTGTCGGTCGACCGCTACGACCTGATCCGCGCCGCGCAGCAGGGCCCGGGGCAGCCGCGGCAGAGCGTGATCATGCCGATCAACGAGGCGCCGGTGGCGGCGCCGGTGCCCGGGTCGACGCCGGGCTCGAGCCTGCGCCCCGGCGCGGTGCCGCCGCCGCTGTCGCTGATGCCGCCGGGGCCGCGGCGCCGCCGCCGGCCGAGCCGGCGCCCGCCGATGCCGCGCCGCCGCCGCAGCCGCCCGCGGCGCCGGCCGCCTCCGACCCGGCGACACACAAGCCGCAGTAGGCGCCGCATGGGCACACGCCACCCCCTGCCCTACGCCTTTGCCAAGGCGAACACGCTGCTGCTCGAAGACGACGGCTCTCAGCTGGTGCTGTGGGTGGCGGAGACCACGCCGAGTGGCGCGCTGTCCGAGGTGAACCGGCTGTTCGACGTGGACGGCTTCGAGCGCGAGCCGGCCTCGACGCTGGTCAACCGCATCGCCGTGGCCTATGCCGGCGCCGAGTCCAGCGCCGCCACCGTGGTCGGCGAGGTCGAAAGCGCCGTCGACCTGAGCCGGCTGATGCAGGACCTGCCGGCGGTGGAAGACCTGCTCGAAGCCAGCAACGACGCGCCGATCATCCGCATGCTCAACGCCTTGCTGACGCAGGCGGTCAAGGACGGCGCCAGCGACATCCACATCGAACCCTACGAGCGCTCCAGCGCGGTGCGCTTTCGCGTCGACGGCCGACTTGCGCGAGGTGGTGCAGCCCAACCGCGCGCTGCACGCGGCGCTGATCAGCCGGCTGAAGATCATGGCCGAACTCGACATCTCCGAGAAGCGACTGCCGCAGGACGGGCGCATCAGCCTGCGCATCGGCGGACGCGCCATCGACGTGCGCGTGTCCACGCTGGCCAGCGCGCATGGCGAGCGCGCGGTGCTGCGCCTGCTGGACAAGAGCGAATCGCGCTTCACCCTCGAGGGCCTGGGCATGAGCGGCGACGTGCTCAGCGCCTTCGACCGGCTGATCCACCAGCCGCACGGCATCGTGCTCGTCACCGGGCCCACCGGCTCGGGCAAGACCACCACGCTGTATGCCTCGCTGGGCCGCATTGACACCAGCACCACCAACCTGCTGACGGTGGAAGACCCGATCGAATACGAGCTGCCGGGCATCGGTCAGACCCAGGTCAACCCGAAGATCGACCTGAGCTTCGCCAAGGCCCTGCGAGCCATCCTGCGCCAGGACCCGGACGTCATCATGATCGGCGAGATCCGCGACTACGAAACCGCATCGATCGCCATCCAGGCCTCGCTCACCGGGCACCTGGTGCTGGCCACGCTGCACACCAACGATGCGCCCAGCGCGGTCACGCGGCTGACCGACATGGGGGTCGAGCCCTTCTTGCTGAGTTCGTCGCTGCTGGGCGTGCTGGCGCAGCGGCTGGTGCGCAAGCTGTGCGTGCACTGCCGCCGCCAGGGCGAGCGCGGCAGCTGGCATCCGGTGGGCTGCGAGCATTGCCTGAACACCGGCTACAAGGGCCGCACCGGCGTGTACGAGCTGATGGTGGCCGACGACAAGGTGCGCGCGATGATCCACAACCGTGCTGCCGAAAGCCAGCTCATCGTTGCCGCCGAAGCGGCCGGCCTGCACTCGATGCGCGAGGACGGCCAGCGCCTCATCGACGAGGGCATCACCTCGCCGGAAGAGGTGATGAGCGTCACTCGAGACTGATGGCTCCCCCCGCAGCGCCTTCGGCGCTCCCCCCAGGGGAGGCGACGCCAGCGGCCCGGCAAAGCCGATTCCGCGGCGTCTGCTCGGCATTCTTTCCACATGCGGTGGTATGCGCATCGGCACACCGACGGCTCTCTGACGTGCCCGCATTCAAGTTCGAGGCACTCGACGCCGCCGGCAAGTCCAGCACGGGCTTGCTCGAAGCCGAGAACGCCAAGGCGGCGCGCTCGCAGTTGCGCGCCCAGGCGCTGGTGCCGCTGGCCGTCACGCCGGTGCTGGCCGGCAGCGCCGGGCAGAGCGCGACCAACCGGTTTTCGCGCCGCGTCTTCGACAACGCCTCGCTGGCGGTGTGGACGCGGCAGATGGCCGGTCTGGTCGGCGCCGGGCTGCCGCTGGAGCGGGCACTCACCGCGCTGGCCGACGAGTCCGAGAACCCGCGCCAACGCGAGCTGATCGCCCACCTGCGCAGCGAGGTCAACGCCGGCTCGCCCTTCGCGCGCGGCGCTGGCCGGCGCGCCGCGCGAGTTCGACGAGGTCTACTGCGCCGTGGTCGCCGCCGGCGAGCAAAGCGGCGCACTCGGCCAGGTGCTGGAGAAGCTGGCCGACGACCTGGAGGAGCGCCAGGCATTGAAGGCCAGGCTGCTGGGCGCGATGCTGTACCCGGCCATCGTCTCGCTGATCGCCATCGTCATCGTCATCTTCCTGGTCACCTACGTGGTGCCGCAGGTGGCCTCGGTGTTCACCAGTTCGAAGCGCGCGCTGCCGGGACTGACCGTCGCCATGCTCGCCATCAGTGCCTTCGTGCGCAGCTACGGCTGGCTGATGCTGGGCGCGATCGCGGCCGGCGGCGGCGCCTTCGTCGTGCTGCGCCGCAACCCGGCCTTTCGCGAACGCAGCGACGCGGCGATGCTGAACCTGCCGCTGATCGGCCGGCTGGCGCGTGGCTACAACGCAGCGCGCTTTTCCAGCACGCTGGCGATGCTGGCGGGCGCCGGCGTGCCGATCCTGAAGGCACTGCAGGCCGCGGCCGAAACGCTGGGCAACCGCGCCATGCGCGCTGACGCGATGGACGCGCTGGTGCAGGTGCGCGAAGGCGCGCCGCTGGCCTCGGCGATGGCCGCCAAGAAGCGTTTCCCCGGGCTGCTGGCGATGTTCGCGCGGCTGGGCGAGCAGACCGGCCAGCTGCCGGTGATGCTCGGCCGCGCGGCCGCGCAGCTCGGCGCCGAAGTGCAGCGCCGCGCCATGGCGCTGGCGACGATCCTGGAACCGCTGCTGATCGTCGTCATGGGCGTGGTGGTGATGCTGATTGTGCTGGCGGTGCTGCTGCCGATCATCCAGCTCAACACCTGGGTCAAGTAGCACTCGCCGGCGGCGGCTGCTGCCCGCAGCGAAAAAGCGGTGATGGCAGGTTATATCCGGATCTGCGAGGGGCACGTTGTTTGCTTGAATGCATCCAGGCACTCAGACACTCGCGGAGGTCTCCCATGGGCAGCGGCAATCATCTGGTTCCGGTGGCAGCGGCGAAGGCGCAGATCCCGATCGCGCAGATGCGCAGCGTCTACCACGTCGGCGATGTCGAGAAGCGCCTGGACAAGCTGCCGCCGCGCGAGCACGAGACGCTGCGCTCCACCTACGAGCGCATGCTCGAGAAGGGGCCGGAGCGCTTCCAGGTCAAGCCCTCCGGACTGCCGGCGATGGAGCACCTGTACGACGAACTGCCGAACTTCGGCGAGGTGCTCGACGACCTGAAGCGCCAGCTCGCGCTGTGCACCGACAGCCGCGACGGGCTGGAGATCACGCCGATGCTGCTGCTCGGGCCGCCGGGCATCGGCAAGACGCATTTCGCGCGCGCGCGTCGCGCAGTTGCTGGGCACGGGCCTCGGCTTCGTCTCGATGAGCGCGCTCACCGCCGGCTGGGTGCTCAGCGGCGCGTCCAGCCAGTGGAAGGGCGCTCGCCCGGGCAAGATCTTCGAGACGCTGGTCGACGGCGCCTATGCCAACCCGGTGATGGTGGTCGACGAAATCGACAAGGCGCGCGGCGAACATGCCTACGACCCGCTCGGCGCGCTCTACGGCCTGCTCGAGCACGACACCGCCGGCACCTTCGTCGACGAGTTCGCCGAGGTATCGATCGACGCCAGCCAGGTGATCTGGGTGGCGACGGCCAACGACGAGCGCGCCATTCCCGAACCGATCCTCAACCGCATGAACGTGTTCGAGGTGCGCTCGCCGGACCGCGACGCGGCACGCGCCATCGCGCTGCGCCTGTACCGCAGCATCCGCAGCGAGCACGACTGGGGCCGGCGCTTCGACGCCGACCCGCCCGACGCGGTGCTCGAACGCCTCGGCAGCATGGCGCCGCGCGAGATGCGCCGCGCCTGGATGACCGCCTTCGGCAACGCCCGGCTCGAGGGCCGGGCCACGCTGTCGCTCGACGACCTGCCCGAGCATGCGGCGCGGCGCGCGCCGATCGGCTTCGCCAATTGATCCAGGCCGTGGCGTAGCATCGCCCGCGAGCCGCCGCGCTGCGGCCCGTGGAGCCGCCATGTCCCTTGCCGCCAATGTGGTCGTCGCGCTGGTCGCGCTGCTGCACCTGTATATCCTGGTGCTGGAGATGTTCCTGTGGGACAAGCCGGCGGGCCTGCGCGCCTTCGGCCACACGCCCGCGGCCGCGGCCGCGAGCAAGGTGCTGGCCGCCAACCAGGGGCTGTACAACGGCTTTCTCGCCGCCGGCCTGATCTGGGGCCTGAGCCTGGGCGCCGACGGCCGCGGCGTGAAGGTCTTCTTCCTCGGCTGCGTGCTCGTCGCCGGGCTCTACGGCGCGGCCACCGCGAGCCGCAAGATCCTGTTCGTGCAGGCGCTGCCGGCGGCCATCGGCCTGGCCTTGCTGCTGGCCGGCGCCTGAGCGGCTGCCTCACAATCGGCGCGTCGAAACGGGAGAGCTTCGATCGCGCTCGACGAACTGTGGACGCTGGTGGTCGCGCTGCTGACCATCGCGCTGGGCACGCGCGTCATCGCACGGGCGCCGCTGCTGGCGCGCTATTCGATCCCGCCGGCGGTGGTCGGCGGCTTCCTCGTCGCGCTGCTGCTGCTGGTGCTGCAGCAGCTGGGCTGGCGCTTCACCTTCGGCACGCAGACGCGCAGCGCGCTGCTGCTGGTGTTCTTCACCACGCTGGGCCTGAGCGCGCGCCTGAGCGCGCTGCGCGGCGGCGGCGCGGCGGTGGCGCTGGTGACGCTGGCGATCGCGCTGCTGGCCGTGGCGCAGAACGTGGTCGGTGCCGGCGTCGCCTGGGCCTTCGGCGAACCGGCGTCGCTGGCCGTCTTCCTGGGCAGCGCCGCCTTCCTCGGCGGCCACGGCACGACCGCGGCGTGGGCCAAGCAGGAGCTGGCCGCCAGCGCGGTCAATGCCTTCGACGTGGGCATGGCCTGCGCCACGCTGGGCCTGGTGGCCGGCGGCGTGCTCGGCAGCGTGGTCGCGACCAAGCTGCTGCAGCGCGCCCCGCGTGCCGCTGAAGGTACACCGGCCGAGGCACCGGTGCATGGCGAAGTGACGCTGCACACCGCGGCCGACGACGCCCGTTTCGGCCGCTGGACCGAATCCGACCGTTGGCTGCGGCAGTTGCTGATGCTCGGCGTCACCATCGGCATCGCGCTGGCTTGGCAGTCGTGGCTCGGCACGCGCGGCATCAACGTGCCGCCCTTCCTGGCCTGCCTGCTCACCGCGGTGGCCTTCACCAACCTGGCCGATCTGTTCAAGCACGGCGTGGACCTGGAGACCGCCGATCTGGTCGGCACCGTGGCATTGCGCCTGTTCCTGGCGATGAGCCTGATGAGCCTGGACCTGTTGGCGGTGCTGCGGGCGGCCGGACTGATCCTCAGTGCGGTGGTGCTGCAGAGCCTGGTGACGCTGCTGATCGCGGTGACGCTGGTGCGCCATGCCGCGGCGATGGGCTCGCAGGGTGCGCAGGCGGTGCGCGAGGGCGCGGTCGCGGCCGGCGGCTTCATGGGTTTCGGCCTGGGCGCGATGCCGGTCGGCCTGTCGGTGATGCAGCGCATCACGCTGCAGCATGGTGCAGCGCCACGCGCCTTCCTGGTGGTGACGCTGGCCGCCTCGCTGGTGCAGGACCTGATCAACGCGGCCGTCGTGCAGGCTGCGCTCGCCTGGGCCGCGCCCTAGGGTCTGTTCCAACCCATGCCGGCGTCGCTCGAAGGCCAGCTCGTCGTCGCGATCTCGTCGCGCGCGCTGTTCGATTTCGAGGAGGAGAACCGGCTGTTCGAGGCCGGCGATGACCGTGCTTACATGCAGCTGCAGCTGCGGCGGCTGGAGCTGCCGGCGCCGCCGGGCGTGGCCTTCTCGCTGGTGCGCAAGCTGCTGGCCTTCAACGATGGCGCGCCGCGGGTCGAGGTCGTCATGCTGTCGCGCAACGACCCGGCCTCGGGCCTGCGGGTGTTCCGCTCGGCGCAGCACTACGGCCTGAGGGTGGAGCGCGGCGTGTTCACGCGCGGCCAGCCGCCGTGGCGCTACCTGCGGCCGCTGCGTGCCAACCTGTTCCTGTCGGCCAACGAGGCCGACGTGCGTGCCGCGCTCGCCGCCGGCGTGCCCGCGGCGCGTGTCTACCCACATGCGGCGCGCGCCTCCGACGCCCACCCCGACGAGGTGCGCATCGCCTTCGACGGCGACGCGGTGCTGTTCAGCGACGAAGCCGAGCGCGTGTTCCAGCGCGGCGGCCTCGAGGCCTTTCATGCGCACGAGGCCGAGCACGCGTCGCGCCCGCTGCCGGCCGGCCCCTTCAAGCCGCTGCTGCAGGCGCTGCAGCAGTTGCAGCACGCGCCAGGGCGCACGATGCGCATCCGCACCGCGCTGGTCACGGCGCGCAGCGCACCCGCGCACGAGCGCGCGATGCGCACGCTGATGGACTGGCACATCGAGGTCGACGAGGCGATGTTCCTCGGCGGCCTGCCCAAGGGCGAGTTTCTGCGCGAGTTCGAGCCCGACTTCTTCTTCGACGACCAGACCGGCCATGTCGACTCGGCCGCGGCGCACGTGCCCGCCGGGCATGTCGCGGCCGGGGTGGCGAACGAGTGACGGCCGGTTGTGGTGCATCGCGACTGGCGCGATGATCGCGCTTGCTGCTACGGGAGGAACGACCATGCCGCTGAGTGCCTTCATCGTGCGCCCCTTCGGCGTCAAGGAACTGCAGATCTCGTCCGCCGACGTCAAGAACAAGCTGGAGCCGTTGTTGCAGCTCGACCCGAAGCACCGGGTCGTCGACTCGCTGAGCGCAGACGGACCGGGCCGAGCAGTGGACCGCCGGCATCGACTTCGACGTCGTGCACCGGCTGCTGCTGACGCACGCGCTCGACGAACTGCGCATCCAGGGCGCGACGACCGAGGCGGTGGTCAAGGCCGGGAACATCCGCGAGGACATGTTTCATCGGCTCGTCACCGCCGACCTGGTGATCGCCGACCTGAGCCTCTACAACCCGAACGTCTACTACGAGCTCGGCGTGCGCCAGGCCTTCCGCGACAAGTACACCTTCCTCATCCGCAGCGACCTGACCCACTATCCCTTCGACCTGCAGACCGACCGCTACTTCGCCTACGACCTGGTCGAGCTGGCGACCGACCCGCGCGCGGTGGTCGGCCGCCTCGTCGCCGCGCTGCGCGCGACACTCAATTCGACCGACGCCGACAGCCCGGTGTTCAAGCTGCTGCCGCAACTCGAGGCCGAGGACCGCGCCCGCTTCATTGCCGTGCCGGAGGACTTCCGCGAAGAGGTCGAGTGGGCACGCCACCAGCTGCGCAGCGAGCACCTGAGCCTGATGGCGGTCGAGTGCGAAGGCTACCTCTGGGAGGTCGAAGGCCTGCGTCTGATCGGCCGCGCGCAGTTCGAGTGCAACTTCATCGACGGCGCCAGGCGCACCTGGGAGCGCATCGTCACGCGCTACCCCGACGATGTCGAGGGCAACTCGGTGCTGTCGACGATCTACCAGCGCCTGAGCGACGTGAAGCGGTCGGAGCAGGCGCTGTCGCGCGTCGCACGCACGCGCACGCTGACGCCGAACCGGCTGTCGCAGCTGCGCGCCTTGAGCGGGCGCAACCTCAGGGCGACCTGGACGGACCAGTGGCGCGGCCATGACGGCAAGGAAAAGCGGCAGCGCGCCGCGCTGCTGTCGCCGCTGCTGCAACGCGCGTTCGATGCCTTCCACGAGGCGTTCAAGCTGGACCTGAACAACGCCTACGCGGGGCTCAACGCGTTGACGATGCTGCTGGTGCAGACCGAACTGGCGCAGCGCTTCCCCGAAGACTGGAAGAGCATCCAGCGACGGCCGCACGACGCGAACGCGCGAAATCGAGGCGCGCAAGGCGCGCATCGCGCCGCTGCTCGCCACGTTGCAGCTCGCGGTCGAAGCGGATCGCGAGCAGCACCAGCAGCAGGGCCGCAACGACCCGTGGTTCCTGCTGCTGGAAGCGGCCGTCGCGTGTGTCGTCTCGAACCAGCCTGAATACGTGGCGCAGCTCTACGAACTGGCCGTGCACTTCGCGCCGGAGAGCGCCGAAGCGTCGATCCGCGCCTCGCTGGAGCTGTACAGCGAGCTCGACATCGGCAGCATCTCGCGCGACCAGGGCCTCGGCATCGGCTGCATCGGCAGCAATGTCGCCCGCGCGCTGAAGGTGCTGGAAAGCCGGCGCAAACCGGTGACGCCTGCCGACGAGGGACGCCTGGTGCTGATGTTCGTCGGGCTGCGCGTCGATCACGCGGCGGCGTCGCACCCGCGCTTTCCGGCAGCGGCCGCCGACGTGGCGCGCGAACGGCTCGAGGCGGCGATCGACGACGAAATCGCAAAGGCCGGCGGCAGACACAAGGTCGCGTTCGGCATCGCCGCGGGCGCCAGCGGCGGCGACCTGCTGTTCCATGAGATCTGCCGCAGCCGGCAGATCCCGACGCGGCTGTGCCTGGCGCTGCGCAAACCCGAGTACGTGGGCCAGTACGTGGCACCGGCGGGCAGGCAGTGGGTCGAGCGCTTCGCGGAGGTCCACCGCAGCATCGCCGAGCAGCAGGCTCAGGCCCACGGCGGCGGCGGCAGCCCCGAAGCCTCGGCCAGCCCGGCCTGCAGCCCGGCGCGCATCCTGGTGTTCGGCGAGTCCAGCGAGTTGCCGCGCTGGCTGGAGGGCAAGCCGTTGTACAACGTCGGGCGACGCAACAACCAGTGGATGCTGCAGCACGCCATTGCGGCGGCGCAGCGGCTCGGTCCCGATAGCCGACATCACGCTGATCGCGCTCTGGGACGAAGGCTCCCATGGCGAGGTCGGCATCGGCGGCATCAACGACCTGACGCGCAAGGCGGCGATGCAGGGCATCAAGGTCCTCAGCATCAGGCTTCCCGGCGAGGCCGATCAGCAGGCCTCGAATGGGGCCGCAGCGTCCGTGGCGGAGCGGCTGGAGTTGCCGGGAGGTCGGCCGGTGCGCGTGGCCTGAGAGCCCGTGAAGACATGAATCGCACCCGCGTGAGGGCCCAGAACAGGCCCAATCAAGGCGCGAGGCACAGCCGGGGCGGGGTCGCGGCGAAGCCTCGCAACGCCGAGTGGGCCTGTTCCGGGTCCTCACCCTTGGGGCTGGGGCACCCAAGGCCGCTGGCGGGTGTTGCGTCGCTTGCCCGGGCAGCAAGCCCGGGCTGCGCGCCGCGCCTACGCCAGCGGCCTTGGCCGCCCCAGCGCGGGTGCGATTCATGTCTTCACAGGCTCTGCGCGCAGCGCCGAGCAGAGCACTGACTGCCTACACTACCGTACGCGCCAGCCCACAGGAGCAAACGATGCCTGTTTACCGCAGTTTCCAGCAGCACCTCGACCCCAGCGTCGGCCCGAAGCGCATCCTGGCGCTCGACGGCGGCGGGCTGCGTGGCGTGCTCACGCTCGGCTTTCTGCGCGAGATCGAGACGCTGCTGCGCCAGCGCCACGGCAACGACCCGGCATTCCGCCTCGGCGACTACTTCGACCTGATCGCCGGAACCTCCACCGGCGCGATCATCGCCGCGGCGCTGGCGGTGGGCATGTCGGTCGACGAGCTGCATGGCCACTACCTCGACCTCGGCAACAAGGTCTTCAAGCGCAGCCCGCTGCGCTTCGGCGCGGTGCGCGCCAAGTACGACGCCAAGGACGTGGCCAAGGCGCTGAAGGGCGTGCTCGGCGAACGCAGGCTCGGCGACGCCGGCTACCGCACCGGGCTGATGGTGATGAGCAAGCGCCTGGACACCGGCAGCCCCTGGCCGCTGACGAACAACCCCGACGCGCCGTACATGAAGCGCGGCGAGCAGGCGACGACGATCGCCAACGGCGAGTACCCGCTGTGGCAGGTGGTGCGCGCCAGCACCGCGGCGCCGCACTTCTTCGACCCCGAGGTGCTGCGCATCGGCCGCGCCGACGGCGCGGTGAAGGCGGTCGAGGGCGACTTCGTCGATGGCGGCGTCAGCCCGTCGAACAACCCGGCGCTCCAGGCGCTGATGGCGGCGACGATGAAGGGCTTCGAGTTCGGCTGGCCGACCGGCGAGGAGCAGCTGCTCGTGGTGTCGGTCGGCACCGGCAAGGCGAACCCGGCGCTCGGCCGCACGAACCTCGTCACCGGCACCGCACTCGTCAACGCGCTGCGGTCGCTGACCTCGCTGATGGAGGACTGCGCGGACCAGGTCGAGACGGTGATGCAGTGGCTGTCGCGAAGCCCCACCGCGCGCCGCATCGACCGCGTGACGAAGCGGGCCGAACCGCCGCTCGGCGGCATGCCGACGATCAGCTACCTGCGCTACAACGTGCTGATGAGTTCGGCCTGGTGTCGCGAACAGCTCGGCCTCGATCTGTCCGACGACGCCCTGAAGGCACTGCAGGCGATGGACGACCCCGACAACATCATGCCGCTCGACGCGCTCGGCCGCACCGCCGGCGCGCTGCTGGTCAAGGGCGAGCACTTCACGCCGACCTTCGACGCCGGCGTCGTCGTCGCATGAGCCGTCGCGCTCAATGCGCGCCGAAGCCGCGCAGCCGCTCCAGGTCGAGCACGCGCACGCCGCCGTACTCGACAACGATCAGGCCTGCGGCCTGCAGCGAGCGCAGCGCCTCGTTGACACGCTGGCGCGACAGCCCGACCAGGTAGCCCAGCTCCTGCTGCGTGATGCGCAGCTGCCCGCCGACGCCGGGGTAGAGCACCGGGTGGAACAGCGCCGCCAGGCTGCGCGCGACACGGCCGTCGGGGTCGGTCATGCGATCGATCTCGCGCGCGCCGATGAACTGGCCGAGCCGCTCGTTCAGCTGCTGCGTGATGAAGCGGTTGAAGGGGATGCTGCGATCGATCAGCCAGTGGAAGGCCTCCACGCTCAGGCCCGCCACCACGCTCTTGCGCAGCGCCTGGATGTTGTAGCGGTAGGCCTCGCGCTTGATCACCGTGCCCTCGCCGAACCAGCCGCCCGGCGGGATGCCGGTGAAGGTGATGGGGATGCCCATCGCCGTGTCGTTGCTCATCTTCAGCAGCCCGTCGATGACGCCGAACCAGTAGGTGACGGGCCGGCCCACGCGGCACAGCAGCTCACCGGTATTGACCTGCACCACCTTGAGGTCGCGCAAGGCGCGCTCGCGCTCTTCGCCGTCCAATGTCTGCAGCCAGGGGATACCGGCGGATTCGGCGGGCGACAAGGTTCTCGCCCTTGCCAGCAGGCGCATGGGTGCATGGTTTCGGGCGGCATCCACGATCGAAGGTTCAGGGAAAACACCGAGCGGAGAGTACGCAAGATTGTCGTTGCAACGACAACATGGCGTCAAACTTCGCCCTACAGTCGCGCCTGTCACAGTCCGCGACGTGGGGACGTTCGACGCGTTCCGGCCGCATGGCCGAAGAAGGAGACCTCCTAGGTGCAGAAGACTTTCCCGCGCCTGATGCTCGAGCACGCAAGTGCGCGCCCGGACGCGCCGGCGCTGCGCGAGAAGGAATACGGCATCTGGCAGAGCCTGTCGTGGTCGGCCCTGGCCACGCTGGTACGCGAACTGGCCTGCGGGCTGGCGCAGGCGGGGTTGCAGCGCGGACAGCACATCGTGGTGGTGGCCGAGAACCGGCCGCGCCTGTCGGCGGTGATGCTGGCGGCGCAGTCGCTGGGCGCGATCCCGGTGCCGCTGTATCAGGACGCCGCCGCCAACGAGTACATCTTCCCGATCAACAACGCCGATATCGCGCTGGCCGTGGTCGAGGACCAGGAGCAGGTCGACAAGATGATCGAGCTGCGCGAGTCCTGCCCGCAGATCTCGCGTATCTGGTACGACGACCCGCGCGGCCTGCGCAACTACGACACGCCGGGCCTGGCCTCGCTGGATGTGCTGGTCGAGGCCGGCCGCGCATACAACGCGCAGCATCCCAGGTTCTTCGACGAGCAGGTGGCGCTGGGGCAGAGCAGCGATGTCGCGGCAATGTTCTTCACCTCCGGCACCACCGGCAACCCGAAGGGCGTGGTGCACACGCACTTCACGCTGATCGATCGGGCCCGGGCCGGCGCCAAGTTCGACAAGCTCGGCCCGGCCGAGGAGGTGCTGGCCTACCTGCCGCCGGCCTGGATCGGCCAGAACATCTTCAGCTATGCCCAATGGCTGGCCTGCGGCTACGTGGTCAACTGCCCCGAGTCGGCCAGCACCGTGACCATCGACCTGAAGGAAATCGGACCGACCTACTACTTCGCGCCGCCACGCGTCTTCGAGGGCCTGCTGACGACGGTGATGATCCGCATGGAAGACGCGGGCCGCTTCAAGAAATGGCTGTTCAGGAACTGCATGGACCTGGCGCGCCGCGTCGGCCCGGCGCTGATGGATGGCAAGCCGGTGGGCCCTGGCGACAAGCTGCTCTATGGCTTGGGCAACCTGTGCATCTACGGGCCACTGCGCAACTCTCTGGGCATGAGCCGCGTGCGCGTGGCCTACACCGCGGGCGAGGCGATCGGGCCGGACCTGTTCACCTTCTACCGCTCGATCGGCATCAACCTCAAGCAGTTGTACGGCAGCACCGAGACCGCCGTGTTCGTGTGCCTGCAGCCCGACAACGAGGCCAAGGCCGACAGCGTCGGCGTGCCGATCGACGGCGTCGAGATCCGCCTGGCCGACAACGGCGAGATCCTGGTCAAGAGCCCGGGACTGCTGAAGGAGTACTACAAGAACCCGACGGCCACGGCCGAGGTGCTGACCGCCGACGGCTGGTACCACACCGGTGATGCCGGCTTCCTGGACGCCGGCGGGCACCTGAAGATCATCGACCGCGCCAAGGACGTCGGCCGCCTGATCGGTGGCGAGCACGACGGCGCGATGTTTGCGCCCAAGTACGTCGAGAACAAGCTGAAGTTCTTCCCCTTCATCAAGGAGGCGGTGGCTTTCGGCGACAAGCGCGAACGCGCCTGCGCCTTCGTCAACATCGACATGGAGGCGGTGGGCAACTGGGCCGAGAAGCGCAACCTGCCCTACGCCGGCTACACCGACCTGGCACAAAAGGCCGAGGTCTACGACCTGGTGCGCGACTGCATCGAGAAGGTCAACGCCGACCTCGCGGCCGATACGCTGCTGGCCGGCAGCCAGATCCACCGCTTCCTGATCCTGCACAAGGAGCTCGACGCCGACGACGGCGAGCTGACGCGCACGCGCAAGGTCAAGCGCGGCTTCATCGGCGCAGCGCTACCAGTTGCTGGTCGACGCGCTGTACGGCGGCCGCAGCAGCCAGTTCATCGAGACGCCCGTCAGCTTCGAGGACGGCCGCAAGGGCACGGTCAGCGCCGATCTGAAGATCATGGACGTCAAGGTCTTTCCCGCGGTGGACAAGGCGGCTTGAGACCATGGCAGAGCGACGCATCGGCGAGGTGATCCTCGACATCAAGAACATCAGCCTGGCCTTCGGCGGCGTGAAGGCGCTGACCGACATCAGCTTCGATGTGCGCGAGCACGAGATCCGCGCCATCATCGGCCCCAACGGCGCCGGCAAGAGCAGCATGCTCAACTGCATCAACGGCGTGTACCAGCCGCAGCAGGGCTCGATCAACTTCCGCGGCCAGACCTTCAGCCACATGAACAGCCGCCAGGTGGCCAAGATGGGTTTCGCGCGCACCTTCCAAAGCCTGGCCTTGTTCAAGGGCATGAGCGTGCTCGACAACATCATGACCGGGCGCAACCTGAAGATGAAGTGCAACCTCTTCCGGCAGGCGCTGCGCTGGGGCGCGGCCGAACGCGAAGAAATCGAGCAGCGCGCCTACGTCGAGCGCATCATCGATTTCCTCGAGATCCAGCCCTACCGCAAGACGCCGGTGGGCCGCCTGCCCTACGGTCTTCAAAAGCGCGTGGACCTGGGCCGCGCGCTGGCGATGGAGCCGAGCGTGCTGCTGCTGGACGAGCCGATGGCCGGCATGAACGTCGAGGAGAAGCAGGACATGTGCCGCTTCGTGCTCGACGTCAACGACGAGTACGGCACCACCATCGTGCTCATCGAGCACGACATGAGCGTGGTCATGGACATCTCCGATCGCGTGGTCGTGCTCGACTACGGCAAGAAGATCGGCGACGGCACACCGGCCGAGGTGCGCGCCAATCCCGATGTCATCAGCGCCTACCTCGGGACATCGCACTGACATGGACAAGGCGCACAGGCACCCCCCAAGCGGCCGCCGCGGAACCGGCTTTGCCGGGCCGCTGGCGGCGCCCCCCGGGGGGCAGGCGCCGCAGGCGCATCGGGGGGGGGCCAATAACCATGGGACCCTTCCTCGAAACCCTGCTCGGCGGCCTGATGACCGGCATGCTCTATTCGCTGGTCGCACTGGGCTTCGTGCTGATCTTCAAGGCCAGCGGCGTCTTCAATTTTGCGCAGGGCGCGATGGTGCTGTTCGCAGCGCTGGCGATGGCGCGCTTTGCCACCTGGATCCCGCAGTGGCTGGGCTTCGACAACAAGCTGCTCGCCAACGTGCTGGCCTTCGCCGCAGCGATGGCGCTGATGGTGGCGGTGGCCTGGCTGGTGGAGCGGCTGGTGCTGGGCAAGCTGGTCAACCAGGAGGGCATCACACTGCTGATGGCCACGCTCGGCATTGCCTATTTCATGGACGGCGCCGGGCAGACGCTGTTCGGCAGCGACATCTACAAGATCGATGTCGGCCTGCCCAAGGACCCGATCTTCCTGCTGGAGAGCACCTTCTCCGGCGGCATCCTGGTCAACAAGGAAGACCTCTATGCCGCAGCCATCGCCGCGACGCTGGTGGCACTGCTGAGCCTGTTCTTTCAGAAGACGGCCACCGGCCGGGCGCTGCGCGCGGTGGCCGACGACCACCAGGCGGCGCAGTCGATCGGCATCCCGCTGAACCGCATCTGGGTCATCGTCTGGAGCGTGGCCGGCTTCGTCGCGCTGGTCGCCGGCGTCATCTGGGGCAGCAAGCTGGGGGTGCAGTTCTCGCTGTCGCTGGTGGCGCTGAAGGCGCTGCCGGTGGTCATCCTGGGCGGGCTGACCAGCGTGCCCGGCGCCATCATCGGCGGCCTGATCATCGGCGTCGGCGAGAAGCTGTCCGAGGTCTACATCGGCTCGCAGATCGGCGGCGGCATCGAGATCTGGTTCGGCTACGTGCTGGTGCTGTTCGTGTTGCTGGTCCGGCCGCAAGGCCTGTTCGGCGAGAAGATCATCGATCGGGTCTGAGCCATGCTGTACCGAGAGAACGGCCAGTTCAAGACCAGCTACCGCTCGGACCAGCAGGTCTTCCCGATCGCGCAGGACCGCATCGCGATCTGGCTGCTGGTCGCCTTTGCCGCGATCGGCGTGCCGCTGCTGGTGGACGAGTACCTGTTCCGCGCCATCCTCATCCCCTTCCTGATCCTGTCGCTGGCGGCGCTGGGGCTGAACATCCTGGTCGGCTACTGCGGGCAGATCTCGCTGGGCACCGGCGCCTTCATGGCGGTGGGTGCCTATGCCGCCTACAACTTCATGGTGCGCATCGAGGGCATGCCGCTGCTGGCGGCGCTGCTGCTGGGCGGCGTCTGCGCCACCGTGGTGGGTGTGCTGTTCGGCATACCGTCGCTGCGCATCAAGGGCCTGTACCTGGCGGTGGCCACGCTGGCCGCGCAGTTCTTCGTCGACTGGGCCTTCCTGCGCATCAAGTGGTTCACCAACTACTCGTCGTCGGGCTCGGTGTCGGTGGCCAATCTCAACGTCTTCGGCATCCCGATCGACACGCCGCACGCCAAGTACCTGTTCTGCCTGGGCTTCCTGGTGGTGTTCGCGCTGGCCGCCAAGAACCTGGTGCGCAGCCACATCGGCCGCGAATGGATGGCCATCCGCGACATGGACGTGGCCGCAGCGGTGATCGGCATCCGCCCGGTGTACGCCAAGCTCACGGCCTTTGCGGTAAGCAGCTTCATCGTCGGCGTGGCCGGCGCGCTGTGGGGCTTCGTGCACCTGGGCTCGTGGGAGCCGGCGGCCTTCAGCATCGACCGCTCGTTCCAGCTGTTGTTCATGATCATCATCGGCGGCCTGGGCTCGATCATGGGCAGCTTCTTCGGCGCTGCCTTCATCGTCATGCTGCCGGTGTTCCTGAACCAGGCGCTGCCGGCGCTCGGCGGCCTGGTCGGCGTCAACATCGACACCGCCACCATCGCCCATGCCGAACTGATGATCTTCGGCGCGCTGATCGTCTTCTTCCTCATCGTCGAACCGCACGGCCTGGCGCGGCTGTGGTCCATCGGCAAGGAAAAGATGCGCTTGTGGCCCTTCCCCCACTGACCTCACCCACCCTGAAGAAACGGAGACTGATGATGAAACTGAAATCACTGGCGATCTCGGCGCTCGTCGTCGGCAGCGGCTTGTTCGGCGCGGCACAGGACGTGCTGGCCCAGGCCAAGGAGCAGTTTTTCCCGGCCCTGGTGTACCGCACCGGCGCCTATGCACCCAACGGCGTGCCCTTCGCCAACGGCTACGTCGACTACTTCAAGCTGATCAATGCCAAGGGCGGCATCAACGGCGTGAAGATCATCTGGGAAGAGTGCGAAACCGGCTATGCCACCGACCGCGGCGTCGAGTGCTACGAGCGGCTGAAGGGCAAGAACGGCGGCGCCACGGTGTTCCAGCCGCTGTCCACCGGCATCACCTTTGCACTCACCGACAAGGCACCCGGCGACAAGATCCCGCTGATCACCGCCGGCTATGGCCGCAGCGAAAGCACCGACGGCAACGTCTTCAAGTGGAACTTCCCGCTCACCGGCACCTACTGGGACGCGGCCGACATCCTGGTGCAGCACGTCGGCAAGAAGGAAGGCGGGCTGGACAAGCTCAAGGGCAAGAAGATCGCGCTGGTCTATCACGACAGCCCCTACGGCAAGGAGCCGATCCCGCTGCTGGAAGAGCGCGCCAAGCAGCTCGGCTTCCAGCTGCAGCTGCTGCCGGTGACCCACCCTGGCGTCGAGCAGAAGGCCACCTGGCTGCAGATCCGCCAGAGCCGCCCGGACTACGTGTTCCTGTGGGGCTGGGGCGTGATGAACTCGACCGCGCTGAAGGAAGCGGTGGCCACCGGCTACCCGCGCGACAAGATGTACGGCGTGTGGTGGGCCGCGGCCGAGCCTGACGTCAAGGACGTGGGCGACGGCGCCAAGGGCTACAACGGCCTGGCGCTGCAGCACGGTGCCGAGCCGAACTCGCAGGTCGTCAAGGAGGTGCTGGCCAACGTGCATGCCAAGGGCCAGGGCACCGGGCCGAAGGAAGAGGTCGGGCAGGTGCTGTACATGCGCGGCCTGGTGGCCGCGATGCTGGCGGTCGAGGGCGTCAAGCGGGCCCAGGAGAAGTACGGCAAGGGCAAGGTCATGACCGGCGAGCAGGCGCGCTGGGGCTACGAGAACCTGGCGCTGGACCAGAAGAAGCTCGACGCGCTGGGCTTCGCCGGCGTGATGCGGCCGATCAGCACCTCCTGCGCCGACCACCGCGGCGCGGCGATCGCGCGGCTGCACACCTGGGACGGCAGCAAGTGGGTCTTCAGCTCCGACTGGATCGAGGCCGACCAGTCGGTCATCAAGCCGATGATCAAGGCCGCCGCCGACAAGTACGCGGCGGAGAAGAAGATCACCCGGCGCACGGCGGAAGACTGCCAGTGACCGCTGCCTGACTCGGCGGCCCGGGGGCTCCGCACGGAGCCCTCGTCCAAGGATCTGTCATGTCCAACATCCTGCTCAACGTCAACGGCATCGAGGTCATCTACAACCACGTCATCCTGGTGCTCAAGGGCGTGAGCCTGCAGGTGCCCGAAGGCGGCGTGGTGGCGCTGCTCGGCGGCAACGGCGCCGGCAAGACGACCACGCTGCGCGCGGTGAGCAACCTGCTGGCGGGCGAGCGCGGCGAGGTCACCAAGGGCAGCATCGAGCTGCGCGGCGAGCGCATCGAGAAGCTGTCCACCGCCGACATGGTGCAGCGCGGCGTGATCCAGGTGATGGAAGGCCGCCACTGCTTCGCGCACCTGAGCATCGAGGACAACCTGATGACCGGCGCCTACACGCGCACCGACGGCAAGGCCGCGGTGGCACGGACGCTGGACAAGGTCTACAACTACTTCCCGCGGCTGAAGACGCGCCGCAGCTCGCAGGCCGCCTACACCTCCGGCGGCGAGCAGCAGATGTGCGCCATCGGTCGTGCACTGATGGCCAACCCCAAGATGGTGCTGTTGGACGAGCCGTCGATGGGGCTGGCGCCGCAGATCGTCGAGGAGGTATTCGAGATCGTGCGCGACCTGAACACCAAGGAGAAGGTGACCTTCCTGCTGGCCGAGCAGAACACCAACATGGCGCTGCGGTACTCCGACCACGGCTACATCCTGGAAAGCGGCCGAATCGTCATGGAAGGCGCGGCCAAGGAGCTGCGCGAGAACGAGGACGTCAAGGAGTTCTATCTCGGCATGGGCGGCGGCGACCGGCGCAGCTTCCGCGACGTCAAGAGCTACAAGCGGCGCAAACGCTGGCTGGCCTGACCCCGCATGTCCGATGACAGCGGCTTTGCGCCGCCGCCCTTCAAGCCCGACGAGGCCCTGCTGCGCCTGAAGCGCGAACTGCGCGAGCTGGGCCTGGCCGAGCGTGAAGGCGTGTTCGAGCGCCGCGGCCTGGCCGTCGCGCGCGTGCGCGTCGACGGCGTGCAGCTTGTCGGCGGCGATCGTGCAGCGGCCCAGCCGCGCACAGCCCGCAGTGGCAGACGCGCACGCTGGCCAGCAGCGCCGCGGTGCGCGACTTCAGCGCCGCGTTGAAGAAAGCGCTGCAGCAATGGGGAGACCGGGATGACTGAATTCTTCGACGCGCTGGAAACCCGCGACCCGGCACGAACGCGAGGCGGCACTGTGCGCCGCACTGCCGGCGCAGATCGCTGCCGCACAGGCCACCGCGGCCTTTGCCGAGATCCTGCACGGAGTCGACGCCACGGCCATCAGCCACGCGCCAGGCGCTGGCGCAGCTGCCGGTGACGCGCAAGCACGAGCTGCTCGAACGGCAGAAGGCGCAGCGCGGCAGCGACCCCCTCGGTGGCTTCTCGGCCATCGGCTGGCGCGGCCAGGGCGCGGTGCGCCATGCGCGCCGTGTGTTCCAGTCGCCCGGCCCGATCTACGAACCCGAGGGCCATGCCGTCGACTACTGGCGCTTCGGCCGCGCGCTGTTTGCCGCGGGCTTTCGCGCCGGCGACCTGGTGCACAACAGCTTCAGCTACCACCTCACGCCCGCCGGCTCGATGATGGAAACCGGCGCGCTGGCCATCGGCTGCACGGTCTTCCCCGGCGGCGTGGGCAACACCGAACTGCAGTTGCAGGCCATGCTGGAACTGCGCGCCGACGCTTATGCCGGCACGCCCAGTTTCCTGCGCATCGTGCTGGAAAGAGCCGACGAGGCCGGCCTGGCGCTGCCCGCGCTGCGCAAGGCCTCGGTCGGCGGCGAGGCCTTTCCCGCGGCGCTGCGCGATGCGCTGCTGGCGCGCGGCATCGATGCCTACCAGAGCTACGGCACAGCCGATGTCGGCTTGATCGCCTACGAAACCGCGGCGCGCCAGGGCCTGGTGCTGGACGAAGGCGTGATCGTCGAGATCGTGCGCCCGGGCAGTGGCGAGCCGGTGCCCGACGGCGAGGTCGGCGAGGTGGTGGTGACCACGCTGAACCCGGACTACCCGCTGGTGCGCTTCGGCACCGGCGACCTCAGCGCCATCCTGCCGGGCCGCTGCCCGACCGGGCGCACGCACACGCGCATCAAGGGCTGGATGGGCCGTGCCGACCAGACCGCCAAGGTGCGCGGCATGTTCGTGCACGCCAGCCAGGTGGCCGAACTGCTGAAGCGCCACCCCGAGCTGTCGCGGGCGCGGCTGGTGGTCGAAGGCGAGATGGCCGACGACCGCATGACGCTGCATGCCGAAACCGCGTCGCACGCCGCGGGCCTGCCTGCGGCATTGGCCGGCAGCATGCGCGACATCACCAAGCTGCGCTGCGCGGTACGGCTGGCCGACCCGGGCTCGCTGCCCAACGACGGCAAGCTCATCGAGGACCTGCGCCAGATCGGTTGAGGCGACAGGCTACGTAGTTTCCACCTCGCATGGCGTGGTGGGCTTGTCTAGCATCGAGCCATTCGTATCACCCCCTGGAGACGTTGGCATGACGAAACTGAGCTTCGCCCTGGCCGCGCTGGCCCTGGCCACGGCCGCGCAGGCCTACCCCGACAAGCCGATCACCGTGGTCGTGCCCTTCGCGGCCGGCGGGCCCACCGACAAGGTGGCGCGCGACTTTGCCGAAGCCCTCCGCAAGCACCTCAACAACGCCACCATCGTGGTCGAGAACGTCGGCGGCGCCGGTGGCACGCTCGGTGCCAACAAGGTGGCCAAGGCCGCAGCCGACGGCCACACGCTGCTGCTGCACCACATCGGCATGGCCACCTCGCCGGCGCTGTACCGCAACCTGCCGTACAAGACGCTCGAGGACTTCGAGTACCTGGGCATGGTCAACGACGTGCCGATGACGCTGATCGGCCGCTCGACGCTGCCGGCCAACACCTACCCGGAGCTGGTCAAGTGGCTCGAGGCCAACAAGGGCAAGATCAACCTGGCCAATGCCGGACTGGGCGCCGCGTCGCACCTGTGCGGGCTGCTGTTCCAGCAAGGCATCAAGCTCGACATGACCACTGTCCCGTACAAGGGCACCGCGCCGGCCATGACCGACCTGCTCGGCGGCCAGGTCGACATCATGTGCGACCAGACCACCAACACCACCGGCCAGATCGAGTCCGGCAAGGTCAAGGCCTTTGCGGTGACCACCTCCACGCGCCTGGCGACGCCGACGCTGGCCAAGCTGCCGACGCTGGACGAATCCGGCCTGAAGGGCTTCAACCTGACCATCTGGCACGGCCTGTATGCTCCCAAGGGCACGCCCAAGGCGGTGCAGGACCAGCTGAACGCCGCGCTGCGCAACGCGCTGAAGGACCCGGAGTTCATCAAGCGCCAGGAAGGTCTGGGCGCGGTGGTCGTGACCGATGGCCGGCTGGCGCCGGCCGAGCACAAGAAGTTCGTCGCGGCCGAGATCGACAAGCTCGGCGTGGCCATCAAGGCCGCCGGCCAGTACGCCGATTGAACCTGCCGGTCCGGCCTGCGCCAGGGGCTGCCGCGGGCAGCCCCTTTGCGTTGGGCGGCGCGTTCGCGGCTGCGACGCTGCAGATCATCGACAGCGTCACCGAGGCCCTGCAGCACCCGCCGGGCGCCGTGCTGGTGACCGGCTCGCATGGCGGCATGAGCGTGGTGCACTATGCACTGGCCGCGCAGCCGCGTCTCGTGGTGTTCAACGACGCCGGCGTCGGGCTGGAACAGGCCGGCATCGCCGCGCTTGCGGCCCTGCAGGACGCCGGCATCGCCGCCTGCACGGTGGCACACGACAGCGCGCGCATCGGCGAGGCCGACTCGACGCTGGCCAGCGGCGTGATCTCGTTCAGCAACGGCGCCGCGGCGGCGCTTGGCGCAGCGCCGGGACGGCGCCTGCGCGCCTGGCTGCTCAGCGGATCGTGATCGGAATCGTCACCGGGCCGTCGTTGACCAGGTGCACCTGCATGTCGGCGCCGAACACGCCGGCGGCCACTGGCGCATGGCGCGAGCGCGCCTCGGCCAGCACCGTGTCGAACAACTGACGGCCCAGTTCGGGCGGCGCCGCCGCGGCAAAGCCGGGTCGGTTGCCACGCGAGGTGTCTGCCGCCAGCGTGAACTGCGACACCAGCAGCAGGCCACCGGCCACATCCTGCAGGCTCAGGTTCATCTTGCCGGCGGCGTCGCCGAAGATGCGCAGCGCCAGCAGCTTGCCGACCAGGCGCTCGGCATGCGCCGGCGTGTCCCCGGGCTCGGCACAGACCAGGACCAGCATGCCGGTGCCGATGGCGCCGACGCTGAGGCCGCCGATCTCGACATGCGCACGGGCCACGCGCTGCACCAGCGCGATCACGGCGGGTCGCCTTCGGCGTCGGCGTGCGCTTCCACGTCCAGCGGCAGCAGCTGGATGGTGGCGCGCAGGCCCGGCACCGCGCTCATCAATGCCTGCTCCACCGAGGTGCGCAGCGCCGCCGCCCGGCCCAGGCTCCAGTGGCCGGGCATGTGCATGTGCAGGTCGACGAAGCGGCGCACTCCGGCGCGGCGCGTGGTCACATGGTCGAAGCGCACCGCGTGGTGGCGAAAGCCGTCGAGCGTCTTGTCGATGTCGGCGCGCACCTGCGGCTCCAGCGCCCGGTCCATCAGCCCGTCGACCGAGCGCCAGACCAGCGACACGCCTTCGCGCACGATGTTGCCGGCCACGGCGATGGCCACTGCCGGGTCGAGCCACAGCCAGCCGGTGCCGGCCACGGCCAGCAGCCCCAGCACGACGGCGGCCGAGGTCCACACATCGGTGAAGAGGTGGCGCGCGTCGCCTTCCAGCGCCATCGAGCGGTGCTCGCGGGCCTTGCGCAGCATGGCCCAGGCCAGTGCCGCATTCATGGCCGAGCTGACGATGCTCAGGCCCAGGCCCCAGCCCAGGCTGTCCAGCGCCTGCGGCGCCCACAAGCGCTGCACGGCGGCCCAGATGATGGCCAGCGCCGCCACAAGGATGAGCACGCCTTCGAAGCCGCTGGAGAAGTATTCGGCCTTGTGGTGACCGTAGGGATGGTCGTCGTCGGCCGGTTGTGCGGCGATGGTCACCATCAGCAGCGCGAACATCGCGCCGGCCAGATTGACCAGCGATTCCAGCGCGTCGGACAGCAGGCTGACCGAACCGGTGATCCACCAGGCCGCGGTCTTCAGCACGATGGTGGCCACGGCGACCGCCACCGACAGCTTCAGATAGGCGCTGACCTGCATGATCCCATTGTGTCGCCTCTGCCGCGCAGGCCGCGCGGGCCGCCTCAGCGCTTGTCGATGCGCCGCAGTTCCTGGGTCAGGAATTGGGCGCTGGGCAGTTCGCGGCCATCCCCCAACCGCACGAGGTAGACATTGCCGCTGGTGGTCGAGCGCGTGCCGATCTGGACAATGAAGTCCTGCGCCGTGGCCACCTTCTCGATCTGCCATTGCAGCTTGCCGCGCAGGAAGTCCGCCGCCTGCGCCCCGCTGTACTCCTTGCCGTTGCGCACGAAGCGGATGTCCTTGCGCGCGGCCAGCACGTCGAGCAAGCGCTCGATGCGGGCCCGCTCGGCGGCGCTCGGCTCGGCCCCGGCTGCGGCGCCCCAGGGCGCCAGCAGACAGCCCAGCCAGAGCCGGCGGTTCATGGGGCCAGCGTGATGCGCGCGAACTTGCGCTTGCCGACCTGCACGACATAGGCCCCGGCAGGCAGCTTCAGGCCCTTGTCGGAGATGGACGCGCCGTCGATGCGCACGCCGCCCTGCTCCACCAGGCGCAGCGCCTCGCTGCTGCTGGGCGCGAGACGGGCCTGCTTGAGCAGGCTGCCGATGGCCAGCGGCGCTCCGACCAGCGCCACCTCGGGGATGTCCTGCGGCACGCCGCCGCGCGCGCGCAGCTCGAAGTCGGCCTCGGCCCGCTCGGCCGCCGCCGCGCTGTGGAAGCGCGTGGTGATCTCCTTGGCCAGCGCGACCTTGGCGTCCTTCGGGTTGCGGCCTTGCGTGACCTCGCGCCGCAACTGGGCAATGTCGGCTTCGCTGCGGAAGGACAGCAGCGTGAAGTAGCGCCACATCATGTCGTCGCTGATCGACAGCAGCTTGGCGAACATGGTGTTGGCGTCTTCGGTGATGCCGATGGTGTTGCCCTTGCTCTTGGACATCTTCTCGACGCCGTCGAGGCCCTCGAGCAGTGGCATTGTGAGTACACACTGCGGCTCCTGGCCGTATTCGCTCTGCAGCGCACGGCCAACCAGCAGGTTGAACTTCTGGTCGGTGCCGCCGAGTTCCAGGTCGGACTTCAGCGCCACCGAGTCGTAGCCCTGCATCAGCGGGTACAGCAGTTCATGCACGCTGATCGGCGTGCCGGCCTTGTAGCGCTTGGTGAAGTCGTCGCGTTCCAGCATGCGCGCCACGGTGTAGCGCGAGGCCAGCTGGATCATGCCGCGCGCACCCAGCGCATCGCTCCATTCGCTGTTGTATCGGATCTCGGTGCGCTGCGGATCCAGCACCAGGCTGGCCTGGGCGTAGTAGGTCTGGGCGTTGGCCTCGATCTGCTCGCGCGTCAGCGCCGGGCGGGTGGTATTGCGGCCGGACGGGTCGCCGATCATCGAGGTGAAGTCGCCGATGAGGAATATGACCGTGTGCCCCAGGTCCTGCAGCTGGCGCATCTTGTTCAGCACCACGGTGTGGCCGATGTGGATGTCCGGGGCCGTCGGATCCAGGCCCAGCTTGACGCGCAGCGGCGCACCGGTGGCCTCGGAACGCGCCAGTTTCTTCAGCCAATCGGCTTGGGGCAGCAGTTCCTCGCAGCCGCGCAGCGAGATGGCCATCGCTTCGCGCACCCGGTCGCTCACCGCTGGGGAGGTTTCGCGAGCTTGCAGGGCCTCTGACATGGCTGAACTTGTGGGTACATTTCCGGTGATCGGGCCGTGGGGCTGTTGTTATACTCGCCCGACTTTGAAACTACCCCCTGTTTGCGGGGTGAGGGGCCTTCGCGGGGATTCTAGGTCCAGAGTTCAGCGCAGGCCCACCGCAGCGAAGTCGAGCTTGCCCGGCTGCACGCATCAACCCAGGGGCCCGTACCGGCCCGGCCCACCAGCAAGAAGACTGCCGATGTCCTTGGATTGCCTGTCACCCCACCTGCAACGCACCAGCACTTGGTTGTCGCGGCATTCGCGCACGCTGAGCGCCGGCTTCGTGCTGGTGCTGGGCGGCTTTGCGGCGGCGGCATTCGGCGTGGCTCCGCTGCTGCCCGACCCGGCCGACCAGCCGCAGCGCATGGTCGTCGATACCGTCTCGCCGCCGGGCATCGGCGACCAGCTCGAGGCGCTGGCCGACCATGACCTGGACCTGTGGCGCAATGACCTGACGCGTGCGACCGACAGCGCCGACAGCCTGCTGCGGCGTCTGGGCGTCGTCGATGCCGAAGCCGCCGCGTTCATGCGCACCGACCCGGTCGTCCGGCGGTTGTTCGACGGCCGTCCCGGCAAGATGGTGCAAGCCCGCGCAGCCAGCAATGGCACGTTGATCGAACTGGTGGCCCGCTATGCCGCGGCCGACAGCGCGCGCCGCGAGCCACAGTTCACGCGCATGAGCCTGGCCCGCCAGGACGGCCGCTGGGCCAGCCGCACCGAAGTGGCGCCGCTGGTCGGCCAGGTGCGCCTGGCCAGCGGCACAGTCCAGTCCTCGTTGTTTGCCGCCACCGACGAGGCGCGCATTCCCGACCCGGTGGCCGTGCAGGTGGCCGAGATCTTTGCCGCCGACATCGACTTCCACCGCGAGCTGCGCAAGGGCGACACCTTCAGCGTGGCCTACGAAGCGCTCACCGCCGATGGCGAGCCGGTCACCTGGGCCGTGCCCACCGGCCGCGTGTTGTCGGCCGAGTTCGTCAACAACGGCAAGGCCCACCACGCGGTGTGGTACTCCACTGCCAACGGGCGAGGCGCCTACTTCGGTTTCGACGGCCTGAGCAAGCGCCGCGCGTTCCTGGCCAGCCCGATGGAGTTCTCGCGCGTGACCTCCGGTTTCGCGATGCGCTTCCACCCGATCCTGCAGACCCTGCGCGCGCACCGCGGCGTGGACTACGGTGCGCCGCATGGCACGGCGGTGCGCTCGATCGGCGACGGCGTGGTCGAGTTCGCCGGCTGGCAGAACGGCTACGGCAACGTGGTCAAGGTGCTGCACGGCAAGGAACGCAGCACGCTGTATGCACACCTCAGCCGCATGGACGTGCACAAGGGCCAAGCCATCGAACAGGGCCAGCGCATTGGCGCGGTGGGCGCCACCGGCTGGGCCACCGGGCCGCATCTGCACTTCGAGTTCCAGATCGATGGCCGGCACGTCGATCCGCTGAGCATCGCCAAGGCCGCCGATACGGTGACCATCGACGGGGCCTCCCGCTCGCGCTTCGCCGAGCTGTCGCGCAGCGCCAAGGCCCAGCTCGACCTGGCCGAAACCATGGCCGGAAGCCGCGCCCAGGCGGAATAGTCCGCGCCGGGCGGACTGCCGGTTTCGCCGCCCGTTCATGAGTCTTTTCATCGGCCTGATGTCCGGCACCTCGCTGGACGGCGTGGACGGTGTGCTGGCCGAGCTGGATGGCCATGCCGCTGACCGGACCGCCATACGCGTGCGGGCCCACCATCAGGCCGGCTTCTCCGACGCACTGCGCGCCCAGCTGCTGCACCTGAACAGCCGCGGCGACGATGAACTCCATCGCGCAGCACTGGCCGCCAATGCCTTGGTGCGTGTCTATGCCGAGGTGGTCGATGCCCTGCTGCAGCAGTGCGGCGTGAACGCGGCGCAGGTGCGTGCCATCGGCGCCCACGGGCAGACGGTGCGCCATCGCCCGCAGGAATTCGACGGCACCGGCTATACCCTGCAGCTGATGAACGGCGCGCTGCTGGCCGAGTTGTGCGGCATCGACGTGATTTGCGACCTGCGCAGCCGCGACGTGGCCGCCGGTGGCCAGGGCGCGCCGCTGGTGCCGGCATTGCATGCCGCGCTGTTTGCGGCGCCGGACGAGGACGTCGCGGTGCTCAACCTCGGCGGTATCGGCAACCTGACCTTGTTGCCGGCCGGTGGCCCGGTGCGCGGCTTTGACTGCGGTCCCGGCAATGCACTGCTCGACCTGTGGTGCCAGCAGAATCGGGACGCGGCCTACGACGACCACGGCCGCTGGGCGGCTTCAGGCCAGGTCGATCCGGCCTTGCTGCAGCGCCTGCTGGCCGAGCCCTTCCTGCACCGCGCGCCGCCGAAGAGCACCGGCCGCGATCTGTTCAATGCGTCGTGGCTGCAGGCCGCGCTGCGCGCCTCGGCAACTGCGCTGTCGCCGGTCGATGTCCAGGCCACCTTGACCGAGTTCAGCGCCAGCGCAGTCGCCCTGGCGCTGAAGGAACACGCACCACGAACTCGCCGGCTGCTGGTCTGTGGCGGCGGCGCCTTCAACGATCACCTGATGCTTCGGCTGGGCGCGCATCTGCCTGGCACCGAGGTGGTCAGCACCGCTGCGGCGGGCATGCCTCCACAGCAGGTGGAGGCATTGGCCTTTGCCTGGCTGGCGCAGGCCTTCGTTGCACGCCAGCCCGGCAACCTGCCGACCGTGACCGGCGCCCGCGGGCCGCGCGTGCTCGGAGCGCTGCATCCTGCCGGCTGAAAAGCGAAACGGGCTGCAATCTGCAGCCCGTCGACACGCCAGCGAGACGAATCAGGCCGAGAAGCTGGAACCGCAGCCGCAGGTGGTGGTGGCGTTCGGATTCTTGATCACGAACTGCGCACCCTGCAGGTCTTCCTTGTAGTCGATCTCGGCGCCGCCCAGATACTGCAGGCTCATCGCGTCGATGAGCAGCGTCACGCCATTCTTGGTCATCTGCGTGTCGTCTTCATTGATCACCTCGTCGAAGGTGAAGCCGTACTGGAAGCCGGAGCAGCCGCCGCCCTGGACGAACACGCGCAGCTTCAGCTCCGGGTTACCTTCTTCGGCCACCAGATCAGCCACCTTCGACGCCGCACTGTCGGTGAAGATCAGCGGCGGCGGCATTTCGTCGGCGGCAGGGCTCAGGGGTTCGGAAATCGCGTTCATGTGTTCTCTCCAAGCAAGGGTGACAGCATAGCTCGAAAGCGAAGTCCCCACGCCCATCGAACAAACGCGGCGGAACCGGCTTCGCCGGGCCGCTCGCGTTGCCCCCTCGAGGGGGAGCGGCGCAGCCGCTGCGGGGGTGGGCCCGATCAGCGCTTGCTGAACTGCTTGCGACGGCGCGCGCCGTGCAGGCCGACCTTCTTGCGCTCGACCTCGCGTGCGTCGCGCGTCACAAAGCCGGCCTTGCTCAGATCCGGCTTGAGCGCGGCGTCATAGTCGATCAGCGCACGGGTGATGCCGTGGCGCACCGCGCCGGCCTGGCCGGACTCGCCGCCGCCGTGCACGTTGATCTTGAAGTCGAACGCCGCGTCATTGGCCGTCAGCAGCAGCGGCTGGCGCGCGATCATGATCGAGGTCTGGCGGCCGAAGTACTGGTCGATCGCCTTGCCGTTGATGGTGATCTGGCCGTTGCCCTTCTTCATGAACACCCGCGCCACCGAGGATTTGCGTCGGCCGGTGCCGTAGTTCCAGTTACCGATCATTTCGCCGTTCCTTGGAGTTCGAGCGCCTTGGGCTGCTGGGCGGTGTGCGGATGCGTGGCACCGGCGTACACCTTCAGCTTCTTGATCATCGCGTAGCCGAGCGGGCCCTTGGGCAGCATGCCCTTGACGGCCTTCTCGATGGCGCGGCCGGGGTGGCGCGCCTGCATGTCCTTGAAGGACGTGGCATAGATGCCGCCGGGGTAGCCGGAATGCCGGTAGTAGATCTTGTCGCTGGCCTTGTTGCCGGTGACGCGGATCTTTTCGGCGTTGACGATGACGATGAAATCGCCGGTATCGACGTGAGGCGTGTAGATGGCCTTGTGCTTGCCGCGCAAACGGAGTGCCACTTCGCTGGCAACACGTCCGAGCACCTTGTCGGTGGCGTCAATCACAAACCACTCGTGCTTCACTTCGGCCGGTTTGGCGCTGAAGGTCTTCATGAGGGACTCGCTGGAAGATCGGTACGCCACTTCCAGGCGGCGCACCTGCCACGGCTGTTCGGAAAGCTCCAGCCGCCTTCGGCGCCGCTTGTTCGGGCGGCCTCTCGGGTCAGTCCGGTCTTGCGCAGCACCCTGTGCCGCACGCATTCCACCCCGCCGTCAACGGGAAAGCCCTCTATTGTACATCGACAAGGCGCAACAGCCGAACTGTGGCGCTTCGGCGTTCCAAGTGGTTGGAGTGGCCACCCTAGGATCTTTGACTAGCATTAGGGTAACTACTTAACCTATCGAGGTTGCATGGACCCACTTTTCGACCGGGACGCGCGTGCCAGCGAAACCGAAGCGCAACGCCTGCACGCGACGACGTCAAATCCCCGAGCACCGGCGTTTGGCTTTCGCTGGGTTCCGATCCGCTCGCTGGCGGCGCGACACCGGCCGCGCATCCTGGCGCATCTGCTGGCGCTGAACGAGTTCGACCGTCACCTTCGCTTCGGCTACGCCGCCAGTGACGCCCAGATCTCCCGCTATACGGATCAACTTGATTTCGACCGCGACGAGGTCTTCGGCATCTTCAACCGCCGCCTCGAGTTGGTAGCAATAGCCCATCTGGCCTATCTGGATTCCAGCACCTCACCGCGGCCAGCCGCCGAATTCGGCGTTTCGGTGGCCAGGGGGGCACGCGGGCGCGGCTATGGTGACCGACTCTTCGATCATGCGGCGCTACATGCGCGCAACCGCGGCATCGACAGCCTGCTGGTGCATGCGCTCAGCGAGAACACGGCGATGTTGCGCATCTGCCGCAATGCCGGTGCACGCATCGAGCGCGACGGTCCGGAGTCGCAGGCCTGGGTCCGCTTGGCCCCGGAAAGCTTCGCCTCCCATGTGGAAGCGCTGGTCGAGGGTACCGCCGCCGACCTGGACTACCGGCTGAAGCTCCAGGCGCACCGCGTACACGAACTGTTGTCAGGCCGGCCCGAGGCTTCAGCGCCGGAAATGTAACTTTCCTGTTACGGGTTTAACCTCCCCTGGATTGGGGCGTTCACGTGCACTCGTGGCGACTGCGCGGTGCGTCCGGGCTGTAGCATGGTCGGCATCGTCATTGCCTGCCGCCCCGGGTGGGCCGGCAGCGCCCCGCACCACGTCCATGGACATGCCGCAGTTTCTTCCTTGGATCATTGGCTTGGCGAGTCTGGCCCTTTGCGCCGGGCTGCTGGCTTGGTGGTGGGTTCGCTCACGCACGCCGAAGGCACCGCCGCTGCCCACCGAATGGAGCCTGACGGCACGGCCGGTGTTCAGCACCGACGAGCGGCGTGTCTATCGCCAGCTTCGCGAGGCGCTGCCACATCACATCGTGCTGTCGAAACTGCCGCTGGTGCGCTTCTCGCAGCCGAATGACCCGCAGCAGGTGCGCTACTGGTACGAGTTGCTCGGTGCGATCCACGTCACCTTCGCGATCTGCAGCGGCAACGGCCGTGTGCTCGCCGCCATCGATCTGGATACCGACCGCGGCAACTCGCGGCGTGTGCTGCAGATCAAGCAGTCGGTGCTGGCCGCCTGCCGCGTGCGCTACCTGCGCTGCCCGCTGGACCATCTGCCGTCGATCCCGGAGTTGCAACTGCTGGTCCCGCAAAGCGCGGCTTCGGCGCGTGGTCCGCAGGCGGCACCGAGCATTGACGTGGCGCGCGCGCCGCAGTCCGGCGCAGCCGCCTCCCGGCGCCGCGAGCGCTCTGCGTTATGGCAGGACTCGGGCTTCTTCCAGGATTCCTTCTTCGGCGCCGGCAGCCGCTCCGATGCGGGCGCGGCCGGCGAATTCGGTTCCATAGGCAGCATCCTGCGAAGCGGCGTGTCGACGCGCGAGGTCGGCGTGCCGCCAGCGGCCGACGACGCGCCACACGACGACAACCCGCGTACTCGCCACTGAGCCACGCGACGGGGCATGCGCGTAGCATGAGCCCATGCCCGAATCCGCTCGCGACGCACTGTGCAGCTATGCGGACCTGACTCCCACCGAGGTACTGGACGCGCTGGACGCGGTCGGCTTGCGTGGCGATGGCCGCATCCTGCAGCTCAATTCCTATGAGAACCGAGTCTTCCAGGTCATGCTGGAGGACGGCGATGCGGTGGTGGCCAAGTTCTATCGTCGCTCGCGCTGGAGTGACGCGCAGATCGTCGAAGAGCACACGTTTGCGCTCGAACTCGCCGAGGCCGAGGTGCCAGTGGTCGCCCCCTGCCCCCTGCTGAGTACGGACGCTGGAGTGCGCCTGCTGCCCGATGCCGGGCCGGCCACGCTGGCACTGCGGCGGGGCCCCGAAGGCCTGCATCGCTACTCGGTGTCGCCGCGTCAGGCCGGGCGCTGGCCGGAACTGGAGGACGATGCGGTGCTGGCGCGCCTGGGTGGATTCATCGGTCGGCTGCATGCGGTCGGTGCACTTCGCGCTTTTGCGCACCGGCGCACGCTGGATGCACCCCGCGATGCGCGCGAGGCAGTGGCCCTGCTCGTCGACGGCGGCTTCGTCAGCGACAACCAGCGCGCCAACTGGGCCGAAGCCTGCGCACGCGCCATCGACTGCATCGACGCCGCCTTCGCCGCGCACAAGCCGAAGTCGATCCGCCTGCACGGCGACTGCCACCCCGGCAACCTGCTATGGCGCGATGCCGGCGCGCATGTGGTCGACCTGGACGACGCCTGCATGGGCCCGGCTGTTCAGGACCTGTGGATGCTGCTGTCGGGCGAGCCCGAGGCGATGGTGCGGCAGCTGCGGCTGCTGCTGCGCGGCTACGCGCCCTTCATGGACTTTGACCGCGCCGAGCTCGGGCTGATCGAGCCGCTGCGGCTGCTGCGCATGATCCGCCACAACGCCTGGGTGGCGCAGCGCTGGCAAGACCCGGCCTTCCCCGCCGCATTCCCGGACTTCGGCAGCTCGGGCTACTGGGGCCAGCAGACTCTGCAACTGCGTGAGCAGTTGCGCATCGTCGCCGAAACGCCGAGCCTGGCCGTGCTGCTCTGAAGGCTTTCGCTCAGGCTGCGAGCAGCCGGTTCACCCGCTGCACATAGGCCGCCGGATCCTCCAGCTGCCCGCCTTCGGCCAGCAGCGCCTGGTCGAAGAGGATCTGCGCCAGGTCGTCGAAGCGCTCGTCGCTTTCAAGGCGCTTGACCAGCGCATGCTCAGCATTGACCTCCAGGATCGGCAGCGACTTCGGCGCCTCCTGGCCGGCCTGCTTCAGCAGCCGCGCCAGGTGGCCGCTCATGTCGCCCTCGTCGACGACGATGCAGGCCGGTGAATCGACCAGACGCGTCGTCACGCGCACGTCCTTGGCGCGGTCCTTCAGCGCGGTCTTCAGGCGCTCCAGCACCGGCTTGAACTCCGCGGCCGCCTCTTCGGCCTGCTTCTTCTCTTCCTCGTCCTGCAGCTTGCCCAGGTCGAAGGCGCCCTTGGCCACGCTCTGCAGCGCATGGCCGTCGAACTCGTACAGGTGGCTCAGCATCCACTCGTCGACGCGGTCGACCAGCAGCAGCACCTCGATGCCCTTCTTGCGGAAGATCTCGAGCTGCGGGCTGCTCTTCGCGGCGGCCAGGGTGTCGGCGGTGATGTAGTAGATCGCCTCCTGGCCTTCCTTCATGCGCTTGACGTAGTCGGCGAAGGACACGCCCGCGTCGGCCTGCGTGGTGGCAAAGCGCAGCAGCTTGGCCAGGCGCTCCTGGTTGGCATGGTCCTCGCCGATGCCTTCCTTCAGCACCGCGCCGAAGTCCTTCCAGAAGGCGGCGTACTTGTCGCGCTCGGCCGCGTCCTCGCTGTCGGCCAGCGACTCCAGCATGCCCAGCACGCGCTTGGTCGAGCCTTCGCGGATGGCCTTGACGTCGCGGCTTTCCTGCAGCAGTTCGCGGCTGCACGTTCAGCGGCAGGTCGGCCGAGTCGATCACGCCCTTGACGAAGCGCAGGTACACCGGCATCAGCGCCTCGGCGTCGTCCATGATGAAGACGCGCTTGACGTAGAGCTTGACGCCGCCGCGCTTGTCGCGGTTCCACAGGTCGAACGGCGCCTTGCCCGGGATGTACAGCAGCTGCGTGTACTCGGTGCGGCCTTCGACGCGGTTGTGCGTGTAGGCCAGCGGCGCCTCGCTGTCGTAGCTGATCTGCTTGTAGAACTCCTGGTACTCGCTGTCGGTGATGTCGCTCTTGCTGCGCGTCCACAGCGCGGCGGCCTTGTTGACCGTCTCCCACTCGTCCTTGAGCACCTGCTCCTTCTTCTCGCTGTCCCACTCCTCCTTCTTCATCAGGATCGGCAGCGAGATGTGGTCGGAGTACTTGCCGACGATGGACTTCAGCTTCCAGGTCGAGAGGAACTCCTCCTCGCCCTCGCGCAGGTGCAGGATCACGTCGGTGCCGCGCTCGGCGCGCGTCGATCGTCTCGACCTCGAACTCGCCGGTGCCTTCGCTGCTCCAGCGCACGCCTTCTTCCGGCTGGCAGCGCCGGCGCGGCGCGACTCGCACGGTGATGCGGTCGGCGACGATGAAGCCGGAGTAGAAGCCGACGCCGAACTGGCCGATCAGGTTGGCGTCCTTCTTCTGGTCGCCCTCCAGCTGCGCCATGAACTCGCGCGTGCCGCTCTTGGCGATGGTGCCCAGGTGCGCCACCGCCTCCTCGGCGCTCATGCCGATGCCGTTGTCGCGGATGGTCAGCGTCTTCGCCTCCTCGTCGAAGAACACGCGGATCTCGAGGTTGGGCGCGTCCTCGCACAGCGCGGCGTTGTCCAGCGCCTCGAAGCGCAGCTTGTCGCAGGCGTCGGAGGCGTTGGAGACCAGCTCGCGCAGGAAGATCTCCTTGTTCGAGTACAGCGAGTGGGTGACGAGGTGCAGGATCTGCTTGACCTCGGCCTGGAAGGAAAGGGTTTGCTTGGTCATTGGAATCGGTCTGTGGAAGTGCGCCGGGCGCGAACCGCACGTCATATGGGGTAAGCTTCGCGCCCTTTCAAGGGTTGCACACGCAGCTGCTTGTCACGACGCAAACTTCGGTCTCGCGCCACCGGTCCGACAGTATCCGGGGCAATCGCCGCCTGGCGGCATGCGTTTGACCAGACCCCTGGCGTTGGCAGCCCGCTGCGCGCCACAAGAGTGAGGGCATCGCCAGAATGACGACGACCGGCACGACGGGCATTCTGCCGCAGGCGCCGTGGTTCGCCTGGCCCGACCTGCATCAGCTCGATCCGGTGCTCGGCCTGGCCGCGGTGATGCTGATCGCCGTGGTGGCGGCCAGCGCGCTGCACCAGTTGTTCAAGCTGCCGCGGCTGGCTGGCTACATGCTGGTCGGCCTGCTTGCCAGCCCGATGGGCTTGGGCCTGCTGCAGCCGGCCGACCTGGACGGCTGGAAGCCGATCATCGACCTGGCCATCGCCGCGCTGGTCTTCGAGTTGGGCAGTCGGCTGCGCCCGCGCTGGCTGATCGACAACCCCTGGCTGGCCGCCAGCTGCGTGCTCGAAGGCCTGTTGGCCGCGCTGGCGGTGGGCGCGGCGCTGGTGGCGCTGGGTGCACCGATGTTGTCGGCGGTGCTGGCGGCGCATGGTCGCGGCCAGCACCTCGCCGATCATTGCCATGGCCACGGTGCATGAACTGCGGCCGCGCGGCCAGGTCGGCGAGCGGCTGCTGATGATGTGCGCGATCAACAGCATGCTGGCCATGCTGGCGCTGAAGCTGTGGCCGCTGCTGTCGCTGGCCGGCCAGGGCACGCTGGCCAACGACGCGCTGACGTGGCTCGCCAGCGCGCTGTTCGTGGTCTGCGGTTCCTTCCTGCTCGGCCTGCTGTGCGGCTGGGTGCTGGACCGCGCGGCGCGCCTGAGCCAGCAACGCGCCAGTGCGCCGGTGCTGCAGATCGCGCTGGTCATGCTGGCGGCCACGCTGGCCTCCAACTGGGGCCTGTCACCGCTGCTGACGCTGCTGGTGGCCGGCATGACGGCGCGGTCGCTGATGGGCCACCGCCTTACCGTCGAGCCCTACCTGGGCAGCGCCGGGGCGGCGCTGACCGTGCTGCTGTTCATCAGCCTGGGCGTGCTGTTCGATTTCGACGGCGCGCGCCATGTCTGGCCCTGGGTACTGGCGCTGGTCGGCGCCCGGCTGATCGGCAAGGGCCTTGGCGTCGCGTTGCTGGCCCGCCCCAGCGGCCTGGGCTGGCGCCAGGCGTTCGGCCTGACGCTGGCGCTGCAGCCGATGGGCAGCCTGGCGGTGCTGCTGGTGGCCGACAACTTCCAGCTGGGCCGAGCAGCTGCCCGGCTTCGACGCAGGGGTGATGCAGGCGCTGCTGGTCGCCGGTGCACTGATGCAGCTGAGCGGCCCGTTGTGGCTGAATGTCGGCCTGCGCCGCGTGGCTGGCGAATGCCAGTGAGGAGGCGCCGCGTGTCGCTTGAAGCCTTCACCGTCTCCGAGCCGCTGACCATGGGCGTCGAGCTCGAACTGCAGCTGCTGGACACCCTCGAATTCGACCTGGCGCCGCGCGCCCAGGACCTGCTGCGCGCGCTCGACAAGCACCCCGGCGCCTGGGACGTCAAGCCCGAGATCACGCGCAGCATGATCGAGATCGGCACCTCGATCCAGCGCGAGCATGCCTCGCTGCGCGACGAGCTGCACGACCTGTGCCGGCAGCTGTCGCGCGGCGCACGCAAGCTCAACATCGGCATCGGCGGCGGCGGCACGCATGCCTTCCAGCACTGGAGCGAGCAGCAGATCTTCCCCACCGAGCGCTTCCACTACATCAGCGAGCTCTACGGCTACCTGGCCAAGCAGTTCACGGTGTTCGGCCAGCACGTGCACATCGGCGTGCCGCACGGCGACGAGGCGCTGTGGCTGCTGCACGCGCTGTCGCGCTACGTGCCGCACTTCATCGCGCTCAGCGCCTCGTCGCCCTTCGTGCAGGGCGTGGACACGGGCTTCCACTCGGCGCGGCTGAACTCGGTGTTCGCCTTCCCGCTGTCGGGGCGCGCACCCTTCGTGCTGAGCTGGGACGAGTTCGGCCAGTACTTCGAGAAGATGACCAGCACCGGCGTCGTGCAGTCGATGAAGGACTTCTACTGGGACATCCGGCCCAAGCCCGAATTCGGCACCATCGAGCTGCGCGTGTGCGACACGCCGCTGACCGTCGACAAGGCCGCGGCGCTGGCCTGCTACCTGCAGAGCCTGTGCCGCTACCTGCGCGAGGAGCGGCCCTTCGAGCCGGCCGAGGACGACTACCTGGTCTACACCTACAACCGCTTCCAGGCCTGCCGCTTCGGCCTGGAGGGCGAGATCGTCGACCCCAAGACCAAGCAGCGGCAGAAGCTGCGCGACGACATCATCCGCACGCTGGCGCGCGTGGCCGAGCATGCACTGGACCTGCGCTCGCTGGAAGCCAACAACCAGATCCGCGACTCGCTGTTCGAGGGCAACGACGCCAGCTGGCTGCGCTCGCTGCGCCAGGGCGGCGCGCCGCTGCCGGCCATGGTCGAAGCCGCCAGCGCGCGCTGGATGATGAAGTAGTCAGGCCGGCAGCACGCCGCGCGTGGCAGCATCAGGCAAGCGGCGCCGGCAATCGGCGTTAAGCTGCACACCGCCTCAACGCTGCGCAACGACCCATGAGCTACCCCGACACCCGCCTGTTCATCGACGGCGAATGGTGCGATGGCGCCGACGGCAGGACGCTGGCCGTGCTGAACCCGGCCACCGGCCAGGAGATCGGCCGCGTCGCGCATGCCCGCATCGCCGACCTGGATCGCGCACTCGCCGCCACGCAACGCGGCTTCGAGTTGTGGCGCGACACGCCGGCACTGGAGCGCAGCGCCATCATGCGCCGCGCCGCCGCGCTGATGCGCGAGCGCGCCGCCGCCATCGGCGCGCTGATGACGATGGAGCAAGGCAAACCGCTGGCCGAGGCCAAGGCCGAGGCGGCAATGTCGGCCGAGATCATCGAATGGTTTGCAGAAGAGGGCCGCCGCGTCTACGGCCGCGTGGTGCCGTCGCGTTCGCTGGCCGTGCAGCAGACGGTGCTGAAGAGCCCGGTCGGCCCGGTGGCGGCCTTCACGCCGTGGAACTTCCCGATCAACCAGGTGGTGCGCAAGTTGTCGGCCGCGCTCGCCACCGGCTGCTCGATGATCGTCAAGGCGCCAGAGGAAACCCCGGCCTCGCCGGCGGCGCTGATCCAGGCCTTCGTCGATGCCGGCGTGCCGGCCGGCGTGGTCGGCCTGGTCTATGGCAGCCCGGCCGAAATATCGGCCTACCTGATCGCGCACCCGGTGGTCCGCAAGATCACCTTCACCGGCTCGACGCCGGTGGGCAAGCAGCTGGCCGCGCTGGCCGGCACGCACATGAAGCGCGCGACCATGGAGCTCGGCGGCCACGCGCCGGTGATCGTGGCCGAGGACGCGAACATCGACCTGGCCATCAAATGCGCAGGCGCGGCCAAGTTCCGCAACGCCGGGCAGGTGTGCATCTCGCCGACGCGCTTCCTCGTGCACAACGGCATCCGCGCCGAATTTGCGAGCAAGCTGGCCAAGCACGCGCAGTCGCTGAAGGTCGGCGACGGCCTGGCCGAAGGCACGGCCATGGGCCCGCTGGCCAACGCGCGGCGGCTGACGGCGATGGCGCAGTTCGTCGAGGACGCACGCGCCAAGGGCGCGACGGTCACCGCCGGCGGCGAACGCATCGGCTCGGCCGGCAACTTCTTTGCGCCCACGGTGCTGGACGAGGTGCCGCTGGAGGCTGCGGTCTTCAACCAGGAACCCTTCGGCCCGCTGGCCGCCATCCGCGGCTTCGACCGGCTCGAAGACGCCATCGCCGAAGCCAACCGCCTGCCCTTCGGCCTGGCCGGTTATGCCTACACCCGCTCGCTGAAGAACGCCCACCTGCTGGCGCAGCGCCTGGAGCTGGGCATGCTGTGGATCAACCAGCCGGCGCTGCCCTGGGTGGAGATGCCCTTCGGCGGCATCAAGGACTCGGGCTATGGCAGCGAAGGCGGCAGCGAGGCGCTGGAGGCCTACCTGAACACCAAGGCGGTGTCGATCCTCTGCGCCTGAGCATCGGGCCAGGCAGCCCAAATTACCAGGAGACCGCCGCATGAACCGTCGACAGACGCTGGGCACTGCGCTTCGACTCGGCTTGATGGGGGCGCTGGCCAGCGCCGCGGCGAGCGCGCTGGCGCAGCCGCAGCCGGTGCGCGTCGTCGTCGGCTTCGCCGCCGGCGGCAGTGTCGATGCGCTGGCGCGGCTGGTGGCCGATGCCGTGCAGACCGGGCTCGGCCGCACCGCCATCGTCGAAAACCGCACCGGCGCCGCCGGCCGGCTGGCGGTGGAACAGGTCAAGGCCGCGCCGCCCGACGGCAGCATGCTGCTGCTGGCGCCGCAGGGGCCGATGACACTGTTTCCGCATGTCTTTCGCGGCCTGCGCTACGACCCGGGCAAGGACTTCGTGCCGGTCACGCGCGTGGCCACCGGCGACTTCGCGCTGACGATCGGGCCGCTGGTGCCGGCCAAGGACATGAAGGGCTTTCGCGAATGGCTGCGCACAGCCGGGGACAGGGCCACCTATGGTTCGCCTGGCGCCGGCACCATCCCGCACTTTGCCGGTGTGTCGGTGGCGCGCCGGATCGGCGTGCCGATGACCCACGTGCCCTACCGCGGCTCGGCGCTGTCCATGAACGACCTGGCCGGCGGCACCATCGCCGCGGCGATCAGCCCGGTGACCGAGGCGCTGGAGCTGCACAAGGCCGGCCGCGTGACCATCATCGCCACCACCGGCAGCACGCGCTCCCCCTTCGTCGCCGGCGTCCCGACGCTGAAGGAGCTGGGCATCGACGTCGACGTGCCCCTGTGGTTTGCGGTGTATGCCCCCGCGGCCACGCCGGCGGACACGCTGGACAAGCTGCGCCAGGCGATCCACGCCGCACTGGCCACGCCGGCGGCCAAGCAGCGGCTCGCGCAGCTCGGCCTGACGCCGGCACCGAGCGGCAGCGCCGAACTGCTGGTGATCCAGCGGCGCGAACTCGACATGTGGGGCCCGGTGGTGCAGGCGTCGGGCTTCACGCCAGCGGACTGAACGTGTCCACGCGCCCCAACCTCATCTTCATCGTCGCCGACGACCTGGGCTATGCCGACCTGGGCTGCTATGGCGGCCGCGCGGCCGACTTCGGGCCGGTCTCGCCGCTCTTCGACGCGCCTGGCCGCGCAGCGGCCTGCGCTTCACCCAGGGCTACGCGAACTCGCCGGTGTGCTCGCCGACGCGCTTCGCGCTGATGACCGGCTCGCTAGCAGTACCGGCTGCGCGGCGCAGCCGAGGAGCCGATCAACAGGCAAGAGCCGCGGCAGCCGCACGCTGGGCCTGCCGCCCGAGCACCCGACGCTGCCCTCGCTGCTGCGCGACGCCGGCTACCGCACCGCGCTGATCGGCAAGTGGCACCTCGGCTACCCGCCGGCACTTCGGGCCGCTGGCCTCGGGCTACGAGGAGTTCTTCGGCCCGATGGCCGGCGGCGTCGACTACTTCACCCATGCCGATTCGAGCGGCCGGCACGACCTGTTCGAACGGCGACGGCCGAGCGCCCGGCCGACGGCTACCTGACCGACCTGATCACGCGAGCGCGCGGTGGACTGGGTCGAAGCGCATGGCCGCGGGCAGCGCGCCCTTCTTCCTCAGCCTGCACTACACCGCGCCGCACTGGCCGTGGGAGACGCGCGACGACGCGCGAACTGGCCTACGACCTGAAGGGCAACCTGTTCCACCTGGACGGCGGCAACATCCACACCTACCGGCGCATGATCCACCACATGGACGAGGGCATCGGCCGCTGCTCGATGCGCTGCGCCAGATCGGCCAGGCTGGAGCGACACGCTGGTCGTCTTCACCAGCGACAACGGCGGCGAGCGCTTCTCCGACAACTGGCCGCTGGTCGGCGGCAAGATGGACCTCACCGAAGGCGGCATCCGCGTGCCCTGGATCGCGCACTGGCCCGCCGTCATCGCGCCGGGCGGCGTCAGCGCGCAGCACTGCATGACGATGGACTGGTCGGCGACGATGCTCGACGCCGCCGGCGTGGCGGCCGCACCCGGACTACCCGCTCGACGGCGTGCTCGCTGCTGCCGGTGCTGCGCGATCCGGGCCAGCGCTTTCGAGCGGCCGATGCACTGGCGCATGAACCACCGCGGCCAGCGCGCGCTGCGCGACGGCGACTGGAAGTACCTGCGGGTCGACGGCCACGAGTACCTGTTCGACATTGCCGCCGACGAGCGCGAGCGCGCCAACCACGCCGCGCTGCAACCCGAGCGCCTGCAGCGCATGCGCGCCGCTTGGGAAGCCTGGAACGCGACCATGCCGCCGATCCCCGAGGACGCCACCGTCAGCCTGGGCTACTCGGTCAAGGACATGCCGCAGCGCTGAGGGTAGCGGGCCGGCACTCGTCAGCTTTGTGGGGGCCTCGGCGCGGCACGGCGCTACCACTGCGGCTGGCAATGTTTTCGAGGACGAGAGCATGACCATGCAGAAATCCTCATTGCCGCGCTCGACATCGCTGCACCATCCGAACCGGCCGTTCGGCGGCGCGCCCTTGGACTTCGCCTGGCCCTTGCCCGAAAGCTGCCTGCGATCCGCTCGTCCGAACCTCCTGGGGTGACGGAGCATTCAGGCCGGAACGCCGGCCAGGCCCAGGCCCTCGAGCACACGTTCCAGATGCGGGCTCTGCAACGGGTACCACTTCGCAAAATCCGACAAGGTGAAGCCGGGTTCCCAGGCCATGAACTCGGCGGCATGCTGTCGCGCGCGCTCCAGTTCACCGGACAGCGCCAGGGCCGCGATCAGCATGCGCTTGGATGCCTTGTAGCGCGGGTTCAGGCGCTGCGCGTTGTTCAGCCAGCTGACGGCTTCGTCCAGGCGTCCGATGACGAGCGCGGCCGTGCCGTTGGTGGTGCAGTACGCGAAGCTGAGCTGATCGAAGGGACTCAGCCGCATGGCGTTGCGCACGCGTTCCATCGCCTCTTCTGCGCGACCGGTGTACACCAGCGTATTGGCGCTGCGTGCCCAGGCCGGCGCACAACTCGGGTTGAGGTGCAAGGCCTGGTTGAACATGTCCAGCGCCACGTCGAAGCGCTTGTGCAGGAACGCCTGGATGTGCCCGGCCACCGACAAGGACCAGGCATCGCGCGGATCCAGCTGCACTGCCGTCTGCGCATGCTCGTCGGCCAGCCGCTGGTCCAGCCCGAGATCGCTGCTCAGGCCCTCGCCAAAGCGCAGGTTGTGCCACCAGGCCAGGTGGGCATGGGCCTGGGCATAGCGCGCATCCAGTTCGATGGCGCGGCGGAACATGTCGCCGGCCAACGCAAAGTCGGACCGGTTGAAGTTGTACTGCACCGCCAGGCCGCGCAGCACGCAGTCATAGGCGCTGAAGCTGTCGGTCGGACGCTCGCGCACGCGCGCGATCTCCGCCTCCTGCAGCCGCGGGTCGATGGCCGCGGCGATGCTCAGGGCGATCTGGTCCTGGAAGCGGAACAGATCGTCGTCCGTGCCGTCGTAGTGCTCGGCCCACAGCTCGCGGTTGCGGCTGGCATCGATCAGGCCGGCGTTGATGCGCAGCCGCTTTTCGTGGCGCTGCACCGAGCCCTCGATCAGGTAGCGCACGCCCAGTTCGGCCGCAATGTCGGCGGCGTTGGCGCGGTGGCCGCGGTACTTCAGCGTCGAGCTGCGCGCCACCAGAAACAGCGAGCGGTTCATCGACAGCTTGCTGATGATCTCCTCGGTCATGCCGTCGCCGAAGTACGAATCGGCCTCGCTGCCGTCACCGCGAAAGGGCAGCACGGCGAGGGTCGGCCGGTTGTCCCACATCAGGTGCGGCTGGATGCCGGGTGCGGCGCCGTCGCCCGCCAGGACGCGGAAGGTTCGAACCGGGCGGCTGATGTTCTTCAGCTTCTGCTCGCCCAGGTCCTGCAGGCGTACCGGCAGCTTGTTCCAGACGAAGTCGCGCACGCCCTGGGTGATGACCACCTGGTCGGGCCCGGCCATCTGGTGCACACGCGACGCGATGTTCACGCCGTCGCCGAGCAGCTTGTCCTCGTCGACGATGGCATCCTCGATGCTGATGCCCACGCGCATGTGGATCGGGTTGGCGGGTTCGCCGGCGCGGCGGTCTTCCAGCCGCCGCAACAGGTCGATGGCCCAGCGCACCGCTTCGACCGCGCTCGGAAACTCCACCAGCACGGCGTCGCCTGCGACTTCGATCAGGCGACCGGAGAAGACCTTGATGTTCGGTTCGATCAGCTCGCGCTGCACCGACTTCCAGGCCGCCACGGCGCCAGCGTCGTCGCGTTCGACGAGCCTGGTCCAGCCGACGACGTCGGCAAATGCAATCGCCGCCAGTCGGCGAACCATGCGCACCGAAGTCTCCAAGCCAGACTCTCGAACGGGTGAGATTGCGAGATCCATCGCATAGTTTGCGCCCGATCGATCGCGCAGAGCATCCGCAAACTAGGGGACAACCCTGAACAACGCCAGGAACCAGCGCCTCCAGCGGGTTCCGGCGGCTTGCACGCCATGTGCCAGACTGCGAGCCATCGCACCGCCCTGCCGCAGCCGCACCGCAGTGTCCAACCCGTGAGACCCCATCCGATCAGCCCCCGGGCCTTCGTCATGCTGCTGTTGCTGGCCTGCATGTTCGGCGGCAACCACGTGGCCGCGCGTGTCGCGCTGGACCATGGCGTGGACGTGACCACCGCGGTGGCGGTGCGCAGCCTGGCGACCGCGACGGTGGTCGCGGCCATCGTCGTGCTGAACCGCGTGCCGCTGGCGTTGAACGCCCGGCAGCGCAGGTTCATGCCGCTGATCGCCGTGCTGGTCGGCATCCAGAGCCTGTGCCTGTATTCGGCGGTGGCGCGCATTCCGGTGGGGCTGGCGTTGCTGGCCTTCAACACCTACCCGCTGTGGACGGCCGTTGCGGCCTGGACGATCTACGGCCACCGGCCCGAACGCGCGGTGCTGATCGCCATGCCGGTGATCCTGTTCGGCCTGGCACTGGCGCTGGACGTGTCGGGCGCGGCGTCGGGCCTGGGGTTACAGGCGCAGTGGCTGCGCATCGGCAGCGGCGTCGGCTTCGCGCTGGTGGCCGGTGCCGCCTTCGGCCTGGTGCTGGCGCTGACGCAGCACGAGGTGGCCGAGCTCGACGGGCGGCTGCGCACCGCCATCACCATGGGCATCGTCGGCGTGCTGGCGCTGCTGGGCAGCGTCCACGCAGGGCGGACTGCACTGGCCCGATGCAGCCGCCGGCTGGTGGGGCCTGGCCGCGCTGACGCTGCTGTACGGCACCGCCTTTACCATCATGTTCACGCTGCTGCCCAGGCTGGGCGTGGTCGGCAGCTCGCCGATCCTGAACGTCGAGCCGGTGGCGGCGCTGGCCATGGCCTGGCTGCTGCTCGGGCAATCGGTGTCGATGATCCAGGTCCTTGGCGCGCTGCTGGTGGTGGGGACGGTCATGGTGCTGGGGCTGCGTAAGCAATAGGCCGGGGGGCCTCTGCGCCTCATGCGGCATTGCGCCAGATCGCACCCGCAGGGCGGCCCGCGTCGATGCCAAGGCAGGCACTGGGGCTGGCGGCAACGACACACTGTCCCGCCGCCTGCGATGCTGCGATCTACAGACCTTTCACTGGCACCAGCGTGATACCGGACAGGCACGCTGACGTCCGACCTGAAGCCAAGGCCTGGCCAGCGCCGGCAAGCGCGAGAGCTCGTGCCCGGCTCATATCGCCAACGGGTCGACATCCACAGCCCAGCGCAGCACCCCTTTGTGGCTGGCGCGCAGCTCATGCAGCGGCGGCAGCCATTGCGCCAGAAACCGCTGCAAGGCCAGGCGTGAGGTCGATTCCACCAGCATCTGCAACCGTTCGACGCCAGCCACGCGCTGCAGCGGCGGCGGCACCGGCGCGCGCAGGTCCACGCTCAGCACCCGGGCCAGCGGCAGCGCCAGCGCGCGCGCCGCGTCGAGGAATGCTGCAGCCGCCTCGGCCTGGCGCGCCTCGGCGCGCAGCAGCGCCAGGTGGCTGAACGGCGGCAGTCCCGCAGTGCGCCGTTCCTGAAGCTGGCTGAGCGCAAAGGCGTCGAAGTCGTGCGAGCGCAGCGCGGCATACAGCGGGTGGCGGGGATGCCAGGTCTGGACCCACATCTCGCTGCGCGCGGCCTGGGCGGCGTCGCGCCCAGCGCGGCCCGCCGCCTGCATCAGCAAGCGCGAACAGCCGCTCGGCGGCGCGGAAGTCGCTGGCAAACAGCGCAGCGTCCGGGTTGACCGCGGCGACCAGCGTCACGCCGCGGAAGTCGTGGCCCTTGGCGATCATCTGCGTGCCCACCAGCACGTCCACCTCGCCGGCGTGCACGGCAGTCAATCGCGCCTGCAGCGTGCCCTTGGCGCGGGTGCTGTCGGCGTCGATGCGGGCGACACGCGCCGTGGGCAGCAACTGCGCCATCTGCTCTTCCAGCCGCTCGGTGCCGCGGCCGATCGGGGCGATGTCCAGGTTGCCGCAGTCCGGGCAGGCACGCGGCACCCGCTCGCCGAAGCCGCAATGGTGGCAGCGCAGCGTACGGTCGGCCTTGTGGAACACGCGCCAGGCGCTGCAGTGCGGGCAGCCGCTCTTCCAGCCGCAGGCGCTGCAGAACAGCACCGGCGCATAACCGCGGCGGTTGAGCAGCAGCAGGCTCTGCTCGCCGCGCGCGACGCGCTGTTGTACCGCCTGCTGCAGCGCGGGGGCCAGCGCCGGCGCCACCGCGTCGGCGGCGCGCGGCACGGCGTTCATGTCGAGCACGCGCACCGTCGGCAACGCGCCGCCGCCGATGCGCTGGGTCAGGCGCAGGCGCCGGTAGCGGCCCTTCTCGGCATGCGACCAGGTCTCCAGCGACGGCGTGGCCGAGCCCAGCAGCACCGGCACCGCTTCGGTGCGGCCACGCCAGACCGCCAGGTCGCGCGCCGAATAACGCGCGCCTTCCTGCTGCTTGAACGACGGGTCGTGCTCCTCGTCGACGACGATCAGCCCCAGCCGCGGCAGCGAGGCAAACACGGCCAGCCGCGTGCCCAGCACCAGATCGGCCTGCCCCAGGTGCGCCAGCAGCCAGTGGCGCAGGCGCTGCGCGGGCGTCAGCGCACTGTGCAGCGACACCATCCGCCGGTCTGCGAAGCGCTCGGCGAAGCGCGCCTCCAACTGCGGTGTCAGGTTGATTTCCGGCACCAGCACCAGCACCTGCCGACCCTGCTGCAGCGCGCTCGCCGCGCTGCGCAGGTAGACCTCGGTCTTGCCGCTGCCGGTGACGCCCTGCAGCAAGGTAGGCTGGGCGCCGACCGCCGGCGATGCAGCCAGTTGCTCGACCGCGGCCACCTGCTCGTCGCTCAGCTCCGGCTGCGCCACAGCCCTCGTCGCTGCCCGGCGGCTTGGATTGGCTGTTCAGGCGCTCGAGCCGGCGTGCCATCTGCCCGTCGTTCAGCCTGCGCAGCTCCGGCGGCAGCACCGACAGCGCCACCTCGCCGATGCTGCGCTGGTAGTAGCCAGCGCAGAATTCCACCAGCTGCATCCATGCCGGGCCCAGCGGTGCCAGGCTGGGAATGGCCGACTGCACTGCGCGCAGCTGCGCCGCATCGGCGCCTTGGCCCAGGCGGCGGCGCCAGACCAGGCCTGTGACGCTGCGCCGCCCCAGCGGCACCTGCACCAGGCTGCCCGGCGGCAGCGGCGGGTCGCACAGGTAGTCCAGCGTGGCATTCAGGCCGGCGTGTTGCGGCGCATCCACGACGACCGGCACCACCGTGGATTGACTCATGGCGCAAGCAGCCCAAGTTGCGCGACAAAGCTCGGATTCATGTGAGAGAAAGCGCCTAAGTCAATGATTGAAAAGCGCTTTTGGCTCTGTCCACAAATCCTGTGGATAACTTTGTGGGCAAGCTGGGGCATCCGTGCCCAAGTTCTTGATTCTCGGTACATCCGGCGGCGCTGCTCGATTTCTCGGCAACAAGTCGTTCTGAACAAAATCAAGGAGTTAGCAGCCATCAGGGCAAATCCGTATGGTCTCGCCGCAGACTTGCGCATCGGTTGCGCTGCAGCATGATTTTTGGGGATAAGTCAACTCCTGAGCACTCACTTACCGGCATGCAAAGCCAGCACAAGCGTCAGGCGCGGCGTCGTCGAGACGGCCGCCGCGGGCCTGTCGCGCGGGTCCACGGGCCCATGCTCTCGACCGGCGCGAAGCCGGCGCTGGAATACCTGGGAGCCTGTCGGACTTGGGGTTGGGGTCCGCTCCCAAGCCCGACCGGCTCCTAGCGCACGCCCGCGCGCTGGCTGCGCGAATGGCTGTGCACGGCCTCGACCAGCGCGGCCACATGCTCCGGCGGAGTGTGCTGGCTGATGCCGTGGCCGAGGTTGAAGACATGGCCGTCCCAGCGGCCATCGGCACGTTGCGGCGGGCCGAAGCTGTCGAGCGTGGCAATGGCCTGTTCGCGCACCACCTGCGGCGGCGCGAACAGCACGTTCGGGTCGAGGTTGCCTTGCAGCGCGACGCGGTCGCAGACACTGGCGCGTGCCGCGCCGAGGTTGACCGTCCAGTCCAACCCGACCACGTCGGCGCCGATGCCGGCAAGCTGCTGCAGCCAGGGCCCGCCGCCCTTGGTGAAGACGATGCAGGGCACGCGCCGGCCATCACGCTCGCGCTGCAGCTGCTGCACGACCTGCTTTGTGTAGTGCAGGCTGAAACGCTGGAAGGCGCCATCGGCGAGCACGCCGCCCCAGGAGTCGAAGACCATCACCGCCTGCGCGCCGGCGTCGATCTGCGCGTTCAGGTAGGCCGCCACCGCCTGGGCATTGATGTCCAGGATGCGCTGCATCAGGTCGGGACGCGAATACATCAGCGTCTTGACCAGGCGGTAATCGTCGGAGCCGCCACCTTCGACCATGTAGCAGGCCAGCGTCCACGGGCTGCCGGAAAAGCCGATCAGCGGCACGCGCCCTGCCAGCGCCTTGCGGATCGAGGCGACCGCATCGAAGACATAGCGCAGCTTGTCCATGTCGGGCACGGCCAGCCGCGCCACCGCCGCCTCGTCGCGCAGCGGGTGCGCGAAGCGCGGTCCTTCGCCCTGCTCGAAGCTCAGCCCCAGGCCCATCGCATCCGGCACGGTGAGGATGTCCGAGAACAGGATCGCCGCGTCCAGCGCGTACCGCTCCAGCGGCTGCAGCGTCACCTCGGTGGCGTACTGCGGGTTCGTCGCCAGGCCCATGAAACTGCCGGCGCGCGCGCGCGTGGCCTGGTACTCCGGCAGGTAGCGGCCGGCCTGGCGCATCAGCCACACCGGCGTGTAGTCGGTGGGCTGGCGCAGGCAGGCGCGCAGGAAGCTGTCGTTGAGCAGAGGTGCGGACATGCCTGATTATCCCTGCCGGCCTGGCGCGTTCCGGCGCGCCGGTACCGCGGGTCTTCGCGAACTCACCAGCGCTGTGCGGGCAACCGTCGGCAGCGGCAAGGGTTCTCCCGCCAGCCATGCGGACAGCAGCGCGCCGCCGTCGGCGCAGTGTGCCGACTGCCACAGCAGCTCGGGCGGCAGCACGCGAGTGGCCGGAGCGGCATGCGGCAGCCGCCAGGCCAGTTCCACCGCCAGTTCGGCCAGGCGCAGCACACGCACCGGCTGTTCGCGCTGAGGCACCATCCAGGCCAGCTGCGACAGCCAGCCAGCCGCCAGCCGCTGCGCCCAGCCGCCTGCCGTGCTGCCGCGAGGCCGCTCGTGCCGCGCGCACGAACACGAGGTGCTCGAAGCCGAGCGCCGCAACGCGGCCTTCGTCGAGCGTGGCCAGGCCGGCCTTCAACGCCTGAGGCAGCAGCGCCGGCGCGTGCGGCACCCACACCATCAGCCGGCGCACGCCGCCGGCGCGCAGCCGCGTCGCCAGCTCCGTCAACTGCTCCGGCTCAGGCTGCATGAAGGCCTCGTCGCGGCCGTTGTTGCGCCGCGTCGCGCTCGAAGACGATGACGGCACTGTCGGCGTGCAGCGGCCCGGCCAGTGCAGCCTGCGGCACGCGGCTCGAAGCCGCGCAGTGCCGAGGCCAGTGTCCTTGGCCACCAGCGCCTGCACGCGGCCGAAGCGGGCGCAGCGCCAGCGCGCGAGCCAGCAGCGCCGAGCCGAGCACGCCGCCCCCGCCGACGACCAGCAGCACGTCGGCACGCGCTGCGGTCGTGCGCCGGGCCGAAGCGGCTCCGCGCAGCGCGTGCGTCAACATGTCCATGGCCCGCACTGTACGCAGTGGGCCCGAGCCGCGAACACCGAGTGCGCGGTACCCATCGGCAAGAGCCGAGTTAGCATTCGGCCCCTGATTTGCAAAGGATGCCGCATGAACATCTCCCGACGCTTCGCTTCGCTGCTGGCCCTGCTGACGCCGCTGCTGCTCGCCGGCTGCGGCTACAACGACTTCCAACGCCTGGACGAGCAGGTCAAGGCCGCGTGGGCGGAGGTGCTGAACCAGTACCAGCGCCGCGCCGACCTGATCCCCAACATCGTCAGCACCGTCAAGGGCGAGGCCAACTTCGAGCAGGAGACCTTGACCAAGGTGATCGAGGCCCGCGCCAAGGCCACCAGCATCCAGGCCACGCCGGAGCTGATCAACAACCCCGAGGCCTTCCAGAAGTTCCAGGCCGCGCAGGGCGAGCTGAGCAGCGCGCTGAGCCGGCTGATGGTGACGGTGGAGCGCTACCCCGAACTGAAGGCCAACGCCGCCTTCCAGGACCTGCGCGTGCAGCTCGAAGGCACCGAGAACCGCATCACCGTGGCGCGCAACCGCTACATCAAGGCGGTGAACGACTTCAACGTGCTGGCGCGCAGCTTCCCCACCAACCTGACGGCGATGATCTTCAGCTACCCGGTCAAGCCCAACTTCACGGTGCAGAACGAGGCGGCGATCAGCGCACCGCCGACTGTCAACTTCGACAAGCCCGCGGCACCGGCCGCGGCGCATCGAAGTGATGCGCAGCTGACAAAGCGCGCTGCGCCGATGCACACGCTGCGGCTGCTGCTGGCCGCCTGGCTGTGGGCCGCCGCTGGGCACGGCCTGGGCACAGGACGTGCTGCCGGTGCCGGCGCTGACGGCGCGCGTCATCGACCAGACCGGCACGCTCGACGCCGCGCAGCGCGCCGCGCTGGAGGCCAAGCTGGCCGCCTTCGAGCAGGCCTCGGGGCCGCAGATCGTGGTGCTGATGGTGCCGAGCACGCAGCCCGAGGACATCAGCGTCCTACGCGCAGCGCGTCGCCGACAGCTGGAAGATCGGCCGGCGCGAGGTCGGCGACGGGCTGCTCATCGTGGTGGCCAAGAACGACCGGCGCGTGCGCATCGAAGTGGCCAAGGCGCTGGAAGGCGCGGTGCCCGACCTGGCGGCGCGGCAGATCATCGACCGCGCCATCACCCCGGCCTTCCGCGCGGGCGACTTCGCCGGCGGGCTGAGCGCTGCGGTCGACGCCCTGATGGCCCGCATCAAGGGCGAAGGCCTGCCGCTGCCCGAGGCGCGCACGCCGCAGGGGCCGCAGGACGGTTCGTGGCAGGAACTGCTGATGTTCTTCTTCGTCGCGGTGCCGGTACTCGGCGGCATCCTCAGCAAGGTGCTGGGGCGCAAGCTCGGCGCGCTGGTCACCGCCGGCGGCGCCGGCGCCGCGGCCTGGCTCTTCAGCGCCAGCTTGCTGATTGCCGGCGTGGCCGCAGTGCTGGCGATGCTGGTGGTCGGCGTGCTTGGCGTCGGCGCGCTGCAGCGCGGCATGGGCCGCGGCAGCCGGCGCGGCGGTCCGATCATCTGGGGTGGTGGCGGCGGCTTCGGCGGGGGTGGCTTCGGTGGGGGCGGCGGCGGTTTCGGCTCGGGCGGCGGCGGCGATTTCGGCGGCGGCGGCGCCTCGGGGGACTGGTGGACATGAACCGCTGGCTGCGCATCCTGAAGCATCGCTGGCTCGACGAGACCGACGCGCGGCGAGCGCTCGACGAGGCCGCGCTGGCGCGGCTGGCCGAGCGCGTGCAGCGCAGCGAGCGGCGACACAGCGGCGAGATCCGCGTGTGCGTCGAAGCCGGCCTGCCGCTGTCGTACCTGTGGCGCGACGCCACGCCGCGCGAACGCGCGCTGGCGATGTTCGGCAAGCTGCGCGTGTGGGACACCGAGCACAACAACGGCGTGCTGATCTACCTGCTGCTGGCCGAGCATGCGATCGAGATCGTCGCCGACCGCGGCCTGAACCGGCATGTGCCGCCCGCGCAGTGGCAGCCGCTGACGCGAGGGCATGGCAGCGGCCTTCAGGGCCGGCCGCTTCGAGGACGGGCTGGTCGAGGCCATCGACGCGGTCGATGCCCTGCTGCTTCAGCACTTCCCGCTGGCTCGAGGGCCAGCCAACCCGAACGAGCTGCCCGACCGGCCATTCGTCGGCTGACTACACGCTCCTGATCGGTTTGAGCGGGCCGCGGAAACGCTCCGCTGCAGCGGCGGCGGCAGCATCGGAAAGTCGAGCTGCGGCTCAGGCAGGGCAGTGTCGGGCAACTGGTCGAGCAGGTGGCGGATCAGCGTCAGCCGGCCGCGCCGCTGGTCATTGAAGTCGACCAGCGCCCATGGCGCATGGCGCTTGTGCGTGGCCTGCAGCATGCGATCGCGCGCAAGGCCATAGGCCTCGTACTTCTCGCGCGCCTGCAAGTCCACCGGCGACAGCTTCCAGCGCTTCAGCGGGTCGCTCAGCCGCTCGGCGAAGCGCTCTTCCTGCAGTGCCTGGTCGACGCTGAGCCAGTACTTGAACAGCAGCAGGCCATCGTCGACCAGCAGCTTCTCGAACACCGGCGCCTGACGCAGGAAACGCTCGGTCTGCTGCTCGCTGCAGTAGCCCATCACCGTCTCGACGCCGGCGCGGTTGTACCAGCTGCGGTCGAACAGCACCAGTTCACCGGCCGCCGGCAGGTAGGGAACGTAGCGCTGGAAGTACCACTGCGTGCTTTCGCGCTCGTTCGGCTTGGGCAGCGCCACGGTCTTGCACACTCGCGGCGGCAGAGCATCGGCAATGGCCGAGATGACGCCGCCCTTGCCCGCGGTATCGCGGCCCTCGATCAGCACCAGCAAACGTCTGCCGGTGTGCTGCAGCCAGCGCGCCAGTTGGTTGAGCTCGATCTGCAACTGCTCCAGCCGGGCCACGTAGTCGGCGCGGCCGAGTCTGTCCTTGTCGTGCTTGGGGTTGCGCTTCTTCTTGTCGGCCACGGGCATGTGCTCTGCGGGTTAGGGCCTCAGTGTCCACGGCAGCGGCACAGAAGGCAACAGGCCCGCGCGGCTTGCACCGCGCGGGCCTGTGTCCGGCGGCGAAGGCCGGCTACTTCTTGCGGAACTTGCGCAGTGCGGCGATCTGCGCGGCCATGGCCGCGAACTCGCCTTGCGCCTTGGCGAAGTCGATGTCGCTCTTGGCGTTCTTCATCGACTCCTCGGCCTGCTTGCGTGCTTCCACCGCCTTGGCCTCGTCCAGGTCGTGGCCGCGGATGGCGGTGTCGGCCAGCACGGTGACCGTGCCGGGCTGCACCTCGAGGATGCCGCCGGCGACGAAGACGAACTCCTCCTCGTCGTTGTCGGCGCGGACGATGCGCACCGCGCCGGGCTTGATGCGCGTGATCAGCGGCGTGTGGCGCGGGTAGATGCCGAGTTCGCCCATCTCGCCGGGCAGGGCGACGAACTTCGCCTCGCCGGAGAAGATGCTCTCCTCGGCGGACACCACATCGACTTGCAGCGTGGCCATGGTCAAGTTTCCTTTGGCTCTGACAAGCGCTTACTGAATGGTCTTCGCCTTGGCGATGGCCTCGTCGATGCTGCCGACCATGTAGAAGGCCTGCTCGGGCAGCGCGTCGCACTCGCCGTTGACGATCATCTTGAAGCCGCGGATGGTTTCCTTCAGCGGCACGTACTTGCCGGACGTGCCGGTGAAGACTTCGGCCACGTGGAAGGGCTGGCTCAGGAAGCGCTGGATCTTGCGCGCGCGCGCCACGGCCAGCTTGTCCTCGGGCGCCAGTTCGTCCATGCCCAGGATGGCGATGATGTCGCGCAGCTCCTTGTAGCGCTGCAGCGTGCCCTGCACCGCACGCGCGGTGTTGTAGTGCTCTTCGCCGACGACCAGCGGGTCGAGCTGGCGGCTGGTGGAGTCGAGCGGGTCCACGGCCGGGTAGATGCCCAGCGAGGCGATGTCGCGCGACAGCACCACGGTGGAGTCCAGGTGGGCGAAGGTGGTGGCCGGCGACGGGTCGGTCAGGTCGTCCGCCGGCACGTACACCGCCTGGATCGAGGTGATCGAGCCGACCTTGGTCGAGGTGATGCGCTCCTGCAGCCGGCCCATTTCCTCGGCCAGCGTCGGCTGGTAGCCCACCGCGGACGGCATGCGGCCCAGCAGCGCCGACACTTCGGTGCCGGCCAGCGTGTAGCGGTAGATGTTGTCGACGAAGAAGAGCACGTCCTTGCCTTCGTCGCGGAAGGACTCGGCGATGGTCAGCCCGGTCAGCGCCACGCGCAGGCGGTTGCCCGGCGGCTCGTTCATCTGGCCGTAGACCATGGCCACCTTCGACTCGCCCAGGTTGTCGCTGTTGACGACGCCCGATTCCATCATCTCGTGATAGAAGTCGTTGCCCTCGCGGGTGCGCTCGCCCACGCCGGCAAACACCGACAGGCCCGAGTGCGCCTTGGCGATGTTGTTGATCAGCTCCATCATGTTCACGGTCTTGCCGACGCCGGCGCCGCCGAACAGGCCGACCTTGCCGCCCTTGGCGAACGGGCACATCAGGTCGATCACCTTGATGCCGGTTTCGAGCAGGTCCTGCGACGGGCTGAGCTCGTCGTAGCTCGGCGGCTTGCGGTGGATCGAGGCAGTCAGCTCCTGGCCCACCGGGCCGCGCTCGTCGATCGGGTTGCCCAGCACGTCCATGATGCGGCCCAGCGTCGAGCGACCCACCGGCACGGTGATCGGCTTGCCGGTGTTCGACACCATCAGGCCGCGGCGCAGGCCGTCGGACGAACCCAGCGCGATGGTGCGCACCACGCCGTCGCCCAGCTGCTGCTGCACCTCGAGCGTCAGCTCGGTGCCGTCGAGCTTGAGCGCGTCGTACACCTTGGGCATGGCATTGCGCGGGAACTCGACGTCCACCACCGCGCCGATGCACTGGACGATCTTGCCGGCCGCTTGAACTTCAGACATTTTTGCTTCCTTCGAGATGCGTGAATCTTGGGTCGTCAGACCGCGGCCGCGCCGGCCACGATCTCCGACAGTTCCTTGGTGATGGCCGCCTGCCGCGTCTTGTTGTAGATCAGCTTCAGCTCGCCGATGACGTTGCCGGCGTTGTCGGTGGCGGACTTCATCGCCACCATGCGCGCCGATTGCTCCGAGGCCAGGTTCTCGGCCGTGGCCTGGTAGACCAGCGCCTCGACGTAGCGCAGCACCAGCTCGTCGATGACCGCCGGGGCGTTGGGCTCGTAGATGTAGTCCCAGCCGTGCGTTCTGCCTTCGCGGCACCGTCTTCGGCCATGCTCTCGGTCGACAGCGGCAGCAGCTGCTGCACCACCGGCTCCTGGCGCATGGTGTTGATGAAGCGCGTGTAGCACAGGTACACCGCGTTCAGCTCGCCCTGCGGCATAGGCATCGAGCAGCACCTTCACCGGGCCGACCAGCTTGTCCAGGTGCGGCTTGTCGCCCAGCTGGATGGCGTGCGAGACGATCTTCGCGCCGATGCGGTTGAGGAAGCCGAAGCCCTTGTTGCCGATGGCCACGGCCTCGACCTTGATGCCCTGGGCTTCCAGCTCCTTGGAGCTTGGCGGTCGACGACGCGCAGCACGTTGGTGTTCAGGCCACCGCACAGACCCTTGTCGGTGGTGACGACGATGACGCCCGCCAGCTTGGCCTGCTCGTGCTTGAGCATGAACGGGTGCTTGTATTCGGGCGTGGCCATCGACAGGTTGGCCGCCAGGTTGCGGATCTTGCTCGGCATAGGGCCGCGCCGCGCGCATGCGCTCCTGCGCCTTGCGCATCTTCGAGGCGGCGACCATCTCCATGGCCTTGGTGATCTTCTTGGTGTTCTCGACACTCTTGATCTTGCCGCGTATCTCTTTGCCAGCAGCCATGAGCGCGTCCGACTCCGACCAGCTGCTGCGGCGCCGAGCGCTGCGGGGTTCAGGCGAAGGACTTCTTGAAGGCCTCGATGGCGGCGGTCAGCTCAGGCTTCGGACTCCTTGTCGAGCTGCCTTGCTGTCGTCGAGCTTCTTCAGCAGCGCGGCATGGCTGGTCTTCAGGTGGGTGCAGGCCGTGCTCGAAGTCGAGCACCTTCTTCACGTCGACCTCGTCGAGGAAGCCCTTGTTGACGGCGAAGATCGACGCGCCCATCAGGCTGATCGGCAGCGGCGCGTACTGCGACTGCTTCAGCAGCTCGGTGACGCGCGCACCACGGTCCAGCTGCTTCTTGGTCGCGGCATCGAGGTCGCTGGCGAACTGCGCAAACGCGACCAGCTCGCGATACTGGGCCAGGTCGGTACGGATACCGCCGGACAGGCCCTTGATCAGCTTGGTCTGCGCCGCCGAGCCGACGCGCGACACCGAGATGCCGGCGTTGATGGCGGGCCGGATGCCGGCGTTGAACAGGCTGGTCTCCAGGAAGATCTGGCCGTCGGTGATCGAGATCACGTTGGTCGGCACGAAGGCCGAGACGTCGCCGGCCTGTGTCTCGATGATCGGCAGCGCGGTCAGCGAGCCGGTCTTGCCCTTGACGTCGCCCTGGGTGAAGGCCTCGACGTAGTCGGCGTTGACGCGCGCTGCACGTTCGAGCAGGCGACTGTGCAGGTAGAACACGTCGCCGGGGTAGGCTTCGCGGCCCGGCGGTC